>NZ_CP104131.1:3080000-3521393 GCF_029201645.2 Sinorhizobium prairiense
GGCTTTGCCGGCACGCCGCTTTTCGCCCGCATCCAGCATCTCGTCTCTCCCCTGCTTGCCGTCCCGCATGCCGCCGCCGCCTTTGCGCTGGCTTTCCTCGTCGCCCCGTCGGGCTTCCTGCTCCGGCTGATCTCGCCGGAGGTGACGGGCTTCACGCGGCCCCCGGACTGGCTTCTTCCCAACGACCCTTTCGCGCTGACGATGATTGCCGGGCTCATCGCCAAGGAGGTGCCGTTTCTCTTCCTGGTGACGCTTGCCGCCCTGCCGCAGCTTGCCGTCACGAGGGCATCGCGCCTTGCGGCGGCGCTCGGCTACGGGCGCGTCGCCGGCTTCGCCATCTGTCTTTGGCCCGCCCTCTACCGCCAGATCCGTCTGCCGGTCTTCGCAGTGCTCGTCTATTCGGTATCCGTGGTCGACGTCGCCATGATCCTCGGGCCGAAGCTGCCGCCAACATTGCCGGTGCGAGTAACCCAATGGGCCGGAGACGACGACCTCGGTGCGCGATTTCTCGCATCGGCGGGCGCTTTCCTGCAGCTTGGCATCGTCGTTGCCGCAATGGCGAGCTGGATCGTGCTCGAACGGGTCGGGAAAGCCGTTCTCGCGCGCCTGACCTTTTCCGGACGGCGCTTTGCGCGGGACGGCGCGCTTCGCGCTGCGGGCGCCCTCGCCATGAGCACCTGTACGGTCACCATTTTCACGGGGCTCAGCGTGCTCTCGATCTGGTCGGTTGCAGGCCTCTGGCCCTTTCCCGACGCGTTGCCCGGAAGTCTCACGCCCAATACCTGGATGCGCACATTGCCTCAACTCTGGGCGCCGCTCGGCACCACGGTCGCGCTCGCTCTTTCGGCGTCATCGCTGGCGCTCGTATTTACCATCCTCCTGCTCTACCGCAACGGCATCGCCGGCGGACGGAAGAATGCAGCCGGCTACCGGCTGCTTTACCTCCCCTTGCTCGTCCCGGAGATCAGCTTCGTTTTCGGGCTGCAGGTCCTGATGCTCTCGGCGGGGCTCACTCCCGGCTTTGCGAGCGTGCTGGCGGTCCATTTCGTTTTCGTGCTCCCTTACGTGCTTCTGTCGCTGTCGGCCCCCTGGCGCGCGGTCGACCCGCGCTTCGAAAAAATTGCCGCCGGCTTCGGCAAGCCGGCGTTGGAAATCCTGTTCACGGTCCGGCTGCCATTGCTCTTTCGTGCCTGCCTCACCGCGCTCGCGGTCGGTTTCGCCGTGTCGGTCAGCCTCTATCTGCCGACGCTCCTCATCGGGTCCGGGCGGCTGACGACGATCACGACCGAGGCCGTCGCACTCTCGTCGGGCGGCGACCGGCGGGTCATCGGCATCTACGCCCTCGTTCAGGGTCTCCTGCCCTTCCTCGCATTTCTCGTTGCGTCGCTCGGCCCGCAGTTGCTATTCCGCAACCGGCGGGCAATGAGGACGTGAATGCAGGAAAACGCCGGGTCAAATTCCCCGATCAAGACAGGATGCCTGACGCTCTCGGAGGTGACGATCGGTCTGGGCGGCCGGGCCCTGCTCGCCGTATCGGCGTCCGTCGCGCCGGGCGAGGTGCTGACGATCATGGGGCCGTCCGGCTCCGGCAAGTCGACCCTGCTCGCCTTTGCGGGAGGCTTTCTCGATGCGGCATTCGATGTGAGCGGCCGCATCCTGATCGACGGCAAGGACCTGACGGCGGTTCCCGCCAACCGGCGCCACGCGGGCATTCTGTTTCAGGATCCGCTGCTCTTTCCCCATCTATCGGTCGGCGGCAACATCGTCTTCGCCATAGCGCCGGCTGTCAAAGGACGAGCCGCACGCCGCCGGCTGGCCGATGCAGCCCTCGACGAGGTGGGCCTTACCGGCTTCTTCGACCGCGACCCGGACACGCTCTCCGGCGGCCAGAAGGCACGCGTGGCGCTGCAAAGGGTGCTCGTTTCCGCGCCACGATTCCTGCTTCTCGACGAACCTTTCTCCAATCTCGACGCGGCGCTCAGGCAGCAGACGCGTGAGCTTGTCTTTTCCAAGGCGAGGGCGGCCGGGCTGCCCACCATCCTGGTGACCCACGACAGTGCCGACGCGGAAGCCGCCGGCGGCCGCGTGATCGAAATCGGAATGGAGGAGCAGGCGTGATGCGCGCGCTTCCGACCCTGCCTATCCGCGAGATCCTGCCCGGCCTTGGCGACGCGCTCGCTTCGTCGGGATCGGTCGTGCTGTCGGCTCCTCCCGGCGCCGGCAAGACGACGCTGGTGCCGCTTTTTCTGCTCGACCAGCCCTGGCGCGGCGACGGCAAGATCATTCTGCTCGAACCGCGGCGGCTCGCAGCGCGGGCCGCGGCCGGACGCATGGCCGAACTTCTGGGGAGAAGGTCGGCGAAACCGTCGGCTACCGGATGCGGCTCGACAACCGCGTATCGGGCAAAACCCGGATCGAAGTTGTAACGGAGGGCGTCTTTAGCCGGATGATCCTCGACGATCCCGAATTGTCCGGCGTTTCGGCTGTCCTTTTCGACGAGTTCCACGAGCGTTCGCTGGATGCCGATTTCGGGTTGGCGCTGGCGCTCGACGTGCAATCGGCGCTGCGCGAGGACCTCAGGATCGTCGTCATGTCGGCGACGCTCGACGTCGAACGCATCGCCGGGCTCGTCGGCGATGCGCCGGTCCTGAAAAGCGAGGGCCGGAGTTTCCCTATCGACATACGCTACGAAAACAGAGCGGCCGGTGAAAGCGTCGAGGACGCGATGGTCCGCACGATTGCAGAGGCGCATCGGTCCGAGGAAGGTTCCATCCTTGCCTTCCTGCCCGGGCAGGCGGAAATCGCCCGCACGGCCGCGCGGCTCGCCGATCGCTTCGGGGAGGCGACCGCAATCGTGCCGCTCTACGGCAATCTGAGCCAGAAGGAACAGGACGCGGCGATCCGCCCGGCACCGAAGGGCACACGCAAGATCGTGCTGGCGACTTCGATCGCCGAAACGTCGATCACCATCGACGGCGTCAGGATCGTCGTCGACAGCGGTCTGCAGCGGCTGCCGGTCTTCGAGGCCTCGACGGGCATCACGCGGCTCGAAACCGTGCGCGTTTCAAGAGCCTCGGCCGATCAGCGCGCCGGGCGCGCCGGAAGGACTGAGCCGGGTATCGCGATCCGCCTGTGGCATCCCGGCCAGACGGCGGCGCTCGCCGCCTTCACGCCGCCGCAGATCCTTGCCAGCGATCTCTCCGGCCTGCTCCTCGATCTTGCCCATTGGGGTGTGGCCGATCCGTCGACGCTGAAATTCCTCGATCCGCCGCCGGAGACGGCCCTGCGCGAGGCGCGAGGCCTGCTCTTCGAGCTCGGCGCGATCGACAGCCGCGGCGCGCTGACGCCGAGGGGCCGCAGGATCCGCGATCTGGCGCTGCCGGTGCGGCTTGCGGCAATGTCGGTTGCAGCCGCCGAGGAAGGGCGGGCGCAGGAGGCCTGCCTTCTCGCGGTGATGCTCACCGAGCAGGGCCTCGGCGGCAACAGCATCGATATCGAGGAGCGGCTGCGCCGGTTCCGGAGCGAGCGCAGCGACCGGGCCGAGGCCGCCCGCGGTCTGGCGCGGCGCATGGCCGGCGAGCTCGGCGCATCGAACAAGGCGGGTCTGGAGCCGGTTCTGCCTGGAGCCCTGCTGATGCACGCCTTTCCCGACCGCATCGCGCTGCAGCGCGGCGGGCGCGGCCGCTTCGTCATGGCGAACGGACGCGGTGCCGAGATACCCGAGACCGAACGCCTTGCTGCGGCCGGAATGCTCGTCATTGCCGATCTTACCGGCAGAGCCGGGGCGCAACGGGTGCTTGCTGCAGCGGAAATAACGAGAGGCGATGTCGAAGGGCACATGCCGGACGCCATCGTCACCGAGGAGCAAAGCTTCTTCGATCGGGCCAGCCGGCAGGTGCGTGCGCGCCGAGTGACACGGCTCGGGGCGATCATCTTCGAGGAGAAACCGCTGCCTCGCCCCAGCGGCCAGGCGGCGGCGCGGGCACTCGCGGACGGTATCCGGCAGCTGGGGCTCGCCGCTGTCCCCTTCCCGAAGGACGTGGAGCAACTGCGCGACCGCATCGGCTTCCTGCACCGCTCCATCGGCGAGCCCTGGCCGGACATGTCCGACGCGGCGCTGATCTCCCGTCTCGACGCGTGGTTCGTTCCGTTCCAGGGAGACGCCGGCGGCATTGACGGGATCAAGGGCCGCGATCTCGCCGAAGGCCTCATCTCGCTCGTTCCATACGGCCTTCAGCGCGACCTCGCCCGGCTGGCCCCTACGCATTTCGAAGCGCCGACAGGCCAGCTTCATCCGATCCATTACGACGGCGACGAACCGCTCCTGTCGATCCGCGTTCAGGAGCTCTTCGGCCTGAAAGCGCATCCCGCGATCGGCGACGGTCGGCTGCCGCTGCTTCTCGAGCTGATTTCCCCGGCCACCGCCCGATCCAGACGACCCGGGACCTGCCCGGCTTCTGGGCCGGCTCGTGGAAGGACGTCAGGGCCGAGATGCGCGGCCGCTATCCGAAACATCCCTGGCCGGAGGATCCCGCCAATGCGATGCCGACGACGCGCGCGAAACCGCGCGGGACTTAGAACGGGAGGGAAAGTGTGCTCGTTTTCCGATCCGTCCAACGTGGCCGGATGCGGCTCTACGGCGCACCGAGGTCCGCCGCCGTTTCCTATTTGCCGGGTTCGGAATAAAGTCCGGTAAGATGAATTGACGCCCGGTCGCGCATGCGACCCGCATCGCGAAACGGAAACGCATGGCAGCTGCGACACTCTATAACGATCAGAACAGCAATCGCAGTCTGAGGCTGCAGACGCTCATCCGGCTGCGCTGGCTGGCGGTGGGTGGACAATCGCTCGCCGTCGTCGTCACGGCGCTGTGGTTGCAGTTCCCGCTGCCGATCGTTCCCTGCTCCGTATTGATCGCCTGCCTGGCGCTTCTCAACGTCTTTCTCACGCTCCGCTTTCCGCCGACGCAGCGGTTGACGCCGCCGGCCGCCTTCTCCCTGCTCGGTCTCGACCTTGCGCAACTGACTGCGTTGCTCTTCATCACCGGCGGCCTTGCCAATCCCTTCGCGCCGCTTCTCTGCGTGCCGGTCATCATCTCGTCGGCCTCGCAGCCGAAGCCGCAGAGCATCGTGCTGGCCGGACTCGCCGTCCTGGGCGTCACCGCCCTTGCCTTCTCGCCCTTCCCGCTGCCCTGGTATCCAGGCACCGTTCTGCTGATGCCGCGCGTGCTGACGGCGGGCATCTGGTTCGCGATCGTCTCGATGACGGCCTTCGCCGCCTTCTACACCTATCGCGTCTCGCTCGAGGCGAGCGAGCTTTCCGAAGCGCTGACGGCGACCGAGCTCGTCCTCCAGCGGGAGAAGCACCTGTCGCAGCTCGACGGTCTCGCGGCCGCCGCCGCCCACGAACTCGGAACGCCGCTCGCGACGATCAGCGTCGTCGCCAAGGAGATGGAACGGGAGCTCGGCGACGATCCGCGTTTCGGCGAGGACGTCCATCTTCTGCGCAGCCAGAGCGAACGCTGCCGCGACATTCTGAGGCGGCTGACCACCCTTTCGTCCGAAAGCGAAGAACATATGCGGCTTCTGCCGCTCTCATCGCTGATCGAGGAGGTAATGGCGCCGCATCGCGAATTCGGCATAGAAATCGAGCTGAAGGAGCAGGGCGATCGCGCCTCGGAGCCGGTCGGCATCCGCAATGCCGGCATTCTCTACGGCCTGGGCAATCTGCTGGAGAACGCGGTCGACTATGCGCGCAAGAAGGTGACCGTCACGACGGAACACACGGCCGAGCGCGTGCGGGTGACGATCGAAGACGACGGCGACGGTTTTTCGCCGGACATCCTGGCGCGGATCGGCGAACCCTATGTGACGCGGCGGCAGAAGGACGACAGTGCCGGCGGGCTCGGCCTCGGTCTCTTCATCGCCAAGACGCTGCTCGAGCGTTCAGGTGCCCGGCTGCGCTTCGAGAACGGCGGTTCGAAACACCCGGGCGCCCGGGTCAGCGTCGAATGGCCGCGCGTGCTGATGGACACGAAACTGGCGAAATGACTTTTGGCGGTTTATTGAAGACAGGTGCGGGGAAACCCACATGATTGCCGGCAAAACCACCGGTTTATGCCTACCGCATGTTTCCTTTGATCCTGTCCGGTGAAAGAATAGAACATGCAGCACTTGAAGGGTTACAGCGGCCCTTGCGCGCCCGGTGAGACGCATGGCGCTGTAGGGATTTGAGAAATGATCGAAAAGTCGATGCCTGCGCCAAACACTCACGCCGCCGATGCGGACCTGATCGGGCCTGACAAGAGCCTTCTGATCGTCGATGACGACACGGCCTTTCTGCGGCGCCTCGCCCGCGCAATGGAAGCGCGCGGCTTCGCGGTCGAGATCGCCGAATCGGTCGCAGAAGGCATAGCCAAGGCGAAGACCCGCCCGCCGAAACATGCAGTCATCGATCTCCGCCTGAGCGACGGCAGCGGTCTCGACGTGATCGAGGCGATCCGTGGGCGCCGCGACGACACGCGCATGATCGTTCTGACGGGCTATGGAAACATCGCGACCGCGGTCAACGCCGTGAAGCTCGGAGCGCTCGACTATCTGGCCAAGCCCGCAGACGCCGACGACATTCTCGCGGCGCTGATTCAGCGCCCGGGCGAGCGGGTGGAGCCTCCGGAAAACCCGATGTCGGCCGATCGCGTGCGATGGGAGCATATTCAGCGCGTCTACGAAATGTGCGAACGCAATGTTTCCGAAACGGCGCGCCGGCTCAACATGCACCGACGGACCCTGCAGCGCATTCTGGCGAAACGGGCGCCGAAGTAACTCGCGCCGCCTTTCTAATCCCGCTCGCCGCTGACGATGTCGCTGATCGACTGGCCGAGCTCGCCGTTTCGCTCGGCCGCCCATTCTGCGAGCGTCAGGCGCTGCGCCGCCGTGCGCGCGAAGGCCTGCGTTACCGATTTTCGCGTGCTCGGCGGCAGGCGGTGTTCCGGAGCGTCGCGCAGCATATGCGCACCGTAGCCGTCGGAAAGCATCAGCCCGCATTCTTCCGGAAAGATGTCGAGGGGAACCTGCGCATGCGTTGCGAAGAACAGGCGGTCGCAGTGGAGCCGGTACTCCGGCCACTTGCGATCGACGCGGAAGTCCTCGATCGAGGTCTTGATCTCGATAATCCAGATTTCGCCCTTCGGCGAGAGCGAGATGAGATCGGCCCGCCTCCCGCTCGCAAGCGTCAATTCGGGCAGAGCCGCGTGGCGCAGTTCCATCAGCAGCCGCTGAACGCCGCGCCGTACCTTCATCGCCCGCTCTGACTGACGTCCGTCTGCGAGCGGATTGTCGCCATGGATAGACAAGATCGTCATTGCCGCCCTCGCAAAGTGATACGGCGACCTTTGCGCCTCTGACGAGACGCGCGGCGCTGCAGGGTGGTTTGTTGCAAAAAAGCCATCGTCACGGAATTTACACCTTTCGGCCACATTGCGGGGGGCCGGTCCCTTGCGCACTGCGGTGCAATAGAAAATAAGCTGTTGCCGCTGACGGCCGGACACCCTCCCCCGTATTTTCCTGACCTCTTTTACGAGACCATCATGCGCTTCCGCAACGCTCTCCTTCTGTGCAGCCTGGCGGCCACCGTTGCCCTCGCCGGCTGCTCACAGACCACGACCACGGCCGGCTCCTCTCCCGAGGGCGAAAAAGTGGCGACGAACCAGATCTTCTCCAGCAATTATGGCCCTGTTGAGGACCACGGATATGCGGTGCCGGGCGTTCCGATCAACCGCGTAGACCAGCGTTTCCATCGGCAGATCGTCGATTACCCGACGAAGGAACGCCTGGGAACGATCGTCGTCAACACGCCGAGCCGCTTCCTCTATTACGTGCTGCCCGGCGGCAAGGCCGTACGTTACGGGATCGGCGTCGGCAAGCAGGGTTTCGCGTGGGAAGGCGAGGCCTATGTCGCCTGGAAGCAGGAATGGCCGACCTGGCACCCGCCGAAGGAAATGGCCGAGCGCAAGCCGGAAGTCGCCAGATATGTAGAGGCCGGCATGGGCCCGGGCATCAGCAATCCACTCGGTGCACGCGCTCTCTATCTCTTCAACAAGGAAGGCCGGGACACGCTGTTCCGCCTGCACGGCACGCCGGAATGGTCGTCGATCGGCACCGCCGCCTCGTCCGGTTGCATCCGCCTGATGAACCAGGACATCATCGATCTCTATTCGCGGGTCCGCCCCGGCCGCAACGCACGCGTCGTCGTGCAGCAGTAACGGCTGCAAGACATCGAAAAAGGGCCATCCGGTGGCGCCGGGTGGCCCTTTCTTTTTGCCGTCGCGGCTGATTGCGCTCGATTCGAGAAGCTGGCGCGTTCTTTGTGCGTCCCTTTGGACGCACGGCGCGCCTTGTTGATCCCCTCATTCCTGTGCTCGTCACAGGAATCCAGCCAGACCGAGTCCTTGGGCTGAAAGAACGCTTCCCGCGCCGCGGACGCGGCGAGGGCATTGCGTCACAGCTTGACCATCTCGCACATTCGCAAATTAAAGTCGTAGTAGCCGCACATCCCGGGTCCCTCATTCCTGTGCTTGTCACAGGAATCCAGCCAGACCAAGTCCTTGGGCTGAAAGAGCTCTTCCGCGCCGCAGACGCGGCGCTGCTCTCATCCCTGTGACGAGCACAGGGATGAGGGGAGGAGAGGTTGCAGTCCTCCGATACGTTTCCTACAGCGCCGCGCGTCTTGTGAGACGCGCCAAGGTCGCTGTAACCCTTTGAGCTGCTCGATGTTTTTGTCCATTGATCGGCCACGATCAAAGGAAACATGCAGTGGCGCACGGTCGATACGCGAGGAATTCACGCGCATCACCGTGCGTGCCGACAAATCCGACCAGAGCTTCGACGCCATTAAAATCGCAACGGGCCTCAGGCCCGCTGCTTCGCCTTCAGCTCCAGCCGGCGGCGATGCAGGACCGGCTCGGTATAGCCGTTCGGCTGCTCGCGGCCCTTGAGCACGAGATCGAGCGCCGCCTGAAAGGCGATCGATTCGCTCGAAGCGCCCAGCCATGGGCTGGTAATTCGGATCGCCGGCGTTCTGCCCGTCGACGATCGCCGCCATGCGCTTCATGGTCTCCACGATCTGCGATTCGCTGACGATGCCGTGATGCAGCCAGTTCGCCATATGCTGCGCCGAGATGCGCAGCGTCGCGCGGTCCTCCATCAGGCCGACATTGTTGATGTCCGGCACCTTGGAGCAGCCGACGCCCTGGTCGACCCAGCGCACGACATAGCCAAGAATGCCCTGCGCATTGTTGTCGAGTTCGCGCTGGATTTCCTCCTCGGTCCAGTTCGGCCGTGGAGCGACCGGCACGGAGAGGATATCGGCGAGCTTCGCGCGGGCGCGGCTCTTGAGGCCCGCCTGGACTTCGGCGACGTTGACGCGATGATAGTGGGTGGCGTGCAGAGTCGCGGCCGTCGGCGACGGTACCCAGGCCGTGTTCGCGCCCGCCTTCGGATGAGCGATCTTCTGCTCCAGCATCGCCGCCATCAGGTCCGGCATCGCCCACATGCCCTTGCCGATCTGGGCGTGGCCGGACAGCCCGCACGCGAGACCGACATCGACGTTCCAGTTCTCATAGGCCGATATCCATGGCGCCTGCTTCATGTCGCCCTTGCGGATCATCGGGCCGGCTTCCATCGAGGTGTGGATTTCGTCGCCGGTGCGGTCCAGGAAGCCGGTATTGATGAAGACGACCCGTTCGCGGGCGGCGCGGATGCATTCCTTGAGGTTGACGGTCGTCCGCCGCTCCTCGTCCATGATTCCCATCTTCATCGTGTTGGCCGGAAGCCCGAGCGCCGCCTCTACGCGGGCGAAGATCTCGCAGGCGAAGGCGACTTCCTCCGGCCCGTGCATTTTCGGCTTGACCACATACATGGAGCCGCTGCGGGAATTCGCCCGCCGGCCGTTCCGGCCGATGTCGTGGAGTGCGATCAGCGCCGTCACCATGGCATCCATCAGGCCTTCCGGCACCTCTTTGCCGTCCCGGTCGAGGATCGCGGGGTTGGTCATCAGGTGCCCGACATTGCGCACCAGCATCAGCGACCGGCCCGGCAGTGTCAGAGTCGCGCCGTCCGCAGCCTTATAGGCCCTGTCGGGGTTGAGCCTCCGGGTGAACGCCGTGCCGCCCTTGGTCACCTCCTCCTCGAGATCGCCTTTCATCAGCCCGAGCCAGTTGCGGTAGACGAGCACCTTGTCCTCGGCGTCGACGGCCGCAACCGAATCCTCGCAATCCATGATCGTGGTGATCGCCGATTCCAAGACGACGTCGGATATGCCGGCTGCATCGGCCTTGCCGATGGGTGTCGTTGCGTCGAGGACGATGACGACGTGAAGGCCGTTCCGACGCAGAACGATCTCGGACGGCGCCGCGGGGTCACCAGCATAGCCGGCGAACTGAACGGAATTGCGCGGAGCGCTCTTCGTGCCGTCGGCAAGCGTTACGGTCAGCGTCCCTCCCTCGATCGAGAACGATTCGGCATCGCTCCAGCGGCCGGCCGCCAGCGGAGCGCTCGCGTCGAGAAATTCTCGCGCCCAGGCGATGACCTTGGCACCGCGCTTCGGATTATATCCCTTGCCGCGCTCGGCCCCGTCGGTCTCCGCTATCGCATCGGTGCCGTAAAGGGCGTCGTAGAGCGATCCCCAGCGCGCATTGGCGGCATTGAGCGCATAGCGCGCATTCATCACCGGCACGACAAGCTGCGGCCCGGCGATCGTCGCGATTTCGGAATCGACATTTGCGGTCGAGACGTAAAAATCGGGACCTTCCGGCAGGAGGTAGCCGATCTCCCGCAGGAAGGCTTCATAGGCTTCCATGTCGACCGGGGCACCATGCTCGCGATACCAGCCGTCGAGCCTGGCCTGCATCTCGTCGCGCTTGACGAGAAGGGTCCGGTTCTTCGGTCCGAGATCGTGAACGAGATCCGAGAAGGCGGAAAAGAACCGCTCCGCCTCGACCCCGGTGCCCGGCATCGCTTCTTCGACCAGAAAGCGGTGGAGCCCCGCATCGATCTGCAATCCATATTTCTCAACGCGGTCCATGCCACAGCTCCTGATTCAGTATTCCTATTGCCATAGATAGAAGCGGCGCCCGGAAGGAAAAGCGCTTTGGCCCCGCTCACATGCGCGGACACTCTCTCATCAACGCATTCCCTGTCAATTCCGCAAGGATGCGAAGAATTGTTTCCGGAATGGAAAAGGTCAAGACGCGTGATGCGCGATACGGGGCCGGCCGCTTGCCGAGGCGATGAAGCGTGCCTCGATCAGCTTGCGGCTGCCTTCGACTTCCGGCGCGTCGATCTCTTCCCGAAGCACCGCGGCGGGTTCTTCTGCACCGTTGGCGCGGGCGCTCTCCAAGGCCATCGTTTCGGCGCGCCGTCGGGCGACGCCGAAAGCCTCCTGCTGATCGACGAAGCGTTCGCTCGCGCCCGCACCGTTGACGATGAAAATGCCTTCTTCCGGCGTCGTCACGAAGACGGTGATCGTTGCCCGCACCTGACCGACAACCGCGCCGACGGCGTTTGCCACATCTGCCTCCGCCGGGATCGCGGCCTCGGTGGAAAGCATTTCGGCGATGGCGGGGTAATAGACCGGCGCCGAGGCGCCGAGACCGACAAGCGGCCGGTCGAGGCTGATCGAAAAGCGCACGATGCCCGGTTCCCGTTTCAGCGCCCGGTCGACGGCAAGTGAGGCGGCGGGGTCGATGGCGGCGCCGTCCTCGCTGAGACAGGCTTGCAGGATGGCTTCAGAGGATTGTCGCGTCAGCCGGTCGACGATCAACTTCGCGAGAGCTTCGACGGAGGCGGCGATAGGCTGCCCCGATCCGTCCTTGGTGCGGGCGGCGATCTCGAGACCCAGGCGTGCGGCCGCGCCGTTCCACTGCGCCTGCCGTCCGAGAACATGCATCGCGTCCGAGGGGGTGAGCCCGCAGATATGCACCAGTCCGCGCGCCACGAGCCGGTCGAGCGTTGCCTTCTGCGGCGTGCTGACGAGCAGGTCCGCAAGCGCCACCGGCACCATGCCGATGCGGCCGTAGAGTGCCTGCTCCTGCGGCTGAAGCCCGCTCGCCAGGTGGTCGGGCAAGCCGGTGCGGACCGCCAGGCGTCCATCATGCCGGCCGGCATGAGGCGCCCGCAACTGCCTTTCGAGCACCGACAGGACGGCGTCGCCGTGCAGGGCCGCGGCCAGGCTCAAGGGCAGGAACCGGCGGGGCCCGAGATCGAGCTTGGCCTTGAGGCCGCGGTCGTTGATCTTCACCTCGGAGTCGCCGCCGAGGCCGTAGGTGCGCATGGCGACCGCCTCGACCATGGTGCGAAAGCCTCCGACGACCGCGCCCTCCGCATCGAGTCGCGGGCGGCCCTTTTCGAGTACGGCTACGTCGGTCGTCGTGCCGCCGATATCGGAGACGACGGCGTTGTCCAGGCCGGTCAGATAGCGAGCACCGACTAGGCTCGCGGCCGGCCCGGAAAGGATCGTCTCGATCGGGCGCAGCCGCGCTTCGGCGGCCGAGATCAGCGCACCGTCGCCGCGCACCACCATCATCGGCACGTCGATGCCGCGGGCCTTGAGGAAGTCTTCGCACGAACCGATAAGCCGGTCGATCATCGAGACGAGGCGCGCATTCAGAAGCGTCGTCAGCGCCCGGCGCGGGCCGCCGAGCTTGGAGGAAAGTTCATGGCTGCAGGTGACCGGCAGGTGCGAGACCTCGCGGATGCGATCGCGCACGCGCTTCTCGTGGTCCGGGTTGCGCACGGCGAAATAACCGGCGATGGCGAAGGACGACACCTGAGAGCCGAGTGCCGGCAGCGCCGCGTCGAGCGCACTCATGTCGAGCGGCGTCTCGCCTCCATGAACGTTGTGGCCGCCGGGAAGGAACAGAACGGGATCGGACCCGAGCGCTTCCTGAAGGCCGTCGCGCTTCAGGTCTTCGGGAGCAAAACCGATCATGATCAGGCCGGCACGGCCGCCCTGGCCTTCGACCAGCGCATTGGTGGCAAGCGTCGTCGAGAGCGACACGAGGCTGATCGCCGAAACCGGCACTCTCGCCTTCGCGAGCACCGCCTCCACCGCGCCGGAAACGCCCTCGGCCAGGTCGTGGCGGGTCGTCAGCGCCTTGGCCTTGGCGACGACGCCGGTAGCTTCGCTGAAAAGGACGGCGTCGGTGTAGGTGCCGCCGGTGTCGATGCCGAGGAGAAGATGCGGGGTCAATTTCTGCTCAGTCCAATGATGAGGGTCCGAAAGGGTCTGTCCGGTGATAGGACATATTCTTGGAAAAAACCATCGCGCGACAACGACGTTTCCGTGTCTGACGGCGGGCGTATCCCACCAACCTGGGCCCTACTTCACCCGGGCAGACACCTTCATCGGCAAGCCGCCCCTCGGCTGCGTCGTCAGCCTTTGCACAGGCCAGGGATGCGTCTCGTCCGTCAGGTCGAAGCGGAAGCGGTGCATGAGCACGGCGAGCGCGATAACCGCCTCCTGCAGCGCGAAGGTCGCGCCGATGCAGATGCGCGGGCCAGCGCCGAAGGGCAGGTACTGGAAGCGGTTGATCTTGTCCCGGTTTTCCGGAAGGAAGCGCTCCGGCATGAAGGCGCGGGGTTTCTGCCAGTAGAGCGCGTGCCGGTGGAGCGTCCAGGGCATGACCAGCACCGATATTCCCTTGCGGATCGGCACGCGCTCACCTTCCGGGGAAGTCCACGCATCTTCCTCGATCGCGGCGCGGTTGATGGATGGCGCCGGCGGATAGAGCCTCAACGCCTCCTCGAAGGCGGCAAGCACATGCGGCATGCGCCCGAGCCAGTCGACCGGATCGGCGCCGCTTGCAAGAACCGAATCGATCTCCTGTTCCATCGTCTCGCGATAGGCGGGCGTATTGGCGACGCAATAGAAACACCAGGCGAGCGCCCGTGCCGTGGTCTCGTGGCCGGCACCTATGAAGGTGAGAATATTGTCCTCGATTTCGGAGGTCGTAAGCCCATCCGGACCTTCCAACTGCAGAAGCAGGGTCAGAAAGTCGTTCGGGACCTCGCCGGGCGCTTCCGCCATCCGTCGCCGGCGCAGAGACATCGTCTCGGAAACGACGCCGCGGAAACGGTCGAGCACTTTCCGGCCGCCGATACGGGTCAGTCGCGGAACCCAGCTCGGCGCAACCAGGAGGTCCATCGGATCGACGCGCCCCATTCGATGCAGCAATTCCTCGACATTGGCGGCGAAGCCCTGCTTTTCGACGGCGATCTCGCCGGAAAAGAGGGTCTCGGCCAGGATCTCGAAGGTGAGTTCCGTCATGTCCACGGCGACATTGGTGACGAAGGGTTCCGATGAAGCACCCGCGTAGCGGCCGACGAAGGCCTCGCAAACGCGAAGCATCTGGCCGGCAAAGCCTTTTGCGTGCCTTGGCGTGAAGACCGGCGCCATCGCCTTACGCGACCGTTTCCAGACCTCTCCTTCCGCCGTCAGGAGGCCGTCGCGCAGGATCGGGCGCAGGATCAGCCGCCGGACATTCGACATTTCGTAGTTGGCGGCGTTCTCGACGAGGATATAGCGGATGAGGCCGGGATCGTTGACGATAAGCGTCCGCTGATTGATGAACTTCGTCTCGATCCAGGGAAGCGTGTAGGAAGGCTCGCCCCAGAGCTCGAGCGGGTTTCGCAGAACCGTGCGGATGATCTCGAGCCGCGAGGGGATGCCGGTGCGCGGGACGGGCGCGGGCGGCTCGAATGGCTCCGGTCGCGTATCCATGTGTATGCCTTTCCCAGAGCAATTCCAGGAAAAGTGCGCAGCGGTTCTCAGTCCGGAATTGCGGAATGCTCTGGTCGCGTACCGTTCCAGTTTTTTACGGCGCAATCAAGAAAATGCTTCACGTGAATCGCGATGATTCCGCCGCCGGGCGATAAAGGATCACAAAAGGCTTTCGAGCTCTGCCAGTTTGTCGTTGACGAGCCAGCCGTAATAGTTCTCCTCCGGCCAGTGGACCTCGCCCCCCTGGTTCTTTGCGGCGAGCGCGGCCGCACGCGCATCCGGATTGCCGACATTGTAGAGCGTTGCCGTCAGGCCCGGATTGCCGGAGATATCCATGCCCGCAATCGAGCGATAGGCATCGATCGAATGCCGGATGGAGGCGGCCATATAGGCAAGCGACACGTCCGGGTCCATGATCGCCTCATAGACGCCCGCGGCGTTGTTTTCGTCGAGGCGCTCATAACCGGAAACGCGCGACACCATATCCGTCAGCATCAATGCGGTCAGCGGATTGATCTGGCCGAGACCGAAGGTCTGCCCGGCGAAGAACGGCTGGAAGAAGACGGCGCTGAAGCGGTTGTTCGGGAAGGATTTGCCGGCCACGGTATGCCCGCGGAACTGGCTGTCCCAGACCCGCTCGCGGCAGGTCCAGAGCGCGTAGGAGCCTTTCTTGCCGGCGCATTCGGCAAATTGGGGCCGCTCGACGAATTCGGCGATGGACTCGCCCTGATAGCCGAACTGGAAGCTGTCGCCCGCATAGGCGGCCGCCTTGACGTAATAGGATTGCAGCCGGTCATAGGCGTCGACATTGTAGGTGTGTTCGCCGACGATTGCCCCGACCATGTGAATGGGCGCGATGCCGTAGGCGCCGGCGACCGACTTGATCTTGCCGACGAGCTTGCGGTCGGTGGCAAGAAGCTCGCGCACCTTCTCGTATTTCGCGTCGAAGGATGTGCGGCCGGCTTTGGTGCGGCGTACCGAGGCGCCCGGAACGCCCGGCTGCTCGACGTGGCGATTGCCCTGCGGAACGATGAGTATCCCGCTCGCAGCCGAAGGACCGGCGGCGAGGCAAAATGTGAAGATCACGAGCATGCAGGCGGTGAGGCGCACTATCAGTTTTCCTGTAGACTCTTCCAAGAAGCCGGCGGACCCGCCGGTTCCGGCGCGCCCTGAAGGCAGAATCATGTCGGAATGATGCCTTAATTCTTAACGGCTGCTGATCGATCTCGAGAAAACGGAGGCGCCTGTCGAGTGACAGGCGCCCCACAATTCGGTGATCGACTGGCCTCGACGGAGGTCGGGCGTCAGAGGATGTAGCGCGACAGGTCGGTATTGGCCGCCAGATCCCCGACATGCCGGCGAACGTAATCGGCATCGATCGTGACGCCCTGGCCTCCGCGATCGGGCGCGTTGAAGGAGACATCGTCGAGCACACGCTCCATCACGGTTTGCAGGCGGCGCGCGCCGATGTTCTCGACATTGGCGTTGAGCTGGACCGCGACCTCCGCCAGCGCGTCGATCGCGTCCTCGGTGAAGTCGAGGGCAACGCCCTCCGTCTCGAGCAGCGCCTTGTACTGGCGGATGAGGCTCGCCTCCGTCTCGGTCAGAATGCGGCGGAAATCCTCCTTGGTGAGGGCCCTAAGCTCGACGCGGATCGGCAGGCGCCCCTGCAGCTCCGGCAAAAGGTCCGACGGTTTTGCGACGTGGAACGCGCCGGAGGCGATGAAGAGGATGTGATCGGTCTTCACCGGCCCGTATTTCGTCGCCACCGTCGTGCCTTCGACCAGCGGCAGCAGGTCGCGCTGCACGCCTTCGCGCGACACGCCGGCACCGATGCCGCCTTCGCGGGTGGCGATCTTGTCGATCTCGTCGAGGAAGACGATGCCGTCATTTTCCGCCGCCGCCACCGCCTCACGCTGGATCTGCTCGTTGTCGAGCAGCTTGTCGGACTCGTCGTTTACCAGGAGCGCATAGGAGTCCTTGACCGTCGTCTTGATTTTCTTGGTCCGGCCGCCGAGTGCCTTGCCGAACATTTCCGAAAGGTTGAGGACGCCGATATTGGCGCCCGGCATTCCCGGGATCTCGAAGGCGCCGCCGGGCGAGCCGGTTTCGGCGACATCGACCTCGATCTCCTTGTCGTCGAGCTCGTTGGCGCGCAGCTTCTTGCGGAAGGAATCGCGGGTTGCCGGCGAGGCGGTGGTGCCGACCAGCGCGTCGAGAACGCGCTCCTCGGCGTTCTGATGAGCCTTCGCCTTCACTTCGGCGCGCCTTTTCTCCCGCACGAGGCTGATGCCGACCTCGACGAGATCGCGAACGATCTGCTCCACGTCGCGGCCGACATAGCCGACTTCCGTGAACTTCGTTGCCTCCACCTTGACGAAGGGCGCGCCGGCGAGCTTGGCGAGGCGACGGGAAATCTCCGTCTTGCCGACGCCGGTCGGACCGATCATCAGGATATTCTTGGGCATGACCTCGTCGCGCAGCTCGTCGTCGAGCTGCTGGCGGCGCCAGCGGTTGCGCAGCGCAATGGCAACCGCGCGCTTCGCGTCCTTCTGGCCGATTATGTAGCGGTCGAGCTCCGATACGATTTCCCTGGGTGAAAAGTTGCTCATCGATTCCTCTCAAATTCCGTCCGCTCGAGCTCCATCAGGAGAGTTCGACCGGACTCGTCTATCCATTCGCCAAAAGGTACGAAACCGGCCTTCGCATAGGCTCGGACGGCGCGGCGGTTGCCGGCGTCGGGGTCGATGACGATGCGCGCGGCGCCGCTTTCGAACAGTCTTGCGGCAAAGGCTCTGAGCGCCATGGCGGCGACGCCTTTGCCTGTCATTTCGGGCGGGCCGATGAAGATGTCGACGCCGGGCGTGTCGCCCGACAGGTCCTTGGCCCAGGGCTCCTCGTCATATTCCGACGGGATCCAGGACTGGATATAGCCGGCCGGCTCCCCCTTCACACGAAAGACGAAACCGTCGACCTCACCCTTCGCGCAACCGTCCCGTATCAGCCCGAGTTCGACATCGGGATCGCCCCACCACTGCCGGACATGCGGCTCGGAAAGCCAGGCGAGGAGCATCGGCAGGTGGCCCTCGGCCACCGGCTCGAAGCTGACCTCTGCCGGCTCATTCGGCATCCAGCGTCTCCACGACGACGTTGTGGTTGGTGTAGACGCAGATGTCGCCGGCGATCTCCAGCGCGCGGCGGGCGATCTCCTCGGCCGACTTGTCGCTGTCCATGAGCGCCCGCGCCGCGGCAAAGGCATAGTTGCCGCCCGAACCGATGGCGATCGTCCCGTGCTCGGGCTCGAGAACGTCGCCGTTGCCGGTGATCGCCAGCGTCACCGTCCGGTCGGCAACCAGCATCATCGCCTCGAGATTGCGCAGGTACTTGTTGGTACGCCAGTCCTTGGCGAGCTCTACGGCCGCGCGCATCAGCTGGTCGGGATATTGCTCGAGCTTCGCCTCCAGCCGTTCCAGAAGCGTGAAGGCGTCCGCCGTCGCGCCGGCGAAGCCTGCAATCACGTCGCCCTTCGACAGGCGGCGGACCTTGCGGGCATTGCCCTTCATAACCGTCTGGCCGAGGCTCACCTGGCCATCGCCCGCCATTACCACCTTGCCGCCCTTGCGCACCGTGATGATGGTGGTCGCATGCATCGTTCCGTAAGGATTGTGTTCGCTCATGAAAGTACCTTTGGGCCCGGTAAGCCGGGGATGCGGCTCGCGATGAGCCTGGTTGCCTGAGGCCTATGTAAGTCGCAGCCGCGCGATTGCAAATGCGCGAACGCGCGCCCAGGCGGCTTTCGTTTTCACGTCGCTGCGGCGCACCGAATCTCCGTCGCAGTTCTGGATATTTCATGCCTCCCCTGATAAGGAGCGGCTCTGTGACGGAATGCGAAGATCGAAGGTGGCTTTGTCGCCCCTCTCCGCGACGCCCGAAAACGATGTTGCTCCGATAGGCCGGCTGGCCCAAAGTCATCGGAGAGTGCAGACAGGAGAGCCTGATGGCAGACGTGACGCCGAGCCGCACCGGCCAAGTTTCGCGAAAGACGAATGAAACCGCCATATCCGTCTCGGTCAATGTCGACGGAACGGGCGTATCGAAGATCGCGACCGGCGTCGGCTTCTTCGACCATATGCTGGACCAGCTCTCGCGCCATTCGCTGATCGACATGGAGATCAAGGCGGAGGGCGACCTCCATGTCGATGATCACCACACCGTCGAGGACACCGGCATCGCCATCGGCCAGGCGTTGGCCAAGGCGCTCGGCGATCGCCGCGGCATCACCCGCTATGCCTCCATAGACCTCGCCATGGACGAGACGATGACGCGCGCCGCCGTCGACGTCTCCGGCCGGCCCTTCCTCGTCTGGAACGTGACCTTCACGTCGCCGAAGATCGGCAGCTTCGACACCGAACTCGTGCGCGAATTCTTCCAGGCGCTCGCCCAGCATGCCGGGATCACGCTGCATGTGCAGAACATCTACGGCGCCAACAACCATCATGTCGCCGAGACCTGCTTCAAGTCCGTCGCCCGCGTGCTCCGCACGGCAACCGAAATCGATCCGCGCCAGGCGGGACGCGTCCCCTCGACCAAGGGGACGCTCGCCTGAGCCGGCCAATATCTGGTTTAAAGACCATGGCCTCCTACCTGATCATGACCCCACCCGGCGCACCGGCCGACGACGAAAGGGCGCGGTTCATCGCCGACGGATTCTCCTGGACCGCCTTCTTCTTCCCCGGTCCGTGGCTCATCGTCAAACGCGCGTGGCTCATCGGAATCTTCGTTTCCGTTCTGCAGTTCCTGTTGCTTCTTGCGGCATCGATGCCCGGCGGCTTCAGCGCAGCGCTGCTCGTCCATCTGGCGCTCGGTCTCATCGTGTCGCTCGAAGGCCCGCTTCTCATCGCCCGCAAGCTCTCGGCACGCGACTGGACGTTTCGTTCGGTCGTTCCGGCACGCGATCTCGAGACGGCCGAAGAAATCTATTACTCGAACGCCGAGCCGTCAGCGCCTGCAGGAGATGCAGCTCCCATGCCGTCGGCCGACAGGTCCGCTACGGGACGGCCGGGCGCCGCCGCCGGGCTCGGCTTTTTTGAATCCTATGGAGAGCGCTGATGCGGGTCGCCATCATTGACTACGGATCCGGCAACCTGCGCTCGGCCACCAAGGCCTTCGAGCGCGCCGCCCGCGGGGCCGGCATCGCGGCCGAAATCGATCTCACCGACAGGCCGGAACGGGTGGCCACGGCCGATCGGATCGTGCTGCCGGGCGTCGGCGCCTATGCCGACTGCCGCCGCGGCCTCGCCGCCGTGGAGGGCATGGAGGAAGCGCTGACGGAGGCGGTCGAGAAAGCTGGCCGCCCCTTCTTCGGCATCTGCGTCGGCATGCAGCTCATGTCGTCGCGCGGACTCGAAAAGACGGTGACGAAGGGTTTCGGCTGGATCCCCGGCGATGTCGTCGAGATGACGCCCGAGGACCGCTCGCTCAAGATCCCCCAGATCGGCTGGAACACGCTTGATCTCAAGCGCGCGCACGCCCTTTTCGACGGCATTCCGACCGGCGAGAACGGTCTGCACGCCTATTTCGTCCATTCCTATCACCTCGCGGCGGAGCGTGCCGAAGACGTGGTGGCGGAGGCGGACTATGGCGGCCCGGTGACGGCCTTCGTCGCGCGCGACAACAAGGCAGGCTCGCAGTTCCATCCGGAAAAGAGCCAGGCGCTCGGCCTCGCCCTCATCTCGAATTTCCTGCGCTGGAAGCCCTGAGGCTGCCGCGTCATTTCTGATCGGACGAACAAATGATCCTCTTTCCCGCGATCGACCTCAAGGACGGGCAATGCGTGCGCCTGAAGCTCGGCGACATGGAGCAGGCGACAGTCTATAATCCCGACCCGGCCGCCCAGGCGCGCGCCTTCGAGGAGCAGGGTTTCGAATGGCTGCACGTGGTCGACCTGAACGGCGCCTTTGCCGGGGAGACCGTCAACGGTGCGGCGGTCGACGCCATCCTCAAGGCGACGAAGAACCCGGTGCAGCTCGGCGGCGGCATCCGCACGCTGGAGCATATCGAGAACTGGCTTTCGCGCGGGCTGAAGCGCGTCATCCTCGGTACCGTCGCGGTGCGCGATCCCGCCCTGGTGATCGAAGCCTGCAGCAAGTTCCCGGGACGGGTCGCGGTCGGCATCGATGCGAAGGGCGGCAAGGTCGCCGTCGAGGGATGGGCGGAAGCGTCCGAGCTCGGGGTGATCGAACTTGCCAGGAAGTTCGAGGGCGCGGGCGTCGCGGCGATCATCTATACCGACATCGACCGTGACGGCATCCTGACCGGCATCAACTGGGCCTCGACGCTCGAACTCGCGGACGCGGTTTCAATCCCGGTCATCGCCTCGGGCGGCCTCGCCTCGATGGACGACATCCGCCGCATGACCGAACCGGATGCGCAAAAGCTCGAAGGCGCGATCTCCGGTCGGGCGCTTTATGACGGCCGGATCGATCCGAAGGAAGCTCTGGATCTGATCCGCGAAGCAAGAAAGGGGAAGATGCGATGACCCTTAAAGCCCGTGTAATCCCCTGCCTCGACGTGAAGGACGGCCGCGTCGTCAAGGGCGTGAACTTCGTGGATCTGATCGACGCCGGGGACCCGGTGGAGGCGGCACGCGCCTATGACGCGGCCGGGGCCGACGAGCTCTGCTTCCTCGACATCACCGCCTCTTCCGACAATCGCGAAACGATCTTCGACGTCGTCGCCCGCACCGCGGAGCAATGCTTCATGCCGCTCACCGTCGGCGGCGGCGTGCGCCAGGTGGCGGACATCCGCAAGCTCCTGCTTGCCGGCGCCGACAAGGTGTCGATCAACACGGCGGCGGTGAAGAACCCGGAATTCGTCGCGGAAGCCGCCGACAAATTCGGCGACCAGTGCATCGTCGTCGCCATCGACGCCAAGAAAGTCTCGGCGCAAGGCGAGGCGGACCGCTGGGAGATCTTTACCCATGGCGGGCGGCAAACGACAGGCATCGACGCGATCGAATTTGCGCAAAAGGTCGTCGAACTCGGCGCCGGCGAAATCCTTCTCACCTCCATGGACCGAGACGGTACGAAGAGCGGCTACGACATCAGCCTGACACGGGCGATCGCCGATGCGGTACGCGCTCCCGTCATCGCCTCCGGCGGCGTGGGCACGCTCGACCACATGGTCGAGGGCATCCGCGACGGCCATGCGACTGCCGTGCTCGCCGCCTCGATTTTCCACTTCGGCACCTACAGCATCGGCGAGGCGAAGCGCCACATGGCCGAGCACGGCATCGCCATGCGGCTTGATTGAGGCGGCGCTGTCAACGAGAAGGGATCCGATAATGACCGACTTCACCCTTTCCGACCTGGAGAAGATCGTGGCGTCCCGCGCCCGGGCGGCGCCGGAGGAGTCCTGGACCGCCAAGCTGGTGGCGGCCGGGCAGACGAAGGCTGCCAAGAAGCTCGGCGAGGAGGCGGTGGAAACGGTCATTGCCGCGGTCGGCGAGGACCGGAAGAATCTGGTCGATGAGAGTGCCGATCTCCTCTATCATCTTATGGTCGTATTGAATATCGCCGCCGTCCCGTTGCAGGATGTGATGAGCGAACTGGCCAGGCGGACGAGCCAATCCGGCCTGCAGGAAAAGGCGAACCGGCAGAATCCATGAGCATCGCCGCGGAAGACATCGAACCGGCCGACATTCCGGGCAATCTCCAGGGGGCGAATATTCGCCCTATCACGTCTTCTCCGCGGAGGAATGGTCGCGCTTTCGCGCCGACACGCCGCTGACGCTGACGGCCGACGAGGTGCAGCGCCTGCGCTCGCTCAACGATCCGGTCGATCTCGACGAGGTGCGACGGATCTATCTCTCGCTCTCACGGCTCCTCTCCGCCCATGTGGAAGCGTCGCAGATCCTCTTCCGGCAGCGCACCCGCTTCCTGAGCATGTCGAACGAGACGAAGACGCCCTTCGTCATCGGGGTCGCCGGCTCGGTCGCCGTCGGCAAGTCGACGACGGCGCGCATCCTTGCGGAGCTTCTCGCGCGCTGGCCCTCGAGCCCGAAGGTCGACCTCGTCACCACCGACGGCTTCCTTTATCCGAATGCGGTTCTCCAGCGGGAAAACCTGATGGATCGCAAGGGATTTCCCGAGAGCTACGATATCGGCGCGCTGCTCAGATTCCTCTCGGCGATCAAGGCGGGCCGGCCGAACGTCAAGGCTCCTACCTATTCGCACCTGACCTATGACGTGATCCCCGACCAGTTCCAGGTGATCGACCGGCCGGACATCCTCATTTTCGAGGGGATCAACGTGCTGCAGTCGCGCGATCTGCCGGCCGACGGCAAGATCGTGCCGATGGTCTCGGATTTCTTCGACTTTTCGATCTATATCGATGCCGAGGAGAGCCTGATCCACAGCTGGTACGTGAACCGCTTCATGCGACTGCGCGAAACCGCGTTCCAGAACCCGCAATCCTTCTTCCATCGCTATGCGACGATCAGCGAGGATGCGGCGCGCGCGATCGCCGAGGGCCTCTGGCACAATATCAATCTGAAGAACCTGCATCAGAATATTCTGCCGACGCGGCCGCGCGCCGATCTCATCCTGCAGAAGGGTCCCAACCACCTGACGCAGACGGTGGCGCTCAGGAAGCTTTGAGGGGAACCGCGCCGCCTGCGGGAAAGGAACCGATTCGGGCGGGGCGAAGCTTCAAGGATTGACCCTTCGCAACGTCAGATTGAGCCGGCCGCCGCTCCTCAGGAGCGTCGACGTGTTCGGATAGATGCGGTCGACGCCGTGGAAGGCGAGCCGTCCTTCGCCGCCGAGCACGACGACGTCGCCGCTTTCGAGCCTGAACGACACGGTCTGTCCGCCGCGTGTGCGGCCGCCGACGCGGAAAAGGCAGTCGTCGCCGAGCGAGATCGAAACGACGGCAGTCTCGAGATCGCGCTCGTCCCGGTCCTGGTGGAGCCCCATGCGCGCCTCTGCCGAGTAGAAATTCACCAGACAGGCCTCGGGGGACTTGTCGCTTCCGGCCACGGCATTCCAGATGTCGTGCAGCATGCGTGGAATCGGCGGCCACGGCTTGCCGGTGACCGGATGCGTCGCCTGGTAGCGGTAGCCGCGCTCGCGGTCGGTGACCCAGCCGAGCGCGCCGCAATTGGTCATGCGCACGGACAGGGGTTTGCCGGTCTTCGGCATCGCGGGCGCGAAGAGCGGAGCCTCCGCGACGACGGCGCGGACGGCCTCGACCAGTTCCTGCTGGCGCGAACGGTCGAGGAAACCGGGAATGTGTCTCACCCCTTTCGGCAGCACAAGCATTGGCGGCATCCTGTCATACGGCATCGATCGAAACCTCCCGTCAGCAGATCCGGCGGGAGATGACAGGGACATAGCGCTCACCGGGGTCGGGATCGACCCGAAACAGCCTTCGTTCAGCCGGCATCCAGATCGGGGATGCGCAGCACCTGGCCCGGATAGATCTTGTCGGGATGGGTGAGCATGGGCTTGTTCGCTTCGAAGATCGCCGTGTGCTTGGCGCCCTTGCCCTTGCCGTAATGGGCCTCGGCGATCTTCCAGAGATTGTCGCCCTTCTTCACGGTGTAGAAGACCGGAGCCTTCGCCTCGGCCGGCGCGGCGGCGCCGTCGGCGACCTTGAGCTCGGATGCCTCGACCTTGGATATGCCGAGCGTATTGCCGACCGCCACGACCGCCTTCTCGAAGGTGGACTGGTCCTTGACGACACCCTTCAGCACGACCTTGTCGTCCACGACGTCGACCTTGACGTCCTTGGTGCCGAGGTCATGGGACGCGAGCTCCTTTTCGACGCTTGCCGCATCCGGCGGCGTGTCGTCGCCGCCGATTCCGAGCTTCTTTCCCGCATTCTTGATAAAATCGAACAAACCCATGCTTGTCTCCTCTCTCGCGCGGCTGGAGCCTGCACATGTCGTCTTCCCCACGACCGCCGTACGGCTTGGCGACATGCGTCAGCGGATAAGAGAGTGCGATTGCGCGCAAAAGACAAGGGCGCGGGCGCAACTTTCGGGCGCGGTCAGTCGCCGCCGGGGCGGCCGCGCAGCTTCTTGATTTCGGAACGGCCGGATTTCTCCTTCAGCCGGCGTTCGATCGATCCGCGCGTCGGCTTGGTCTTCCTGCGCGGCGGGGGCGGCGGTTCCGCCGCCTTCAGGATCAGCTCCTTCAGCCGCTCGCGGGCGTCCTCGCGGTTGCGTTCCTGACTGCGGAAGCGATTGGCTTCGATCATAAGGACGCCCTCCTTCGAGGCGCGCCGTCCGGCGAGCTTCAAGGCGTTGGCCTTGACGCGCTCCGGCAGGGACGGCGAAGCCTGCACGTCGAAGAAGAGCTGGACGGCCGTCGAGACCTTGTTGACGTTCTGTCCGCCCGGTCCGCCGGCCAGCACGAATTGCTCCGTGAGCTCCCATCCGGCGATCACGATGTTTTCGTTGATGTAAAGCGGTTCGCTTGCCATGGATCTTCCTCGGCCGTTTCTATCGCATGCTTGAAAACCGGCCGCAAATGCAAAACCCGGCCGTAGGCAGCCGGGTTTCACGTGAATCATGGCAAAAGACCGGATTATTCGGCGGCCACCCTCGCGCCCGGGGCTGCGTCGCGCACGCTGCCGTCGACGTGGCGCTCGAACTTGGCGAAGTTGGCGATGAACATGTCGACGAGTCGCCGTGCCTGGGCGTCATAAGCCACACCATCCGCCCAGGTCGAGCGCGGGTCGAGAATGCCGGCCTCGACCCCCGGTACCGACACCGGCACCGCGAAGCCGAAATTCGCATCCGTGCGGAACGAGGCGCTGTTCAGCGAGCCGTCGAGAGCCGCCGAAAGAAGCGCGCGCGTCACCTTGATCGGCATGCGGCTTCCCGTGCCGAAGGCGCCGCCGGTCCAGCCGGTGTTGACGAGCCAGCAGGTGACGCCGTTCCTGGCGATGAGGTCCTTGAGAAGATTGCCGTATTCGGACGGATGGCGCGGCATGAACGGAGCGCCGAAGCAGGTCGAGAAAGTCGCCTCCGGCTCCGTCACGCCCTTTTCGGTACCGGCGACCTTGGCGGTGTAGCCGGAGAGGAAGTGATACATGGCCTGTTCCGGCGTCAGCTTGGCGATTGGCGGCAAAACCCCGAAGGCGTCCGCCGTCAGCATGATGATCGTGCGCGGCTGCGGCGCCGTGCCGGTCTTGCTGGCGTTCGGAATGAAGTGCAGCGGATAGGCGCAGCGGGTGTTCTCCGTCAGCGAACCGTCGTCGAAGTCAGGAAGGCGCCGCTCGTCGAGGACGACGTTCTCCATCACCGTACCGAAGCGGCGCGTCGTCGCAAAGATCTCGGGCTCTGCCGCTTCCGACAGGCGGATCGCCTTGGCATAGCAGCCGCCCTCGAAATTGAAGACGCCCTTTTCGCTCCAGCCGTGCTCGTCGTCACCGATCAGAGTGCGGTTCGGATCGGCGGAGAGCGTCGTCTTGCCGGTGCCCGAGAGGCCGAAGAAGATCGCCGTGTCACCGGCAGGTCCGACATTGGCCGAGCAGTGCATCGGCATCACCGACTTCTTGGGCAGCAGGTAATTGAGGACGGTGAAAACCGACTTCTTCATCTCGCCCGCATAGGACGTGCCGCCGATCAGCACGAGGCCGTTTGTCAGGTCGCAGGCGATGACCGTCTCGCTGCGGCAGCCGTGGCGTGCGGGATCGGCCTTGAAGCTCGGCAGGTCGATGATCGTCAGCTTCGGCTGAAAAGACGGAAGCGCCTCGCGCTCCGGGCGGATCAGCAGATTGCGGATGAACAGCGAGTGCCAGGCGAACTCGGTGACGACGCGCGTCGGTAGCGCGTTCTCCGGGTCGGCACCGCCGACGAGGTCCTGGACGTAGAGCGACATGCCTTTGGCATGCGCGAGCATGTCCTGACGAAGAAGCTCGAAATGCTCCGGCGAAATCGCGCTGTTGTTGTCCCACCAGATCTGGTCGGCGGTGTTGGCGTCGCGCACGACATACTTGTCCTTGGGCGAGCGGCCCGTGTGTTGGCCGGTGCGGGCGCAAAGGGCTCCATGGACCGTCAGTTCGGCTTCACCGCGGGCCAGGGCTTCTTCGTAGAGCTGCGGCGCCTCGAAGTTGTAGCGGACGACCGAGAGGTCGGAAAATCCGATCGATTCCAGTCCGATAGAGGGATTGCGGCTCCCGAGCTCATCCATGGTCAAGCTTCCTTCGTGGTTGGCCATTGGCGTTGAATTTCGTCGGAACATACCGGCAAGGCCGATCCAAGACAAGATAGTCAATTCTAAAACAATAATGAATTCAGTATATTAATCGATTTAAAGAAAAATATGCATTTTTTAATCGGTTGAATCGCACCTTCCGGAAACCCACCGGCGGGGCCGGCTGCAGGGGAACCGGATCAGGTGCTTTTGCACTTCGCCACAATTTGTTCCACCTTTATACTCAATTAACGCGGCCGTGACTCGCGGTTGCCGCGATTCTTGCAACGCATCTCGAAGCGTCTCGGCAACCGGGCCTCGAAACGGAGTAGAATAAGATGCAGACCATCGCGCTTGTCGATGACGACCGCAACATCCTGACGTCCGTGTCCATCGCGCTGGAAGCCGAGGGCTACAAGGTCGAAACCTATACGGACGGCGCATCGGCGCTGGAGGGTCTGCTGGCGCGTCCGCCGCAGCTCGCTATCTTCGACATCAAGATGCCCCGCATGGACGGCATGGAGCTGTTGCGGCGGCTGAGACAGAAGTCCGACCTGCCCGTCATCTTCCTCACGTCGAAGGACGAGGAGATCGACGAGCTCTTCGGTCTGAAGATGGGCGCCGACGACTTCATCACCAAGCCCTTCTCACAGCGCCTCCTGGTGGAGCGCGTCAAGGCGATCCTGCGTCGCGCGGCCAACCGGGAGGCTGCGGCCGGAGGCGCCGGTCCGGTGAAGAATGCCGACACGCCTTCCCGTTCGCTCGAACGGGGTCAGCTCGTCATGGACCAGGAGCGGCATACCTGCACCTGGAAGAACGAATCCGTCACGCTGACGGTCACGGAGTTCCTGATCCTGCACGCACTGGCGCAGCGACCCGGCGTGGTGAAGAGCCGCGACGCGCTGATGGATGCCGCCTATGACGAACAGGTCTATGTCGACGATCGCACGATCGACAGCCACATCAAGCGGCTTCGCAAGAAGTTCAAGATGGTCGACAACGACTTCGACATGATCGAGACGCTCTACGGCGTCGGCTATCGTTTCCGCGAAACGGCCTGAGGGAGCGAGCCGGCGGATTGCGGATCACTTGTGGCCGGAGCGCTGCCGCCCGTACCTCCCTTGCTAGCGCTTGCGCAGCAGCGCCGGCTGGCGTAGGGCATCGCGGGAACGGGCGAATGCGACAGGCGACGCGGGCAGAAGCGAAGGTCGCGTCGCGGGAGCGGGAGACTTGGTAGAAGTCTTGCAGGGCGATATCGAAGAAGCGGAAGGACGGGCATCGACGCTGCGCGGGCAGCGGCGATGGGCGCATCCCTTTACGCTGATCCGGCGCCTGTTCGGCAATGCGGTCTTCTCGAGCCTCACGCGGCGCATCGTCTTCTTCAACCTGGTCGCGCTCGTGGTCCTCGTGGGCGGGATCATGTATCTCAACCAGTTCCGGGAAGGTCTGATCGACGCCCGGGTGGAGAGCCTTCTGACGCAGGGCGAGATCATCGCCGGCGCCATCTCGGCCTCCGCCTCGGTGGACACCAATTCGATCACCATCGATCCGGAAAAGCTGCTCGAATTGCAGGCCGGCGAAAGCATCACGCCGCTGCCGAGCGACGAAGACCTCGAATTCCCGATCATTCAGGAACGCGTGGCGCCGGTCTTGAGAAGACTGATCTCGCCGACGCGCACGCGCGCTCGCCTCTTCGATGCCGATGCCGACCTGCTGCTCGATTCGCGCCACCTCTATAGCGGCGGACAGGTGCTTCGTTTCGACCTGCCGCCGGTCGATCCGGAAAGTCCGAGCCTCGCCGACGAGTTCGGCACCTGGTTCAACCGGCTGCTGCAGCCGGGCGACCTGCCGCTCTACAAGGAGCCGCCCGGCGGAAACGGCTCGATCTATCCGGAGGTGATGAACGCCCTGACCGGCGTGCGCGGCGCCGTGGTGCGCGTGACCGAGAAGGGCGAGCTGATCGTTTCGGTTGCCGTTCCGGTACAGCGCTTCCGCGCGGTCCTCGGCGTGCTCCTCCTCTCCACCCAGGCCGGCGACATCGACAAGATCGTCCATGCAGAACGGCTGGCGATCATCCGCGTTTTCGGCGTGGCGGCGCTGGTCAACGTCATCCTCTCGCTGCTTCTCTCGTCGACGATCGCCAACCCGCTGCGGCGGCTTTCGGCCGCGGCCATCCGCGTGCGCCGCGGCGGCGCCAAGGAACGGGAGGAGATCCCCGACTTCTCATCCCGCCAGGACGAGATCGGCAATCTTTCCGTGGCGCTCCGGGAAATGACGACGGCGCTCTACGACCGCATCGCGGCGATCGAGAACTTCGCCGCCGATGTGAGCCATGAACTCAAGAATCCGCTGACGTCGCTCCGCAGCGCGGTCGAAACCTTGCCGCTCGCGCGCAACGAGGAATCGAAGAAGCGGCTGATGGACGTCATCCAGCACGACGTGCGACGGCTCGACCGGCTGATCAGCGATATCTCCGACGCCTCGCGCCTGGATGCGGAGCTTGCACGCGCCGACGCGAAGAAGGTCGACCTCGAAAAGCTGCTCGGCGACCTCGTCGAAATTTCACGCCAGATCCGGGGCAGCAAGAAACCGGTGCTGCTCGACTTCGTCGTCGACCGTAAGGACAACCCGCGCGCAAGCTTCATCGTCAGCGGCTACGAACTGCGCATCGGTCAGATCATCACGAACCTGATCGAAAACGCCCGCTCCTTCGTCTCCGAGCAGAACGGCCGCATCGTCGTCCGGCTGACCCGGTCGCGATCGCGCTGCATCGTCTATGTCGAAGACAACGGCCCGGGCATCCAGGCGGAGGACATCGACCGTATCTTCGAGCGCTTCTACACCGACCGGCCGGAGGGCGAGGACTTCGGCCAGAACTCGGGGCTCGGCCTTTCGATTTCGCGCCAGATCGCCGAGGCGCATGGCGGAACGCTCAGAGCCGAGAACATCACCGGCAAGGACGGCCACATCGGCGGCGCCCGCTTCGTTCTCTCGCTGCCCGCCGAGCCGCACCCGTGAATGCGCCCTTCATCAATGTCCACGGAACCGCGATCGTTCTCGGCACGACCGGGCTGCTGATCACAGGGCCGTCCGGCTCGGGCAAGTCGGCGCTCGCGCTTTCCTGCCTCTCGCAAGTGAGACGCCGGGGCCGCTTCGCCGCGCTCGTCGCGGACGACCGCGTGGATCTGACGCTCGAGAACGGGCGCATCGTCGCGCGCTGCCCTGCCGCCATTCGCGGGCTCCTCGAAATCCGCGGATCCGGAATTGCGGAAGTCGGTACCGTCTCCGCCTGTGTTCTCGATTGGGCGATCACGCCGGTCAGGGCACCCTTCGAGCCGCGTCTGCCGCCGGAGGAGGAGGAGCTGCAGCTCGGGATCGGGCGAAATCTGCTGCTGTTGCGCCTCCCGGTCGAGGGGCCGCTGTCGCCGCTCGACACGCTCGCCGCCCTTCTGCCCGAAAATGTAGGACTTTAGCCTTATCGGAAGGCAGTGCGGCTGCTTTTTCGGCATTTTTGGCTTGCACTTCGCCTTTTCCTTGCCAAGATGGCGCCCCCAACAGGTGGACGAAATTGCTGCATTGCGATATCTGGCCATCAACGAGTTGCATATGCAGTTGGAGCAAAGATACCCATGATCGGACTTGTGCTTGTCACTCATGGCAAGCTGGCGGATGAGTTTCGGCATGCTTTGGAGCATGTCGTCGGTCCGCAAAAAGCTATCGAGACCGTCTGCATAGGCCCCGAGGACGACATGGATCAGCGGCGTCAGGATATCCTCGACGCCGTCGAGAAGGCCAATCAAGGCGACGGCGTCATCATCCTGACGGATATGTTCGGCGGCACCCCTTCGAATCTCGCCATTTCGGTGATGCGCGGCGGCAGCGTCGAGGTCATCGCCGGCGTCAACCTGCCGATGCTGATCAAGCTCGCAGGCGTGCGCGGCGAAAGCGACATGGACAAGGCGTTGGTGGAAGCCTCCGAGGCGGGGCGCAAATACATCAACGTCGCCAGTCGGGTTCTGAGTGGAAAATGATGGATCACCGCCCCGACACGGCTCTGACGCGCGAACTGCTCATCGTCAACAAACGCGGCCTGCATGCGCGTGCCTCCGCGAAATTCGTGCAGACCGTCGAGACCTTCGACGCGGAGATCACCGTCTCCAAGGACGGCATGACCGTCGGCGGGACCTCGATCATGGGGCTGATGATGCTGGCGGCCAGCACCGGCTGCTCGGTCTTCGTCACCGCCAGCGGCGCTCAGGCCGAAGAAGCGCTCAACGCGCTGGATACGCTGGTTCGCGACAAGTTCGGCGAAGAGATGTAACCGATATAAACATATAAAGACCTCTTTATATGTCGGTTGCCCTCCACGGGGTTTCCTGATAGACCGAAGGCACGCTGCCCGCGATCGCGGGAGGCACTGTCATGCCGCCAAACGGCCATGTGGCCGCGCGGCCCTAGGATCAGCCTGGAGAACTTCATGAGCGCAACTCAGGACTATATCGTCGCCGACATCGGGCTTGCCGATTTCGGCCGCAAGGAAATCGCCATCGCCGAAACGGAAATGCCGGGCCTGATGGCCTGCCGCGAGGAGTTCGGCGCATCGAAGCCGCTGAAGGGCGCCCGCATCACCGGCTCGCTCCACATGACCATCCAGACCGCCGTGCTGATCGAGACGCTGGTTGCGCTCGGTGCCGAAGTGCGCTGGGCCTCGTGCAACATCTTCTCGACCCAGGACCACGCTGCCGCCGCCATCGCTGCGAGCGGCGTACCCGTCTTCGCCGTCAAGGGCGAGACGCTGGAGGAATACTGGACCTACACCGACAAGATCTTCCAATGGGCCGACGGCGGCGTCTCAAACATGATTCTCGACGACGGCGGCGACGCGACCATGTACATCCTGCTCGGCGCCCGCGCCGAGGCCGGCGAGAACATTCTGACGAATCCGGGCTCCGAAGAAGAAGAGATCCTTTTCGCGCAGATCAAGAAGCGCCTCGCCGCGACACCGGGCTGGTTCACCAAGCAGCGTGACGCGATCAAGGGCGTGACGGAAGAAACGACCACGGGCGTCAACCGCCTGTACCAGCTCCAGGCCAAGGGCCTGCTGCCCTTCCCGGCGATCAACGTCAACGACAGCGTCACGAAGTCGAAGTTCGACAACAAGTACGGTTGCAAGGAATCGCTCGTCGACGGCATCCGCCGCGGCACCGACGTGATGATGGCCGGCAAGGTCGCGGTGGTCTGCGGCTACGGCGACGTCGGCAAGGGCTCGGCGGCTTCGCTCAGCGGCGCCGGCGCACGCGTCAAGGTCACGGAAGTCGACCCGATCTGCGCCCTCCAGGCGGCCATGGACGGCTTTGAAGTCGTCCAACTCGAAGACGTCGTATCGTCCGCCGACATCTTCATCACCACCACCGGCAACAAGGACGTCATCCGCATCGAGCACATGCGCGCGATGAAGGACATGGCGATCGTCGGCAATATCGGCCATTTCGACAACGAGATTCAGGTCTCGGCGCTTCGGAACCTGAAGTGGACGAACGTCAAGCCGCAGGTCGATCTGATCGAGTTCCCGAAGGGCAACCGCATCATCCTGCTTTCGGAAGGCCGCCTGCTCAATCTCGGCAACGCCACCGGACATCCGTCCTTCGTCATGTCGGCATCCTTCTCCAACCAGGTTCTGGCGCAGATCGAGCTCTTCACCAAGGGCGATCAGTACAAGAACGAGGTCTACGTGCTGCCGAAGCAGCTCGACGAGAAGGTGGCGCGCCTGCATCTCACCAAGCTCGGCGCCAAGCTGACCGAGCTCTCGGAGGAACAGGCCTCCTATATCGGCGTCAAGCAGCAGGGTCCGTTCAAGGCCGAACACTACCGGTACTGATCCTTACCCGAGCAATCCACAACATCTTGTGGCCGCGATCTTGACAAGAGATCGCGGCCGCTTTTTTGGGGCTCGCACTTTCAGCCGAATCGTCAAAGAAGTATGTTTAGCTTATCGATTCGTTATGCCGGTCTGGATTTTTCGGGCCGGCGGCGCGGTCGAAATGGGATGTCTTGTCGGACAGGCGGCAAACAGACGGAGACAGACCGGAGATGCAATCGGAACTGACAGGAGCCTTTGAACGGGCTCCGGCGCGCGGGGCGCAAGGTCGCCGGCACTTTCCGGACGAACGGGGACGGCGCCGTGAAAACACATGAATCCATGTCTTCTGCAGGACGGCAGGGGGCGCCGAGACTGCTCAAGCGGCTCCTTGCGGGAACGGTATTGCTTGCGGCAAGCGATGCCGCAGCTCAGGCCACCGATCCCGGCAGAAGCATATTCGGCACGACGGAGGTGGTGACCTTCTCCGTTTTGATCGGCGTCATTTCCGCCGCCATGATTTCGGCGATCTGGCTCATCCGCCAGCGCGGCAATATCGAGGCCGAGAACCGCGAGCTTCGTTCCAATCTATCCGACGCGAACCAGCGCATTTCCCGCTTCCAGGCTCTCATTGCGGACAAGAACCGGCGCATCGTGATCTGGGACGGGCTCGCGGAGCGCCCGGAATTCCTCGGTCAGCTTCCGGTCGAAACCGGCGCGCCGCAGGACGACCGGGACTTTCTCGCCTTCGGCCGCTGGATCAAGCCGCAATCGGCAGGTCTGCTCGAAAAGGCGATCGAATCCTTGCGTGCCCAGGCGCAGAGCTTCGATCTCGTGCTCGAAACCCAGCGTAACGAGGTCCTCGAGGCGCAGGGCCGCGTATCCGGCGGGCGGGCCTTCGTGCGCTTCATCGCGCTCAACAATCTCAGGGCCGAACTCGCCGAGTTGAAGCTCGAACGCGACCAGCTGCATGCTTCGCTTTCGACGTTGCGGACGCTGCTCGACGCCGTCGATCTTCCCGCGTGGCAGCGCGCAGGAGACGGCAGGCTCGAATGGGTCAATGCGGCCTATGCCAATGCGGTCGAAACCCAGAGCGCGAGCACGGCCGTCGCCGAAGAGCGCGAGCTGCTTGCGACCACGGCGCGCGAGCGGATCCGGGCGGTCTCGACGCTCCAGACGCCGTTCCGCGACAAGGTTTCGACAGTGGTCAGGGGCAACCGGACGTTTTTCGACGTCGTGGACGCCCGCACGCCTGCCGGCTCTGCCGGAATCGCGATCGACGTTTCCGGCATCGAAGCGGTGCGCGAGGAGCTGGCGCGGACGCTCAAGAGCCATGCCGAGACGCTCGAACACCTGGCGACGCCGGTGGCGATCTTCGACGGCAATCAGCGGCTGCAGTTCTACAATCAGGCTTTCCAGCGGCTTTGGGATCTCGACATGGGATTCCTCGAGCGCAAGCCCGACAACGGCGAGGTGCTCGATCGGCTGCGTGCCGGCGGCAAGCTGCCGGAGCAGCTCAACTGGAAGCAATGGAAGACGAGTGCGCTTTCCGTCTATCAGGCGATCGATACGCAGTCCGATCTCTGGCACCTGCCGAACGGCCAGACGCTTCGCGTTTTCGCCACCGCGCGGCCGCAGGGCGGCGCCACCTGGGTGTTCGAGAACCTGACCGAAAGGGTCGATCTGGAAACGCGCTACAACACGCTGGTCCAGGTCCAGGGCGAAACGATCGATCATCTCGCCGAAGGCGTCGCCGTTTTCGGACCCGACGGCCGCATCCGGCTTTCGAATCCGGCCTTCCGGGCGATCTGGGGCATCAATGAGACCGAGGCGCAGCCGGGCACCCATATCCGCGCGATCGAGCAGGCTTGTCTCGCCTCCTACGACCAGCCGGACGGCTGGAAGCGCTTCGCCCATATCATCACAAGCTTCGACGACGAGCGGCCGTCGAGCCGCGGCATTCTGGAGCTGCGCACCGGCCTCATCCTCGACTACGCGGTCATTCCGCTGCCCAACGCCCAGACGATGCTGACCTTCGTCAACATCACCGACAGCGTCCGCGTCGAGCGCGCGCTCACCGAAAAGAACGAAGCGCTGCGCAAGGCGGATGCGCTGAAGAACGATTTCGTGCACCACGTCTCCTACGAGCTGCGCTCGCCGCTGACGAACATCATCGGTTTTGCCGACCTTCTCAAAACGCCGGTGTTCGGCGAACTCAACGATCGCCAGGCCGAATATGTCGACCACATTGCCACCTCCTCGTCGCTGCTTCTGACGATCGTCAACGACATCCTCGATCTTGCGACCGTCGATGCCGGCATCGTCGAGCTCGAACTCGCGGAAGTGAATCTCATCGATCTGATCGACGACGTGACGCAGCAGATGGGCGACCGGCTGATCGAGAGCGGCGTGTCGCTTCGAACCGAAGCGCCCGACAATCTCGGCCGCATTACCGCGGACCAGCAACGGCTGAAGCAGATCTTCATAAAGCTTCTCACCAATGCGGCGAATTTCGCCCCGGACGGAAGTACGATCGAGCTCAAATGCTGGCGCGAGGGGAGCGACTTTGCCTTCTCAGTCACCGACACGGGGCCAGGGATCCCGCAGGACGTTCTCAACACCGTGTTCAACCGCTTCGAAAGCTATGGCCAGCGCGGCGGCGCGGGCCTGGGCCTGTCCATCGTGGAGAGCTTCGTCAGTCTTCACCACGGCAATGTTTCGATCCGCAGCAAGGAGGGCGAAGGCACGGCAGTAACTTGCCGCATTCCCTCCGCCGAAGCGCCGAAGGTCATCGCGGCGGAATAGATGAACTAAATGAAATCTCTCGAACGTCTGCTGAAGGACGAGGCCGCCACCATCGAATTCGGCGAAGATCTCGCATTGGCGCTGAAGGGCGGCGAATGCGTCGCTCTCTCGGGCGACCTCGGCGCGGGAAAATCGACCCTGGCAAGGGCCTTCATCCGGGCCATGGCCGACGACGAGACGCTCGAGGTACCCAGTCCCACCTTCACCCTGGTTCAAAGCTACGACCTCACGATCCCGGTCGCTCATTTCGATCTCTACCGGCTCGCGGACGCATCCGAGCTTGACGAGCTCGGTTTCGACGAGGCGCTCGCCCACGGCATCTGTCTCGTGGAATGGCCGGAGAAGGCCGAGGAGGCGCTTCCGGCCGGCCGAATCACCCTGACCTTCTCGCATGAAGACGAGGGCCGGCGCATTCACCTGACGGCTCCGGACGCGGCCTTCGAACGGATCAACCGCTCGCTTGCCATTCGCAAGTTCCTGCTCGATGCAGCCTATCCTGGCGCCCGTCGGCGCCACCTGAGCGGCGACGCTTCGATCCGGGCCTATGAACGCATCGACACCGGGGATGGTGCGCCGGCGAAGATCCTGATGGATGCGCCGCGACACAAGCCGGGACCTATCCTCGAGGACGGCAAGTACTACCAGCAGCTCGCCCATATCGCCGAGGACGTCGTCCCCTTCGTCGCGATCTCGCAACTCCTCCGCAAACGCGGTTTCGCGGCACCGGCGATTTACGCGCGCGACCTCGACCAGGGTCTGCTTCTCATCGAAAACCTTGGATCCGAAGGCATACTCGACGCCGATGGCCGCCCCGTGGCGGAGCGCTACATCGAAGGCGCACGCCTTCTGGCCCGGCTGCATGCTCAGCCCGCGGAGCGCGACATCGCAGTGGCTGAAGGGGTCGTTCACCACATCCCCGCTTTCGACCGGCCGGCGATCAAGATCGAAACCAGTCTGCTCGTCGACTGGTATCTCCCGTGGAAACGGGGGCGGCCTGCCTCGGACGATGAGCGGCGGGAATACTTCGCCGTATGGGACGGACTGATCGGCGTTCTCGATTCCGCGGAGAAGAACCTTCTACTGCGCGATTTCCACTCGCCCAACATTCTCTGGCGTCAGGACCGCACCGGATTCGACCGAATCGGCATCATCGACTTCCAGGACGCGATGATCGGGCCGACGGCCTATGACGTGGCCTCGCTGGTGCAGGATGCGCGAGTGACGATCGAACCCGATCTCGCCCAGCGGATGATGACTGCCTACATCTCCGAGCGCCGTGGTCTGGGTCCCTTCGACGAGGCCGCCTTCCGGCGCGACTGGCATCTGATGGCCGCTCAGCGCAACTGCAAGCTCGCCGGAATTTGGGTGCGGCTCAAGGAGCGCGACGGCAAACCCGGCTACATGAAGCACATGCCGCGCACCTTCGCCTATCTCGAGCATGCGCTCTCCCATCAGGTGCTGACACCCTTGCGCGAATGGTGCATTAAGGCTGGAATCCTCGCTCCCGAATCAGCGAACCGTTAGGACACGATGCCCATCACCAATGCCATGGTGCTTGCGGCCGGACTGGGCACCCGCCTGCGGCCGGTCACCGACACGCTGCCGAAGCCGCTTGTCAGGATAGCCGGCAAGCCGATGATCGACTATGTGCTGGATCTGCTCGCCGCCGCGGGCGTCACCAGGGCCGTTGTGAACGTCCATCATTTCGCCGGCCAGATGGAGGAGCACCTCGGCCGGCGAGAGGCGCCGCATATCCTGATTTCGGACGAGCGGGATGCGCTGATGAATTCCGGCGGCGGGCTGGCGAAGGGCCTGAAACTGCTCGATGGCGGGCCGGTGCTCGTCATGAATGCCGACCTTTTCTGGATCGGCGAGAAGCCGCAGCAACCGTGCAACCTGAAAAAGCTTGCCGAGTTCTTCGATCCGGAGCGCATGGACATGGCGCTGCTCTGCGTGCGTCTCGAGAACACGACCGGGCACAACGGCAAACGGGATTTCTCGCTATCGGAAGACGGCCGGCTCACGCGCTATGAAGACGGCATGGCGAATCCCGTCGTCTATGCCGGCGCGATCGCCATGGACGCAGCGCTGCTTGCAGACGCACCGGACGAGGCGTTCAACCTCAACATCTATTTCGACCGGGCGATCGCCAGGGGACGCCTTTTCGGTCTGATGCTCGAAGGGCACTGGATCACCGTCGGCTCGCCGGAAGCCATAGCGGAGGCCGAGGCTGCGATCCGCCGCTTCCGGCCGGAGGGATGAGGTGCCCGCATATCCGAACGTCTTCACGATTCCCGCCGGCCTGCCTTTTCTGAGGACGGTCGCGGAAAGGCTCTGCAGTGGCGAGCTGACCCCGGGCTTCCGCTACGATCCGGCGCAGCCGCTGGCACTGGCCGGTGTGACGATCTTCGTGCCGACCCGGCGCTCCGCCCGCGTGCTGCGCTCGGAGTTCGTCGATCTGCTCGGCGGCCGATCGGCCATCCTGCCGATGATCCGGGCGCTCGGCGAGACCGACGACGACAGCGGCTTCTTCGATGCCGAGGTGCCGGCGATCCTCGACCTCGCGCCCCCGCTTTCCGGAACGGCAAGGCTCATCGAACTCGGCCGCCTCATTCTCGCCTGGCGAAACCGCCTGCCCCAGGTGGTCCTCGACATCCACGCGGAAAGCCCGCTGATCGCGCCGGCAAGCCCTGCCGACGCCATCTGGCTCGCGCGCAACCTCGCCGAACTCATCGACGCGATCGAGACCGAGGAACTCGACTGGGAGGCCCTCGACGGACTCGACGGCGGCGAACATGCGCTCTGGTGGCAACTGACGCTCGCCTTCCTCAAGATCGCCCGCACCTACTGGCCGGAGCGGCTGGCGGAACTCAAGCACTCCTCGCCCGCACGCCACCGCAATGCGGTGCTGAAGGCCGAAACCCAGCGTATCGCCGCCGGAAAAGTGAGCGGACCGATCATCATCGCCGGTTCGACCGGTTCGATCCCGGCGACGGCCGCCCTGATCGCCGCGGTCAAGGCGCTGCCGAACGGTACGATCGTGCTCCCGGGCCTCGACGGATCGATGAGCGATGCGGAGTGGCGGCTGATCGCCGGAGAGACCCCCGGCTCCGGCGCTTCTTCAAGGGGCCCGGCAAGCCGCACCCACCCGCAATATGGATTTCACCGTCTGCTCAAGCGCATGGGCATCGAACGCGGCGACGTGCCCGCCCTCGCGAGCGCTGCCGATGATCTCGATTATCGCAGCGCGGTCCTGTCGCGGGCGCTGTTGCCCGCCGACGCGACGAATGTCTGGATGGAGGCCCGCCAGAGCTTCGATGCGGATAGACTCCTGTCCGCCTTTGCGGATGTGGCGCTGATCGAAGCGGCGAACGAACGCGAAGAGGCAACCGCCATCGCGATCGCGCTTCGGCTCGCGCTCGAAGCCGACGAGGAGAGCCAGGCGGCGCTCATCACCCCCGATCGAGGGCTTGCGCGTCGCGTCGGCACCGAGCTTGCCCGCTTCGGTATAGAGGCGGACGATTCCGCAGGCATTCCGCTCTCGGCGACGCCGGCGGGCGCACTTGCCCGGCTGCTCTTGGAAGCGACGCTGAGGCCGGACGATCCGGTTGCCCTGGTCGCACTTCTCAAGCATCCGCTGGCGCGCTTCGGTCAGACGGCAGAGGGTGCGCGCCGAGCCGCGGACGTGCTGGAGCTCGCGGCCCTGCGCGGCGGCACCGATGCGGCCGACATATCGTCCTTGGAGGGGGTCATCGACAAGGCGCTCGACAGGCAGAAGACCGACCGGCACCCCCCGCCCTGGAGGGCGGGCATCGGCCCCGACGACATTGCCATCGCGCGCGCACTCGCACGCCGGATAGCCTCGGCGGTCGCCCCCCTGGCCAGCACTCTCTCTGCCGATCGGCAAACCGGCCGTCACCGCTCGGCCGTGCTGCCCCTTTCGGATTGGGCGGAGCGTACAGGGCGCGCTCTGGAGGCGGCCGCCATCGACGAGCAAGGCAACCTTGGCGCGCTCTGGGCTTCGGAAGCCGGCGAAATATTGGCGACGCTCCTTAGGGGCATCATCGAAACCGATGGCCAGATGGAGGCCGACGGACCGCAATGGTGCGACATTCTCGAGGCGCTTGCCGCAAGCGAAGCCGTCAAGCCGCGATCGATGCGCCATCCCCGCGTCTTCATTTTCGGAGCGCTCGAATCGCGCCTGCAAAGCGTGGACCTGGTGGTTCTCGGCGGCATGAACGAGGGCACCTGGCCGGGGCAGACGTCGAACGATCCGTTCCTTTCGCGAACGATGAAGGCGGGTATCGGACTGGAGCCGCCGGAGCGGCGAATCGGCCAGCTCGCGCATGATTTCCAGATGGCCTGCGGCACCCGCCGGCTGATCCTTTCGCGCTCCATGCGTCAGGGATCGGCGCCGACAGTGGCTTCCCGATGGCTGCAGCGCCTTCAGGCGCTCGGCGGCAAGAGGCTGACGGAACTGCTCAAGGCCAATGGCGCCGACTATCTCCACTGGATGCGCATTCTCGACCAAGGCGAGCGTCAACCATTGTCGGACCGGCCGGAGCCGAAGCCTCCCGCGGAGCTGCAGCCGCGAAAATATTCCTTCAGCGAGGTGACGCGCCTGCGCCGCGATCCCTATGCCGTCTACGCGAGGCGCATTCTCCGGCTGGAACCGATCCAACCGTTCAACCGCGATCCGGGGGCGGCGGAACGCGGCCTGCTTTATCACCGGATCGTCGATCGCTTCGTCAAGGGCGGCTTCGACCCGGCGACGCGCGAGGGCGAGGAAGCGATGATCCGGCTCACCGACGAGGCTTTCGACGAGGAGAAACTGCCTGCGCATATCGACACCATCTGGCGGCCACGCTTCCAGGCGGTCGGAAGGGCGTTCCTCGAGTGGGAACGGGAGCGCCGGCACGGCATTGTGAACTCGTTCACCGAGGTTCCGGCGGCGATGGATCTCGGCATCGGCGATATCCGGCTGACCGGCATCGCCGACCGGCTGGATCGCCTGACGGACGGAACGATCGACATCATCGACTACAAGACCGGATCGAGCCCCTCGCCCAAAGAGGCACGAGCACTTCTCGACCCGCAGCTGGCCCTCGAGGCGGCAGCGCTCAGGGCCGGGGCATTCCGTATGATCGGGCCGGCTCGGCCGCACTCCCTGCGCTATGTCCGGCTGAAGCCGGGCAGCCGGTTTGCCGTCGACACCGTCAATAACGAGGGCGCCCGTTCGAAGGAGACGAAATCCACCGAACAACTGGCGGACGAGTCGCTCGTCGAGCTCCGGAAGCTGCTTTCCGCGCTTATGAGCGGCAGGTTCGGCTTCGCCTCGCGCCTGATCGTTCAGAAACAGCGCGACTACGGCGGCGAATACGACCATCTGGCGCGCGTCGCCGAATGGGCGACCGCGGATGGCGAGGACGACGATGAGGAGTGATGCGACAGGCCCGGAGGAGAGAACCCCCGAGGGGTGGCTCGACTGGACGACGCAGCGGCAGGCGCTCGCCTCCGATCCCGCGCGTTCCGCCTGGGTTTCCGCCAATGCCGGCTCCGGCAAGACGCATGTGCTCACGCAACGCGTCATCCGGCTTCTGCTTGCGGGCTGCCGGCCGTCCGCCATCCTCTGCCTGACCTACACGAAGGCGGCCGCTTCCGAGATGTCGAACCGCGTGTTCGAGAAACTCGCCGAATGGGCGACGCTCGACGACAGCACCCTCGAAAAGCGCATAGAGGCGATCGAAGGCAAGCGGCCGCCAACGGCCAAGATCCAGGAGGCCCGCCGGCTGTTCGCGCGCGCCCTGGAAACCCCGGGCGGACTGAAAATCCAGACGATTCATGCCTTCTGCGAGGCGCTTCTGCACCAGTTCCCGCTCGAGGCCAATGTCGCAGGGCATTTCTCCGTTCTCGACGACCGCGCAGCGGCGGTGCTGCTCGCCGACGCCCGCAGGGCTCTCTTGACCGCCACGGCAGCGGCAAGCGACCGGGAACTGGCGGAGGCCTTCGCCACGGTCCTCGATCTTGCCGACGATACCGGGCTTGAAAAGCTGCTTGCGGCGATCGTCGCCAACCGGGCGCCGATCCAGGCCTTTCTCGATCACGTCTCCGGACGCGGCGGGATGGACGCGCATCTGCGGACAGCGCTCGGCCTCGAGCCCGAAGAGACCGCCGAGACGGTCATGGCCGCGGTCTGGCCGCTGGCGGGACTCAATGGCCCGGCACTCGATGACTATATCGACTTTGGATTGCGCCTCGGCGGCGCCAAGCCCTCTGCCATCGCAGAAGGCTTGCGGGCCGTCCGGGCGATCGAGGATGCCACCGCCCGCTATGCCAAACTCGTGGAACTCTTCTTCAACGGCGGCGGCAAGCCGAAGGCGGAATCGGCCTTTCTGAACGCCGCAATGCGCCGTGCGGCGCCGCAGCTCGAACTCAGGGTGGAAGAGGCGCGCAGCCACATGCTCGCCTGCGTGGACCGCCTGAGCATCGTCCAGATGTACGGGGCGACCCGCGCCGCCCTCATTCTCGCCGAGAGGCTCAACCGCGACTACGAGGCGCTCAAGAAGGCACGCAGCCAGCTCGATTTCGAGGATCTCATCAACCGCACGGCGGCGCTGCTTGCCCGAAGCGACGTCGGCGCCTGGGTGCACTACAAGCTGGATCAGGGGATCGACCATATCCTCGTCGACGAGGCGCAGGATACGAGTCCTGCGCAATGGGCGATCATCCAGTCGCTCGCGGCGGATTTCTTTGCCGGCGAAACGGCGCGCGCGGATGACCGAACGATTTTCGCCGTCGGCGACGAGAAGCAGTCGATCTATTCCTTCCAGGGCGCCCGGCCAGAGCGCTTCTCGCGTGAGAGCACGTTGACGGAGCGGCGGGTGCGCGCGGGCAACAGGCACTTCAGCCCCATCCGCCTGCAGCTTTCCTTCCGCTCGACGGTGGACGTGCTCTCCGCCGTCGATACGGTCTTTGCGAATTCCGGGAATGCGAGAGGTCTGAGCGCGCGGAGCGAGGCGATCGTGCATGCGTCTAACCGGATCGGCCAGCCCGGCGCCGTCGACCTCTGGGATGTGATCGCGCCCGAGCCGGCGGCTTCGGAAGAGGATTGGACCGCTCCTTTCGACGCGACGCCCGAGCGCGCGCCGGTCAACATCCTCGCCCGCCGCATTGCAGCGGTCCTCGAAGATTGGATCGGCCAGGAGACGGTGATCGAAAAAGGCGTGCGCCGAGCCATGCGGCCCGGCGACGTCATCGTGCTGGTGCGCAAACGCGACGCCTTTGTCAATGCCCTGACACGCGCCCTCAAGCGGCGGGGCAATATCCCCGTCGCCGGCGCGGACCGACTGGTTCTGACCAGCCATATCGCCGTGCAGGACCTGATCGCGCTCGGCCGGTTCGTGCTTCTGCCCGAGGACGATCTGTCGCTCGCGGCACTGCTGAAGAGCCCGCTCCTCGATTTTGCCGAGGAGGATGTCTTCGAACTCGCCGCGCGGCGGACCGAGGGCGAAAGCCTCTGGCGACGGCTGCGGCAGGCGGGCGCGGAGGAGACGAGCCGTTATCACGGAGCGGTCCGCACGCTTTCGCGTTATGCCGGCCTGGCACGGGAACTGCTGCCGCACGATTTCTATGCCCACGTCCTCGGCGCCGATGGCGGACGGCGTGCCTTCCTGGCGCGGCTCGGCAGCGAAGTCAGCGATATTCTCGACGAATTCCTCACCTTCGCTCTCGATCATGAAAGGAGCGGTCTGCCGGGCCTGCAGGCTTTCATCTCGACGCTGGAGATCGAAGCGCCCACGGTCAAGCGCGAACAGGACAAGGAACGCGACGAGGTTCGCGTTATGACCGTACATGCCGCCAAGGGCCTCGAGGCACCGGTCGTCTTCCTGGTCGACGGCGGCGGCGAGGCCTTCGTCCGCCAGCAGGTCTCGGACCTTCGCTTCGTGGAGAAAACGCAGGCCGATCATTCCGGGCTCACGGTCCCGGTCTGGCGCGCGCCGGGTTCTGCGCCGAACTCGCTCATCGCCGCCGACAACGAGCGGCTGAAGAAGCTCGCCGAGGAGGAATACCGCCGGCTCCTCTATGTCGGCATGACGCGCGCAGCCGACCGCCTGATCGTCTGCGGCTATCGCGGACAGCGGCAGAATACCGACACCTGGCATTCGATGGTGCAGGGAACGCTGGCACAGGACCTGAAGGGCCGCGGAACGCCGAGGCTTTTCCGCGCCGGAAGCGAGGAGTGGCAGGGCATTGCCTGGCGCGAAGCGCATGTGCCGCGCGACCTCCCGACGTCCGAAGGCGGATCCGAAGAATCGCAACGGCGGACAGCCGGCTTGCCGACGGCGCTTTTCACGCCTCCGGCCGCGCCGCGGCGGCTGCCCCGGCCTCTTGCCCCGTCCGGCACGACCATCGCAATCGACGACCCCGACGGCGAAGCGATCGTCGGCTCGGCCCTTTTCGCCGGGAAGAGCGCGCCGAAACTCTCGATGCTCCGCGGCGCGATCCTGCACCGGTTGCTGCAGGTTCTTCCGTCGGTCGACGGCCGCGAGCGCCTGGCCGCGGCGGAGCGCTATCTCGCCCGTTCCGTGCCGCGCTGGCCGGAAGCCGAACGGCGCGCACTTGCCGGGAACGTCATGGACGTGCTCGACCATGCGGATCTGCAACCGCTTTTCGGCGAGCACAGCCGGGCGGAGGTCTCCGTCATGGGGACGCTGAAGCTCGGGACCCGCGAATTCGCCGTATCGGGCCGTATCGACCGTCTGGCCGTCACCGGCGACATGGTGACGATCGCCGATTACAAGACCAACCGCGAAATCCCGGAATCGCCCGAAGAGATCGCGCCGGTCTACAGAAACCAGCTCGCGATCTATCGCGAAATCCTGAAACCTCTTTACCCCGGCAAGCGTTTCCGATGCGTGCTGATCTTCACCGAAGGCCCGGCGATCCGGGTGCTTCCCGAGCCGATGCTAGACAGGAGTCTTGAAGAGCTCGCGACAAAGTGAGATACACGATATTGAAAATCCGGTGGCGATGCCTCACATGAGACACAACATCTGGACACTGCCATTCCGAAGGAGCACCCGATGGCTACTGTGAAAGTCGATACTTCCAATTTTCAGAAAGAAGTTCTGAACTCGGCCGAACCGGTCGTCGTCGACTTCTGGGCGGAATGGTGCGGCCCGTGCAAGATGATTGCGCCGAGCCTCGAAGAAATCGCAACCGAGCTTGCCGGCAAGGTCAAGGTCGTCAAGCTCAACATCGACGAAAACCCCGAACTCGCGGCGCAATACGGCGTCCGTTCGATCCCCACGCTCGCCATGTTCAAGGGCGGCGAAGTCGCCGACATCAAGGTCGGCGCCGCACCGAAGACGGCGCTCAGCTCCTGGATTTCGAACGCGGTGGCTTGATCCGCCAGGACTTCAATCCGACAATGCGAAGCCCGGCCTGGCCGGGCTTTTTTTCGCCTGAAATCGTCGTGATCTAGCGCGGCGGAGTGCCGTTTTCCGCGAGCACGTCGCCGACCAGGTAGAGGGAGCCGCCGATCAGCACGCGCGGCGGCACGGGGTCCTCGTCGGTGAGTTCCGCGATCTGCCCGAGCGCTTCGGCGACCGAGGAGGTTGCATTGGCCTCGAGCCCGGCTGCGGCCGCATCGGCGGCCAGCGCCAGCGGGTCCAGTCCCGCGTCGGACCCGTGCACCGGCACGGTGAAGACCTGTTCCGTCAGATCGAGGAAAGCCTTGAAATAGCCGATCGGTTCCTTGGTATTGATCATGCCGATGATCAGGAAGAGCGGTCGCGGGTCGCGCTCCTCGAAGGTGGCCATCGCCTCGGCAATGACGTGGCCGGCCCCCGGATTGTGTCCGCCGTCAATCCATATCTCGGCGCCCGGCGGGCAGAAATGCGAGAGCGTGCCGCCGGGGAGGCGCTGCAGGCGCCCGGGCCACTCGACGCCGGCCAATCCTTTCTCGATGGCCGCCTCGGGAACATCGAAACCGGCTGCCCGGACGGCACGGATCGCCGCCGCGGCATTGGCATATTGATGCCGGCCCGGCAGGCGCGGCAGCGGCAGGTCCGCAAGGCCGTTCTCATCCTGGAAGATCAGCCTGCCGAACTCCTCATGCGCCATGAAATCCTGTCCGTAGACGGATATTGGGCAGCCGAGACGTTCGGCGGTCGCGATCAGCACATTGCGCGCGCCCTCTTCCTCCTGGTGGCCGATCACCACCGGGCAGCCCCGCTTCATTATTCCCGCCTTCTCCGCGGCGATCAGTTCGACCCGGTCGCCGAGATAAGCCTGATGATCGAGCGAGATCGGCATGATCACGGAGACGGCCGGCCGGGCAATGACATTGGTCGCGTCATATCGTCCGCCGAGGCCGACTTCTATGATCGCGACATCGGCCGGATGCTCCGCGAAGAGCAGGAAAGTGACCGCGGTCAGGATTTCGAAGACGGTGATCTTCTCACCGCCATTCGCTTCGGCAACGCGCCGTACGGCATCGGCAAGCACGGGGTCGCTGACCAGGGCCCCCTTGCCGCCCTTTACACCCAGGCGATAGCGCTCGTGCCAGTTCACCAGATGCGGCGACGTGTGGACATGGACGCTGAGACCCGCGGCCTCCAGGATCGCCCGGCAGAAGGCCGTTACCGAGCCCTTGCCGTTGGTGCCGGCCACGTGGATGACCGGCGGCAGGCGCTCGTGAGGATTGCCGAGGGCGGCAAGCAGCCGCGTGATCCTGTCGAGCGAAAGGTCGAACCCTTTGGGATGCAGGGCGAGAAGCTTCTCGATCTCCTGCGCCGCCTCGCTGACCTCTGTCGCAGTCATGATGGTAGCCCTGATCTAGGCGCTCGCGGCCACCGGCAGCGGGGCCAACTCCGTCGCGGTATCGCGCTTGACCGCCTTGGCCGGCTTCTTCATCAGAATGTTGAGAACGCGCGCGAGCGTCTCCGGGATGTCGTGGCGCTTGACGACCATGTCGACCATGCCATGCTCCAGCAGATATTCCGAAGTCTGGAAGCCATCCGGAAGCTTTTCCCGCAGCGTCTGCTCGATCACCCGCTTGCCGGCAAAGCCGATTTCCGCGCCTGGCTCGGCCATGTGGATATCGCCCAGCATCGCATAGGATGCGGTGACGCCGCCGGTCGTCGGGTTCGTCAGGACGACGATATAGGGAAGCCCCGCTTCCTTGAGCATGTTCAGGGCTACGGTCGTGCGCGGCAGCTGCATCAGCGACAGGATGCCTTCCTGCATGCGAGCGCCGCCCGAGGCCGGGAACATCACCAGCGGGCACTTCTCCGCTATCGCGCGCTCGAAGGCCTTCACGATCGCTTCGCCCGCGGCAATGCCCAGCGACCCGCCGATGAAGTTGAACTCATGCGCGACGGCGACGAGCTTGATGCCCTGGACCTGGCCGAGGCCGGCAACGATCGTGTCATCGAGTTCGGTCTTGGCGCGGCTGTCGCGCAGGCGATCGGAGTATTTCTTCGAGTCGCGGAACTTGAGCGGGTCCTGCGCCACCTTGGGCTGCGGGAAGGCCTCGTAGATTCCGCCGTCGAAGAGATCCTTCAAACGGGCCTTCGCCGGCATCTTCATGTGGAAGCCGGATTGCGGGATGACCCATTTGTTCTCTTCCAGATCGCGATGGAACACCATCTCGCCCGTTTCAGGGCACTTGATCCAGAGGTTCTCCGGAACTTCCCTGCGGCCGAGCATCGAGTTGATCTTCGGCCGAACGTAGTTTGTGATCCAGTTCAATTAAGCAGTCTCCTGAAGATTTTCCTTCGGCTTGTGCGCGTCAATATGGGCAATTATTCGGCTGCAGCAAGCCGTGCCGCCCGTACGCCGGCCGCAAGCCCCCTGACGAGCGCTTCGACGCCCGGGACCGTCGCTTCCGTTGCCTGGCCTTCTTCGGTCAAGCTCGACGCGATCTGATTGACGATCGCCGTGCCGACGACGACGCCGTCTGCGGATGCGCCGATGGCGCGCGCATGGTCGGCGGTCTTCACCCCGAAGCCGACGCAGACAGGCAAGGGCGTATGCGCCTTGATGCGCGCGACCGCTCCGGCGATCAGCGACGGATCGGGCAGCGCCGAGCCGGTGATCCCGGTCATCGACACGTAATACACGAAACCCGACGTGTTTTCGAGAACCTTGGGCAGGCGGCGATCGTCCGTCGTGGGCGTTGCCAGGCGGATGAAGCTGATGCCCTTCTCAAGTGCAGGAATGCACAGTTCGTCGTCCATTTCCGGCGGCAGGTCCACGACGATCAGGCCGTCGACGCCGGCCTCGAGCGCGTCCTCCAGGAACCGCTCGACGCCATAGATATAGATCGGGTTGTAATAGCCCATCAGCACGATGGGGTGCGCTGGTCCTCCGCCCGGAAGAGCCGGGCGAGCTCCAGCGTCTTGGCGAGCGACTGCCCGGCCTTCAGCGCGCGCTGGCCGGCGAGCTGGATCGCCGGTCCATCGGCCATCGGGTCGGAAAAAGGCACGCCGAGTTCGATGATGTCGGCACCCGCCTGCCGCAGCGCCTTCATGATCGCCAGCGACGTTTCGAAATCCGGGTCGCCGCCCATGAAATAGGTCACGAGAACCGGGCGCCCCTCGGCCGCCACGTCGGCGAACCGTTGCTCCATGCGTGCGGTCATGATCTTTACTGCCCCATACCGAGAATTTTGCCGACGGTGAAAATGTCCTTGTCGCCGCGACCGGAGAGATTCATCAGGATGATCTCGTCCTTGCCCATCTTCGGCGCGCGCTTGATGACTTCGGCAAGCGCATGGGACGGTTCGAGCGCCGGGATGATGCCTTCGAGCCGCGTCAGCGTCTGAAAGGCCTCGAGCGCCTCATGATCCATGATCGGCACATATTCGACGCGGCCGATGTCGTTCAGCCAGGCATGTTCCGGTCCGATGCCCGGATAATCGAGCCCGGCCGAGATCGAATGGCCTTCCTTGATCTGGCCGTCACCGTCCTGAAGAAGATAGGTGCGGTTGCCGTGGAGCACGCCGGGCGAACCGGCGGTGAGCGAAGCGCAGTGCTCGTCGCCGTCGAGCCCCTTGCCACCCGCTTCCACGCCGACGATCCTGACGCCCTCGTCGTCGAGGAACGAATGGAAGATGCCGATCGCATTGGAACCGCCGCCCACGGCAGCGACCACGAGATCGGGAAGCCGGCCTTCGGCCTCGAGGATCTGCTGCTTGGCTTCCTCACCGATGACTGCCTGGAAGTCGCGCACCATCTCCGGATAGGGATGCGGGCCGGCGGCCGTGCCGATTAGGTAATAGGTGCTGTCGACATTGGTCACCCAGTCGCGCAACGCCTCGTTCATGGCGTCCTTGAGGGTGCCGTTGCCGGCCGTCACCGGCTTCACCTCGGCGCCGAGAAGCTTCATGCGGAAGACGTTCGGCGCCTGCCGCTCCACGTCGGTCGCACCCATATAGACCACGCAGGGCAGGCCGAAGCGCGCCGCGACCGTCGCCGATGCCACGCCGTGCTGGCCGGCGCCGGTTTCCGCGATGATGCGGGTCTTGCCCATGCGCTTGGCGAGCAGGATCTGACCGATGCAATTGTTGATCTTGTGGGAGCCCGTGTGATTGAGCTCCTCGCGCTTGAAATAGATCTTGGCGCCGCCGAGTTCGGCCGTCAGGCGCTCGGCGAAATAGAGCGGGCTCGGCCGGCCGATATAGTGGGTGCCGAGATTTTCGAGCTCTGCCTTGAAAGCCGGATCGTTCTTCGCCCTCGCCCACTCATCCTGGAGATCGAGGATCAGCGGCATCAGCGTCTCGGCGACGAAGCGCCCGCCGAATATGCCGAAACGGCCCTCTTCATCGGGTCCGGACCTGAAGGAGTTCGGTTTAGGCGGTTGATTCACGTCTTGCTCCCTGATCGCGGCCGCTCAAGCTTCCGCCCGGCGGACCGCTTCGAAAAACGCTTCCATGAGCGTCAGATCCTTTATCCCCGGCGCGCTTTCGACTCCGGATGATGTATCGATGGCGCGGGCGCCGGTCAGCGCAAGTGCGTCTCCGATGTTGCTCGCGTTCAATCCACCGGAAAGCATGTAATCGACGCTTCCGTCAAGCGCGTCGAGAAGCCGCCAGTCGAAAGAAATTCCGTTGCCGCCCGGCAGATCGGAACCAGCCGGAGGCTTCGCATCCAGGAGAAAACGGTCGACGATGCCCATATAGGGATCGATCCGCTCCAGGTCGGAGGCCTCACGGACGGCAAGCGCCTTCATCACCGGAAGACCGTAAAGCGCCTTGATGGCAAGGACCCGCTCCGGGGTCTCCGAGCCGTGAAGCTGGAGGACGTCGGGGGCGAGCGCCGAGACGATCTCGTCGAGACCGTCATTGTCCGCATCGACCGTGACCGCGACGATCTTCGCGCGCCCGCGGGCGCGCGCGGCAAGGCGGCCGGCATCGTCCGGTTCGATGTTGCGGGGGCTCTTGGGAAAGAAGATGAAGCCCACGTGGGAAGCGCCGAGCGCGACGGCACGTTCTACGGCTTCGGCCGTCTTCAAACCACAGATCTTCACTTCCGTTTTCATGGAAAGCGACCTTGCATGAAATGCTGCCCGAGTCGAGCAAAACCGTTGCGCGCCAGCGGCCAATCTTAGGAAGAGGGGGTGACGGGCATCCGGTGTTTTTCGGGCGAACCAAGCCGGCACCCTCCTCCGCCCTTCCTGCACCTTTTCGCCGCAAGCGGAGCGACGGGACAAGCCGCATGCCTCCCAATTTCCCTCTCCCCGCCTGCGGGGTGAGGGGCCCTTCGGCCACGCTCGATCTACCCGAAATCGATCGCGTGCAGCATCGTACCGTTGCGCTTGAGCCAGTGCCTGGCGTCCTTCGTTTCCGGGCACAGGCTCTCGCATAGCGCCCAGAAACGCGGTCCATGGTTCATTTCCTGCAGATGGGCGACCTCGTGTGCCGCGAGATAGGCGATCACCTTCGGCGGCGCCATGGCAATCCGCCAGGAAAAGCTCAAATCGCCCTCGGCGGAGCAAGAGCCCCAGCGGCTGCGGGTGTCCTTCAGGCTGAGGGAGCGTGCCCTGCTTCCCGTCCTGCCGGCATAGACGGCGACCAGGCGCTCGAGTTCGCTGCGGGCTTCCTTCTTGAGATAGTCGGCGATGCGCCGGCGCAGATGCTCCTCGGCACCGCCCACTCTCAGAACCGCCTCCTCGTCGATCACGAGCGCTTCGGTCAAGCCGCGCAGGCGGCCCGTTCTCTCGATGCGGTGAGCGACGCCGCGAACAAGGATGGTGCCGCCGTCCTCGAGCTCGCTTTCACCGGAAAAGCGGGCAAGCTTGGTCATCAGCCAGCCCTGGTGCCGGGTGAGAAAGGCGCTGACCTCGCGCTCCGGCAGGCCTTCCGGTACGGTGAGCTTCAACGCTCGCCCTCCGGGCTCGATGCGAAGCGTCATCCGCGTCGCGCGCGCATTTTGCCGAATGGTCAGGGGAAGGACCTTGCCGGCAACCTCGATGTCACGGACGACATCAAGGGGCGGTCCACTGCCACGGTGCCGCTTGAGAGATGAAAACATGAGGCCGTTCTAGACGATTCGCAGGGGACTTGGCAGATGGACGAGCGACATCCGGCGTTTCACATGAAACACCGGATGCCTTGCGGGATCAGCTCGATTCGAAGCCGGCTTCCGGACCGGTGCGGCCGTTCTTGCGTTCGCGCATGAAGCGGTCGAATTCCTCCTGGTCCTTGGCACGACGGAGTTCGCGTACATAGCCGTCGAATTCCTCGCGCATCTCGTCAAGCTTGCGGCGCTCCTCGTCGAGACGGGCAAGTTCCGCTGTCCGCCAGTCGTCGAAGGCGACATTGCCGGTACGATGATGTGCCCAATGTCCCCGGTGGTTCCGTTTGAAGCCGGCACACATGCGATCCACTCCTTCATTGGCGTCCTTCTTGAACGCCCTCAGCTTGTCGCCGAAGAGGATGTAGGCGAGCATTGCCAGGCCGAGCGGCCAGAACACAATGAAACCCAGCACCATCAATGCAATGGTCGCGGGCGTCCAGTCCGGACGGATCAGTGCAGATTGGTTCATCTTCAGGATTCCTCGCAGTCGGCGGGCCGCCCTTCGCGGCCCGATGAAAACGATGTGGGAAAGCCACGGCCCCGGCGCAAGACATCGCATCAAGGAATCGGACAACCCCCTGACTTTCCTCCGGCAAATCGAGCGCTACCATGACTCGCTCAGGCCGATTTGCCACCCTTGATGAGCTGTTTGACCGGCTCCGCATGGCGTGAATGCCGGCGCTGGAAGGCGACGATGCGCGGTGCGATCTCGCGGCGGAAGCGCGAACCGTTGAAGACGCCGTAATGGCCCACATCGGGCTGCATATAGTGCTGCCGCATCGAATCGGGAATGCCGGTGCAGATCGTCTGCGCCGCCCTGGTTTGGCCGAGGCCGGAAATATCGTCGTTCTCGCCCTCGACGGTCAGCAGCGCCACGCGCCGGATCGCCGTCGGATCGACCCGCTTGCCGCGGTGCATCATCTCGCCCTTGGGCAGCGCATGTTGCATGAACACCACCTGCACGGTCTGCAGGTAGAACTCCGCGGTCAGATCCATCACCGCCAGATATTCGTCGTAGAAGTCACGGTGTTTTTCGGCCGCGTCGCCATCGTTCTTGACCAGATGGGCGAAGAATTCCTTGTGAGCGATCAGGTGCCGGTCGAGGTTCATCGACATGAAGCCGGAGAGCTGGAGGAAGCCCGGATAGACCATGCGCATGAAGCCGGGCTGCGGCCACGGAACCGGCATGACGACATTGTCGCGGAACCACTCGATCGGCCGTTCCTTCGCAAGCTCGTTGACCGCGGTCGGGTTGATGCGTGTGTCGATCGGCCCGCCCATCAGCGTCATCGTCGACGGTGCGAGGGGATCCTCCGCCGCCTCCATCAGCGCGACGGCCGCCAGAACCGGAACGGCCGGTTGACAGACCCCGATCACATGCGCATCCGGCCCGAGGAAATGCAGCATCTGGATGACGTAGTCGATATAGTCGTCGAGATCGAAGGTTCCCTCGCTCAAGGGAACCATGCGGGCGTCGATCCAGTCGGTGATGTAGACGTCGGAATGGGGCAGCAGTGCTTCCACGGTTCCGCGCAACAGCGTGGCGTAGTGGCCGGACATGGGCGCAACGATCAGGACTTTCGGATCCGGAGCGCGGTCCCTTGGCAGGCTGCGTTCGAAATGGATGAGATTGCAGAACGGCTCCCGCCAGACGATCCTTTCACGGACGGGCACGGGCTGCCCATCGATCTCGGTTTCCGCAAGGCCGAATTCCGGCTTGCCGTAGCGGCGGGTGGCACGCTCGAAAACTTCCAGTCCTGCGGCCGCGGCGCGGCCGAAATAGGTATGTGAAACCGGATTCATCGGATTGCTGAAGGCCAGCCGCATGGCGTCTGCCGCCGTGCGCCACGGAGCCATCATCGCATGGTTCATCTCATAAAGCTGGTAGAACATGGGCGCGTATCCCTTGTCTCAAATCAACGAAAACGCCGCTCCCAGTCCGACGCCGGAGCGCCTCCTCAGGAAACGGTTGCATCGGTTTCCGTCGGAAGCGTAGTCACGAAGAGTAAGATCGTTTCACCGGGACGGCGAACGATCTAGCTTGCGGTTGTTCGTCTCTGGTGTCCGCAATCGCTGCTACACTAGCATTTTTCTTGTGCAGCGCAACAAACCCGCCCCTCACTTTTTGGGGAAGGACGTGCGCGCGGAACGAGGCCTCTCACCCGTCGCTCACAGCCACAACTGCCTTGACGAGCCCTGACTTGTCGTGAGCCCAGCGGGGAAGATCGCGGACGAGGTCCTCGAGCGTCGTGCGGTGGGTGACGAGCGCCTCGATCGGAACCAGCCCCGCCGCAAGCGACCGAATCACGTGATCGAAGTCCTCGCGGGTGGCGTTGCGGCTGGCGACGAGGGACATTTCCCGCTTGTGGAATTCGGGATCCGAGAAACGGATCTCCTCCTTGACCACGCTGACGAAGACGAGCGTGCCGCCGTGGGCGACATGGCCAAACGCCCCTTCCATCGACCGGGCGTTGCCGGTGGCGTCGAAGACGACGTCGAAACCCTCCCCACCCGTCGCCTGCGCGAGCGCCGCATCGTCGCCCGCCAGGATGCCGGGCGAAAAGCCGAGCTTTTCCGTGGCGAAGGCCAGGCGCTCCTCGCTCGTGTCGAGCAGCCGTACGTCGTGGCCGGCTATGCGGGAAAAGACGGCCGTCCCCAGGCCGATCGGTCCGGCACCTATCACCAGCGAACGGTCGCCTCGGCCAGCCGCCGAGCGACGGACGGCATGGGCGCCGATCGCAAGGAACTCGACCGCCGCGGCGGCTTCCGGCGAAAGGCCTTCGGCCGAATAGAGGTTCTGTTCGGGCATGACGATTTCTTCGCAGAAGGCGCCGTCGGTGTGAACGCCGAGGACGCGGATCGCCGTGCAGCAGTTCGGCTTGCCTTTACGGCAGGCGATGCACTCCCCGCAGGAGAGATAGGGGTTAACGACGACGAGCGTCCCCGGCGCGAACCGGGTGCCGGGTCCCCCTTCGATCACTCTCGCAGAGATCTCATGGCCCATCACGCGCGGATATTCGAGAAAAGGATGCTTGCCCTCGAAGATATGATAATCGGTGCCGCAGATCCCGACGCGGCTGACGGCAAGGCGGACCGAGCCGGTTGGCGGTGCCTCGGGCCCGCTGCGGGCGATGAGCGCGAGGCGGCCGGGCTCTGAACAGACGACGGCTTTCATGCGGCGCTCCGAAGCTTGCTGGGGACCGGTTGCGGGCAGGCGGCCATCACCGCGCCCCCCGCCGCCGCAACTGGTCGAAATAGACGATCACGATGATCAGCAACCCGGTGATGATGCGCTGCCAGAAGGAATTGACGTTCAGGAGATTGGCACCGTTGTTGATCGTGGCAAGGATGAAGGCGCCGAGCAGCGGACCGTGAACCGAGCCGACCGCGCCGAAAAGGCTCGTGCCGCCGATGACCGACGAAGCGATCGCCTGCAGCTCCCAGCCTTCGGCCTGCGTGGCGTTGCCGATGCCGATGCGCGAGGCGAGCAGAAGCCCGACAAAGGCGGCGCAGGTCGATGACAGGATATAGGCCAGATAGATCGTTCGGTTGACGTTGACGCCGGAAAGACGCGCCGCCTCGCGGTTGGAGCCGACGGCGAAGAGATAGCGGCCGAAGCGGCTCAGATGCAGGAAGACGTAAGCCGGAATTGCAACGACGATCACCATCCAGAAAAGACTGGGAACTCCGAGGAAGTCGGCGCGTGAGAAAGTGGTGAAGGCGTCGTTGGTGATCGAGATGGTCGAACCGTTTGTTATCAGGAGACCGATGCCGCGAAGCGAGGTCAGCGTCGCAAGCGTGATGATGAAGGGCGGCAGCCCCATGCGGACGATGCCGAAGGCATGGAAGGCGCCGATCAGCACGCCGATCGCCAGCGTCGCGATGATTGCGAGCCAGAGCGGAACCCCCGCCGCGAGCAGCCAGGCGACGATGACGCTGGTGAAACCGACGACGGCTCCGACCGAAAGGTCGATGCCTGCCGTGATGATGACGAAGGTCTGGCCGACGGCGAGAATCGCGGTCATCGCCCCCTGACGCAGGAGGTTGCTGATGTTGTTGGGCGTCCAGAAGGCATTGGTCGCCAGGCCCAGGAGCAGCCAGAGGACGACCAGCAATCCCACGAGCGTAAGACCGAACAGGATGCTGACGCCTTTCTTCGGCGTCGGTCCCGCGCTTTCAACCGTTTCCACACTCATCGCTTCCTCCCTGCGTCCTTCCTCATCCGGCTCTCAGGCATTGATCGCCTGCGCCAGCACTTCCTCATGGCTTGCGGCTCGGTAGTCGTGGCTTGCCACAAGCCGCCCCTGCCGGAACACATGCAGGCGATCGGCCAGCTCATAGACCTCCGGCAGGTAGGAGGAGATCAGGATGATCCCTGCCCCCTTCTCCAGAAGCCGCGCAAACAGCCGGTAGATTTCCGCCTTGGTGCCGACATCGACGCCCACGGTCGGCTCGTCGAAGATGAAGAGCTTCGCGCCGTGGCTCAGCCATCTACCGATCACGATCTTCTGCTGGTTGCCGCCGGACATGGCGGAGGCAAGCACGCGCCGCGACGGCGTCTTGATTTTCAGATCCCGGATCTGACGCTCGGCATTGGAGGCCTCCTGCGCGCGGTTGATCGTCAAGCCGCGCGTCAGCCTTTTGAAAACAGGCAAGTTGATGTTGACGCCGATCGGCAGGTTGAGGCACAGGCCCTGATCGCGGCGACTCTCCGGCGCGAGAGCGATCCCCAGGTCCATGGCCTTGCGCTCATTGGCTATCGCGACCTTTCGGCCCTGCCAGAAGATCTCTCCTTCGCTCACCGTGTTGCGCCCGTAAAGTCCGAGCGCGAATTCGCTGCGGCCGGCACCGATCAGTCCGTAGAGCCCGACGATCTCACCCGCCCTGACCGAGAGCGATATGTCGCGGAAACCGGGACCGGAGAGCCCGCGCGTCTCGACGATCATCTCGCCCGGCTGGAAACGTTCCTTGTGGTAGATCTGTTCGATCGTGCGGTTGATCATCAGAGTGATGAGCTCGGCCTCGTTCGTCTCGGAAATCGCGCGCGTGCCGACATGCGTGCCGTCGCGAAGCACCGAGACGCGGTCCGCGAGCTCGAACACTTCTTCCAGCCTGTGGCTGATATAGACGATCGTGACGCCCTCGCCCTGCAGCCGGCGGATCAGGCGGAAAAGCTGCGCCGATTCCTGTCGCGTGAGATAGGCCGTGGGCTCGTCGAAGATGAGGAACTGCGTGCCACGCATGGCCGCACGAGCAGTGGCGACCAGCTGCTGCTGGCCGATCGTCAGGCTGCCGAGTTCGGCATTGGCGGGCAGGTTGAAGCCGAGATCGTCAAGCACGCCCTGGGCCGCGCCGGTCATCGCGCGCTTGCGCATCAGCCCGCGCCGGTTCATCTCGTCGCCCAGGAACATGTTCGCCGCGACGCTCAGATGCGGGCAAAGCACCACCTCCTGGTGAACCGCGTTGATGCCGCGCGCGATCGCTTCGTTGGGCGTGGCCAGGTCGACTGTCTCGCCGCACCAGCGGATTTCTCCGGCGCTGCGGGCGATGACCCCGGTCAGGAGCTTGATCAGCGTCGATTTGCCGGCACCGTTCTCGCCGACGATCGCGTGGATTTCGCCGGATAGAAAGGTCATGGTCGCGGGCTTCAAAGCCTCGACCGCGCCGTAGTTTTTCTGCAGGCCGCGGAGTTCCAGGATGGGCTCGCCCTTCGGAACCGGATGGGCGCCCGCCGCCCTCACCTGTTCGTCATGGCGATGGCTGACCTCTTGAAGCCCTATCATGGCATTGTCCTCCACTTCCGGGATCGCAGCGGCCGATTCCCTTCGGCCGTTGCACTGTTCTCCTGAAGGCGATGCGCAGCGCCGGTCCTACGGCGCCGCGCAATCGCGCTCGTCAGTTGACCTTCGGATTCAAAAGCGCGTCGATCTTCGGCTCGCTCATATTGGCCTTGGTGACCAGATTCGCGCCGGTATCGACATTGGCTTCGACCTTCTCGCCCTTGGAGACCGCAAGAGCCGTCTTCACGCCGTCATAGCCCATGCGGTAGGGATCCTGGACGACGAGGCCCGCCAGCACGCCTTCCTTGAGGAAGCCCACGGTCTTGTCGTCGCTGTCGAAGCCGATCACCTTGATCTTGTCGCCGAGCTTGTTCTCGGCGATCGCCTGGCCGACGCCCTGCGCCATGATCAGGTTCGAGGCGAAAACGCCGACGAGGTTGGGATTGGCGGTGATCAGATCGGTCATGATGTTGAGACCGGTCGTCGCCTGACCGTCGGCATATTTGTCGGCAACTACTTTCAGGCCCGGATATTTCGTCTTGACCTGATCGAGAAAGCCTTCGCGGCGCTGGTCGAGCGAGCCGACACCCGGCAGGCTGGTGATGATCGCGATCTCGCCCTCTTCCTTGCCGGTCGCCTCCTTGATGGCGGCGGCAAGACCGTCGGCGGCTATGCGTCCGCCCTGGACGTTGTCCGTGGTCAGGAACGAGGTGAAGGCCTTCGAATCCGCCCCGGAATCGATGCCGATCACCGGAACCGATTTGGCGGCCTCGTCGACGGGCTTGCCGAGCGCCTTGAACTCCGTCGGCGCGATCACGACCGCGGCCGGCGCGCCCGCAACGGCGTTTTCCAGGATGGTGATCTGGCCGTTGATGTCGGATTCCGACTGGGCGCCGAGCTCCGGCACGTTGACACCGAGATCCTTGCCGGCGGCGCGCGCTCCCGCAAGCACGATCTGCCAGTAGAAGGAGGTGGTGTCCTTGACGATGATGGGGATGGTGACGTCCTGCGCGAAAGAGGTCGCGGGGACCATTGCGGCGACGAAAGCGGCGCCGGCCAGGGCATTGAAGGCACGGCGTGAAAGAATGCGCTTGGCTATGCTCATCGGGTTCTCCTCAGTTACACCTTGTTCCGTTATCGACCGGGTCGCCAGGTGCATGCGGCCCGGTTGCTTATGGAGAGTGGCGGCCGCCATCGAGGGCGGCGAAGCATCAGGCCCTTACCGCCTCCGGCCCCAGCTCGGGCGCGACAAGCGTATGGGGTTCGAAGGCCGCGTAATCTTCCGGCGCGATTCCGTAGCGGGTCAGTTCCATGTTCCGCTTCAGGCTCGACGGTTTGGCGGTTCCGAGCAGCACCGAGGCGACGTTGGGATTGGCCAGCGGGAACTGCAGGGCCGGGGCGGCCAGCGGCATGGCGCGCTGCCGGGCGATGGCTTCCATCGCCGCGACCTTGGCGCGCACCTCGTCGGTCGCCGGCATGTAATCGAAATGCGCTCCCTCGACCGGTCCGGTCGCGAGAATGCCGGAATTGAACACGCCGCCGACGACCAGCGAGGTGTGCTTCTTCGCGCAGAGCGGCAGGAGTTCGGCCACCGCGGAGCGGTCCAGGAGCGTATAGCGGCCGGCAAGCAGGATGCAGTCGATGTCGGCGTGGCGCATGACGTCGAGGCAGACCGGCACCTCGTTGACGCCGAGACCGTAGGCCGAAATGACGCCGCTCGATTTCAGCTCCTCGAGTGCTTTCAGGCCCGAATCCAGAAGCTGCCGCAGGTAAACGGCGTTTTTCGCCGCACCATGTGTGTAGCCGCCAATGTCGTGGACATAAAGAATATCGATTCGATTGAGACCGAGACGGGCATAACTCATCTCGACCGAACGCATGATCGCGTCGTAGCCGTAGTCATAGGTGACGTCGAAGTTCAGCGGCTTGACGTAGGAATAGTCAGGGACCTGGTTCTCGGGCACCGGGTGAAGCAGGCGACCGACCTTCGTCGACAGTACGAAGCTGTCGCGCGGCTTGTCGCGCAGGAAGTCGCCGACCCGCCGCTCGGCAAGGCCAAGGCCATAGAACGGCGCCGTATCGAAATAGCGGATACCCGCTTCCCAGGCCGCGTCGAGCGTCGCCATCGCCGCTTCACGGGTGCATTCCCGATAGAGACCGCCCAGTCCCGCGGTGCCGAAACTGTACTCCGTCACCGCAAGCGCGGTCCGGCCTATCCTTCTCGTCTGCATTCCTTGTTTTCCTCCCCCAAGGATTGCGCCCTTACATGCGTCTCGCTTCGCCCCTCAGCCTTAAAGCGTCGCCCCCAGATGCCAGGGCACGAATTCGTTGTCGCCGTAGCCGAAAAGCTCGCTCTTGGTCTTTCGGCCCGAGGCGGTCTCGATGATGAGCTCGAAAATCCCCCGGCCGAGATCGGCGATCGTCGCTTCACCCGAGGCGATGACGCCGCAGTCGATGTCCATGTCCTCTTCCATGGCCCGATAGAGCGCCGTGTTGCTGGTGAGCTTGATCGACGGCGCCGGCCGACAGCCGAAACAGCTGCCGCGGCCCGTCGTAAACGCGATCACGTTGGCGCCGCCGGCGACCTGGCCGGTGGCCGAAACCGGATCGTAGCCGGGCGTGTCCATGAAGACCAGTCCGGGCTCCGTCACGCGCTCGGCGTAATTGTAGACGGCCGTCAACGGCGAGCGGCCGCCCTTGGCGACGGCGCCCAGCGATTTCTCGAGAATCGTCGTCAGGCCGCCCCGCTTGTTACCCGGCGAAGGATTATTGTCGAGCGACGCGCCATGCATCGCCACATAGTCCTCCCACCAGGCGATCAGGCCATCGAGCTTGACCGCGACCGTCTCGTTTACCGCACGGCTGCGCAGGAGATGTTCGGCTCCGTAGATCTCGGAGGTCTCGGAAAGGATCGCCGTGCCGCCGGCGGCGGCGAGTATGTCGACCGCCGCACCGAGCGCCGGATTGGCGGTGATGCCGGAAAGCCCGTCCGAACCGCCGCATTGCAGCCCCACGATGATCTCGCTGACCGGGATCGGCACGCGCCTGGCGGCCGCGACTTCCTTGGCGATCTCGTCGAGAATGCCGAGCGCGCGCTCGACGGAACGGCGCGAGCCGCCGGCCTCCTGGATGTTGAAATGCCGCTTCTCGGCCCCGGCCCCGCTCTGGCCGTAGAGCGTCAGCTGATTGACCTCGCAGCCGAGCCCGACCATCAGCACGCCGCCGAAATTCGCGTGACGCGCATAGCCGGCGAGCGTCCGGTGCAGGTTCTTCATTCCGTCGCCCGTGGACGACATGCCGCATCCCTGGTCGTGGACGATCGGCACGAAACCGTCGATGCCTTCATATTTCGGCAGAATGCGCCTGTTCGCCTCGTCGGCGATCGCGCGACAGACCGTGGTGGAACAGTTCACGCTGGCGACGATGCCGATATAGTTGCGCGTTGCGGCCCGGCCGTCCGCCCGTCGATAGCCGAGGAACGTGCGCGCTTTGTCCGCCTCGCTGGCAGCCTCCGGCGGAACGGCGGCACCAATGGCGAGCCGACCCTGATCGAAGGCAAGGTTATGCGAATGAACGTGCTCGCCGGGCGCGATGGGGGACGTGGCGCGGCCGATCGCCTGGCCGTATTTGACCACCGGCTCACCGACGTCGATCCTGCGGATCGCGGCCTTGTGGCCCGGCTCGATGCGCGCGACCGCCGACACGCCGCCGGCCAGCCGGTCGCCCGGCGCAATCGCAGCGGTGGCGACGACGACGTTATCGTCCGGCGAAAGAAGGATCGAAGACGGTGCGGGCAAATCAAGCTCCTCCCGAACGGTTCCCCACATGTGAAAACACTGGTTCTGTCTTTTATCTACAATAGACAGATGTTCGTCAATGGCTATTATGGGCCCATTGCGGCAGTCGCGGAACGGGAGCCTCGACGTGCCGACACGAAAAACCCGAACCGGGCCGGATCCTCGCCATGGCGAAGCAGAACACCGTTTTCAAGGATGCCTTCAACCGCTGCCTGGAGCTGTTCGCGGAGACTTCCACGCTTCCCTCCGAACCGGAGCTCGGGCAGGCGCTCGGCGTCAGCCGCACGACCGTGCGCGCCATCCTGACGCGCTGCGAGGAACTGAGCCTCATCGCCTGGGACAAGCGCAGCAAGACGGTGCTGAGACGACCTGAGCCCTCGGACTACTTCCCGACCGCGGAGACCGATTCGCTTGCCGAAAGGATCGAGCGGAGCTTCATGCGCCGGATTCTGGCTGGCGGCGCCGAGCCCGGCATGCAGATCAACGAGCTCGAGCTTGCCCGCGAGATCGGTGCCGGAACGACCAGCGTGCGCGAATTCCTGATCCGCTTCAGCCGTTTCGGGCTGATCGAAAAACGGCCGAACAGCCATTGGGTCCTCAAGGGGTTCACGCGCGAATTCGCGCTCGAACTGACGGAAGTGAGGGAAATGTTCGAGCTGCGCTCGGCCGCTCGCTTCGTCTCCCTTCCCGACCAGGACCCGGCTTGGGAGGAGCTGAAGAAGATCGAGGCGGTGCATCGGGAAATTCTCGCCGACATCGACAAGCGCTACAGCGAATTTTCCGAACTCGACGAGCGCCTCCACCTGCTGGTGCACAAATCGTCCAGCAACCGCTTCATCATCGACTTCTACGATGTCATCGCCATCGTCTTTCACTATCACTACCAGTGGAACAAGGCGAATGCGCGGGAGCGCAACGCCCGGGCGCTGGAGGAGCATCTCGACTATATCGCCGCGCTGCAATCGCGCGACCCCACGCTCGCCGAACAGGCCTGCCGGCGACACTTGAAATCGGCGCGGGAGACGCTGCTCCAGTCGATTCCGTAGGTCACGATGACTGGAGCGTTTCCAGGAAATGTGTGTGACGGTTTTCCGTTCGCCGCTTGTTTGATCGCCTCATCACTGTGCTCGTCACAGGGATCCAGCCAGACCAAGTCCTTGGGCTGAAAGAACTCTTCCCGCGCCGCAGACGCGGCGCTGCTGGATCCCTGTGACGAGCACAGGGATGAGGACGGAGGAGAGATTGCCGTCCTCCAAAAAGTTTCCTACAGCCCGCGCGTCTTATGAGACGCCCTTCCCAGTCCTTGTGAGGAATCGATCAATAGCCGGATTCCGTCCGTACCGGTCCGCCCTCTCCAAGAAATTCCCGGCGCAGCCGCTCCGTTGCGCTGACGAGCAACGTAACATCTGTGCCGATCGCCATGAAATCGGCACCGAGCTCGCGATAGTCGCGCGCCTGGGCGGGATCGAGGGTCATGATCCCGCGTGCCTTGCCGGCTCTCTCGATCCGCGCGAAGGCCTCGATTATGGCTGTCCGTACCTCCGGATGACCCGGATTGCCGAGGTGCCCCATGTCCGCGGCGAGATCCGCCGGACCGACGAACAGGCCGTCGACACCGTCCAGCGCAGCGATGGCGTCGATCGCCTCGAGCCCTGCCCGGCTCTCGATTTGCAGCAGCAGACAGATCTCGTCGTTGGCGTTTTCGAGGTAGTCGCCGATGCGGCTGAAGTTGGTTGCCCGGCCGAGAGCGGCACCGACACCGCGCACGCCATGCGGCGGGTAACGCACGGCGCGCACGAGCTGCCGCGCCTGCTCGACATTGTCGACCATCGGGATCAACAGCGTCTGCACGCCGGCATCGAGGATCTGCTTGATCATGACCGCGTCGCCCACCGGCAGGCGGACGATCGGATGACTGCCTCCGCCGGCGACGGCGCGATACTGCGCAGCCAGCATGGGAAGGTCGTTCGGCGCATGCTCGCCATCGATCAGCAGCCAGTCATAACCGCTGCCGGCCACCACTTCCGCCGCATAGGGACTGGCGAGCGCCACCCAGAGACCGAGCTGAAAGCGGTTTTCGCGGATCGCCGCTTTGAAGGTGTTTTTCGGGGCGGGCATCGATTGCTCTCCTTCTGCGTCCGAGTGTGTCTGCCGCAATCTGCCGGCGGCGACCGAGTGCTTCCAAGCCTCTTACCGGCAAAAGAAAAAACCGGCCAGAACTTTCCAGCCGGTTTTTCGAGGGAGCGCCGCCTCAGGCGATGCCGCCGAGGCAGACATATTTGATCTCCATGAATTCCTCGATGCCGTATTTCGACCCCTCGCGACCGAGGCCCGAGAGTTTGACGCCACCAAAGGGTGCCTCCGCCGTGGAGATCAGGCCGGTATTGACACCGACCATGCCATATTCCAGCGCTTCCGCCACGCGGAAGACGCGGGCGAGGTCCTTGGCATAGAAATAGGAGGCAAGGCCGAATTCGGTGTCGTTCGCCTGTGCGATCACATCCGACTCGTCCTTGAAGCGGAAGAGCGGCGCCACCGGGCCGAATGTCTCTTCCCGCGCGACCGACATCGACTGGGTCACGTCGGCCAGCACCGTCGCTTCGTAGAAGGTGCCGCCGAGCGAATGGCGACGGCCGCCCTGCACCACGCGCGCGCCTTTCGCAAGCGCATCCGCGACGTGCTCCTCGACCTTCTTCAGCGCCGGCTGGTCGATCAGCGGTCCGAGGATGACGCCGTCCTCCATCCCGTTGCCGGTTTTGAGCTTGCCGACGGCCTGGGCGAGTTTCTCCGAAAACGCCTCGTAGACGCCGTCCTGCACATAGATGCGGTTGGCGCAGACGCAGGTCTGGCCATTGTTGCGGAACTTGGCGATCAGCGCGCCTTCGACCGCCGCATCGAGATCGGCATCATCGAAAACGATGAACGGGGCGTTGCCGCCGAGTTCCAGGCCAAGCTTCTTGATCGTGGCCGCGCTCTGGCGATAGAGCTCTGCGCCGACCTCGGTCGAGCCGGTAAAGGTAAGCTTGCGGACGGTCGGGTTCGAAGTCATCTCGGCGCCGATCTCGCGCGCTGAGCCGGTGATGACGCTGAAGAGGCCTTTCGGCATGCCCGCGCGCTCGGCGAGCACGGCGATGGCGATCGCCGAAAACGGCGTCTGCGCGGCAGGCTTCAAGACCATGGCGCAACCGGCGGCAAAGGCCGGCCCGGCCTTGCGGGTGATCATCGCGTTCGGAAAATTCCACGGCGTGATCGCGGCGACGACGCCGATCGGCTGCTTCATCACCAGAATGCGCTTGTCCTTCTGATGGCCAGGAACCAGGTCGCCATAGACACGCCGCGCCTCTTCCGCGAACCATTCGATGAAGCTCGCCCCGTAGACGATCTCGCCGGTCGCCTCCGCGAGCGGCTTGCCCTGCTCCATCGTCAGTATCCGGCCGAGATCGTCCTTGTTTTCGATCATCAGCTCGAACCAGCGGCGCAGCACCGCCGAGCGCTCCTTGGCGGTCCGCGCCGCCCATTCCTTCTGCACCCGCGCCGCGGCCTCGATCGCCGTTCTGGTCTCGGCGGCGCCGAGCTTCGGAACGCGGCCGATGATTTCGCCGGTCGCCGGATTGTTCACCTCGATCGCATTCTTCGGGTCGGCTTCGATCCAGGTATCGCCCACGAGAGCAGCCTGGCGAAACAGCGACGGGTCTTTCAGATTCATGTCGAGTCCTTCCTCAAAAAATCTACAGAACTTATACAGCTTTTTTCGCCGGTTCGACAATCACATGATTGCGGTTTACGGATCCTTCGCGCCCGCTGAGCTGACGCGCAGGAATGGCGATGCCTCGGACAGGCGCGTATCTGCAAGAAATAAGGATGTTCGTTCGTGACAGAAATCAACCATAGAAGAGCCGATCACCCCATCCACTCGATCTTTCTGGAGCGCTGGTCGCCGCGCGCCTTCACAGGCGAGGAGATCGGAGAAAAGGATCTGCTCGCGCTCTTCGAAGCCGCGCGCTGGGCGCCGTCGGCCAGCAATCTTCAGCCCTGGCGCTTCGTCTACGCCCGCCACGGCACCGAGCATTTCGCTCGCCTGCTGTCGACGCTCGACGAGGGCAATCAGCGCTGGGCGAAAAACGCCTCTGCCCTGGTCATCATCCTTTCGAAGACTCACAGGGTCACATCGACCGGCGAGCTGAGGCCGGCCTATACGCACGCATTCGACACGGGAGCGTCCTGGTTCGCGCTCGCGCTGCAGACGCAGCTCGCCGGATGGCATGCCCATGCGATGGCGGGGGTCGACAGAGAGAAGGCCATGCAGGTGCTCGGTGTTCCGGAGCACTACCGGGTCGAGGCAGCCGTCGCAATCGGCAGGATTGCGGATCCTTCTACCCTGCCGGACGATCTGCGGGAACGCGAAAAGCCAAGCCAGCGCAAGCCCGTCAGCGAATTCGTCTTCGAAGGACGTTTCACGGGCGAATGATTCGCGAGCGATCGAGCTTCCGAAAGACGAGAGCAGGGCGTGGATCGCCTTGCTCGCGTCGGAACCATGATCAAAGTGCTGCGCCTATACGTGCGCGTCAGATATCGAGATTGGCGACGCTCAGTGCGTTTTCCTGGATGAAGTCGCGCCGCGGCTCCACTTCGTCGCCCATCAGGCGCGAGAACAGACCATCCGCATCCGTCGCATCGGTAACCTTGACCTGCAGCAGCGAACGGACGTTCGGATCGAGGGTCGTCTCCCACAATTGCTCGGCGTTCATTTCGCCCAGGCCCTTGTAGCGCTGCATGGTGAGCCCCTTGCGGCCGGCGGCGAAGATCGCGTCGAGGAGGGCGCGCGGACCGCTGATCTCCTGCGTGCCGTCGCGGCGGCGCAGCACCGGCGGAGCGCCATAGACCTCCTTAAGCCGAGCCTTGAGCTGATCGATATGGCGTGCATCCGAAGAACCGATCAGCGCCATGTCGAGCACGGCCGCTTCCTTGACGCCGCGCACCATGCGCTCGAGCTTCAGCCCGCCTTCCGCCGTCACCGTTGCCTCCCATCCGCGTTCGGTCTCTTCGGCGATGACATCCAGCCGGCGGGCCACTTCGGCGGCGATCAATTGATATTCGTCGCGCTCGCCGTTGAGTTCCACGTTGAGCGCTCCGGCGATGGCAGCCTGCTCCACGACCGAGCGATTGTAGCGGGAGTGGAGCCCATCCATCAGCGAGCGCAGTCGCAGCGCATCGTTGATGACCTCGCGGAGATCCTGGCCGACGCGCACTTCGCCCGAAGCGAGTTCGAGCGACGCCTCCTCGAGGCCCATGTTGATCAGATAATCTTCAAGCGCCTTCTCGTCCTTGAGATACTGGACGGACTTGCCGCGGGCCACCTTGTAGAGCGGCGGCTGGGCGATATAGAGGTGGCCGCGCTCGATCAGCACCGGCATCTGCCGGAAGAAGAAGGTGAGCAGCAGCGTGCGGATGTGGGCGCCGTCGACGTCGGCGTCCGTCATGATGATGATCTTGTGATAGCGCAGCTTGTCGGCGTTGAACTCGTCACTGCCGATCGACGTGCCGAGCGCGGTGATCAGCGTGCCGATTTCCTGGCTCGACAGCATCTTGTCGAAACGCGCGCGCTCGACGTTGAGGATCTTGCCGCGCAGTGGCAGGATCGCCTGGTTTTCACGCGAGCGGCCCTGCTTGGCCGAGCCGCCTGCCGAGTCGCCCTCCACCAGGAAGAGTTCGGATTTGGCCGGGTCGCGCTCGGAACAATCGGCGAGCTTGCCGGGCAGCGACGAGATGTCGAGCGCACCTTTTCGGCGCGTCAACTCGCGTGCCTTGCGCGCGGCTTCGCGCGCGGCGGCAGCTTCCACGACCTTGCCCACGAGAATCTTGGCATCGGAAGGATGTTCTTCGAGCCAGACGCTCAGGGCCTCGTTGACCAGGCTTTCGACGACGGGGCGAACTTCCGAGGACACCAGCTTGTCCTTGGTCTGCGAGGAGAATTTGGGATCGGGAACCTTCACCGACAGCACAGCCGTCAGGCCCTCGCGGCAATCGTCGCCCGTGAGCGATACCTTTTCCTTCTTGGTGATGCCGGACGTGTCGGCATAGGAGGTGATCTGACGCGTGAGCGCGCCGCGGAAGCCGGCCATATGCGTGCCGCCGTCGCGCTGCGGAATGTTGTTGGTGAAGCACAGCACGTTCTCGTGATAGCTGTCGTTCCACCACATTGCCACTTCGACGGTGATGCCGTCCTTCTCGCCGCGGATCGACACCGGCTTCTGCACGAGCGGCTTCTTCGCCCGGTCCAGATAGGCGACGAAGGCCTCGAGACCGCCGTCATACATCATTTCTTCCCGACGAATGTCGGAATGGCGCTTGTCGGTCAGCACGATGCGGACGCCGGAATTCAGGAAGGCGAGCTCGCGCAGGCGATGCTCGAGCGTACCGAACTCGAACTCGATGTTCGAGAAGGTCTGTTCGCTCGGCGTGAAGGTGACCTCGGTTCCGGTCTCGCCGCCGGCGTCGCCCGTTACCTTGAGCGGCCCGTCGGCAACGCCGTGGGTGAAGCTCATTTCGTGGATCTTGCCCGACCGGCGGATCTTGAGCTTCAGCGACACGGAGAGGGCGTTGACGACCGACACGCCGACGCCGTGCAGGCCACCGGAGACCTTGTAGGAATTCTGGTCGAATTTTCCGCCGGCATGAAGCTGCGTCATGATGACTTCCGCCGCCGAGACGCCTTCTTCCCGGTGGATGTCCGTCGGTATGCCGCGACCGTTGTCCGTCACCGTGACGGAACCGTCGGGATTGAGCGTGACCGTTACGATGTCCGCATGGCCGGCAAGCGCCTCGTCGATCGCGTTATCCACGACCTCGTAGACCATGTGGTGCAAACCTGAGCCATCGTCGGTGTCACCGATATACATGCCCGGGCGCTTACGCACTGCATCGAGGCCTTTCAGCACCTTGATGGAATCGGCACCATATTCGGCGATTGCGCCGGCTTCGGTCTCAGAAATATCGGTCATTCGGGCTCAGATCTTTCCAGGTTTTCGGACGTCGCGATTCATTGCGAATCACAGCGCGAGATGCCTCGCGGACTATAGAAAATTTGTCCAATTGTTCCAAATCCCGGACGCGAAGATCGCGGCCGGGATGGGCTTTCATCCCCTGTCCTTATCAGGAAATGTGGCTTTTTCCAAAACATCTTCCAGTGCCCGAATCGTCTCCGCCGACAGTCCGCGAATCTCCATGCTCAAACGGTTGGCGAAGGCAGTGTGACCGGGCGGAAGGCCGGACGTGTCGAGCACGACTTTCGGATCTGAAAGATGCGCTATCCGGAAGAGTTCGTCGGCCTCATCCCAGATCACGTTGAAATAGCCGGCAACGCGCTGGAGGAAGTCGAAGCTCGGCGCTCCCCGCTTGCCGTGTTCGAGAGCCGAGAGATAGGCGGGCGAAACCCCTATTGCAGCCGCCATCTCTTTCTGAGACACGCCCTTGCGCCGGCGAAGTTCGCGCACGGCCTCGCCGAAGGGAGTCATGAGGCGCCGCCTCCCTTCGCCCGCGCCAGCCGCACATAGAGCGCGCCCTCGCCGCCGTGATTGCGGGCTGCCGGTTCGTAGGACGATATCAAGGGCCGGAACTCGGGAAGCGAGAACCAGAGCGGCACGGCTCGCTTCAGGGCGCCGTCGCTGCCGAGCGACGTCCCCTTGCCGGTGATGACGAGGACATGCCTCAAGCCGCGGTCGCGCGCCCTCAGGAGGAACTGCAGCAGTAGTCCGTGTGCCTCGCTCTGGATCATGCCGTGGAGATCGATCCTAGCCTCGAGCGTCAGCCGGCCCTTCGCCAGTTTGCGTTTGACCGGCCGCTCCAGCGGATGATGAGGGGGTGTTCTGCCTTGTCGCGGCTGAGTGAAAAGCCCCTGCCGGCCCTTTCGGGCGTGCTCGAGGGAGGCGTCGCCTCCGGGCCAGGTACAGCCTTGATTTCCGCGGTCCCGCCCAGCAGCTCCTCCAGAGCGTCCAACCGCCCGGGCATGGGCCGCGCCGAACGCGCGACCTTCCCCCAGAGAATGCGGTCCTCGGTGGAAAGCTTCTTGTCCTTAGCCATGGCTGGACTGCGCGCGATATCGGGCCGCGGCCGCGCGGGGCACGAAAATGAAGAAGTCTGCGTCGTTGCGCACGGAACCCGCGAGTTTCCCCGCCCGGTCGCCGGAGCCCGTGAAGATATCGCCGCGCGCCGGGCCGACGATGGCTGAGCCGGTGTCCAGCGCGAGCATCAGGCGCCCGAAGGGATGTCCGCCGTCGAGATGGAGCAGGGTTTCGCTCGCGACGTAGAAAGGAACGCCGAATGTATGGATGAGGCGGTCGACAGCAAGCGAGCGTCCCGGCTCCAGCGGTACCTTGGCAGCCGCCACGGGGCCGAGCCCCTCTTCCTCGACCGGCGCCTCGCGGAAAAAGATGAAGGACCGGTTATGCCACAGAACCTCGTCCGCCTTGTCGGCATGGGCCGCCAGCCAGTCGCGAATGCTCGCCATCGACACGGTGGCGGTGTCGATCTCGCCGCGATCGATCAACAGCTTCCCGACGGCGGAAAAGCGATGCCCGGTTTTGGCGGCATAGGTGATGCGGCGGCGCGATCCGTCCGGATAGATCAGCCGCGCGGCGCCCTGCACATGGACGAAGAACACGTCGACTTTGGAGCGGGCATAGGCGATTTCCAGACCGCGGCCGGCGAGAAATCCTTTTTCGATCGCGCGTCGGTCCGGATATTCCTCGATCCTGCCGTCGCGACGGCGGCCGAAGGCGAAATATGGGTCCATTCCTGCCGGCCGGTTTATGTCGTCGATATCGATGAGGTCCGAGGGACGCCGGTAGAAGGGAAAGCGGAACTCCGCATCCGGCTCAGCCCGTACCTCGACCTCGGGTTCGTAGAAAGCGGTGACGAAGCCGGTCCTTTTACCTTCAGGGCGGATTCGGAACGGAACGAACTGGGCCTCGAAAAATCCGCGTGCGGCGGCCGCATCGGAGAAATCGCTGCCTGCCGCGTCGAAGGCGGGCAGGAGGTCGGCGACCGAAATACCGAGCGAGCCGGTCTTGTACGCCTTCACCTCCGTTACATGCCGGTGACAGCGCCGAAGCGAAGCGATCACCGGCGCCGGGTCGTCCACAGACCAGCCGGGCAGCTCCGAATAGGAGACCGGCTCGAGATGAAAAGTCATGGCCGCCCGCTTCCCGGTCAGTTTTCCGATTCGGTGGCGATCAGCTTCCAGTTCGGGTCGCGTGAACGGATATCGCGCGCAAACGTCCACAGGTCGTTCACTTCGGCAACCGAATCGGCGTCTCCGTCGACCAGTTTGCCCTGCTTGTCGTAGGTCGCGGAAATAAGCTGGCTGATGATCCTGACCGTTATGTTTTCCTCGGCGTCCTTGATCTCCGCGTGCACGATATCGGCTTTGTCGATGCCGACGAAGGTCGACTTGACAACTTCGCCCTTGGCCTCGCGTTCCGCAATCGCGGCCTCGAAGCCCTCATAGACTTCGCGGGACAGCAAACCCTTGAGCGTTTTACGATCGCCATCGGCAAAGGCCATGACGATCATCTCGTACGCCATCTTCGCACCGTTGAGGAATTCGGTGGGATTGAAGTTGGGATCCGCGTCGGTCATCGCCCGGAGTTGGGCATTCAGCGGAGTCCCGGCCTTGGCGACGGTCTCGATCGCGGCATAGCGCGACTCGTCTTCCGCCGTCTCACGACGGGGAAGCTGAACGACCTTGCCGTTATCCTTGGCTTCCGGCCCTTGGGCGATATCCCGTGGAGAGTAGGGATCGAAAGGAGGCCGCTCGCTGCCGGTCCTGCGACCTAGGACGCTACGCAATTGCAGGAAGATGACCACGGCAGCGATCAGGAAAAAAATGTGATGAAATCAAAAGAGCCCATTTCCACCCGGAACCGCTGTTAGAATTTCTCGTACTGTTCCATATAGTCCGGAAGGATAGACCATTCAAACGACGATGTCGCACCCATAAACCGGAGACCGGACAATTGCACTCACCTTCTTGCGAGCACGGGCGATGCGTTTCCTGATCCCGCTCTTCATTCTCGGGCTGCCGCTTGCGGAAATCGCTGGCTTCGTCGCCGTCGGGCGCGAGATCGGCGTGGCGATGACGCTTCTTCTCGTTTTCGCAAGTGCCGTCGCCGGCATCATGCTCCTGCGCATCCAGGGTTTCGGCATGCTCCGGCGCGTGCAGGAGGCGGCACGGACGGGCAACGATCCGGGGCTGGACGTTCTCGGCGGTGTGCTGATCTTCATCGCCGCTATCCTCTTGATCGTGCCCGGTTTCATCAGCGACCTCGTCGGCCTTCTGATCTTTCTGCCCCGGTCCGACGCGCCATCGCCGGCTTCCTGCGCAGCCGGATGACGATTTTGAGCAGCACAACCGGCTTCTATCGTGCCTCCAGGCCCCAATCCTCCGGTTCCCGGTCCTCTGGCCCCCAATCCGCTGGCCCGCAATCCGCTGGAACCTCACGCGAGGAGCGCCGCGGGCCGCTGACGATCGATCTCGACGAGGACGAATTTTCGCGCAAGACAAAGGACGAAGACGACCCGCCGCCACCGGATCGTCTGCCTCATTGATCCGAGCTTCACTTTTTCTGATCCCGGCTCCAATCGGGTCTATAATCCGCTTTCCAAAGAAGGGCCGGATGTGCTCTTGCGTCGGGCCGGGCCGGGCCACGAGGGTTGTAAGCCCAAGCCCTAAATGTTAGATGGCCTCACCATTTCGAAGTCCGAGGAAACTCTTATGACGACTGATACCGCATCCAACGGCAACGGCAGTGCCCAGCAGCAGCAGAGCCCGTCGCTCAATATCCTGGCCCAGTACGTCAAGGACCTCTCCTTCGAGAACCCCGGCGCACCGCGTTCGCTGCAGGCTCGCGACCGCTCCCCGTCGATCAACATCAATGTCAATGTCAATGCCAATCCGCTGGCGGAGAATGATTTCGACGTTGTCCTGTCGTTGAGCGCCCAGGCCAAGGACGGCGACAAGATGCTCTTCAACGTCGAACTCGCCTATGGCGGCGTCTTCCGCGTCGCCGGCTTCCCCCAGGAGCACATGCTGCCGCTGCTCTTCATCGAGTGCCCGCGCCTCTTGTTCCCCTTCGCGCGACAGATCGTGGCCGACGCCACCCGCAACGGCGGCTTCCCGCCGCTGATGATCGATCCCATCGATTTCGCGCAGATGTTTGCCCAGCGCATGGCTGAGGAAAAGGTCCGCGCGCAGGTGGCAAATACCAACGACACGGCCAATTGATCGGTCCGAACGACTGGTAGACCCGGCTCACCGAGCCGGGTTTTTATGCCCGGCCTGCGCGATTCGCTTGAGAGACCCGCAGCGCCGCGATACGGACAGGCCTGGAGCATTTGATCCTACGCACTTGCGGACGGATAACCGTTAGACACTTTTCCTGGAAGTGCTCTAAACGGCTTCCGATCTGAGGGCATAGTCGGCTTCGCTGTATTTCTCCCAGATCGCATTCGCGCCGATCTTCGCGACGAGCGCCGCATGGGCAGCGATTTCTGCCTCCGTCAATCGTGGCCGCAAAGGCCGCTCCCTTTTGATGACGACGACCGGTCCGTCGTCGGCCTCCATCGACCGGCCATCCGTCTCCGTCATCACGAGACCAAGCGCGGCCTGGCGGCCGCCGATCATCTCGATATAGACCTCGGCAAGCAGCTCGGAGTCGAGCAGGGCCCCGTGCCTGGTTCGATGGGAGTTGTCTATACCGTAGCGACGGCAGAGTGCATCGAGCGAATTCGGTCCCATCGGGTGCTTGCGGCGGGCAAGAGCCAGAGTGTCGATAACTCGGTCGCTGCCGATCGGCGGCAGGCCGAGCCGCTCGAACTCCGCATTGATGAAGCCGATATCGAAGGTGGCGTTGTGGGCGACCCAACGGGCATCGCCGAAGAAATCGACGATCTCCCGGGCGACATCGGCAAAGGGCGGCTTGTCTTTCAGAAACTCGTCGGTGATGCCGTGAACGGCCAGGGCTTCCGGATGAACCTTGCGCTCCCCCGGATTGATATAGATATGGATCGTGCGCCCCGTCGGAAACTGGTTCTCGAGCTCGATTCCGCCGATCTCGATTACCCGGTCCTCGCGGTTGTCGAGGCCGGTCGTTTCCGTATCGAAGATGATTTCACGCATGCGGGAGCCCTGTGGACGATGTTTCGGGACGAATCACCCGAAGCTGCCCTCCATTCTTAATGTTATTTGCTGCGCAATTGAAGGCCATCGCCGCCCCTCATCCGGCCTGCCGGCCACCTTCTCCCCACATGCGGGCGAAGGAAACTCGCGGCAGCGTCGTACTCGTTCCCTCTCCCCGCATGCGGGAGACGGCTAGGGTCAGGGGGGTTTGCGAAGGTTAAGCCGCCCGCAAATCATCGACGATCGCACGGATCTGCTGCCGTGTGACGTCGAAGCTGTCGCTGGTGTCGACGATATAGTCGGCGCGGGCGCGCTTCTCGCTGTCGGGCACCTGCCGCTCGAGGATCATCGCAAACTTCTCGGCGGTCATTCCCGGGCGCTTCATGACGCGTTCCCTCTGCATCTCCGGATCGCAGGTCACGACGACGATGCGGTCGAGGCGCGCTTCCGCCTTGGTCTCGAAGAGGAGCGGAATATCCAGCAGCACGAAAGGCGCACCGTCCGCTCTGTGCCGCGCAACGAACTCCTGCTCCTTGGCGCGCACCAGCGGATGGACGATCCGTTCCAGCTCGGCCAGCCGCTCGGGCGCCGCAACAAGCCGAAGCGAAAGCTCGGCCCGGTCGATGACGCCGCCCTTGGCGACGCCCGGAAAGGCCGCTTCGACCGGCGCCACCGCTTCGCCGCTATAGAGCATATGCACCACTTCGTCGGCATCGTTCACCGGCACGCCGAGTTCCCGGAACATGCCCGCAGCGGTCGATTTTCCCATTCCGATGGAGCCGGTAAGCCCGACGATGATCATGCGTGCCTGTCCATATCGCTGATGATGATCTGTCTTAGCGTTTCGTCGACGACCGGCCTCAGACCGAACCATTTCTCGAATCCGGGCACTGCCTGATGGAGAAGCATGCCAAGTCCGTCGACGGTGCGGAAGCCCTGCTCTTCCGCCTGCCGCAACAGCGGCGTCTTCAATGGCACGTAGACGATGTCGGTGACGACGGCGTCTGGCGCCAGGCCCGAAAAGTCGATCGCCGGCGCCGGCTCGCCGTTCATGCCGAGCGAGGTCGTGTTGACGAAGAGCCCGGCGCCGGAAACGACCTCGGGAAGCGCCGCCATCGAATGTGCGTGCACCGCCGTGCCGAAGCGATCGGCCAGTTCCCTCGCCCTCTCGGGGTGCGGTTCACCACATGGATCGTCTTGACCCCTCGGTCCCGGATCGCCTGGATCACCGCTCGGCTGGCGCCGCCGGCACCGAGAATCACCGCGGCCGAGATGCGGTCCCATCCTTTGGCGTTCTCGTCCAGATTGGCGACGAAGCCACGCCCGTCGGTGTTCGTCGCGCGGATTTCTCCATTTTCGAGCCAGAGGGTGTTGGCCGCTCCGAGTTCGGCGCTGAGCTCGTCCGGCCGATCAGCCAGCCGGAAGGCGGCCTCCTTATGCGGAATCGTGACATTTCCGCCGCAGAAGTCGGTTCTTCCTTCCTTGATCTGCCGCATGAAATCGGGAAAGGCCTCGGGCGTGACCTCGTGGGCCCGGTAGCTTCCCCGAATTCCGAACTGCTTCAGCCAATGGCCATGAATGAGCGGCGATCGCGAATGCTTCACCGGATAGCCGGTTACAAAGGCATGGTTAACAAATGTTTCACGTGAATCATGCATCGATCGCACCCAGTTCGCGGAGTTTGGAGAGAAGCGGCAGCATCGGCAGGCCGAGTATGGTGAAATAGTCGCCCTCGATGGTCTCAAAGAGCTGGATGCCCTCGCCTTCGAGCTGATAGGCGCCGACGCTTGTCAGCGCCTTCTCGCCCACCCTTGCAAGATGTCGATCTATGAAGCCATCGCTCAATGGCCGCACGGTCATCTTCGCAGTGGAGACGTGCCGCCAAACGACCTCGTCGCCGCGCACGAGAACGATCGCGCTGTTGAGACTGTGCGTCCTGCCCGAGAGCGACCGGAGATGCTCGGCGGCTTCCGTCATGTCCCGGGGCTTGTGATAGACGCGGGTTCCAAGCGACATCGTCTGATCCGAACCGATGACAAGGGCGTTCGGAAAATGCCGTGCGACATCCTTCCCCTTGGCTTCGGCAAGCGCCAGGGCGACATCGACCGGCGAAGCACCAGACGCTTCCAGCGGCTGCTCGAGCGCACGCTCGTCGATCGCGGCGGCCCGGGCCTCGAAGGCCAGTCCTGCATTGGCAAGCAGAGTGCGACGAAAAGGACTGGCCGAGGCCAATACGAGCAAGGATTTCATTTTTCCGGTTCCGTGTTCGCGGTCTGCAAGCTGTTCTTGCGGCTCGCTCTATCTAAGCCGCGGCCGCAGGGCAACGATTGCGGCGGCAGTCTCCTCTATCGAGCGCCGCGTCACGTCGATCAGCGGCCAGTTGTTGCGCGCGCAAAGCGAGCGGGCATATTTCAGCTCCTCGGCGATCGCCGCCCGGTCGGTATAATCTTCCCCGTGGAAGTTCTGAGTCGTTCCGAGCACGCGATGCTGGCGCACCTGGGAGAGGCGCTCGGCCGAAGCGATGAGCCCGACGATGAGCGGTTTCGTCGCCTTCAGGAGCGCATCGGGCAGGGACACGCCCGGCACGATCGGAATGTTCGCCGTCTTTATACCGCGATTGGCGAGATAGATGCTCGTCGGTGTTTTCGACGTGCGGCTCACACCCACAAGGACCACATCCGCCTCGTTGAAATCGGAGGGAATCTGACCGTCGTCATGATCCATCGTGAAGTTCAACGCCTCGATCCGGGCGAAATATTCGGCATCCATGACATGCTGCGCGCCGGAGCGGCGGCGCGAGGGCGAGCCGAGATAGGATTGGAAAAGTTCGATGATCGGGTCGAGAACCGAGACGCAGGGCACGCCGATCTCGCGGCATCGCTGATCGATGAGGCCCGCAAGTTCCCGGTCGACGATCGTGTAGAGGACGATCCCCGGTGCCCCGTCGACCGCGTCCATGACCTGCATCAGCTGCTTCCGGTTGCGGATCAGCGGATAGACGTGTTCCAGCGCATGGGAGGTCTGGAATTGCGCAGCAGCCGCTCGACCGGCGGCGATCAGAGTTTCGCCGGTCGAATCGGAGATCAGATGCAGATGGAAGTAGTTTTTGCGGTTCTCCACGCAATTCTCCGCGGTCTGTTGATAAGGCGGGACAAAAACAGCTAACGGCGGCGCCTGGCTTCAGGCAAGTGGAAAAGCGGCGACTTGTTCACATCTGACACCGAACCGGAAATCTCTTGCCCAGGCATGTGGACAAGACTCATGGCCACGACAAATTGTCACGCGGATCGACTCCTCATCCACAGGAACCGCAAACTCCAGACCGCCGGCAAAGGACTGACTCTGCAGTGTTTTCCCGGGTTTCCCCGCTCAACGCGCAAATTGGCCGGAATCCCTCCCGCCTCTTTGCCGGAGATTGAGGCGGACTGGATAGGGTGAGGATCGATTTTAATCCTTGATACCCACCGACTCTAAGAAATAGAAACCTTATAAATTCAGTTTTATTTTTAGATTAGGAAGCGGCAAGTGAGCGGAACGCATCGCAAAGTGCTGGAGGTTTTGAGCGGCAAAACGCTCACCCCTCCCCCCATCTGGCTGATGCGACAGGCAGGACGCTATCTCCCCGAATACAGGGCGGTGCGTGCGACGGCCGGAAGCTTTCTCGACCTCTGTTACACGCCGGATCTCGCGGTCGAAGTGACCTTACAGCCGATCCGCCGCTACGGCTTCGACGCCGCGATCCTTTTCTCCGATATTCTCGTGGTGCCCGATGGGCTCAGGCGCAATGTCCGCTTCGAAGAGGGACAGGGGCCACGGATGGACCCGATCGACGAGGACGGGATTGGCCGGCTGCGACCCGATGGCGTCATCGCTCACCTGGCTCCTGTTTTCGAGACCGTCGGCCGGCTGAGACGCGAACTGCCGACGGACACCACGCTCCTCGGTTTCTGCGGGGCGCCCTGGACGGTGGCGACCTATATGATCGCCGGCCGCGGGACGCCGGACCAGGCGCCTGCGCGTCTTTTCGCCTACCGTCATCCTAAGGCTTTCGAGCGGCTTCTGACGCTGCTCGCCGATATTTCCGCCGACTATCTGGTAGAGCAGATCGATGCCGGCGCCGATGCGGTGCAGATCTTCGATTCCTGGGCCGGTGTGCTCGGCGAGGAGGAGTTTCAGCGTTTCGCGATCGAGCCCGTCCGGCGGATGATCGCATCCGTCCGCGCGCGCCGCCCCTCGGCGAGAATCATCGCTTTCGCGAAAGGTGCGGGCCTTCTGCTGAAGAATTATCGGCAGGCGACCGGTGCGGATGCAATCGGCCTCGACTGGTCGGTGCCGCTCTCCTTCGCGGCCGAATTGCAGAAGGACGGGCCCGTTCAGGGCAATCTCGATCCGGTACGGGTCGTGGCAGGTGGCGCGGCGCTGGAGCATGGAACCGATCGCATCCTGGACGTCCTCGGCCAGGGGCCGCTGATCTTCAATCTCGGCCACGGCATAACGCCGGACGCCGATCCGGATCACGTTGCCGCACTCGTCGCCCGCGTTCGAGGATCGCGATGAAAGGACAGCTATGAGAGGGGAACGCCAAACCGACAGCGTTCCGGGTAAACGGGCGCGCCTTCGTGCGGCGATCGCGGTCGCGGCCTTTGCGGCTTTGCTGATCGGCCTCTTCGCCGGGCAGCCGGACGACCTCTATCTGTGGATCAAGGCGCTCCACATCATCGCGGTGATCTCCTGGATGGCGGCGCTGCTCTACATGCCGCGTCTGTTCATCTATCACACCGATGCAGCGCCCGGGTCGGAACAGTCCGAGACTTTCAAGATGATGGAACAGCGACTGCTCAAGGTCATCATGAATCCGGCCATGATGATCTCTTGGGTGCTCGGACTTTACCTCGCCTGGAGCGTCTACGGCTTTATAGGCGGCTGGCTGCATGCGAAGATTCTCTGCGTTCTTCTGCTGACGCTGGTGCATGTGCATTTCAGCCGCGCGGTGAAAGCCTTCCAGCGGGACGAGAATCGCCGCGACGCGCGCTATTGGCGGCTGATGAACGAGGCGCCAACCTTGCTGATGATCGCCATCGTCATCCTCGTCGTGGTGAAACCATTTTGAATTCAATCGATTCGCAGCTGCAATAGTTGCTGCTAATTTGCCGCGACCCCTTGCGGCGCTTCACGTGAATCGCTATTTTCCCTCATCTCCTTCTTCCTGTGGCCTGTGACGAAGTTTTAGAGCCTGCCTCTTCCCCCCTCGCAGCTCCCTGACAAATCGCGCCGGCTCCCAATCCCCTATCAAGCACGGACCCTTCATGGCTGAAATGAAGCTTCAAGAACTTAAGAACAAGACGCCGACCGACCTCCTGGCCTTTGCCGAAGAGCTCGAGGTGGAGAATGCCAGCACGATGCGCAAGCAGGAGCTGATGTTCGCGATCCTCAAAATGCTGGCTCAGCAGGAGATCGAGATTATCGGCGAGGGCGTCGTCGAGGTCCTGCAGGACGGATTCGGATTTCTGCGCTCGGCGAATGCGAACTATCTCCCCGGTCCCGACGATATCTACATTTCGCCGTCGCAGATCCGCCGCTTCTCATTGAAGACCGGCGACACGGTCGAGGGCCCGATCCGCGGGCCGAAGGAAGGCGAACGCTATTTCGCACTTCTGAAGGTCAACACGATCAACTTCGACGATCCGGAAAAAATCCGCCACAAGGTTCACTTCGACAACCTGACGCCGCTCTATCCGAACGAGCGCTTCAAGATGGAACTCGAGGTCCCGACGTCCAAGGATCTCTCCGCGCGCGTCATCGATCTAGTCGCGCCGCTCGGCAAGGGCCAGCGTGGCCTGATCGTCGCGCCGCCGCGCACCGGTAAGACGGTGCTTCTCCAGAACATCGCGCATTCGATCACGGCGAACCATCCGGAATGCTACCTGATCGTCCTTTTGATCGACGAGCGACCGGAGGAAGTGACTGACATGCAGCGCTCGGTCAAGGGCGAGGTGGTGTCCTCGACCTTCGACGAGCCGGCGACACGCCACGTCCAGGTCGCCGAGATGGTGATCGAAAAGGCCAAGCGCCTCGTCGAACACGGTCGCGATGTGGTGATCCTGCTCGACTCGGTCACCCGTCTCGGCCGCGCCTACAACACGGTCGTTCCCTCATCGGGCAAGGTACTGACCGGCGGTGTCGACGCAAACGCCCTGCAGCGTCCGAAGCGCTTCTTCGGCGCGGCCCGCAACATCGAGGAAGGCGGATCGCTGACGATCATCGCAACGGCTCTGATCGACACCGGTAGCCGTATGGACGAAGTCATCTTCGAAGAGTTCAAGGGCACCGGCAACTCGGAAATCGTCCTCGACCGCAAGGTCGCCGACAAGCGCATCTTCCCGGCCATGGACATTCTGAAGTCCGGCACGCGTAAGGAGGACCTCCTGGTCCCGCGTCAGGACCTGCAGAAGATCTTCGTGCTGCGCCGCATTCTCGCGCCGATGGGCACCACCGACGCGATCGAGTTCCTCATCGACAAACTGAAGCAGACGAAGACCAACGGCGACTTCTTCGACTCGATGAATACGTAAGAGCAAGACTCTCTTTCTCAGCCGAGAGGCCGGCGCCGCCCAGCGCCGGCCTCTCGCGTATCCGGGATGGAGCACTTCCTTCTGCCGCCGTTTTCCCCTATCGGCCGTGATCCCGGGACGGGAGTGATTCACGTGAAACGCCGAGGTGGATATGCGCCCAAACAGAGCGACACTTGATTTCGAGCGCGGCTCGGTGCATAAGGCGGCTTCGCGATAGCCGGACGAGTGTCGCACCAATTGCGCTTCCGAGGCTCTGCCCGATCCCCAATGTTCAATGTGCCGAAATGGCGGGTATGGCCGGCGTCAAACCTGCTGGTCATTGCGTAAACCGGTAAGCCGATGCCATCGACCGATACGATCTACGCTCTTTCGAGCGGCTCGCTGCCTGCAGGCGTTGCCATTATACGTGTGAGCGGTCCGGCGACTGCTGATGCGCTGGTGCGACTTTGCGGAGCCCTGCCTGCGCCACGCATCGCGGCGCTCAGAACGATTCGGACTCGAAACGGTGAAACGCTGGACAGCGGCCTGGTGCTCTATTTCCCGGCGCCAGCGTCTTTCACCGGTGAAGATTGCTGCGAATTGCAGGTTCACGGTGGACGAGCCGTGGTAAGCGCCATCCTCGAGGAGCTCGCCGCAACTGAGGGGCTACGGCATGCGGAGGCCGGAGAGTTCGCAAGGCGGGCCTTTCAGAACGGCAAGCTTGATCTGGTGGAGGTGGAGGGGCTGGCCGACCTGATTGCTGCAGAGACGGAAATGCAGCGTCGTCTCGCCATAGAGCATTCCGGCGGCGGACAATCCGCACTCTATGCCGGTTGGGCCCGACGGCTGACCCATTCGCGGGCAATGATCGAGGCAGAGCTCGACTTTGCGGATGAAGACGATGTGCCGGGTTCCGTCAGCGCCGCGATCTGGGAGGATATCGGCAGACTCCGGCAGGAAATCGATGGCCATATCGCGCGCGCCGGCCTGGCCGAAATCATCCGGGACGGGCTCAAGATCGTCATTGCCGGTGAGCCGAACGCAGGCAAGTCGAGCTTGCTGAATGCACTGGCCCGAAGGGACATCGCTATCGTGACGGAGGTTGCAGGAACGACACGCGACGTTCTGTCCGTAGATCTTTCGTTAGCCGGATTCTCAGTTAAACTCTTCGATACGGCGGGACTTCGTGAAACGGATGAGCTTGTGGAGCGGGAGGGTATTCGGAGAGCCCGGCAGGTTATCGCCGATGCCGATCTTGTCCTTCTGTTATCGGAAAAACCGGGAGCATTCCGGCTTGATGAGGCTCTTCCGGAAACGGTCCCCGTCATTCGGGTTGCAACCAAGGTCGACCGCCCCTCACCACGATGGGCTGCATCGGATGCGGACATTTTTCTTTCCACGAGGACCGGTGAAGGCATGGCCGATCTATTGGCGGCACTGCAGTCGCATCTCCCCGATCTGGCCGGTAAGACAGCCCTCGCGATGCCGTCCCGGAAGCGCCACGTCGATTGTCTGCGACAGGCCAGTTCGGCGCTGGAGCGGAGCCTGAGTTCTTCCGAACTCGAACTGCGTGCTGAGCAGCTTCGGCAAGCAGGAGATGCCCTGGGTAGGATTACTGGGCGGGTCGATGTGGAGAACCTTTTGGACGTGATATTCTCCGAGTTCTGTATCGGAAAATAACGCGACGGATACAACGCAGGCGAGTCGCCTCGGGCGTTTCACGTGAAACGCCCTTGACTCGACGGCATGAACTGACAATCAAGGCGGAAGCTGAGCAAGCTAGGCTGGAGCATGTCTGAGATGGACTATGATGTCATTGTGATCGGTGGAGGCCACGCAGGTTGCGAGGCTGCCTCTGCTTCCGCGCGGCTCGGCGCCCGTACGGTTCTCATCACACATAAAAGGAATACGATCGGAGTAATGTCCTGCAACCCCGCGATCGGCGGGTTGGGCAAGGGCCACCTCGTACGGGAGATCGATGCGCTCGACGGCCTCATGGGACGTGTGGCCGATGCCGCGGGTATTCAGTTCCGGCTTCTCAACCGGCGCAAGGGGCCCGCAGTGCGCGGACCCCGTACTCAGGCAGACCGCAAGCTGTATCGCGAGGCGATGCAGCGGGAGATCGACGGGATCGAGCACCTCTCGGTGATCGAAGGGGATGCCTTCGACCTGTTGACCGAAGACGGTGTGGTTCGTGGCGTGATTATGAAGGACGGCCGAGTCTTTCGCGCATCAGCCGTCGTTCTCACGACCGGCACATTTCTAAAGGGCCTCATTCATATCGGCCAGCGCAAGATACCCGCCGGTCGAGTGGGCGAGGAACCGTCCCTGGGTCTCTCTGAGACACTGCGGCGCTTCGGCCTGCAGCTTGGTCGATTGAAGACCGGCACGCCGGCGCGCCTGGACGGACGCACGGTCGACTGGGACCGCGTCGGGCGGCAAGGTCCGGACGAAAATCCGGTCCCGTTCTCCTTCATGACCGATGCAATCATCAATCGCCAGATCGATTGCGGCGTGACGCGGACCACGGATGCGACGCATAAGATTATCGCCGATAACATTCACCAGTCCGCGATGTATTCGGGACAGATCGAAGGCGTTGGCCCACGCTACTGCCCCTCTATCGAGGACAAGATCGTCCGCTTCGGCGAGAGAGATGGTCACCAGATCTTTCTGGAGCCGGAGGGACTAGACGATGACACCGTCTATCCGAACGGGATTTCGACCTCCCTTCCCGAGGATGTGCAGGACGCCTTCATTCGTACGATTCCCGGTCTGGAGCAGGTCAAGATTCTCCAGCCGGGTTACGCGATCGAGTACGATCATGTCGATCCGCGGGAGCTGGAACTCTCCTTGGGCGTGCGCAAAATGCCCGGACTGTATCTTGCGGGTCAGATAAACGGCACGACGGGATATGAAGAAGCCGGAGCTCAGGGGCTCGTTGCCGGTTTGAATGCCGCGCTTCGCGCGAGCGGACGGGCTCCCTATGTCTTCAGCCGCACGGACTCCTATATCGGCGTGATGATTGATGACCTGACTTCGCGGGGCATAAGCGAACCCTATCGTATGTTTACTTCGCGGGCGGAATACAGGCTGTCGCTGCGCGCAGACAATGCCGATATGCGGTTGACGCCGGCGGGTGTTGCGCTCGGATGTGTCGGCGACGCGCGCCGTCAACGCTTCGAGGCATGGAAGCATTCCTTCGAGACGGGACGCAGGCTCCTGCAGTCACTTTCGGTTACGCCAAGCGAGGGCAAGCGTTTCGGCCTGAAGCTCAATCAGGACGGCCAGCGTCGTACCGCTTTCGATATCCTCTCTTATCCGGATCAGTCGATAGCCGCCTTGAAACCGGTATGGTCCGAACTTCAAAACATTCCGGCCGGGGTGGTCGAGGCGCTGGAGATCGATGCGGCCTATGCTGTCTATATGGATCGCCAGGCCACTGACATTGCCGGTGTAAGGCGTGACGAAAATACGACCATACCGGATGATTTCAATTACGACGTGCTTCCCGGCCTTTCGAACGAGTTGAAGCAAAAATTGGCACACCACAAGCCGCGGAACCTCGCCCAGGCTATGAAGGTCGATGGCGTGACGCCCGCGGCGATATCTCTCATTCTGTCTTGGCTACGAAGGCAGGATCGCCAGGCACAACGTGTGGGTGGATAGGGTATACAATGCAAGCGAGTATAGTTCCGGCACTGAACGGATTGCGTGTTTCACGTGAAACGGTCGAAAAGCTCGAGCATTTTGCCTCCCTCTTCCAGAAATGGGCGCGATCGATCAATCTCGTCGCCCCCTCGACGCTAGGGGATCTATGGCAGCGGCATATCCTCGATAGCCTCCAGCTTTATCAACTCTCCCCTGCCCCGAAGACCTGGGTCGATCTCGGAAGCGGCGGAGGATTTCCCGGTGTCATTACGGCCATTTGTCTTTCCGAGGCAGAGAACGGATGGGTTCACCTGGTCGAGAGCAATAACAAGAAGGCTGCCTTTTTACGCGTCGCGCTCAGGGAAATCGGTGCCAGGGGTTCCGTTCATCCGATTCGAATCGAAGCGGCACCGGCTGAAATTCCGAATTGCGACGCGATTTCGGCGCGTGCGCTCGCCGATCTGAGCCAACTGCTCGATCATTGTGCGCCATGGATGCTCATGGAAGACTCCAAAACGGTGGCATTCTTTCACAAAGGGCGGGATTATCAGCAGGAAGTCGACAAAGCCGTTAGCCGCTTTCAATTCGATCTGATAAAACATGCAAGTGTCGTCGAGCCGGATTCGGTTGTGCTCGAGATTGCAAATCTTTCACGTCGGACGAAGTGATAGGCGAGCGAAACATGTTTGGCCCAAAGAATCGGATCATCACTATTGCCAATCAGAAGGGCGGCGTCGGCAAAACGACGACGGCCATCAATCTTGCTACTGCGCTCGCCGCCATCGGTGAAAGGGTGCTGATCGTCGATCTCGATCCGCAAGGCAATGCCAGCACCGGGCTCGGTATCCAGCGTCGTGCCCGGCATCTGTCTTCCTACGAGCTGATGATGGGGACCCATTCGATCGGCCAGATTGCTCAGGATACGGCGGTGCCAAATCTGGCCATCGTGCCTTCGACCATGGATCTGCTCGGCGTCGAAATGGAGATTTCCAAGGAATCGGATCGGGTTTTCCGGCTCCGTAAGGCTTTGGCTTCGGTGGATGCTCTTGCTTATTCCTATGTGCTGGTCGACTGCCCGCCATCGTTCAATCTTTTGACGATGAATGCAATGGCAGCCGCGCATTCGGTTCTCGTACCATTGCAGTGCGAGTTTTTTGCCCTCGAAGGCTTGAGCCAGCTGCTGGAGACGGTCGAGCAGGTGCGGCAGACGGTGAATCCAGGCCTCGATATTCAGGGAATCGTGCTGACCATGTTCGATTCCCGGAACAATCTTGCCCAGCAAGTCGTCAGTGACGTTCGCTTGCATTTGGGAGATAAGGTTTATCATACCCTCATTCCCCGCAACGTGCGGGTGTCCGAGGCCCCTTCCTACGGCAAGCCGGCCATTCTTTATGATCTCAAATGCGCCGGAAGTCAGGCTTATCTCCAACTGGCCTCGGAAGTCATTCAGCGCGAGAGGCAGCGGAAGGCCGCTTAATCGTTTCGGTAGCGTAACTAATCAGGTGTCAGATGAACGATGACAGCTCCAAGAGGCGTCTGGGTCGCGGCCTTGCCGCCTTGATCGGCGAAATGGACCAGCCGCTGCACACCGGCGCGGCTCCGGCCGCCGCAATCAGCGCCGATCGGCGGATCCCGATCGAGTTCGTTTCCCGCAACCCTCGCAACCCCCGCCGACAGTTCGACGAGGCTGAGCTTCAGGACCTTGCAAGCTCGATCCGCCAGCACGGGATCGTTCAGCCGGTCGTCGTGCGCACCGTCGGTCACGACCGCTATGAGATCATTGCCGGTGAAAGGCGCTGGCGCGCGGCGCAACTTGCGGGCTTCACCGAAATACCGGTCATCGTGCGCGATGTCGACGACAGGACGGCGCTGGAGATCGCCATTGTCGAGAACGTTCAGCGCTCCGACCTCAACCCCCTCGAAGAGGCCCTGGGCTACGAGCAACTGATCGCGGAACACGGCTACACGCAGAACGATCTCGGCGACATCATCGGCAAGAGCCGGAGCCATGTTGCGAACAGCCTTCGCCTTCTGAAGCTGCCGGAGCCCGTGCGCGACATGCTTTCCGATGGCAGCCTTTCCGCGGGCCACGCCCGCGCGCTTATACCCACATCGGACCCGGTGACCTTGGCGCGTGCGGTCGTCTCGAAAGGTCTTTCGGTCCGCGAGGCCGAACGGCTGGCGCAGAACGACATCAAATCGCAGAACGATCCCAACTACGCAAAGGGCCGCCAGCGTGAGGAGAAGGACGCCGATACGCTGGCGCTGGAGCGCACCCTGTCCGATAGCCTCGGCCTGGAAGTGAGCGTCAACCACAAGGCCAGCGGCGGGCATCTCAAGATTACATACAAGACGCTCGACCAATTGGAAGAGATTTGCCGGCTGCTCGAGCGGCGTTGACGAACACCCTCAACGCCGCGCAGACTGGATCGTGATCGCCAGGAGATTCTGGATCACCAGACTTTCCTCGAGGCTCTGGCGGCTGCGGCTTTGATAGATGGTCGCCTGCAGGCGGCCCAATTCGCGCCGGATCGCCGGAGCGGTCCAGTGTTTCAGCGCCGCTTCGACAACCGGCTTGCGGCGGAAGTGGAGGCCGCGGCCAAGGCTTGCGACGACCTGACCCGCGGACTGGCGGCCCGCATCCATTTCGGCACGCATCACGTCGAGCTGCTGGAATTGCCTCAGGCAGGCCTGAAGCACGAGGAAAGGCGGCGTCTTGGATGTCGTGATCTTCTTCATCGCGTGCAGCAGCGCGTCGGCGTCGCCCTTCAATACCGCATCGACCGCATCATCGACCGAAATGGCGCTGGCGTCGCCGACGATGCCGAGAACGTCGTCCTCGTCGACCAAATCCTTGCCGCGGCAATAGAGGGCGAGTTTCCGGAGCTCGTTGCGCGATGCCATGCGGTCGCCCCCGAGCGCCTCCACCAGACGTTCGCGTGCGGCGGGACCGATGCGAAGGCCCGCTTCCGAAAGTTCCTTGTCGACAAGTGCTTGCAGGCCCCTGACGTCGTCGCTGTAGCAGGCGATCGAAGCGACGGAGCGGGAAGTCTCGCCCACTTTCCTGAGCGCCGCCCCCTTCTTGAGGTCGCCCGCTTCTATGATGAGCCGGGCGCCGGCGGGCGGGTCGGTCGCGAGAATCTGCAGCGCTTCGGTGAGCGCCTTCTCAGCGGACGCACCGCGCACCCAGACCAGCTTATCGCCGCCGAAAAGACCGATGGCATTGACTTCGTCCAGCACGCTTCCCGCGCCCTGCAATGACCCGGCATCAAGCTTGACGACGGCGAAAGGATCATCGAGAGGAAGGCCGAAGCTGCCGGCGAGTTCGGACGCGCGTTCCGAGACGAGGCCGCGATCGGGACCGTAGAGCAGGAAAAGCCGGTAGATCGCCGCAGATCGCTGCAGGAAATTATCGAATTCGTGCGACTTGACCTCGCTCATCTGACGAACGGATCAGCGGCCGAGAGCGGCTGCGAGGTCGGCCCCGATGATCTCCGCCAGTTCCTTGGCGGCGCGATTCTCGCCATCGCGCACGGCGCGTATCTTGGCGAATTCCTGCTGGGGGAAGTCGACCAAAGCGACGGCCGTCCGGTTCCCTGACTTCACGGTTTCGCCGGTGGCGGTCTTGGTCAGGTTGTAGTCCGCTTTCACGACGATGCGGCCGGCTCCGGCGTCGTCGTCGTCATTGTCGAGATCCGTGCTCTCATAGAGCACGCCCATCGTCCGGTGCGAGACGCTGAGCGCCAGATGATATTGCGGATTGACCGGTTCGCCTTGACCACGCGACGTCAGGAAGACGAGGGCATTTCGGACTTCCTGCTCGACGCGATCGTCGGCTTCCGAAATCTCGATCGCGGCAAGCGCAACAGAGGTCGAACCGGTAGGACCGTCGGAATAAAGGGGCCTGACCTGGCAGCCGCCAAGTGCCGCGAGCGACAATGCGCCGGCTACGAAGCCCAAGGACCGAAGACGGAAGCCAGCTATATCAGACAACGACATTGACGATCCTCTGAGGCACGACGATGATCTTCTTCGGGCTGCCGCCGTTGAGCGCGGCCTTGACGGCGTCGAGTGCGAGCACGGCGCTTTCGATCGCACTCTGATCTGCGTCGCGCGCGATTGTCAAATCGGCGCGCTTTTTCCCGTTGACCTGGACCGGCAGCGTGATCTCGTTCTCGACGATGAGCGCAGCATCGAATTTCGGCCAGGGCATCTCGGCGATCAGACCTTTGCCGCCGATCTCCCGCCAGCATTCTTCCGCAAGATGCGGCATCATCGGCGCGATCAGGTTGATCAGGATCGTGGCGGCGTCCTTTACCGCAGCAGTCAGAGCGTTGTCCGTCTTGCCGCTCGCGACCTGCGTCAGCGGGCCGGCCATGGCATTCACCAGTTCGTAAATGCGTGCGACCGCCTTGTTGAAGGCGAGCTTGTCATAGTCGGCCTCTACCGCCTTGAGAGTGCGATGCGCGGCCTGGGACACGGCAAGCCCCTCGCCTCCGCTTGCCGGTGCGGTATCGACGGCACGCAGCTTCTCCGCGGCCTCGGTCAGAAGACGCCAGACGCGCTGCACGAAGCGATGGGCGCCTTCGACGCCTGCTTCGGACCAGATAACGTCGCGATCCGGCGGCGAATCGGAGAGCACGAAGAAGCGTGCAGTGTCGGCCCCGTAGGAGCCGATGATGTCATCCGGGTCGACGACGTTCTTCTTCGACTTCGACATCTTCTCGATCGAGCCGATGGCAATTTCCTCGCCGGTCTCGATGTGGACCGCGCGCCGCTGTCCGTCTGTTTCCTCGACGCGGATTTCGGCGGGCGTGATCCATTCCCGCTGCGCGCCTTCGCCGCGGCTATAGGTCTCGTGGACGACCATGCCCTGCGTGAACAGCCCCTTGAAAGGCTCGTCCAGGGCCACGTGGCCGGTCGCCTTCATCGCGCGGGTGAAGAAGCGCGAATAGAGCAGATGCAGGATCGCATGCTCGATGCCGCCGATATACTGGTCGACCGGCAGCCAGTGATTGGCCGCTTTCGGATCCGTCGGGTTGTCCTCCCAGGGCGCCGTGAAGCGGGTGAAGTACCAGGAGGAATCGACGAAGGTATCCATCGTGTCGGTTTCCCGGCGTGCGTCCTTGCCGCATTGCGGGCAGGCGACGTGACGCCAAGTCGGGTGACGGTCGAGCGGATTGCCGGGCTTGTCGAAGGTCACGTCCGGCGGCAGCGTCACGGGCAGGTCTGCCTTCGGCACCGGAACGACGCCGCAGTCGTCGCAATGGATGACCGGGATCGGGCAGCCCCAGTAGCGCTGGCGGGAAATGCCCCAGTCGCGCAGGCGGAAATTGACTTTGCGCTCGCCACGCGGCGTGCCGTTCAGCAGATCGTTTTCGAGTCTGGAGGCGACGGTCTCGAACGCCTCTTGCGCCGAGAGCCCGTCGAGGAAGCGCGAATTGATCATCACGCCGTCGCCGTCATAGGCCTCGTCGCCGATCGTGAAGGTCTGCGGATCGGCATCCTTCGGCATCACCACCGGAACGACCGGCAGATCGTATTTGCGGGCGAAGTCCAGGTCGCGCTGGTCGCCCGAAGGGCAGCCGAAGATGGCGCCGGTGCCGTAGTCCATCAGCACGAAATTGGCGACGTAGACCGGCAGCTCCCAGTTCGGATCGAAGGGGTGCCGCGCGCGGATGCCGGTGTCGATGCCCTTCTTCTCCGCCGTCTCCAGTGCGGCGAGCGACGTGCCCGCGCGCCGGCATTCCTCGCAGAAGGCTTCGATCTCGGCGTTCTTGGCCGCGGCATCCCTGGCGAGCGGATGATCGGCGGAGATCGCCAGGAAGGAGGCGCCGAACAGCGTATCGGGCCGCGTCGTATAGACGGTGACTTCCTTCTCCTCGCCGGGGACCGTCGCCGGATCGAGCTCCCACCGCACCGACAGCCCTTCCGAACGGCCGATCCAGTTTTTCTGCATCAGCCGCACTTTTCGGGCCACTCGTCGAGCGTGTCGAGCGCGTCGAGCAGATCCTGGCTGAAGTCGGTGATGCGGAAGAACCATTGCGTCAGCTCGCGCTGTTCAACGAGCGCGCCGGAGCGCCAGCCGCGGCCTTCGATCACCTGCTCGTTGGCGAGCACGGTATTGTCGACCGGGTCCCAGTTGACCTTCGATTGCTTTCGGTAGACCAGGCCTTTTTCAAGGAAATCGAGGAAAAGATGCTGCTGGCGCTGGTAATATTCGGGATCGCAGGTCGCAAACTCCCGGCTCCAGTCGAGCGAAAGCCCCATGACCTTGAGCTGCGCCTTCATCGAGGCGATGTTCTGGTAGGTCCAGCTCGCCGGATGAACGCCGCGCTCCATGGCAGCGTTTTCCGCCGGCATGCCGAAGGCGTCCCAGCCCATCGGGTGCAGCACGTTGAAGCCGCGGGCGCGCTTGTAGCGGGCGACCACGTCGCCCATCGTGTAATTGCGCACGTGACCCATGTGGATCCGCCCGGACGGATAGGGGAACATCTCCAGGACGTAATATTTGTCGCGCGGATCGTCGTTCTTCGTCTCGAAGACCTTGCCCGCTTCCCATTGGTGCTGCCAGCGCGGTTCGGCATCGCGCGGATTATATCGTTCGGTAGCCATGTCTTTGTCGATGTTCCGGAAATTCTGCCGGGCGCGAGCGCCCGCGCGTGATAGCTGGCGTGACCTTCACCACGAAACGCCCCAAGCGTCAAGTTTTGAAGGATTCGCCGGGCGATCCCTTCGATTTGGCATTTCAAGCGCGGGAAGGATAACGCCGCGCCCAAAGCGAACCCGCCCGCTCCGGGTTGCGCTGGACTTGGCAAGCGTTGCAAGTTTCAATAAGCCGCAAGCGAAGATGTCTAGACGATCTTGAACGGGAGCGTGGAATGGAAGTCGAGGAACGGCTGAACGAAGTGCTGAGCCGGATTCGCGCAAGTGAGAAGTCGGCGAAGCGTTCGGAAAATGCCGTCAGTCTGGTGGCCGTGTCGAAAACCTTCGACGCCGAGACGATCCGGCCGGTGATTGAGGCTGGCCAGCGCCTCTTCGGCGAGAACCGCGTGCAGGAGGCGCAAGCGAAATGGCCCGCGCTCAAGCGTGAGACCCCGGACATCGAGCTGCACCTGATCGGTCCGCTGCAATCCAACAAGGCTGCAGACGCCGTTGCGCTCTTCGACGTCATAGAGACGATCGACAGGGAGAAGATCGCGCGCGCGGTCGCCGCCGAAATGCAGCGCCAGGGGCGCGATATCCGCCTCTATGTTCAGGTGAACACGGGTCTCGAGCCGCAGAAAGCTGGCATCGCGCCGGACGACGCGGCCGCTTTCGTCGGGCTTTGCCGTGACGAGTTGGCTCTGAACATCGAAGGACTGATGTGCATTCCCCGCTGGACGAAAATCCGGGACCGCACTTCGCCCTGCTCGCCAAGCTTGCCGATCAGTGCGGCCTTTCCAGGCTCTCCATGGGCATGTCGGGCGATTTCGAAACGGCAATCGCCTTCGGCGCCACCGGCGTGCGGGTAGGCTCCGCCATTTTCGGAGCGCGCTGAGTTCCAATCCCATTACCCTTTGGTCGGGGTTCCCGTTTACCTCCGTTCGCCTATCTTGCGAAGTGGAGGAACCGGGCTTCTCGTCCGGAGAGCGAGTGGGAGGAAACGGATATGGCGAGCCGCTATTCCGAAGTGTATGCCGCGTGGAAGGCCGATCCGCACGGCTTCTGGGCAGATGCCGCATCGGCGATTGACTGGTTCGAGCGGCCGGCGCGCATTTTCGAGCCTGCCGGCGGCACCTATGGCCACTGGTTTCCGGACGGCGTCACCAACACCTGCCACAACTGCCTCGACCGGCATGTCGAGGCCGGCCGAGGCGAGCAGCCGGCCTTTATCTATGACAGCCCCGTCACCGGCCGGATCGAGAGGATCTCCTATGCGGAGCTGCTCGCCGATGTGAAGGCAATGGCTGCAATCTACCGCAAGCTGGGCGTCGACAAGGGCGATCGCATCATCATCTACATGCCGATGATTCCGCAGGCGGCGATCGCCATGCTCGCGGCAGCGCGGATCGGCGCGGTGCATTCTGTCGTTTTCGGCGGCTTTGCCGCCAACGAACTCGCCATGCGCATCGATGATTGCCAGGCAAAGCTCGTCGTCTCGGCAAGCTGCGGGCTGGAGCCCGGTCGGACCGTCGCCTACAAGCCTCTGCTCGATCAGGCGATCGAAACGGCCAGGCACAAGCCGGCCCATTGCCTGATCTATCAGCGCGATATGCTCGCCGCCTCGATGATTCGCGGCCGCGACATCGATTTCGCCGAGGCGCTTGCGCAGGCCAGAGACGCCGGTGAGGAAGCCTCTTGCACGCCGGTCGCCTCCACCGATCCGCTTTATGTCCTCTATACGTCCGGGACGACCGGTCAGCCGAAAGGCGTCGTGCGGGACAATGGCGGCCATATGGTCGCGCTCAAATGGTCGATGGAGAACTTCTTCGGCGTCAATGCCGGCGACGTGTTCTGGGCGGCTTCCGACATCGGTTGGGTGGTCGGTCATTCCTACATCGTCTACGGGCCGCTCCTCAACGGCTGCACGTCGATCCTCTTCGAAGGAAAGCCAGTCGGGACGCCCGACCCCGGAACCTATTGGCGCGTGATTTCCGAACACGGCGTCGCCGTCATGTTCACCGCGCCGACGGCGCTGCGAGCGATCCGGAAAGAGGATCCGGAAGCTGTCCATGCAGGCCGTTACGACCTGTCGCGGTTCCGGGCGCTCTATCTTGCCGGCGAGCGGGCCGACCCGGACACGATCCGCTGGGCGGAACGGGCGCTGAAGGTTCCGGTGATCGATCACTGGTGGCAGACGGAAACAGGATGGCCCGTCGCCGGCAATCCATTGGGTCTCGGCCTCCTGCCGGTAAAATACGGTTCCCCGGCGGTTCCCCTCCCCGGCTACGACGTGCAGGTCGTCGACGACGCGGGCCACCCGGTGGAAACCGGCACGCTCGGCAATGTCGTGATCAAGCTGCCTTTGCCGCCCGGCTGCCTGCCGACGCTCTGGAATGCCGATCACCGCTTCCATGCGGCCTATCTCGAGGAATATCCCGGCTTCTACAAAACGGCGGATGCCGGCTATCTCGACGAGGACGGCTATATCTTCATCATGGCGCGGACCGACGACATCATCAACGTTGCGGGACACCGGCTGTCGACGGGGGCCATGGAAGAGGTTTGCGCCAGCCATCCGGATGTCGCCGAATGCGCCGTGATCGGCATCGCCGATCCCCTCAAGGGGCAGGTGCCGGCGGGCTTCCTGGTCATCAACGCCAATGTTTCCCGTGAAACAGAAGAAATCGAGAAGGAGGTCATCGGCCTCGTGCGCGAGCGCATCGGGCCGGTCGCCGCCTTCAGGACGGCGGTCTGCGTCAAGCGGCTGCCAAAGACGCGATCCGGCAAGATCCTGCGCTCGACGATCCAGAAGATCATCGACCGCCAGCCCTGGACGATGCCGGCGACGATCGACGATCCGTCGATCCTCGACGAGATTACCGAACTGTTGCGGTCCAAGGGGATTGGCGTTTAGAGCACTTCCAGGAAAGCGTGTAACGGTTTTCCGTCAGCGACGGTCAATAAAAAACCCGGATGTTGCGATCCGGGTTTTCTCATCTCGCAGATGGCGAACCGATCAGTAGTCGTCTTCCTCGTCGTCCTTGCGGTCCGACTTCAGCGACTTCAGCTTGGCGAAGACGGCATCGGCGTCGATTTCCTTCTCCTCTTCGCGATCGTGGCCGTAGTCGAGCTTCTCGGTCTCCTGCGCGGATTCGAGCGTCGCGCCGGTCTCGGCTGCGGAAGGAAGCGGGCGCCCCTTGGAGGCGCGCTCGACCTCCAGGTCCAGGTCGATCTGCGAGCAGAGGCCGAGAGTCACCGGGTCCATCGGCGTCAGGTTGGCGGAGTTCCAGTGGGTGCGCTCGCGAATCTGCTCGATCGTCGCCTTCGTCGTGCCGACAAGACGCGAGATCTGCGCGTCCTTCAGTTCCGGATGGTTGCGGACCAGCCACAGAATGGCGTTCGGGCGGTCCTGACGCTTGGAGACCGGCGTGTAGCGCGGGCCCTTGCGCTTGGAGTCCGGGACGCGGACCTTCGGCTCCGAAAGCTTGAGTTTGTGATTCGGATTTCCTTCGGCGCGTGCGATCTCGTCGCGCGAAAGCTGGCCGGTAGCGATCGGATCGAGGCCCTTGATACCCTGCGCCGATTCACCGTCGGCAATCGCCTTGACCTCGAGCGGGTGCAGCTTGCAGAACTGCGCGATCTGGTCGAACGAGAGTGCGGTGTTGTCAACCAGCCAGACGGCTGTTGCCTTGGGCATAAGCAGTTGCTGAGCCATGGATATAGTCCTTTTGTCCGTCCGCGCCGGTGTCGCGGGCCGTGGAGTCTACCACTCATTTCCGGGAATTGGGGGTTCTATACCGTTCTTGTCTCGAAATTGCAATTCTTCACTTTCAAATGTGCTTTTGTCTAATTGCGGACCGGAAGCGACCTGCTTATGAATTGTCGCAAAGGACCGGTGGGAGCCGATCCAGGGCGGAATGAGGAACTCTGTGCGCAGTTTTCCGCCGGTATCCGCCCATGATCTGACCAGAAATGCGCAGGGAGGAAAATTATGGACGTCAAGACCTACCCGGTCCTAGAAGCGGCCAGGAACCGCACGCTGCTCGACAATGCGACCTATCTCGAATGGTATCGCGAGAGCGTTGCCGATCCGGAGAAGTTTTGGGGCGAGCACGGCAAGCGGATCGAATGGTTCGAGCCCTATACAAAGGTCAAGAATACCTCCTTCGAGGGCGATGTCTCGATCAAGTGGTTCGAAGACGGACTGACCAATGTGTCCTACAATTGCATCGACCGTCACCTGAAGACGCACGGCGACAAGACCGCGATCATCTGGGAGGGAGACAATCCCTATCTCGACAAGAAGATCACCTATAACGAGCTGTACGACAGGGTCTGCCGTCTTTCCAACGTCATGAAGAAGCACGGCGTCAAGAAGGGCGACCGCGTCACCATCTACATGCCGATGATCCCCGAAGCGGCCTATGCGATGCTCGCCTGCGCGCGCATAGGCGCGATCCATTCGGTCGTTTTCGGCGGCTTTTCGCCCGAGGCGCTGGCCGGCCGAATCGTCGATTGCGAGTCCACCTTCGTGATCACCTGCGACGAGGGCCTGCGCGGCGGCAAGCCGATTCCGCTCAAGGAGAATACCGATACGGCGGTCGATATCGCTGCCAGGCAGCACGTAATGGTCAGCAAGGTCCTGGTCGTGCGCCGCACCGGCGGCAAAGTCGGCTGGGCTCCGGGCCGCGATCTCTGGTATCATCAGGAGACCGCGACGGTGGAGCCGCATTGCCCGCCGGAAAAGATGAACGCGGAGGACCCGCTCTTCATCCTCTATACGTCCGGCTCGACCGGCAAGCCGAAGGGCGTGCTGCACACGACCGGCGGCTATCTCGTCTACGCTTCGATGACGCATCAATACGTGTTCGACTACCGGGACGGCGACATCTACTGGTGCACGGCCGATGTCGGCTGGGTCACCGGCCACTCCTACATCGTCTACGGGCCGCTCGCCAATGCGGCGACGACGCTGATGTTCGAGGGCGTGCCGAACTTCCCCGACGCGGGACGGTTCTGGGAAGTGGTCGACAAGCACAAGGTCAACATCTTCTACACCGCGCCGACCGCGATCCGCTCGCTGATGGGAGCGGGCGACGATTTCGTCAAGCGCTCCTCACGCTCTTCGCTGCGCCTGCTCGGAACGGTCGGCGAACCGATCAATCCGGAAGCCTGGGAGTGGTACTATCACGTTGTCGGCGACGAGCGTTGCCCTATCGTCGATACCTGGTGGCAGACTGAGACCGGCGGCATACTGATCACGCCGCTGCCGGGGGCCACCGATCTCAAACCCGGCTCGGCGACGCGGCCCTTCTTCGGCGTCCAGCCGCAGATCGTAGACAGTGACGGCAAGGTCGTAGAGGGCGCGGCCGACGGCAACCTCTGCATCACCGACAGCTGGCCCGGGCAGATGCGGACGGTCTATGGCGACCACGAACGCTTCATCCAGACCTACTTCTCCACCTACAAGGGCAAGTATTTCACGGGTGACGGCTGCCGCCGCGACGAGGACGGCTACTATTGGATCACCGGCCGTGTCGACGACGTGCTGAACGTCTCCGGCCACCGGCTCGGCACGGCGGAGGTGGAATCGGCGCTCGTCTCGCACAACCTCGTTTCCGAGGCGGCGGTCGTCGGCTATCCGCATCCGATCAAGGGTCAGGGGATCTATTGCTACGTTTCGCTGATGGCCGGCGAGGTCGGAGACGACGAACTGCGCCAGGCGCTCGTCAAGCACGTCCGCTCGGAGATCGGGCCGATCGCGACGCCGGACAAGATTCAGTTCGCCCCCGGCCTGCCGAAAACACGCTCGGGCAAGATCATGCGCCGGATTCTCCGCAAGATCGCCGAGGACGATTTCGGTTCGCTCGGCGACACGTCGACGCTCGCAGATCCAGGTGTCGTCGACGACCTGATCGCCAATCGTCAGAACCGCGCGTGATGTGAGCTGGGTGGCGAGAGCCACTTATCCCGCTGCCGCACCTTCTCCCCGCAAGCGGGGCGAAGGGGCATTGCGGGGAGAAGGTTAGGATGAGGGGCTCAACCCCGCCCTCCACCAGCCCCGAACGCAGCGCTCGATTCGCTACCGAAACGAAATTGAAACGACCTGCCCTCAGAAATCGATCGCGCGGCCCTTGATCTCCCAATCGCCGAAGCGAGCCGGGTCGAGGCCGCCGCGTCCGCCCAGTTCCGCCGGCATATCCTTCGGCGCTTCGGCACGTCGCCTCTCTTCGGCCTCCTTCAGAGCGCGCAGCGCTGCCGGGGAAAGCGGACGTTTGGGGCGGTCGGGAGAATTGTCGTTGTCGTTCTGCATACCGGTCGCGGTTTCCGTAACGATATTGAAGAGCTGGCCGTTTATACCCATCATATAGGCACTTCCGTGTGAACGGAAACGCTTGATTCACGTGAAACCTTTGCGCGTACCGAATGGAACGAAGCGGCTGCAAGCGGCTTTCCAGGAGGCGCGGAAAGGACACCGATATGGTTGGAGCTCATTCATGAACCTCATGCGCACGGCAATGCTGCTTGCCTTCATGACCGTCCTCTTCATGGCCGTCGGCTATGTCATCGGCGGCCGCGGTGGCATGATGATCGCCCTCGTCATCGCCGCGGGCATGAACTTCTTCTCCTACTGGAATTCCGACCGGATGGTCCTGCGGATGTACCGGGCGCAGGAGGTGGACGAGCGCAGCGCGCCGGAATATTACGGCATTGTCCGCGATCTGGCGAAGAATGCCGGCCTGCCGATGCCGCGCGTCTACGTCATCGACAGCCCGCAGCCGAATGCCTTCGCCACCGGCCGCAATCCCGAGAACGCTGCGGTCGCCGCTTCGACGGGATTGCTGCATTCGCTCTCCTACGAAGAGGTTGCCGGGGTTATGGCGCATGAGCTCGCCCATATCCAGTATCGCGACACTTTGACGATGACGCTGACGGCGACGCTCGCCGGTGCGATTTCCATGCTTGGCAATTTCGCCTTCTTCTTCGGTGGCAACCGCGAGAACAACAATCCGCTCGGCTTCATCGGCGTGCTGATCGCGATGATCGTCGCCCCGCTCGCGGCCATGCTGGTACAGATGGCGATCAGCCGTACACGCGAATATTCCGCCGACCGCCGCGGCGCGGAGATCTGCGGCAATCCACTCTGGCTTTCCTCGGCGCTTCGCAAGATCGCCGGTGCCGCGCAGGTCATCCATAACAATGACGCCGAGCGCAATCCGGCGACGGCGCATATGTTCATCATCAATCCCCTCTCGGGCGAGCGGATGGACAATCTGTTCTCGACCCATCCGAACACGGAGAACCGGGTGGCGGCTCTGGAGAGAATGGCCCGCGAGACGTCCACGGGCTCGACGGCGCCGGTCCGCCCTGATAATGCAGGGCGCAAATCGCGCTCTGTCCCGAGAACCGGCTGGGGTCGCGGTGGTTCCGAACCGCCGAAAGGCCCCTGGTCCTGATGCCCGAAAACCGCAAGAACGATTCACGTCCGAAACGATCCCGCGAGCACAATCGCTCAAGAGCGGGAGGAGCCCGGCCCGACGCCGATGCCGCGGCCAAACCGGGCTTGAAGAGCCGCCAGGCGGCTGCCAAGATCCTGGCAGCGGTGGTGGACCGCAAGACGCCGCTCGACGGAATGCTCGATCCGGAGCGCGGGAACCCGGCCTATCGCGAGTTGAGCGAAGCAGATCGCGCGCTGGTGCGCGCCATTCTCAACTCGGCACTCCGCCATCTGCCGCGCATTCGCGCGGCCATCGACTCGCTTCTGCAAACGCCTCTCCCCGAGGGTGCGCGGGCTCTCGAACACGTGCTTACCGTTGCCGCCGCGCAGATTCTCTATCTCGAGGTTCCGGATCATTCGGCAGTCGATCTCGCAGTGGAACAGGCCCAGTCCGACCCGCGCAACCGCCGCTTCGCAAGCCTCGTCAACGCCGTATTGCGGCGGCTTTCGCGTGAAAAGGACGAAATTCTCGAAAAGCTGCAGCAAGTGCCGGCGATGCCCGGCTGGTTCTTCGACAGGCTCGTCGCCTGTTACGGTCCCGACCAGGCCGAGCGCATCTCCGAGGCGCAGCTCGTTCCCGCCGCCATTGACGTGACCGTGAAATCCGATGCGGCGTCCTGGGCGGAACGGCTCGCTGGCACCGTGTTGCCGACCGGCTCCGTTCGTCTTCAGGACTTCTCCGGTTCGATCCCGTCGCTTTCAGGCTTTTCGGAAGGGGCCTGGTGGGTCCAGGACGCGGCTGCTTCCATTCCGGCCCGCCTTTTCGGCGATATTCACGGGAAAAAGGTGGTCGATCTCTGCGCTGCGCCCGGCGGCAAGACGGCGCAGCTTGTCCTCGCGGGGCGGAGGTGACTGCGCTCGATCAGTCGTCAAGCCGGTTGCGGCGGCTCAAGGCGAACCTCGAGCGGCTGGGCTTCGAGGCCCGGACCAAGGAGAGCGACATGGCCGAGTTCCGGCCGGAAGAGCTCTTTGACGCGGCGCTTCTCGACGCCCCCTGCTCCTCGACGGGCACCACCCGGCGGCATCCCGACGTGCTCTGGACGAAAGGCCCGCCGGACGTCGAGAAGCTTGCCAGGCTGCAGGAACGGCTGCTGCGGCATGCGCTTACCCTGGTGAAGCCCGGCGGCCTCATCGTCTTTTCCAATTGCTCGCTCGACCCGCTGGAGGGCGAGGAGGTCGTCGCCCGCGTCGTCGCCGACGGCGGATGCGAACGGGTGCCGATCGACGCAGCCGATTGGCCGGGGCTCGAAAAGGCGATCACCCCGCTTGGAGAGTTCCGCACGACACCTGCGATGCTTCCACTGGAACCGCCCTTCGCCGGTGGCCTCGATGGTTTTTATGCCGCCGTGCTGCGCCGTGAGGGAGCCTGAGGGCGCTCATCAACAGACTGTTTTGCTTTGACAATTGACGCCCTCGGACGGCCCGCCTATCAATGGCGACAGGGTTGATAAATATTTAATGATCTTTCCCGCACGATTCCGATCTTCTGCATGATCCTCGAATCGGCTCCGGTTGAAGAGGAAACCCACGGGCGCCGATGACGTTTTCCAGTAAAACAAGGCTCCTATATTTGTATTTGCGCGAAGGCCAACGCCGATTGGCGCGCCTGCTTTCGCGCGGAAAGACGGCGGCGCTGCGCGTTGCAGGCTCTACGCCCGCCCGTCTGATCGTCGCACCCACGGATCTTCGGGCCATCGATCCCTTCGCCGCCGAAGAGATTCTCGCGGGTCGCTTTCCGCTCGCCGGCCGCGCCCTGGATACCGAAGGCGAGTCGCCTTTCGAAATCGACCTGCCGTCGCACGAGTTCGCGGTTCGCCTTCATTCCTTCGGCTGGCTGAGGCACATGCGGGCGATCCAGGACGAGGCCGGCTCGATCAGGCTGCGCCAGATCATGGACGACTGGATCGGCAGCCATGGCCGAAGCATCGGCGAAATCTCGTGGGAAGCGGATGTGGTCGCGCAGCGCGTCATCGCCTGGCTGTCCCATTCGCCGGTGGTGCTGCGTAATGCCGAGCACGGTTTCTATCGCCGCTTCCTGAGAAGCCTTGCCCTTCAGGTCCGCTACCTCCGGAATGTCGCCGAGACCGTGACCGACGGAGAGGCGCGCCTGAGGGTTCGCCTGGCACTCGCCATGGCCTCCGTTTCGATGCCGGCTACGGCTTCGGCTATCCGCAAGGCGTCGCGCAATCTGGATCTGGAGCTGGAGCGGCAGCTTCTGCCTGACGGGGCGCATTTCTCCCGAAACCCCCGGGCCGGGCTCGAGCTGCTGCTCGATCTGCTGCCGCTGCGCCAGACCTATGTCAATCTCGGCCACGACGTGCCTTCGAGGCTCATCCCCTGCATCGACCGCATGTATCCGGCGCTCCGCTTCTTCCGCCACCAGAGCGGGGAGCTCGCCCTCTTCAACGGCGCGACATCGGTTCTCGCCCATGAGCTCGCCTCGGTGCTCAGATATGACGAGACGTCCGGCGAGCCGTTCCGGTCGTTGCCGCACGCCCATTACGAACGCCTGTCGATGGGCGATACCGTCATCATCATGGACACTGGGCGTCCGCTTTCGGTCGACCTGTCGCGAACCGTCCATGCCGGCTGCCTCTCCTTCGAGATGTCCTCCGGCAGAAATCGCTTCGTCGTCAACTCCGGCGCGCCGAAATTCGCCGGCGAACGATTCAGGCAGATGGCGCGCACGACCGCCGCGCATTCCACCGTCACCGTCGACGACACGTCTTCCTGCCGCTTTTCGCAGTCGCGGTTTCTGGGCCCGATCATGATCAGCGGCCCCTCGCGCGTCACGGTCGAGAGAAAGGACGAGCCGGGAAGCATCGAGCAGGTCAAAGCGAGTCACGACGGCTACCTTGCGCCCTTCGGCCTGATCCACGAGCGCGACATCGGAATTCTCAATGGCGGGCGGTTGATCCGCGGCCGCGACCGCCTGCTGCTGGAGGATGGCAGCGATCCGGCAAATGACGACGACGCGGCCGCGGTCGCCCGTTTCCACATCCATCCGGCAATCGGCATGCGCCGGCACAGCGAGAGCGAGATTTATCTGACGGCGCCCGACGGAGAGACATGGCTCTTCGCCTGTCGCGACGGTGCGCTCGCGATTGAGGAGGATATCTTCTTCGCCGATCCCTCCGGCGTTCGCGCCTCGTCGCAGATAAGCGTGACCTTCTCCGCCGCCTCGCAGCCGGAGATCCAGTGGACTTTCACGCGGGAGGGATGACCCCGAAACTGCGCCGGGCCTATTTTCCCGTTGTTGCGGCGCCGAAGGTTCCTTCCGGCAACAAGCTATGCTAACGGGCAGCCATCCCAATCGCCGGAACTTCCTCCCTACGCGTCCGGCGCTGCCAAAGGAGCAAGGTCGATGGCTGTCGCCTCCAAGAAAATCCCCGCCCCGGACGAGGTCCGGATCAAAACCGCCCTCCTTTCGGTCTCCGACAAGACGGGCATCGTCGAACTCGCCCGCGCCCTCAACGACAAGGGCATACGGCTGGTATCGACCGGCGGTACGCACAAGGCGCTTGCCGATGCCGGCCTTCCCGTCAGCGACGTCTCGGAGCTGACCGGCTTTCCGGAAATCATGGACGGGCGCGTCAAGACCCTTCACCCAGGCGTCCATGGAGGTCTTCTCGCGATCCGCGACGACGCGGAGCATGCGGATGCCATGAGCGCGCACGGCATCACCGCGATCGATCTCGCCGTCATCAATCTCTATCCCTTCGAAGACGTCCGCGCCAAAGGCGGCGACTACCCGACCACGGTCGAGAATATCGATATCGGCGGCCCCGCAATGATCCGGGCATCGGCCAAGAACCATGCCTATGTGACGATCGTCACCGACCCGGCGGACTATTCGCCGCTGCTCGAGGAAATCGCAGACGGGACGACGCGCTACGCCTTCCGCCAGAAGATGGCGGCCAAGGCCTATGCCCGCACGGCCGCCTATGATGCGGCGATCTCCAACTGGTTTGCCGAGGTGCTCGACACGCCCATGCCGCGCCACCGGGTTCTCGGCGGCGTGCTCAGGGAGGAGATGCGCTACGGCGAAAACCCGCACCAGAAAGCCGGATTCTACGTCACCGGCGAGAAACGGCCGGGAGTGGCTACGGCGGCGCTGCTGCAGGGCAAGCAGCTCTCCTACAACAACATCAACGATACCGATGCCGCCTTCGAACTGGTGGCGGAATTCCTGCCGGAAAAGGCACCGGCCTGCGCCATCATCAAGCATGCCAATCCCTGCGGCGTTGCGACCGCGCCCTCGCTCGCGGAAGCCTATCGCCGGGCGCTCGCCTGCGATTCGACCTCGGCATTCGGCGGCATCATCGCGCTCAACCAGGAACTGGACGCCGAGACTGCGGAAGAGATCGTCAAACTCTTCACCGAGGTCATCATCGCGCCGTCGGTCAGCGACGACGCGAAAGCCGTCATCGCCCGCAAACCGAACCTGCGGCTGCTTGCGACCGGCGGCCTGCCGGATCCGCGCACGCCCGGCCTGACGGCGAAGACGGTCGCCGGCGGTGTGCTCGTCCAGACGCGCGACAACGGTATGGTAGAGGACCTGGAGCTCAAGGTGGTCACCAGGCGTGCGCCGACGGCACAGGAGCTCGAAGACATGAAGTTCGCCTTCAAGGTGGCGAAGCACGTCAAGTCCAACGCCATCGTCTATGCCAAGGACGGCCAGACGGCGGGCATCGGCGCCGGCCAGATGAGCCGCGTCGATTCCGCCCGCATCGCTGCCATAAAGGCAGAAGAAGCGGCCAAGGCGCTCGGCCTCGCCGAGCCGCTGACGCGCGGTTCGGCCGTCGCCTCGGAAGCCTTCCTCCCCTTCGCCGACGGTCTTCTGTCAGCCATCGCGGCCGGCGCAACCGCCGTCATCCAGCCGGGTGGTTCGATGCGCGACGAAGAAGTGATCGCGGCGGCGGACGAACACAATGTCGCGATGGTCTTCACAGGCATGCGGCATTTCCGGCACTAGAGCCCTTTTGTCTAATGCACTTCCGGGCGGAAAACCGTGACACCTGGAAGTGCTCTAACGCCTTAAGATACCGCCGCGGCTTATTTGATTTCCTCATTCCTGTGCCCGTCACAGAAATCCAGCCAGACCAAGTTCTTGGGCTGAAAGAACGCTTCCCGCGCCGCAGACGCGGCGCTGCTCTCATCCCTGTGACAAGTACAGGAATGAGGATGAGGAGAGATTGCAACCCTCCTTAGGTCGTTTCGACCTGAAACATGAACGTGATCTATTCCAAGACGTTAAGACGCCGGATGCGGAGGAAAACCACATCCCGCTCCGGCCTCCTGCTCGACATTCCTATCGCGGCCGGTGCGCCGGATAGGGGGTCCGCAGGAGGATCACGAGACCGACGGCGAAAAAGGCCACCAGCGCCATCATGCCGATCCGGGCCGAACCGGTCATAAGCGTGATCGTCGCGACCGAGGCGGGCGCCAGGAACGAGGTGGCGCGGCCGGAAAGGGCGTAAAGACCGAAATAGCGCCCGGCTTCGTCGGGCGAGACACTGCGCGCGAGGTAGGATCGGGACGAGGCCTGGACCGGCCCGAAGGCGACGCCGACGAGCAGGCCGTAAAGAATATAGGCCTTTTCGGCGGCGGTGCCGAAGAGGCCGCCCGAGTCCGTCGAGCCAAGCGGGACAAGCCCGAAGAGCGTGAAACCGGGCCCCGTGGAGACGATGCCGAGCGTGGCGATCGTCAATGAGACGAGGCTTGCGACGACGATCGTCTTGGAGCCGAGCCGTGCATCGAGCCTGCTCGCATAAAGGCAGCCGAAAATCGCCACGACGTTCAGGATGATGCCGTATAGCCCGAGTTCCATCGTCTGCCATCCGAACATTCCGGCCGCGAAGGTGCCGCCGAGCGCGAGCAGTCCGTTGACGCCGTCCTGGAAGATCATTCGGGCAATCAGGAACCGCAAGATGCCGGCCCTCTCCTTGAGTTCGGCAAGCGTGCCCTTCAGTTCCTCGAAGCCCCGAGCGGTTGCTTTCGCCATCGACATCGTTGCCCTGGTCGCATCCGGCGTGAAGAGGAACATCGGCAGGATGAAAACCATGTACCAGGCGGCGGAAATGGGGCCGGTGATGCGGGCGTCTTCGCCCTTTGCCGGATCGAGCCCGAACAGAGGTTCGAGTCCGATCGCCGTCTTGCCGGTCTGCGGGTTCCCGGCAATCAGCGCGACCACGGCGATCAGCACGATCATGCCGCCGAGATAGCCGAGGCCCCAGGCGATGTTGGAGATGCGCCCCACTTCCTTTTCGCTGACGAGCCGCGTCATCATCGAATCGTTGAAGACGATGGAAAATTCGGCGGCCACCGTCGCCAGCGCAAGAAAGACCGCCGTATAGATCAGGGACGAGCCCGGCGCCGCGTTCCAGAGCAGGGCGAGCGAGATGATCTTCACGGCCGCGAAAAAGGCGATCCACGGCTTTCGCGGGCCGGCCGCATCGGCAATGGCGCCGAGGACCGGCGAAAGCAGAGCGATCACGATCCCCGCAATGGTCAGCGTATAGCCCCAGACCGCCTGCCCATGGGCGGGATCGGCCGTTAGCCGGGAAACGAAATAGGGCGCGAAGATGAAGGTGGTGATCACGGTGAAGAAGGGTTGCGCGGCCCAGTCGAACAGCATCCAGCCGGCAATGCCGAGACGGGAAGTCCGAGGCCGCTCCTCCATTCGCCCAGCCGCGATATCCACTTCATCCCTCCCCGGCACTTGCGCAAGCGCGCCGCGTTCGTGGGCGGCGGGCAGGGCAATGAAGAACAACCTTCGACCGGGGCGGAATTGGTCCCTCCGGCCGAGTTATGGCCGGAGGGACTGTGTCATTTCGTCCAGCCGCGTGCAAGATCGCTGAGGAGACCGGCTGCGACAGTGACCTTGGCGAGCGTCGTTTCGCCCTTTTCGGTCAGGAGCCTCAGCTGGTCGCCGACAGTGGCGACGCGTTGGCGATCGCGATCCTGCCAGGCGAGAACGGGGTTTCGCTCGCCCTTATGCTCGACCAGGGCGGCGATGGTGATATCGCGGCGTGCGGTGCCGATATCGCCGACCGCCCGCGAGAGCGCCATCGACTCGAACTGCTCGGTGGCGGGCACGCGGTCGGCGGCCGCCAGCAGGCGGTTGATCCTCAGGCTCTCGGTGACGGTGAAATAGGCCTGGGCGGTGCGGCTCAGCGGCTCGCCGGTTACCGTGGCGATCTGCATGATCTCAGGGACCAGGGTCATGAGCGACAGTTCGGCGATTTCCTCGGCAAGCTTTGCCGGCACGCCGTTTTCGATGAAGCCGGCGGCCCTCAGGCGAGCTTCCTCGGCACCCTCCCTGGATATCGCCGCCCGCATGGTGCCGCGCAGCTTCTGCAGCCCGTCGCGAAGCCGGGCAACCGCTTCGGCCACGGAGCCCTCGGAGGCGCGGGTGCGCAGCGCCCGTTCGGCGACGAGCGCAAAGATACGCCCCACCTCGTGATAGAGCCGGTTCTGGATCACGCCGCTGATCCTGTTGTCGAGCGCGTCGATCTCGCCGTAGATGCGCGGCAGATCGAAGCCATCCAGGGCCAGTACCGCTGCCTTCACGACATCGGCGGAGAGGAAGCCGGTGGCATCCGTCAGCGTCGAAACGAAAGCCGGGCCGCCGCGGTTTATCGTTTCGTTGGCGAGTACGGTCGCGATGATTTCGCGGCGCAGCCGGTGCCCGTGAATGTCGCCGGCATAGGCCTTGCGCATCTTTGCGGGGAAGTAGCGCTCCAGGGTCGCCGTGAAATAGGGGTCGTCCGGAAGCTCGCTGACGAGCAGCTCGTCGAAGAGCACCAGTTTCGCATAGGAGAGCAGCACGCCGATCTCCGGGCGCGTGAGCGGCCGGCCCGCCTGGTAGCGCTCGCTCATCGCCTGGTCGGTCGGCAGGGTCTCGACCTTGCGGTTGAGGTGGCCGTCGGCCTCCAGCCGCGCCATCAGCCGCGCCAGCGGCGTGCGGTTGGCGAGGCCCTGCATCTCGGTGAGCGAGATCGCTAGCGACTGCTGGTAGTTGTTGCGCAGCACGAGATGTCCCACCTCGTCCGTCATCGATGCCAGAAGCGTGTTGCGCTTGGGGCGGGTCAGGCGGCCTTCGCGCATGGCGGAGGCAAGCGCGATCTTGATGTTGACCTCGACGTCGGAGGAATTGACGCCGGCCGAGTTGTCGATGGCATCGGAGTTGCAGCGCCCGCCATTGAGCGAGAAGCCGATCCGGCCTTTCTGGGTGACGCCGAGATTGGCGCCCTCGCCGATCACGCGCGCCCGCACGTCCTCGGCGGAGACGCGGATCGCGTCGTTGGCGCGGTCGCCGACCTCCGCATCCGTCTCGTTGGTGCCCCGCACATAGGTGCCGATGCCGCCGAACCAGAGCAGGTCGACCGGGCTCTTCAGGATCGCGCTCATGATCTCGAAGGGCGTCGCCTTCGACTTGTCGATGCCGATCGCCGCCATCGCTTCGGGGGTGAGTGTCACCAGTTTTTCCGAACGCGAAATGATCATCGCACCGGGCGAGAGCGTCTTACGGTCATAGTCCTGCCAGCTGGAGCGCGAAAGCGCGAACATTCGCTTGCGCTCGGCAAAGGAGAGATCGATATCCGGCTCGGGATCGATGAAGATATCGCGGTGATCGAAGGCGGCGATCAGCCGGATCTTTTCCGAAAGCAGCATGCCGTTGCCGAAGACGTCGCCCGACATGTCGCCGACGCCGGCGACGGTGAAGGGCGTCGTCTGGATGTCGACGTCCATTTCGCGGAAGTGCCGCTTGACGGCCTCCCACGCGCCGCGCGCCGTGATTCCCATCTTCTTGTGGTCGTAGCCGGCGGAGCCGCCTGAAGCGAAGGCGTCGTCCAGCCAGAAGTCCGCTTCCTGGGCGAGCGCATTCGCCGTGTCGGAGAAGGTTGCCGTTCCCTTGTCGGCGGCAACGACGAAATAGGGGTCGTCGCCGTCGAGCCGCAGCGTGTCCTCCGGGGGAACGACGTCCTGGCCGACAATATTGTCGGTGACGGAGAGCAGCGTGCGGATATAGGTCTTGTACGCTTCCGTTCCCGCCTTGAAGACCTCGTCGCGGCTGCCGCCGACAGGCAGCTGCTTCGGGTAGAAGCCGCCCTTGGCGCCGACCGGAACGATGACGGCGTTCTTCACCTGCTGCGCCTTGACGAGGCCGAGCACCTCGGTCCGGTAATCCTGTGCCCGGTCGGACCAGCGAAGGCCGCCGCGCGCCACCTTGCCGAAGCGCAGATGGACGCCTTCCACTTCCGTGCCGTAGACGAAAATCTCGCGGAAAGGCCGCGGTTCCGGCAGGCCTTCGAGCTGCTTCGGATCGAGCTTGAAGGCAAGAACCGCGCGCGGCCTGCCTTCGGCGTCCTTTTGGAAATAGTTCGTCCGGAGCGTCGACTGGACCGCATTGACGTAGCGGCGCAGGATCCTGTCCTCGTCGAGGCTGGGCACGGCCGACAGCGCCTCCTCGATGCCCGTCAGCAAGGCGTTGCACTTCTTCGTGCGCGCTTTCCCCTCCGTCGTCGGATCCATGCGCGTGGAGAAGAGGCGGAAGATGTCGGCGGCGATCGTCGGATATTTGTTCAGAGTATCGGCGATATAGCCTTGGGAATAGGTGATGCCGGCCTGGCGCAGATAGCGTGCATAGGCACGCAGCACCGTGATTTCGCGGGCGGTGAGCCCGGCAAGCAGGACCAGCCTGTTGAAATTGTCGTCCTCCGTCGTGCCGTTCCAGGCCGCCAGGAAGGCCTCCTCCAGGGCCGGGCCGATCCTGGCGAGGTTGAGCGTGTGCCCGTCGCGATGGATCAGCTCCATGTCGTGAAGGACGACCTCGCGGGGCTCGTCCCCATGGACGTGCACGCCGATGTCGTAGGTCTGCTCGCTGATGACACGGAAGCCGAGATTTTCGAGAAGCGGCACGCGGCGCGACAGCGAAACGGGCGTGTCGGCATGGAAGATCTTCAGTTCCAGCGTATCCGGCCGCTCCTGGTGTCGGTGGTAGAAGGAGATGCGGATCGGGTCGCCGGCCGTGCAGGCGGCGATGTCTACGAGGTCGGCATAGGCTTCCGCGGGCGTGAAGGCCGCCTGATAGGCTTCACCGACCGATATCTCCGTGCCCTCCTTGCGGGCGAGCAGATTGAACCGATCGATCCAGCGGGTGACGATTGCGCGGACCGCCTCTTCGAGCTTCGCCTGGGGAACCCGTGGCGTCTTGCCGCCCGAGCGGCCGATGATGAAATGGACGCGTGCAAGCCCGCCTTCGGGAAAGGCCGGGTAATAGGCCGAGACCCGGCCGTCATAGACCGTTTTCAGATAGTCGCCGATCTTTTCGCGGACGTCGGAATCGTATTGTTCGCGCGGCACGAACACGATGACCGAGACGAAGCGGTCGAAGTGGTCGATGCGCGGCAGCACCCGCACCCGGGGCCGGTCGCCGAGTTCGTTGATCTGTTCGCAGAAGGCGGCGAGCAGCCCGATGTCGATCTGGAAAAGATCGTCGCGCGGATAGGCTTCCAGCGTGTTGGCCAGCGTCTTGCCGGAATGGCTCTGCGGATCATAGCCGAAATGATCGACGATCTTCTCGATCTTGTGCCTGAGCAGCGGGATCTCCGACGCCTGCCGCGTGTAGGCCGTCGAGGTAAACAGACCGACGATGCGCAGTTCGCCGACGACGTTGCCGGAGGCGTCGAAACGCTTGATGCCGATATAGTCCATGTGGGCACGCCGGTGGACGACCGACTTCACATTGGCCTTGGTGACGATCAGGAAGTCGGGCCCCTCGAGGAAGGCGAGGATTTCCGGGGTGGTCAGCACCGCATCCTTGCCCTGGCGCAGGACCCGCACATCCGGATTGGACAGGATGCCGAGGCCCCTGCCCTTGCCGCGCTCGACCGTCGCCCGTTCGCCCTTGCCGGAATAGGTATATTCCCGCATGCCGAGGAAGGTGAAGTTGTTATCCCTTAGCCAGCGAAGGAACGCCAGCGCCTCGTCGCGGTCGCTCTTCTTGCGGGAAGCGTTGTATTCTTCGAGCTCCCGCATTGCCTGGTCGAGCAGAGCGGTCATCGCCGGCCAGTCGTGTACGGCTTGATGAACCTGCTCCAGCACATCCGAGATGCGCTTGCTCAATGAGCGTGCCTCCAGCGGGGTCAGCCTGCTCAAGTGGATTTGAATGTGGCTGACGCGGTGCTCGGGCGCGCTTTCCTCGTCCGGATCGAACAGCTTCACGGGTTTGCCGGGCTCCATCACCAGAATCGGGTGGATCGCCAGGTGGATGTCGCGGTGGGTACTCGTCACCTCTCCCATCACCGAATCGTAAAGGAAGGGCATGTTGCGTTCGGTGATCGCGATGATCGAAACCTCGATACCACCCGGTGCGACCCCTGCTACCGTCTCCACCGAGACCTGGGGCTTGCCGCCGTCCCAGCGTGCGAGTTCGCTGCGTGCGTGGGCAGCGGTGAGCGCCAGCATCTCAGGCGTGTAACGGTCGAGGTCGTCGTTGCTCGCTCCGCCGAAGAGGATTTCCGGTGGCAGTGTCTCGGCCCCGAATCTGGACCCTGCCGCCCGGGCCGCATCGATGTGCCGGTCCCGCTTCGGATTATGCTTCACGCCCATGAAATCGCTCTCCACTCATGATGGTTGAACCTAGCAGAACCATGCCCAATGGCGACCGTTTTTATGATGGATTTCGGCAAAATGGAGCCGAATTTCGGCGAAAATCACGTAGATTCGACCTAAATCCATTTAAATCGAAGCCAATTTTGCAAAAATTTCCCGAAAAACCGCAAAAACGAACGAAAACGCCGAAGATTCTGTCACGGGGGTCTGCACGAGCAGCAGTTGACAGTCCGTGAGGGGCGGGCGATCACACTTCGAAAGCGAATAACGGGGTCTCCCAATGTCCGACACGCCTGCCGCGCCCGGTGCCGTCATCGTCATTTCGAGTCATGTGGTGCGCGGCGCGGTCGGCAACCGGGCTGCCGTCTTCGCGCTGGAAATGCTCGGCCACCGGGTCTGGGCCCTGCCGACGGTCGTGCTTCCCTGGCATCCGGGACACGGTCGGTCGACGCGGGTGACCATGCCGGACGAGGACTTCCGCTCGATCATCGGCGATCTCGTCGCTGCGCCCTGGATCGGCGAGGTGCGCGGGGTGCTGTCCGGCTATCTGGGTTCCCCCGAACAGGCGGCGGCCGTTGCCGGCCTCGTGAAGGCGCTGCGCCAGCGCAATCCCGCGCTCTTCTATGCCTGCGATCCGATTCTTGGCGATGCGGGCGGCCTCTACGTCCCGGTGGAGGTCGCCAGCGCCATCCGCGACCTGCTGCTGCCGCTTGCGACGCTCGCCACGCCCAACCGGTTCGAGCTTTCCTGGTTGGCAGGTGCTTCGCTCGAGACGAATGCGGCCATCCTCGACGCGGCGGTCGACCTAGGGCCGCCACGCGTGCTGGTGACGTCGGCGATACCGATGATGAGCGGCGGCACGGGCAATCTCTACCTGTCCGGACGCCATGCGCTGCTTGCCGAGCACCGACTGATCGACAATCCTCCGAACGGCACCGGCGATCTGCTCTCGGCCGTATTCCTGGCGCGCCTGCTGGAAGGGCTGCCGGAGGAACGCGCGCTGCAGATGGCGACCGCCAGCGTCTACGAGATCATCGCGAGAAGCCGCAAGCGCGATTCCGACGAGCTGACGCTCGAACAGGATGCATCGAGCCTCGCGACGCCGATGGCAATGGTGCAGATGCGCCGCCTCATGCATCCGAGCCAGGCGCGGAAGAAATAGCGTCAGATATGGAAGAATTGCCTCATAGGCGCATTTCGCCCTTTCGGATGGCCGGAGCACGCTGTAACAGTTCGACGCTTCATGGTTCCCGGTGCGTCTTTCAGACACGCTACCCGCATGTTTCCTTGAATCCCGATCAAAGACAGGAGCACCAGGACGATGCAGCAGGAACGAGTGGATGAAACGGGGTTACCGATGGATATACAGGGCTTTCCGGAACATCTTCTGACCGGCTACCGCAATTTCATGAGCGGTCGCTTCACCGAACAGCAGCAGCGCTACAAAACGCTCGCCGAGAGCGGTCAGAAACCGAGGACGATGGTCATCGCCTGTTGCGACTCCCGCGCCGCGCCCGAAACAATCTTCGATGCCGGCCCGGGAGAACTCTTCGTCGTGCGCAACGTCGCCAACATGATGCCGCCATATGAACCGGACGGACATTATCATTCGACCTCGGCCGCGCTCGAATTCGCGGTCCAGTCGCTGCGGGTCACCAACATCGTGGTCATGGGCCACGGGCGCTGCGGCGGCATCAAGGCGGCACTCGACCCGGACGCCGAGCCCCTCTCCCCGGCGATTTCATCGGCCGCTGGATGAACCTCCTGAAACCGGCCGCCGAGCAGATCCAGAGCAATGACGTGATGACTCCGGCGGAACGACAGCGTGCGCTCGAGCGGGTCTCCATCCGCAATTCGATCGCCAATCTGAGGACGTTCCCCTGCGTGAACGTTCTCGAGTCGAAGGGAAAGCTTCGTCTCCACGGCGCATGGTTCGACATCTCGACCGGTGAGCTCTGGGTCATGGACGCGAAGACCGGCGATTTTTCCCGACCGGGAATGTAACGGTCGCCAGTCAGGCCCCTCGTCCGCCTGCCTGTCCCTTCTCCCCGCTAGCGGGAGAGAAGTCGCGGCAGCGGGGTGAGGGGCAAAACCGCTGTCACCCGCCGTCGATCTCGGCGCCGATGATGGCGATCGCCTGCTGATAGACGCTGGCGGCGTTCCAGCCCTGGATGGCGGCGAAGTTGACCTCGCCCGGCTGATAGCCGCCGCCCGGCTGCCAACCATGGCCGCGCAGGAAATTTGCGGTTGAGGCAAGCGCATCCGCTTTGGAGCGGACCATGTCGACATGGCCGTTGCCGTCCCCGTCCACGCCGTATTTCAGCACGTTCACCGGGAGGAATTGCGTCTGCCCGATCTCGCCGTGCGCCGCCCCGCGGGCGGCCGGGCTGAGGTCGCCGCGCTCGACGAGCTGGAGGGCGGCGTAAAGCTGGTTGGTGAAATAATCCGAGCGGCGACAATCATAGGCGAGCGTCGAGACGGCGGAAAGCGTGTGTTCCTTGCCCAGGAACGAGCCGAAGCCGGTCTCCATGCCCCAGATGGCGATCAATGGGCCGGCGGGAACGCCGTAGCGCTGCTCGATGCTCTGGAAGAGCCTGGCATTCTGCGCCCGCAGCTTCTTGCCGCGCGAAATGATCACCTGACCGCCGCGCTTCTGCATGAACTGATCGAGCGACAGCTTGAAGCTTTCTGGCCGCGATCGGCCCGGATCGTCGCCCTGCTGTAGGAGACGTTGGCGAGCGCCTGGTCGACCACCGAAGGGCTGATGCCGTTCCCGGCGGCTTCGCGCTTGAATTCCGACAGCCAGGCGGAGAAGCCGCTGCCGTCATTGCCGCACTGCGCCGCAGAGGCGTCCGCCGGAAGAACTACGGTTGAGATCAGGGCCGCCAGGCCCGCTGCTGCGCTCTTCACCCTATGCATGGATTACCCCGTCGATTGCCCGAATTTGTTGCCTTCGAAATTCCCGCTTCGTCATCCGCTCGTCGCCGGCACGATGGTTTCACGTGAATCCATTGCCCGCCGACGAACTGCGAACCCCGCCTGTCGCCGTAACGATGCAGGCGGGGCTTAAAGTTTGCCCGACCGAGGCCGATCAAGCCGCCTGCTTGCGCGGTTTGATCAGGCCGCGGTTGATCAACAGCTCTGCGATCTGCACCGCGTTGAGCGCCGCGCCCTTGCGCAGGTTGTCCGAGACGATCCACATGTTGAGGCCGTTTTCGACCGTCGCATCCTCGCGGATGCGCGAGATGTAGGTCGCGTCCTCGCCGGCGCATTCGTAAGGCGTCACATAGCCGCCGTTCTCATGCTTGTCGACGACCAGGCAGCCCGGCGCTTCGCGCAGGATCTCGCGCGCCTCGTCGGCGGTGACCTCGTTTTCGAATTCAATATTGACCGATTCCGAATGACCGATGAAGACCGGGACGCGCACGGCCGTGCAGGTCACCTTGATCTTCGGGTCGAGCATCTTCTTGGTTTCGGCCAGTACCTTCCACTCTTCCTTGGTGTAGCCGTCCTCCATGAAGACGTCGATGTGCGGAATGACGTTGAAGGCGATGCGCTTGGTGAACTTCTTGCTCTCGATCGGATCGGCGACGAAGACAGCGCGGGTCTGGTTGAAGAGCTCGTCCATGCCGTCCTTGCCGGCGCCGGAAACCGACTGATAGGTGGAAACGACGATGCGCTTGATCTTGGCATGGTCGTGCAGCGGCTTCAGCGCCACCACGAGCTGCGCCGTCGAGCAATTCGGATTGGCGATGATGTTTTTCTTGGAGAACTGCGCGATCGCGTCCGCGTTCACTTCCGGTACGATCAGCGGAACATCGGCGTCGTAGCGCCAGGCCGAGGAATTGTCGATGACGACGCAACCCTCCCGGCCGATCTTCGGCGAGTATTTCTGCGAGACGGCGCCGCCGGCCGACATCAGGCAGATGTCGGTGTCGGAAAAATCATAGGTGTCGAGGTTCGTCACCTTCAGCGTCTTGTCGCCGTAGGAGACCTCGGTGCCGACCGAGCGCGAGGAGGCGAGCGCCACCACTTCGTCGGCCGGAAAGCCGCGCTCGGAAAGAATGTTCAGCATCTCCCGGCCGACATTGCCGGTGGCGCCTGCGACAGCAATTTTGAAACCCATGATCTAAGCTCTCTTTCTGTCTCTCCTCGTTTGGTGGAGGGGGAAACTGCGCGGTGCGACCGCGAAGTTCCTGTCCCCGGCCTTACCGGGGAGAGAGCGGAGGGCCAGAGACGTCAGACGGTTTTCGTCGTCGTTTTGGCCGTGGTTTTGCGCGCGAGCGAGAAATGGCTGATCCGCCCGGCGGTATGGGCCGGCAAATTCAGCGCAGCGATGGACGAACCCTTCGGTCCCATGGCGGTTTCCTCGTTCGCCGCTGCTCTTACCGGCTTTTCGGCAAGAGTCAAGCCGCGGAGGCTCCCTAGCGGTCGTCACGGAAGGCAGGGCTGGCCCGTGGCACGATTGAAGACTTCATGATGTGCGGGCGCGAGCATGGTGATCCCGGCATTAGACGAAAGTCATAAGCCCAAAGCATCCCTGCCTCGCGTGCCACTTTTCTGACATCTTGTTGCGAGGCGCACCACGCCCGGATGTCAAAGGGGACCCGACGTTCAGGGAGGAATGTCCGGACCGGGGAATGGGCGCTCCAATAGACCGATTTTGGAGTGGAGGAATCAAAATGGCAAACGTCGTGACAGCGGGCGGCACAAAAGCCGGCCCGATGACCGGCGAGGAGAAGAAGGTCATCTTCGCCTCGTCGCTCGGTACCGTCTTCGAATGGTATGATTTCTATCTTTACGGTTCGCTTGCCGTTTATATCGGTGCAACCTTCTTCAGCCAGTATCCCGAGACCACGCGCAACATCTTTGCGCTTCTCGCCTTCGCCGCCGGCTTCCTTGTCCGGCCGTTCGGCGCGCTGGTTTTCGGCCGCCTGGGCGACCTCGTCGGCCGCAAATACACATTCCTCGTCACCATTCTGATCATGGGCCTGTCGACCTTCCTCGTCGGCGTCCTGCCCGGTGCCGCCTCGATCGGCATTGCGGCTCCGATCATCCTGATCGGGCTCCGCCTCCTGCAGGGTCTTGCGCTCGGCGGTGAATACGGGGGTGCCGCGACCTATGTGGCAGAGCATGCGCCGCACGGCCGCCGCGGCTATTTCACCTCGTGGATCCAGACGACGGCGACGCTTGGTCTCTTCCTCTCGCTGGTGGTTATCCTTCTGGTCCAGTACATGCTGGGCAAGGAAGCTTTTGCCGAGTGGGGCTGGCGCATACCCTTCCTGCTCTCTTTCGTGCTGCTCGGCGTCTCCGTCTGGATCCGCCTGAAGATGAACGAGTCTCCTGCCTTCAAGAAGATGAAGGAAGAGGGCAAGGGTTCGAAGGCGCCGCTGACGGAAGCTTTCGGCCAGTGGCGCAACGCCAAGATCGCCCTTCTGGCGCTCTTCGGCGCGGTCGTTGGCCAGGCCGTGGTCTGGTATTCCGGCCAGTTCTACGCGCTGTTCTTCCTGCAGAGCATTCTGAAGATTGACGGCCAGTCGGCAAACCTGATGGTTGCCGCCTCGCTCCTTATCGGCACAGGCTTTTTCGTCTTCTTCGGCTGGCTGTCGGACAAGATCGGCCGCAAGCCGATCATCATGGCGGGCCTCCTGCTTGCCATGCTCACCTACTTCCCGCTGTTCAAGGCGATGACTTGGGCCGGCAACCCAGCGCTTGCGGAAGCGCAGCAGAACGTTCGCGCCACCGTCACCGCGGCTCCGGGCGACTGCAGGTTCCAGTTCAACCCGACGGGCACGGCGAAGTTCACCACCTCCTGCGACATCGCCACCGCCTTCCTGACCAAGAACTCGGTTCCCTATGACGTCGTGACCACGGCGGCTGCGGGGACACCGGCGACGGTGAAGATCGGCGAAACGACGATCACCAGCTTTGACGCCGTTGCGGCCGGCGACAAGGCGAAGGCCGAGGAAGCGGCTTTCGGTAAGCAGATCAACATGGCGCTGCAGGCCGCGGGCTATCCGCTGGTGCGCGGCGTTGCCAAGGTTCCGGAATCGAAGCTCGACGCCTTCGTCGCTGCCAATCCGGAACTTGGCCTCGACGCCGCTGCCGTGCGCGCCGGCGAAAAGGCCATGGTGCCGGCCGACAAGCTCGTCGCCGACAAGCTGCTCACCCAGGAAGAAGTCGGCAGCGCCACCGAAATGGCGGTCTACAGCATAGACAAGGGCGGCGCCTTCACGATGGTGGCCGACCCGGCCCGCGTCAACTGGACGGTGATCATTGCTGTACTGACCGTGCTCGTCATCTATGTGACGATGGTCTACGGCCCGATTGCGGCGCTGCTCGTCGAACTCTTCCCGACCCGCATCCGCTATACCGGCATGTCGCTGCCCTACCATATCGGCAATGGTTGGTTCGGCGGGCTGCTCCCGGCAACGGCCTTCGCGATGAGCGCGGCAAAGGGCGATATCTACTACGGCCTCTGGTACCCGATCGTTTTCGCGGGCATCACGCTGGTGATCGGTCTTCTGTTCCTGCCCGAGACGAAGGACCGGGATATCCACACGATGGAATGAGCCGGCGGACGGGAGCGGGATGGGAGCGTGTTTCCCATTCCGCCAACTCAACAGCTCTCCTGACTCCGGCGCGGCTTCCGCGCCGGCTTTTTTTCGATTTACTCGGCTTCCCTTTCCTCGGCCTCGTGCTCCACATGCCTCAGCACAGGCCAGCCGGCCGCACCGCGCTTGAACAGCCAGCCCTGCCGGGCAAAGAGGAAAGCCATCATCAGCGCGACCCAGAGCCCGAGCAGCAGGCCGGCGGCGACATCGCTCGGGTAATGCGCGCCGACCACGACGCGCGAGATGCCGACAAGCAGGGCCAGCAGCAGAAACAGCGGCCGAAGCTGCGGCATCACCATCGCGAAGGCGCCGAAGAAGGCGCCGGCCGCCGTGGAATGTCCCGACGGGAAGCTTTCGAACAGCGTGTCGCCGGTAAAGGGCGTGAGGCTGTAGGGGCCGTAATCTGCAAGGAGCTCGGGACGGGCGCGGCCGATCAGAAATTTCAGGCCGTGCACCAGCGCGCTCGCCGTGCCGATCGTCAGTAGGAAATAGGCGGACAGATTGCGCGCCGCGCGCGCCCTCTGCCGCAAGGTGTCGCGCGCGGAGGATCGGCGGACGACGAAGGCGATCAGCAGCAGCAGGGCCGAGCTGTAGATCATCCAGGCGAAGGTGCCGATATCGGTGATGGCGCGGTTGAAGCCGACGATCTCCTCCGGCAGACCTTGCGCCCATTCGGAAAGATGCGGGTCGAACGGGGTGAAGGCGACGACGAGGACGACCGTCATCAGCCAGATCCAGACGGTCAGTGAAAGCGGTCGGTTCATTTTGCTCCTTCCTTCGCCTTATGGATGTGAAGGCTCGGCCGGCAAAATCAAGACCCCGTAAACGCGAAGCACCCCGGCAAGGCCGGAGGTGCGGTTCGACTATTCGGGCCGCGAGCGAAGGCGCAGTCGTCAGGCCGAGAGGCTCTTGAACTCGGCGAGGATCGCGTCTCCCATCTCGGCCGTACCGACTTTCCGGCAACCTTCCGCCATGATGTCGCCGGTGCGGATGCCCTGATCGAGCACGTTGGCGATCGCCTTCTCCAGGCCGTCGGCTTCCTTCACGAGGTTGAAGGAGTAGCGCAGGCACATGGCGAAGGAAGCGATCATGGCGATCGGATTGGCGACCCCCTTGCCGGCGATGTCCGGCGCCGAGCCGTGCACCGGCTCGTAGAGCGCCTTGCGCTTGCCGGTCTTGGCATCCGGAGCGCCGAGCGAGGCGGAGGGCAGCATGCCGAGCGAGCCTGTCAGCATGGCGGCGACGTCGGACAGCATGTCGCCGAAAAGGTTGTCGGTGACGATCACGTCGAACTGCTTCGGCTGCCGCACGAGCTGCATGCCGCCGGCATCCGCCAGCATGTGCTCGAGCTGGACGTCGGAATACTTCGCCTTGTGCGTCTCGGTCACGACCTGGTTCCAGAGCACGCCCGACTTCATCACGTTGCGCTTTTCCATCGAGCAGACGCGATTGTTGCGGGTGCGGGCGAGTTCGAAGGCGACCCCGGCGATGCGCTCGATCTCGTAGGTGTCGTAGACCTGCGTGTCGATGCCGCGCTTCTGGCCGTTGCCGAGATCGATGATCTCCTTGGGCTCGCCGAAATAGACGCCGCCCGTCAGCTCGCGCACGATGAGGATGTCGAGGCCCTCGACCAGCTCGGGCTTCAGCGACGATGCGTTGGCAAGCGCCGGGTAGCAGATGGCGGGGCGAAGGTTGGCGAAAAGCTCGAGGTCCTTGCGCAGGCGCAGGAGCCCGGCTTCCGGCCGCACCTCATAGGGCACCGCATCCCATTTCGGTCCGCCGACGGCGCCGAAGAGCACCGCATCGGCGGCAAGCGCCTTCGCCATATCCGCTTCGGAGATCGCCGCGCCATGGGTGTCATAGGCCGAGCCACCCACAAGCCCCTCGTCCGTCACGAAGCCGGCGTCTCGCTCGGCATTCATGTAAGCGATGATTTTGCGGACTTCCGCCATGGCTTCCGGGCCGATGCCGTCGCCGGGCAGAAGGAAGAGATTGCGCACAGTCATGGATAGTCCTTCTCGCGTGAAAACTCGGCCGGGTTCTTAGCGCAACTTCGTATCAAGGGAAATTGCGTCTGCGAAAGAATTGTGCGTGCTCCGGTGTCACCGCTACCCTGTTTCCGCTTGACGGAATCGCGCGCCGGCGCTCGAATGGCTGAACTCAACCGGGGATTTCACCATGTCGGAAACGCTTCTTTTCGGTGCCTTTCCGCAGGCGGCCTGGCAAGCAGCGCCCGGCCTTTTCGCCCTGCGCAAACCTTGACGGTCCGGCGCCGATCGACCACTTCAAGCACCTGCTTTGCGGTTTTCGCCGCGCTCCCGCATTCGAAAGGAATCCTGATGACCGACAGCGCTTCGCTCAATCCCGCCCTCGTCAACTGGACCGGACACGAGGGCCTGCCCCGGTTCGAGGCGATCATGGACGAGGATTTCGCGCCTGCCTTCGATGCGGCATTGGCGAGTCACGAGGCGGAGATCGAGGCCATTGCCAACAATGCGGAGGAGCCCACCTTCGACAACACCGTCGCCGCGCTGGAAATCGCCGGCGATGAACTTTCGCGCGTCTCCGCTCTCTTCTGGAGCAAGGCGGGCGCCCATACGAACGAGGTGATTCAGGCGCTGGAGCGCGAGATCGCACCGAAAATGTCGCGCCATTATTCGAAGATCGGCACCAACCCGGCACTCTTCGGCCGCATCGACGCACTCTGGGAGAAACGGGAAGAGCTCGGCCTCGATGTCGAAGCCATGCGCGTTCTGGAACGGCACTGGAAGAGCTTCGTGAAAGCGGGCGCCAAGCTTGACAAGCCCGAGCAGGAGCGTCTCGCGGCGATCAACGAGAAGCTCGCCGGCCTCGGCGCCAGGTTCGGGCAGAACGTTCTCGCAGACGAGAAGGACTGGGCGCTCATCCTGTCGAGCGAAGAGGACCTGGCGGGGATTCCGGATTTCCTGAGAGATGCGATGGCGGCGGCCGCGCGCGAGCGCGGCGAGGAAGATAAATATGCGGTCACGCTGTCGCGCTCGATCATCGAGCCGTTCCTGACCTTCTCCGAAAGACGGGAACTGCGTGAACAGGCTTTCAGGGCCTGGACGGCGCGCGGCGAAAATGGCGGCGAGACCGACAATCGCGGCATCATCGCCGAAACGCTCGCTCTCCGGGCGGAGAAGGCGAAACTGCTCGGCTATGAGAATTATGCGGCGCTGAAGCTCGACAACACCATGGCGAAGACCCCTGAAGCCGTGAACGGCCTGCTGATGCAGGTATGGGAAAAGGCGGTGGCGCGGGCCCGGGAAGAGGAGGCGGAACTCGCCACGCTCATTGCCGAAGAGGGCCGCAACCACGAGGTCATGCCTTGGGACTGGCGACACTATGCGGAAAAATTCAGGGCCCGGAAATTCAGCTTTTCGGAAAGCGAACTGAAGCCCTATCTGCAGCTGGAGAAGATCATCGACGCCTGCTTCGCCGTCGCCGGCCGCCTCTTCGGCATCACCGCAACCGAGAAGAATGGCGTTCCCGCTTATCACCCGGACGTCCGCGTCTTCGAGATACGCGACGCCTCAGGCAGGCTCACGGCCCTTTTCCTCGGTGATTATTTCGCGCGCTCCTCGAAACGCTCCGGCGCATGGATGAGCTCCTTTCAGTCGCAGCACAGGCTGAAGCTCGAGAACGGCGCAATTGACGAAATCCCGATCGTGTACAATGTCTGCAACTTCGCCAAGCCCGCCGAGGGCAAGCCGGCGCTCCTCTCGATCGACGACGCCCGCACGCTCTTCCACGAATTCGGCCATGCGCTGCACGGCATGCTTTCCAATGTCACCTATCCCTCGGTTTCGGGTACCGGCGTCGCGCGCGATTTCGTGGAGCTGCCCTCGCAGCTTTACGAGCATTGGCTGACGGTGCCGGACATTCTCAGGAAATATGCGGTGCACTACAGGACCGGCGAGCCGATGCCGCAGGCGCTGCTCGACAAGGTGCTGGCGGCGCGGACGTTCAATTCCGGTTTCGCGACGGTCGAGTTCACCGCCTCGGCGCTCGTCGACATGGCCTATCACACGGCGGAAGAGGTCGGCGATCCGATGGCGCTCGAAGCGGCGACGCTCGAGAAGATCGGCCTGCCGCAGTCGATCGTCATGCGCCACCGCAGCCCGCATTTTCTTCACGTCTTCTCCGGCGACGGCTATTCGGCCGGCTACTACTCCTACATGTGGTCGGAGGTGCTCGACGCCGATGCATTCGCGGCCTTCGAGGAGACCGGCGATCCCTTCGACCCGGCGATGGCGGCCAGACTGAAGGACAATATCTACTCGGTCGGCGGCTCCGTCGATCCGGAAGACGCCTACAAGGCCTTCCGCGGCAAGCTGCCGAGCCCGGATGCGATGCTGGCGAAGAAGGGGCTGGCGGCTTAGGGTCTTGTCTTTGAAAATATAGGGGTGATCGCCCCCGATCCTTTCCCCGCAAGCGGCGGGAGGGGACGCGCCACACGGGCGATCTCATTGCGGCTACGCCTGTGGTGTGGAGGGGGACCGCGCGCGCCGTCGCCCCTTCGCCCCGCTTGCGGGGAGAAGGTCGCGAAGGCGATGAGGGGGCATAACCTGCCCGATGAAGACAGGTGAGATCTACGCCTGCTCCACCCCCAGCACAGCCAGCAGATTGTGCATCCGCTCAGTAGCCAGCTCCGGCTTGTCGAGCACATTGGCCTGATCCGCCAGGCGGAAGATATCGGCATAGTGGAGCAATCCGCGAGCCGATTGCAGGCCGGCCGGCAGGGTGAAATGCCGTTGGTGGCCGTTCAGCCAGGCCAGGAAGACGACGCCGGCCTTGTAGTATTGCGTCGGCGCCTCGAAGATCTTGCGCGAGAGCGGCACGGTCGGCTCTATGACGCCGCGAAAGGTCGCAAGATCGCCCTCGGCGAGGGCCGCGAGCGCCTTCGAGGCCGACGGCGCGACGGCGTCGAAGATGCCGAGCAGTGCGTGGCTGTACTTCTTGCCGTCGCCCTCGATCAGTTCCGCATAGTTGAAATCGTCGCCGGTGAAGCAGAGCACGCCCTCGGGGAGCCGGCTGCGCAGCGCCAATTCCTTGCCGTTGTCGAGCAGCGAAATCTTGATTCCCTCTACCTTGGCGCTGTTCTCGCCGATGATGGCCAGCACGGTTTCGAGCGCCTGCCCGAAGTTTTCCGAGCCCCAATAGCCTTTGAGCTGCGGGTCGAACATGTCGCCCAGCCAGTGGAGTACGACCTTGTCCCTGGTCTGGGACAGGATGCGGCCGTAGACACGCCGGTAGTCGTCGGGGGAGCGCGCCACGCGCGCGAGCGCCCGGCTCGCCATCATGATCGCCCGGCCGCCCTCGGCTTCGACGAAGCCGACCTGCTCCTCGTAGGCCGCGATGACATCGTCAATCGAGCGCGCCTCGGCCGGCGAAAGGTGGTCGGTGCCGGCGCCGCAGGCGAGATCGGCGCCCGGGACGCTTCGCGCTTCAGCGAGCGAGCGACGGATCAGTTCCTGCGCCGCCGCCCATGTAAGTCCCATGCCGCGTTGCGCCGTATCCATCGCCTCGGCGATCCGGAAGCCGAGCCCCCACAGGTGATGGCGGAAGACCATCGTCGCTTCCCAGTCGATTGCCGGATTGCCCCAAGGGTCGCTGTCGCGAAGCGGATCGGAAACGACATGCGCGGCCGCATAGGCGATGCGGTTGAAGGTCGGGGCCGCTCCGGGTCGGGTGATCGGTTCGCCCCGAAGCCGGTACTCTTCGAGCGAACCGTCCTGGCGCGGCAGAAAAACGCTGGTCATCGGCTTATGTCCTCCTCTACCTCATCGCATCGAATAATTTAGACCGTTCCAAATTTCAAGACGAAAATCAAACTCTCTCCTCGCAGCAGCAGCGCTCCCCTGTGGAGTCCGGAATGAGGTAATCCTCTCGAATTAGCTATAACAGCCGCTTACGGGGAGAAATACAGTGCCATGCGTTGCCAAGGCGCCGGCAAAAATGTGAACAGGAGCCTCTTGACGAAATTGGAACGTTCCAATTATTAAGGACGAGAGAGATGAAATTTCGGGGAGGATGTTCATGGGGAAGGAGCGGGTGACGGTTGTCGACATCGCGCGCGCCGCCGGCGTGTCGAAGTCGACCGTGTCGCTCGTCCTGCAGGCAAGTCCGCTCGTCAACGAATCGACGAGGGCTAAAGTCAATGCAGTGATCCGTGAGCTCGGCTACGTGTATAATCGCAGCGCCGCCAATCTGCGCCAGGCGAGATCGAAGATCATCGGCATCGTCGTCAACGATCTCACGAACAGCTTCTTTGCGGAGCTCGCGGTCGGCGTCGATGAGGTCGTGCAGGCCGCCGGTTTCGTGCAGTTCCTCGCCAATACGAGCGAGAAGCTCGACCGCCAGCGCGAGGTCATCGCCTCGATGCGCGAGCACGGGGTGTCGGGGCTCATCATATCCCCGGCGCGCGGAACGGAAGCCGCGGATCTCGCGCCGCTCGTTGCCGCCGGCATTCCGGTCGTGCTCGTCGTGCGCGACATTCCCGGCGCCGGTGTATCCTCTTTGACTTCGGACAATCATGCCGGCGCCGTTGCCGCCGTGCGCCATCTGGTCGAGCGTGGCCATCGCCGCGTCGCCTTCCTCGGAGGCTTCGCCGATACCGCGGTCTTCGAAGCGCGCATGCGCGGCTATGGCGATGCCCTTCGGGAGGCCGGCCTCCAGGTCTCAGACGACCTGGTCATCGGTTCGGCGCCCTCGCGCGCCGGCGGGGTGACGGCGATCGAGCAGGCGATGATGCTGAAGGAGCGGCCGACCGCGGCCCTCTGCTTCAACGATGCCGTCGCCTTCGGCGTCTGCGACGGGCTGCGTGCGCGCCGGCTGGAGCCCGGCGAGGATTTCGCGGTGATCGGTTTCGATGACGTGATCGAGGCCAAGACCGCGGTGCCGGCGCTGACCACGGTCTCGGTCGATCCGCATGGCATGGGCGAGCGTGCGGCGGAATTGCTCTTGAAACAGATCAATAGCGGCCGTGTCGAGCCGGAAGCGATCGTCAGCCCGGTCCGGCTCGCCATTCGTCAGAGCTGCGGTGCTGCCGTCGGACGCAGAGTGAAGGAGATTTCGTCATGATTCGCTGGGGACTGATCGGCGCGAGCACGATCGCGCGCGAATGGGTGATCGGCGCCATCCGCGCCGCAGGCGGCGACGTCGTCTCGGTGATGAGTTCGAGCGCGGAACGAGGAGAGGCCTATGCCGCCGAGAACGGGATCGTAAAGGCTGTCACGAGCGTCGACGATCTCGTCGGCGATCCCGACGTGGACGCCGTCTACATCTCCACGACGAACGAGCTTCACCACGATCAGGCGCTCGCGGCGATCCGCGCCGGCAAGCACGTTCTCTGCGAGAAGCCGCTGGCGATGAATCTCAATGACGGCTGTGAAATGGTGCTCAAGGCCTGCGAGGCCGGCGTCGTGCTCGGCACCAATCATCACTTGCGCAACGCCGCCACCCATCGGGCCATGCGGGAAGCGATCGCCGCGGGCCGGATCGGCCGGCCGATCGCGGCACGGGTCTTCCATGCCGTCTATCTGCCGCCGCACCTCCAGGGCTGGCGGCTCGACAGGCCGGAGGCGGGCGGCGGCGTCATTCTCGATATCACCGTGCACGACGCCGACACGCTGCGCTTCGTTCTGAACGACGACCCGATCGAGGCCGTCGCGATCAGTCACAGCGCCGGCTTGGGCAAGGAAGGACTCGAGGACGGAGTCATGGGCGTGCTCCGCTTCCGCTCCGGCGTCATCGCCCAGTTTCATGATGCCTTCACCACGAAATTTGCCGAGACGGGTCTCGAAGTGCACGGAACCGCGGGATCGCTGATCGGTCGCAACGTGATGACGCAGCGGCCTGTCGGCACGGTCGTGCTGCGCAATGAAGAGGGCGAGAGCGAATTGCCGCTCGACCACCGCAATCTCTACGAGACGGCGCTCGAGGCATTCCATTCCGCGATCGGGGGCAATGGCCGTCCGTCGGCGAGCGGCGAGGATGGCGTCTGGTCGCTCGCCACCGGGCTTGCGGTGGTAAAGGCGGCGGCTACCGGCGGTGCCGTCGAGATCGAAACGGGACTTTGATGCGCATGACGGGCAAACATATTTCGCTTGCGGAAGCTGCCGGCTTGATTCCGGACGGCGCAATCGTTTCGGTCTCCTCCTCCAGCGGGCTTGGCTGCCCGGACCTGATGCTGAAGGCGATCGGCGAGCGCTTCGAGGCGACCGGACACCCGCGCGATCTGACGACGCTGCATCCGATCGCCGCCGGCGACATGAGCGGCATCAAGGGCGTGGATCATATCGCCAGGAAGGGTCTCCTGAAAAAGATCATCGGCGGCTCCTATCCCTCAGGCCCGTCGAGCGCCGAACCGCCGCTGATCTGGCAGATGATCGGCGCGAACGAGGTGGCCGCCTATAATATTCCCTCGGGCATTCTCTTCGACATGCATCGCGAGGCGGCGGCCAAGCGCCCGGGCGTCATGACCAAGGTGGGGCTCGACACCTTCGTCGACCCGTCGCGCGAAGGCTGCGCCATGAATGCGTCAGCCGCCGCCGAACCGCTGGTGACGAAGATCTCCTTCGAGGGAGAGGACTGGCTTTATTTCAAGGCGATCGCGCCTCAGGTGGCGATCATCCGCGCGACGACCGCCGACGAACGCGGCAATCTCACCTATGAGCACGAGGGCGCCTATCTAGGCGGCCTCGACCAGGCGCTTGCCGCCCGCAACAATGGCGGCATCGTCATCGCCCAGGTGAAACGCATTGCCAAAGAAGGCTCGCTGAAGCCCCATGATGTGCGTGTACCGGGCGTTCTGGTCGACTATGTCGTCGTGGATCCCGAACAGAAGCAGACGACGCAGACGCTCTACGACCCCGCCATCTCCGGCGAGATATTCCGTCCGCTCGACAGCTTCCGACTGCCGGAATTCAACATCCAGAAAGTGATCGCGCGCCGCGTCGCCAAGGAGCTCGAGGCGGGCAGTGCGGTCAATCTCGGTTTCGGCATTTCCGCAAACGTCCCGCGCATCCTCATCGAAGAGGGTCTGCACGGCGCAGTGACCTGGGTCATCGAACAGGGCGCCGTCGGCGGCGTGCCGCTCCTCGATTTCGCCTTCGGCTGCGCCTCGAATGCGGACGCCTTCATGCCGTCGCCATACCAGTTCACCTATTTCCAGGGCGCAGGCTTCGATGCTTCTCTGCTCTCCTTCCTGGAGATCGACCGCACCGGCTCCGTCAACGTCTCGAAGCTCAGCTTCCGCCCGCATGTAACGGCGGGGGCGGGGGGTTTCGTCGACATCACCGCGCGGGCGAAGAAGATCGTCTTCTCCGGCATGTTCAATGCGGGTGCGAAGCTGGCGGTCGCCGACGGGCGGCTCGTGATCGAGAAGGAAGGCAAGCTCAAGAAGCTCGTCAACACGGTCGAGCACGTCACTTTCTCCGGCCGCCGGGCCGTCGAGCAGGGGCAGGACATCACCTATGTCACCGAGCGCTGCGTGATGAAACTGACCCCGGAAGGCGTGGTGCTCACCGAAATCGCCCCGGGCGTCGATCTCGAAACGGATATCCTTGCTCAGTCGGAGTTTCCGCTGATCGTCTCCGACGCGCTGAAGCCGATGGATCCGGCGCTGTTCGGCGAGGGGCCGATCGGCCTGACGCTGCCCGCCAAGGCGTCGCGCCGGCTCATGGGAGGCGTCGATGGCTGACGAACGCATCCGCATCGATTTCGACGGTCCCATAGCGATCATGACGGTCGCGCGGCCGGAAAAGCTCAACGCCTTCGACATCGGAATGCTGAAGGCGCTCGACGCGGCCTGCGATACGGCCGAGGCGAAGCGCGACGTGCGCGTCCTGATCCTTACCGGCGAGGGCAAGGCCTTTTCCGCCGGCGGCGACATCAAGGCCTGGGGCGGCATGGAGCCAGCCGCCTTCGGCCATGACTGGGTGCGGTTCGGCCACCGCGTTTTCGAACGGCTCGCCACGCTGCGCATGCCGGTGATCGCGGCACTCAACGGCCATGCGCTTGGCGGCGGTCTGGAGCTTGCGGCGGCGGCGGATATACGACTGGCCGAAAAACAGGTGAAGATCGGCCTGCCGGAGACGAGCCTCGGCATGGTTCCGGGCTGGTCGGGCACGCAGCGCCTGGTCGCGCGCTTCGGCGCGCAGATCGTTCGCCGCATGGTGCTCGGCGGCGAGATGTTCTCGGCGGCGGAAGCCAAGGCCGAGGGGCTTATCGACGCAGTGGTCGAGACCGGCGCGGTCATGCAGGCGGCGCGCGACTACGCCGCGCGGGTCGCCGGCCGCGGGCCGGCGGCGCTCGAAATATCGAAGCTGATGATCGCCTCGGCCAGCGGCGAAGACAAGGGCGCGGCGGTGGAAGCATTGGGATCGATCCTCGTCGCCAAGACCGGCGATCTCAAGGAAGGCGTAGCCGCCTTCAGTGAAAAGCGTGAAGCTCGCTTCAAGGGAGAATGGTGATGACGGCGGTGGTGAGGCCGAAGGCGCTCGGCGATTACGAGATCCGCGAATTCCGGATGCTGATCGACGGTCAGTGGGTGGATGGCGCCGAGGGCCGCTCGGTCGAGCGCGTGGCGCCGGGTCACGGCGTCGTCGTCAGCCGCTATCAGGCGGCGGCGAAAGCGGATGCCGAACGGGCGATCGCCGCCGCGCGCCGCGCCTTCGACGAAGGTCCGTGGCCGCGCATGACAGCCTCGGAACGGTCGCTGATCCTGCTCAGGGCCGCCGACATGATTGCCGCGCGCGCGGATGAGCTCGCTTTTCTCGATGCGGTCGAATCCGGCAAGCCGATCAGCCAGGCGAAGGGCGAATTGGCGGGTGCCGCCGACATCTGGCGCTATGCGGCAGCACTTGCGCGCGAACTCTCGGGCGAAAGCTACAACACGCTCGGGGAGGGTACGCTCGGCGTCGTGCTACGCGAGCCGATCGGCGTCGTATCGATCATCACGCCGTGGAACTTCCCTTTCCTGATCGTCAGTCAGAAGCTTCCCTTCGCCCTTGCCGCCGGCTGCACGACGGTGGTGAAGCCCTCCGAACTCACCTCGGCCTCGACGCTGGTTCTCGGCGAAATCCTGCAAGCGGCCGGCGTGCCCCAGGGCGTCGTGAACATCATCGTCGGCACGGGGCCGGAGGCCGGCGCGCCGCTCACCACCCACCCGCATGTCGACATGGTCTCCTTTACCGGCTCGACCGGAATCGGCCGACTGACCATGGCCAATGCGGCGCAGACCTTGAAGAAGGTCTCGCTGGAACTCGGGGGCAAGAATCCGCAGATCGTCTTTCCGGACGCAAACCTGGACGAATTCATCGATGCGGCCGTCTTCGGCGCCTATTTCAATGCCGGCGAATGCTGCAATGCCGGTTCGCGGCTGATCCTGCATCGCGATATCGCCGAGGAGGTGACGGCGCGCATCGCCAGCCTCTCGGCCAAGGTCAAGGTCGGAGATCCGCTCGACCCTGAAACGCAGGTTGGCGCAATCATCACGCCGCAGCATCTGCAAAAGATCGCCGGCTATGTTTCTTCAGCGTCGAACGAAGGCGCGAGAATAGCCCATGGCGGCACCACGCTCGATCTCGGGATGGGACAGTTCATGGCCCCGACCATTCTGTCGGCCGTTCGGCCCGAAATGGCCGTGGCCCGGGAGGAAGTCTTCGGGCCGGTTCTCTCCGTTCTGACTTTCGAGAAGACGGAAGAGGCGATCCGGATCGCCAATTCGATCGATTACGGGCTTTCCGCCGGGGTCTGGAGCCGCGACTTCGACACCTGCCTGACGATCGGGCGGCGCGTACGCGCCGGCACGGTCTGGATGAACACCTTCATGGATGGCGCATCCGAGCTGCCTTTCGGCGGCTACCGGCAATCCGGGCTCGGCCGCGAGCTCGGTCGCCATGCGGTCGAGGACTATACGGAGACGAAGACGCTCAACATGCATATCGGCCAGCGCAGCAACTGGTGGATGCCGCGCTGAAGAAGGGAAGGGGCGAGGTTTCGTAATCGCCGAAAGGGTGTAACGTCTTGAATTGGCCGGGTGACGTCAGTCGCAGGCCAGCCGTCCGCGGGAACCGGGCGGCACCGGAAAAGAGCGGAGGAGGTTCCGCTTCGGAAACTTGCAAACGGGAGGATAACGATGCGCAAGTTCATGACGACGACTGCTGTTGCAGCACTGATGTTGGCGGCGACAGCTGCGCGTGCAGCCGAGAATGTGGAAGTACTGCACTGGTGGACGTCCGGCGGCGAAGCCGCGGCCCTCGACGTCCTCAAGAAGGACCTGGAGAGCAAGGGCATCAGCTGGACCGACATGCCGGTCGCCGGCGGCGGCGGCACCGAAGCGATGACGGTGCTTCGTGCCCGCGTCACCGCGGGCAACGCGCCGACGGCCGTGCAGATGCTCGGCTTCGACATTCTCGACTGGGCCAAGGAAGGCGCGCTGGGCAACCTGGACGAGGTCGCCTCCAAGGAGGGCTGGGACAAGGTCATTCCGGCGGCACTGCAGCAGTTCTCGAAATATGACGGACACTGGATCGCCGCGCCGGTCAACGTCCATTCGACCAACTGGGTCTGGATCAACAAGGCCGCCCTCGACAAGGCCGGCGGCAAGGAACCGACCACCTGGGAAGAGCTGATCGCACTGCTCGACAAGTTCAAGGAGCAGGGCATCACGCCGGTCGCCCATGGCGGCCAGCCCTGGCAGGACGCGACGATCTTCGACGCCGTCGTTCTTTCGCTGGGCAACGACTTCTACAAGCAGGCTTTCATCGATCTCGATCCGGCGGCGCTCGGCGGCGACAAGATGAAGGAAGCCTTCGACCGCATGACGAAGCTGCGCTCCTATGTGGACGACAACTTCTCCGGCCGCGACTGGAACCTCGCCTCGGCGATGGTCATCGAGAACAAGGCCGGCCTGCAGTTCATGGGTGACTGGGCGAAGGGCGAGTTCCTGAAGGCGAAGAAGGTGCCCGGCACCGATTTTGTCTGCATGCGCTTCCCCGGAACGCAAGGTTCGGTCACCTTCAATTCCGACCAGTTCGCGATGTTCAAGGTTTCGGAAGACAAGGTTCCGGCACAGCTGCAGATGGCCTCGGCAATCGAGAGCCCGGCCTTTCAGTCGGCCTTCAACGTCGTCAAGGGTTCCGTTCCCGCCCGCACCGACGTTCCGGATACCGATTTCGACGCCTGCGGCAAGAAGGGCATCAAGGACCTCGCGGAAGCAAATACCAACGGCACGCTCTTCGGCTCCATGGCCCACGGCCATGCCAATCCGGCTGCCGTCAAGAACGCGATCTACGACGTGGTCACACGCCAGTTCAACGGCGAACTCGACTCGGAAGAGGCGGTGACGGAACTCGTGGCGGCGGTCGAGGCTGCGAAGTAGAGGCACCGAGGAGGGGAAAAGCCCCTCATCCCGCTGCCGCGACCTTCTCCCCGCGTGCGGGGAGAAGGGACAAGCGGTGAGCTCCGGCGTCCTCTCGCCTTGAGATGAGGGCTTGAGCCGCTACGCCTCAGTCCCCTCTCCCCGCATGCGGGGAGAGGGCTAGGGTGAGGGGCAATCCCCTCCACGAACGAAACATACGGTGGTAGCAAACATGGATAGCCGCAACCGGCTGCAGGAGCTTTTGCCAAAGCTCGTGCTCGCCCCCAGCTTTCTCATAGTTCTGGTGTTCGTCTACGGCTTCATAGCCTATACGGGCTTCCTGTCGATGACGGACAGTAGGATGCTGCCGTCCTACAATTTCGTGGGTTTGAGCAATTACAGCCGGTTATGGGCCCTGCCGCACTGGTGGCGCGCGGTCAGCAATCTGGCGATCTTCGCGACGCTCTATATCGTCGTCTGCTCGGTGCTGGGTCTCGGGCTGGCGATCCTGCTCGACCAGAAGATCCGCGCCGAAGGTTTCCTCCGTCCGATCTATCTCTATCCGATGGCGCTTTCCTTCATCGTCACCGGCACCGCGTGGAAGTGGTTCCTCGATCCCGGTATCGGGCTTGAGAACACCATGCATCTCTGGGGCTGGGAAAGCTTCTCGTTCAACTGGATCAAGGACCGCAACTACGCCATCTACTGCGTCGTCATCGCGGCCGTCTGGCAGTCGACCGGCTTCATCATGGCGATGTTCCTGGCGGGCCTGCGCGGCGTCGACAACGAGATCATCAAGGCCGCCCAGATCGACGGGGCGACCACCCCAACCATCTATCGGCGGATCATCATTCCCCTGATGCGGCCGGTCTTCCTTTCGGCCTTTGTCGTACTCGCCCATCTTGCCATCAAGGCCTACGATCTGATCATCGCATTGACGGGCGGCGGGCCGGGGCAGGCGACCGAGCTGCCGGCGACCTTCATGTATTCTTACACCTTCACCCGAAACCAGATGGCGATCGGCGCCTCGTCGGCGATCGTGATGCTGGTGATGATCTTCTCGATCATCGTTCCCTATCTCTATTCCGAAGTCCGGGGAGGAAAACGCTGATGGGCGCTCCCAATTCCGAAAACGTCATCTCGCACAACCGGCTGACGCGCGCTCTGATCTATTCGGCGCTGATCCTCTTCGCACTCTATTCGCTGCTGCCGCTCTATGTGATGCTGGTGAATTCCCTGAAGCCGCTGGATGAGATCCGGCAGGGCGGCATGTTGAACCTGCCTCGGACCTGGACCGTCGAACCGTGGCTTTCGGCCTGGTCGACCGCCCAGATCGGCGTGCAGCCCACCGGCCTCCGGCCTTTCTTCATCAATTCGATCCTGATGGTCGTCCCGGCCGTGGCGATTTCCACGATCATCGGCGCGCTCAACGGCTACGTGCTGACGAAATGGCGCTTCCCCGGGGCGAACATCTTTTTCGGCATGCTGCTTCTCTCGTGCTTCATTCCCTTCCAGATCGTGCTGATCCCGATGGCGCGCATTCTCGGCATTCTCGGCATCGCCGGTTCGATCTGGGGTCTGATCCTGGTGCATGTGGTCTACGGTATCGGCTTCACGACGCTCTATTTCCGCAACTACTACGAGGCCTTCCCGACCGAGCTGGTGCGTGCGGCACAGATCGACGGCGCCAGCTTCTTCCAGATCTTCCGGCGGATATTGCTGCCATCGTCAGGGCCGATCATCGTCGTCTCGGTCATCTGGCAGTTCACCAATATCTGGAACGACTTCCTGTTCGGGGCCTCGTTCTCCGGGCCGTATTCGACGCCGATGACGGTGGCTCTCAACAATCTCGTGAGCTCGTCCACGGGGGTCAAGGAATACAATGTCCACTTCGCGGGCGCGATCCTCGCCGCCCTGCCAACGCTCATCGTCTACATCGTGTCCGGCCGCTATTTCGTCCGCGGACTGATGTCCGGCGCCGTGAAAGGATAAGCCATGTCGTTTCTGAAGATCACCAATCTGCGCAAATCCTACGGCGCTCTCGAGATCTTGAAGGACATCAACCTGGAGATCGAAGAAGGCGGCTTCCTCGTGCTCGTGGGCCCCTCCGGTTGCGGCAAGTCGACGCTTCTGAACACGATCGCCGGCCTGGAGCCGATCACCTCGGGCGACATCGCCATCAACGGCCGCTCGGTTTCGGGGCTGCACCCGTCGAAGCGCGACATCGCCATGGTATTCCAGTCCTATGCGCTCTATCCGAACATGACGGTGGCCGGGAACATCGCCTTCGGCATGGAGATCCGCGGCGTGCCGAAGGAGGAACGCGAGAAGGCGATCAAGCAGGTGGCCGACATGCTGCAGATCGGCCATCTGCTCGACCGCAAGCCGAGCCAGCTTTCCGGCGGCCAGCGCCAGCGCGTCGCCATGGGCCGGGCGCTGGTGCGCAATCCCCAGGTCTTCCTCTTCGACGAGCCGCTCTCGAACCTCGACGCGAAGCTGCGCGTCGACATGCGCACCGAGATCAAGCGGCTGCATCACCGCATGAAGACGACCATCGTCTATGTGACGCATGACCAGATCGAGGCGATGACGCTCGCGACCAAGATCGCCGTCCTGAAGGACGGCGTCCTGCAGCAATTCGGAACGCCGGCGGAGATCTACAACAACCCCGCCAATATGTTCGTCGCCGATTTCATGGGCTCGCCTGCGATGAACCTGCTCAAAGCGCAGATAGAAACCGCAGGCTCTCAAGTCTCGGTGACGCTGGCGCGGCCGAATGCCGAACCCCTGAGACTAGCCGTGCCGCATAACGGCGCGCTCTCCGCCTATGCCGGCAGGGAGGTGGTCTTCGGCATCCGTCCGGAGGCGCTCACCGACCCCGACGGGGCGGATCGCAATGCGCAATTCGTCGCCGAAGGCGAATGCCTGATCGAGGTGGTCGAGCCGGCCGGCTCCGATACCTTTGCCGTCACGAGGCTCGGCGGCAAGGAAATCGTCGCAAGGCTCAGGGCCGATGCGCGCATTGCGCCCGGACAGACGTCACGGCTGGCCTTCAATCTCGACAAGGCCGTCTTCTTCGACCCGCAAAGCGAAAAGCGGATTGCATGAGGAAGACGATGGAGAGCCAGCCGGATATCGTCATTATCGGATCAGGGGTCGGCGGCGCAACCGTCGCTGCGGGCCTTGCCGCCTCGGGCGCCGAGATCCTGATCCTCGAAGCGGGCTCACATATCGAGGACCTGCCGGTCAATCGCGACCAGCGGGCGATCTTCCAGCGCGGCCATTTCCGCCCGAAGGAGACCTGGTACGAGGCGGGCGGCCCCGGCTTCAATCCCGGCAACTACTACAATGTCGGCGGCAATTCGAAATTCTACGGCGCGGTGCTGACCCGCTACCGCCGTGAGGATTTCGAGGAAATGCAGCACCGGGACGGCGTCTCCCCCGCCTGGCCCTTTTCCTATGAGGAGCTCGAGCCGTGGTATTCCAAGGCAGAGCAGCTTTACCAAGTGCGAGGCAAATTGGGCGAGGACCCGACGGAACCCGCTCATTCGAGCGGCTATCCCCATGGCCCGGTGCCGGACGAGCCTGCGATCGCCATGGTCCGTGAGCGCCTGGCCGAGATCGGCCTCCATCCCTATTCGCTGCCGCTCGGCGTCGATATCGAGCGCTGGCTCGCCAAGGGCAAGACGCCGTGGGACGCGCATCCGAACTCATCCGACGGCAAGATGGATGCCGAAACGGCGGCGCTGGCGGCGGCGCTTAAATTTCCGAATGTGCGGCTGCAGACCGGCTCGCGGGTGACGCGGCTCGCAACCGGGCCGGGCGGAAAGGCGATCGAAGCCGTGCTCTACGCCAAGGACGGGGCGGAGCACCGTCTTTCGCCGAAGCTCGTCATTCTCTGCGCCGGCGCGGTGCAGTCGGCCGTACTGCTCCTGCGCTCTGCCGACGACAGCAACCCGACCGGGCTTGCCAACCGGTCCGATCAGGTCGGCCGCAATTTCATGAACCATAATTCAAGCGCCGTCATCGCGCTCAGCCCCTGGTACCGCAACGATTCGGTCTATCAGAAGACCTTCGGCCTCAACGATTTCTATCTCTCCGACGGTGCGGGTGGGCCACCGCTCGGCAATATCCAGCTTCTCGGCCGCATCTCCGGCGCGATCCTGAAGGCGAACATGCCGGCCATGCCGGAATGGCTGCTGAACCGGATGTCCGCCCGCGGTATCGACTTCTACGCCATGAGCGAGGACCTGCCGTCACCGGAGAGCCGCGTCATGGTCGACGGCGAGCGCGTCGTGCTGAAATGGGTGCGCACCAACTGGCAGGCCCATCTCGATCTCGTCGCCAAGCTGAAGGCGGTGCTGAAGAAAGCCGGCTTCCCGGTCGTGCTCGCGCGGGCCTTCGACAAGCGGACGCCTTCGCATCAGTGCGGCACGGTCCGGATCGGCAATGATCCCGGCCAGGCGCCGCTCGACGTTTATTGCCGCGCCTTCGATCATCCGAATCTCTTCGTCGTCGATGCCGGCTTCCTGCCGACCTCCGCCGCCGTCAATCCGGCGCTGACCGTCGCCGCCCAGGCGCTGCGTGTCGCCGATCATATCGTAAAACAGGATCTGCGGTCATGACCGATAAGGCACGCCCCGTCGCGATCGTCACCGGCGGCCGCCGCGGCATCGGGCTAGGGATCGCCCGGGCGCTCGCGGCGACCGGTTTCGACATCGCCATCACCGGCATTGGCGATGCGGAGGGTGTCGCTCCCGTAATCGCCGAACTCAACGGGCTCGGCGCCCGGGTGATCTTCCTGCGCGCCGATCTGGCCGACCTTTCGAGCCATCAGACGACCGTCGACGCGGCCGTCGCGGAATTCGGCCGGATCGACTGCCTTGTCAACAATGCCGGCATCGCCTCCATCGTGCGCGGCGATTTTCTCGATCTGAAGCCGGAGAATTTCGACACGATCGTCGGCGTCAATCTGCGCGGCACGGTGTTTTTCACGCAGGCCGTGCTGAAGGCGATGCTCGCGAGCGAGATTCAAGCGCGGCGCTCAATCATCAACATCACCTCGGTCTCGGCGGCGATGACGTCGCCCGAGCGGCTCGACTATTGCATGAGCAAGGCAGGCCTTGCGGCCTTCAGCCAGGGCCTGGCGCTGAGGCTCGCCGAGACCGGCATCGCGGTCTTCGAAGTCCGTCCCGGCATCGTCCGCTCGGACATGACGGCTGCGGTTTCCGGCAAATACGACGGGCTGATCGCAAGTGGCCTGGTGCCGATGCGGCGCTGGGGCGAACCCGAGGATATCGGCAATATCGTCGCCGGGCTTGCCGGCGGGCAGTTCGGTTTCGCCACGGGCTCGGTGATCCAGGCGGATGGGGGATTGTCGATCGGGCGCTTGTGAATTGTGTGCGGGCGTTCCCGTCACCCGGTCGTCGAGATTTGCCCCTCACCCTAACCCTCTCCCCGCGTGCGGGGAGAGGGACGTGCCCACCGAAACGCCGGCGGTCATGGTTGCGAATGCGGCCACCGCGAGTCCCTTCTCCCCGCCTGCGGGGAGAAGGTGCCGGCAGGCGGATGAGGGGCATGGCGAGACAGCTGATACCGCGCCCGAAGCGCGTGACATTGAGGACATGTGAATGACCTACGACTACATCATCACCGGGGCCGGTCCGGCCGGCTGCGTGCTTGCCAATCGTCTGAGCGAGAATCCGGACGTCAGGGTGCTGCTGCTCGAAGCCGGCGGCGGCGACTGGAATCCGCTGTTCCACATGCCGGCCGGCTTCGCCAAGATGACGAAGGGGGTCGCCAGTTGGGGCTGGCACACGGTGCCGCAGAAGCACATGAAGGGCAGGGTGCTGCGCTATACCCAGGCCAAGGTGATCGGCGGCGGTTCTTCCATCAATGCGCAGCTCTATACCCGCGGCAATGCGGCCGATTACGACCTCTGGGCGAGTGAGGAGGGCTGCGCCGGCTGGGACTATCGCAGCGTGCTTCCCTATTTCAAGCGCGCCGAGGACAATCAGCGCTTCGCCGACGACTATCATTCCTATGGTGGCCCGCTCGGCGTTTCCATGCCGGTTTCGGCGCTGCCGATCTGCGACGCCTATATCCGCGCCGGGCAGGAACTCGGCATTCCCTACAACCACGACTTCAATGGCAAACAGCAGGCGGGCGTCGGCTTCTATCAGCTGACGCAGCGCAACCGCCGCCGGTCCTCCGCCTCGCTCGCCTATCTCTCGCCGATCAGGGATCGCCCGAATCTGACGGTGCGCACCGGTGCCCGCGTCGCGCGCATCGTGCTCGAGGGCAGGCGCGCCGTCGGGGTGGAAGTCGCCACGAAGAGGGGCGTCGAGATCATCCGCGCCGATCGCGAGGTGCTGGTCTCGTCGGGTGCGGTCGGCTCGCCGAAGCTTCTGTTGCAGTCCGGTATCGGCCCGGCCGATCACCTCCGTTCCGTCGGCGTCGAGGTCAGGCACGATCTCGCCGGTGTGGGCGGCAATCTCCAGGATCATCTGGATCTCTTCGTCATCTCCGAATGCACCGGCGATCACACTTATGACGGCGTCGCCAGGCTGCACCGCACGCTCTGGGCCGGGCTGCAATATGTGCTCTTCCGCTCCGGCCCGGTTGCCTCGTCTCTCTTCGAGACCGGCGGCTTCTGGTACGCCGATCCGAATGCCCGCTCGCCGGACATCCAGTTCCATCTCGGCCTCGGTTCGGGCATCGAGGCCGGCGTCGCGCGGCTCAAGAATGCCGGGGTCACACTCAATTCCGCCTATCTGCACCCGCGCTCGCGCGGCACCGTCCGGCTCTCCTCGGCCGACCCGGCGGCCGCGCCCTGATCGATCCGAACTACTGGGAGGATCCGCACGATCGGCAGATGTCGCTCGAAGGTTTGAAGATCGCGCGGGAAATCATGCAGCAGCCTGCGCTTAAGCCCTTCGTCCTCGACGAACGTTTGCCGGGCAAGGATGTGCGCACCGAGGAGCAGCTCTTCGACTATGGCTGCGCCAACGCCAAGACCGACCACCACCCGGTCGGCACCTGCAGGATGGGGACCGACGCGGCGGCGGTGGTCGACCTGGAGCTCAGGGTTCGCGGGATCGAGGGGCTGCGCGTCTGCGACAGCTCGGTGATGCCGCGGGTCCCGTCCTGCAACACCAACGGCCCGACGATCATGATGGGCGAAAAGGGGGCCGACATCATCCGCGGATTGCCGCCGCTGCCCCCGGCCGTGTTCCAGCACGAACGTAACGACGCGCGCCCGCGGGCGCGCGCGGAGGTCCGCTGAAGGAGCGATCGGGCGTTGCAGTTTTGGGCGGCCGGTCGAAAAACGTTGCGGCGGCCGAAGGCGGCGTTCAAGGTGCCTCCGTATCTAGAAACTTCGGTCTGATTCCATGACGTCAATAGAGCCGCGCCCTTTTCTCATATCGCTTTTCGAGGCCGCCGTTGCCGCGGCCGATCCTGAAGCCGCCATTCGGGCGCACCTTCCGGCGCGGCCGAAGGGCCGCACGATCGTGGTCGGCGCCGGCAAGGCCGCGAGCCAGATGGCGGCCGCTTTCGAGCGGCTCTGGGACGGGCCGCTTGCAGGCGCCGTCGTTGCCCGCCACGGGCCCATAGAGAAATGCGAGCGGATCAGGGTCCTGCAATCGGCTCACCCGGTGCCGGACGAGGCGGGGCTTGCCGCGTCCTCGGCGCTCCTCGAAACCGTCGGGGGACTGACGGCGGATGATCTCGTGGTGGCGCTCATTTCCGGCGGAGGCTCCGCTCTCTTGCCGGCCCCGCCCGGCGGCTTGACCCTGGAGGACGAGATCGCCGTCAACAAGGCGCTGCTTGCCTCCGGAGCACCGATTTCCGCCATGAATGTGGTGCGCAAGCATGCCTCGCGGATCAAGGGCGGGCGGCTTGCACTTGCCGCCGCCCCGGCGCGAGTCGTGAGCCTCGTCGTCTCCGACGTGCCCGGCGACAATCCGGCCTTCGTCGCCTCCGGCCCGACGGTGGCCGATCGGTCCAGTCTCGAAGAAGCGCGCGAGATCGTCGCGCGATACGCTATCGCCCTGCCCGAGCGGGTGACGGCGCATCTCGCTTCCGAAGCGGCGCGGGCACCCCGGCCCGACGATGCTGCATTCGGCGGCAACGAAGTGCACGTCATCGCCTCGGCGGCCGTTTCGCTGGAAGCGGCGGCGGCACGGGCGCGGGAAAGCGGCATCGAGGCGATGATCCTGTCGGATGCGATCGAGGGCGAGGCGCGCGACATCGGCCGTATGCATGCGGCGCTCGCGCGGGAAGTGGCCTCGCGCAACCGTCCCTTTTCGAAGCCGGTCGTGCTGCTTTCCGGCGGCGAGACGACGGTGACGATCTCCGGCGAAAGTTACGGGAAGGGCGGACGCAACAGCGAATTCCTCCTGTCGCTCGCGCTCGACATCGACGGCATCGGCGGTATCGATGCGCTTGCCGCCGACACCGACGGCATCGACGGATCCGAGGACAATGCCGGCGCCTTTGCCGACGGCGCAAGCGTCGGCCGGATGCGGGCGGCAGGCGCCGATCCCCGCGCTCACCTCGCGCGCCATGACGCCTGGACGGCCTTCGCGGCCAGCGGCGACCTGTTCGTACCCGGGCCGACGGGGACGAATGTCAATGATCTGCGGGCCATCCTGATACGCTGAAGCGACCCCTGGATGAATGCGAGAATGCCCCCTCCAAGGCGTCGGGAGGGGGCATTTAAACTATCTCAAGCGCCGTTATTTCACCCGCTTCAACGCATCGGCAAGGATCGAGACGATCTCGCCGAAATGCTGCTTCTCCGCGATCAGAGGCGGCGAGAAGGCGATGATGTCGCCGGTGACGCGGATCAGCAGGCCCCGCTCGAAGCAATCGACGAAAACGTCATAGGCGCGAGCGCCGGGCGCGCCGTCGCGCGACTGGAGCTCGATACCGGCGATGAGGCCGATGGTGCGGATGTCGATGACATGCGGCAGGCCTTTCATGGAATGCATCGCCTCGTGCCAGTCGCCCTCGATTTCGGCGGCGCGCGTCATCAGGCCTTCGTCTCGATAGATGTCGAGCGTGGCGATGCCGGCGGCACAGGCGGCCGGATGTCCGGAATAGGTATAGCCGTGGAAGAGCTCGATCTGGCCTTCCGGGCCGTGCATCAGGGCGTCGTGCATCTTGCGGCTGGCGAAGACAGCGCCCATCGGGATCGCGCCGTTGGTAAGCCCCTTGGCGGTGGTGACGATGTCCGGCGTGACGCCGAAATAGTCGGTCGCGAAGGCCGCACCGAGCCGGCCGAAACCGGTGATCACCTCGTCGAAAATCAGGAGAATGCCGTGCTTGTCGCAGATCGCGCGCAGCCGCTCGAGATAGCCCTTCGGCGGGATCAGCACGCCGGTCGAGCCGGCGACGGGCTCGACGATGCAGGCGGCGATCGTCTCGGCGCCGTGGAGCGCCACGAGCCTTTCGAGGTCGTCGGCAAGCTCGGCCCCATGCTCCGGCTGCCCTTTGACGAAGGCGTTCTTCGCCGGGTCATGGGTGTGGCGCAGATGGTCGGACCCGGGAAGCTGCGGGAAGACGCGGCGGTTGTTGACGATGCCGCCGACGGAGATGCCGCCGAAGCCGACGCCGTGATAACCGCGTTCGCGGCCGATGAGGCGGGTGCGCGTGCCTTGGCCGATCGAACGTTGATAGGCAAGTGCGATCTTCAGCGCTGTGTCCACGGATTCCGAGCCCGAGCCGGTGAAGAACACCCGGTCGAGCTTGGCGCCGGCCGGGCCGGGCGCGATCTCGGCCAGCCGCTCGGCGAAGTCGAAGGCGATCGGATGTCCCATCTGGAAGGACGGCGCGAAGTCCATGGTCGAAAGCTGCCGCTCGACCGCGGCGGCGATCTGCCGGCGGCCGTGCCCGGCATTCACGCACCAGAGGCCGGCGGTGCCGTCGAGAACCGTCCGGCCGTCGACGCTGGTGTAGTGCATGCCCTCAGCGGCGGCAAGCAGCCGGGGGGCCGCCTTGAACTGACGGTTGGCGGTGAAGGGCATCCAGTAGCTGTCGAGAACCGGAGCGTTGGGCTTATTGTGGGCGTTCATGGCATCCTCCTGTCGTTAGCTGATTGACGCCATGATTTGGATTTCCGAACAAGTCCTTTTCTAGGGCCATCTAAGCCATTGTATTTAAATAGGTCAGTTTGCTAGAATTTCGCTATTTCAAACAAGGTCAACACCGGGGTTCGCCATGAGCGTCGATATCGGCAACCGCCTGCGGCATGTTCGGCTGAGGCACAAGCTTTCCCAGCGCGAACTCGCCAAGCGGGCGGGGGTTACCAACTCCACCATCTCGTTGATCGAATCGAATGCATCGAACCCCTCGGTCGGCGCATTGAAGCGTATCCTCGACGGCATTCCGATCGGCCTTGCGGAGTTCTTCTCCTTCGAGCCGGAGAAGCCGCGCAGGGCTTTCTATGCGGCGGAGGAGCTGGTGGAGATCGGCAAGGGCCCGATCTCCTATCGCCAGATCGGCGACAATCTTTTCGGCCGCAGCCTTCAGATCCTGAAGGAGTGCTACCAGCCGGGCGCGGACACCGGCAAGGTGCCGCTGGTGCATGAGGGCGAGGAAGGCGGGATCGTGCTTTCAGGCCGGCTGGAAGTGACCGTGGACGACGAGAGGCGCATCCTCGGGCCGGGCGATGCCTATTATTTCGAAAGCCGGCGGCCGCACCGCTTTCGCTGTATCGGACCGGTGCCCTGCGAAGTGATCAGCGCCTGTACGCCGCCGACGTTTTGACCGGGAGAGAACGCCCTCCCACCTGTGGGGAGGGGTTGGGGAGGGGGCCTTCTGAGGCGACTCCCGCCCTTCTTACGCAAGCCGCTCGCAAGCCGCCGCGATGCGTTCGAGCGCCTCTTTCAGCTCCGCCTCCGAAGTCGCATAGGAAATGCGGAAAAAGGGTGAGAGGCCGAAAGCCGAGCCCGGGACGACGGCGACATGGGCGTCTTCCAGAAGATAGGCGCAGAAATCCGTATCCGTCTCGATCCTCTTGCCCGATGGCGTCACCTTGCCGAGAACGCCGGCGCAGCCGGAGAAAGTGTAGAAGGCGCCCTCGGGAACGCGGCAGTCGAGGCCGTCGATCGCGTTCAGGCCGTCGACCACGAGATCGCGGCGGCTCTGGAAGCTGGCTGTCCGTTCTTTCAGAAAGTCCTGCGGTCCGTTCAGCGCCGCGACCGAAGCCGCCTGGCTTATCGAAGAGGGGCAGGAGGTCGCCTGGCTCTGGACGACGGCCATCGCCTTGATGAGCTCGCGCGGGCCGCCGGCATAGCCGATCCGCCAGCCGGTCATCGCATAAGCCTTCGAAACGCCGTTTACGGTCAGCGTGCGGTTCTTCAGGCCCGGCTCCAGCTGCGCCGGGGTGACGAAGCGGAAACCGTCATAGACGATGTGCTCATACATGTCGTCGACGAGCAGCCAGACATGCGGGTGCCTCAGAAGTACCTCGAGCAGCGGCCGGTAGTCGGCCGCACTGTAGGCGGCGCCCGACGGGTTGGAGGGCGAGTTCAAGAGCACCCATCGGGTCCGCGGCGTGATGGCCGCCTCCAGCTTCTCCGCCGTCAGGCGGAAGCCGGAAGAGGCGTCGCAGGCGATCAGAACGGGCTTGCCCTCGCAGATCTGGACAATGTCCGAATAGGAGGTCCAATAGGGCGTCGGAATGATGACCTCGTCGCCCGCATCGAGCGACGCCATCATGGCGTTGAAGAGGATCTGCTTGGCGCCGGTCGCGACCGTGATCTCGTCCAGCTCGTAGGCCAGCGCGTTCTCGCGCTGGAATTTCTCGCGGATCGCCTTCTTCAGTTCCGGCGTGCCGTCGAGTGCGGTGTATTTCGTTTCGCCGCGGTGGATCGCATCCGAGGCGGCCTGCTTCACGTGTTCCGGCGTGTCGAAATCCGGCTCACCGGCGCCGAGGATGATCACCGGCTTGCCTTCGCGCTTCATGGCGGCGGCGCGGGCGCCGATCTTCAGGATTTCCGAAACGCCGATCGAGGAAATCCGCGAGGCGGGCTGAAAGCCCGCCTCCTTGACCGTTGCATTGATGGTCATGGCCGATCCTGTTCGATTATTCGATGTCGAAAGAGACGCCCTGCGCCAGCGGCAGAGCCTTCGAATAGTTCACCGTGTTGGTGGCGCGCCGCATATAGGCCTTCCAGGCGTCGGAGCCGGATTCGCGGCCGCCGCCGGTCTCCTTTTCGCCGCCGAACGCGCCGCCGATCTCGGCGCCGGAGGTACCGATGTTGACGTTGGCGATGCCGCAATCCGAGCCGTCGGCTGCGAGGAAACGTTCCGATTCCTGCATGTCACGGGTGAAGATCGAGGAGGAAAGCCCGGCCGCAACCGCATTGTGCTCGGCGAGCACCGCGTCGAAGTCGCTGTACTTCATGACGTAGAGGATCGGCGCGAAGGTTTCTTCGAGAACCGGGCCTTCCTGCTTCGGCATTTCGACCAGTGCCGGCTTGACGTAATAGCCGTTCTCGTGGCCGAGCTCGACGCGCTCGCCGCCGGTGACGGCACCGCCATGGCTCTTTGCCTCGGCGATCGCCTTCTGCATCCCGTCGAAGGCCGCCTTGTCGACGAGCGGCCCGACGAGTGCGGCCGATTCCAGCGGGTTGCCGACGGAGACCGACTGATAGGCCTTCTTCAGGCGCGGCACGAGCTGGTCGTAGACGCTTTCATGGACGAAGAGGCGGCGCAGGGTCGTGCAGCGCTGGCCGGCGGTGCCCATAGCCCCGAAAGCAATGGCGCGCAGCGCCATGTCGAGGTCGGCGGACGGGCAGACGATGCCCGCATTGTTGCCGCCGAGTTCCAGGATCGCACGGGCAAAGCGCTTGGCAAGCCGCGGACCGACCTCGCGGCCCATGCGGGTGGAGCCGGTCGCCGAGACCAGCGGCACCTTCGGATGGTCGACGAGAGCCTCGCCGATCGCACGGTCGCCGATCAGGACCTGCGACAGGCCTTCCGGAGCGTCGCCGAAACGGGCGATGGCGCGTTCCAGGATCGCCTGGCAGGCAAGCGCGGTAAGCGGCGTCTTTTCCGACGGCTTCCAGACGACGGCGTCGCCGCAGACGAGCGCGAGCGCCGCATTCCACGACCAGACCGCGACGGGGAAGTTGAAGGCGGAAATGATGCCGACGACACCGAGCGGGTGCCAGGTTTCCATCATCCGGTGACCGGGACGCTCGGTGGCGATCGTCAGGCCGTAGAGCTGGCGGGAAAGGCCGACGGCGAAATCGCAGATATCGATCATCTCCTGCACTTCGCCGAGGCCCTCGGACGGGATCTTGCCGGCTTCGATCGAGACGAGGCGGCCGAGATCGGCCTTGAAGGCGCGCAGTTCCTCGCCGAGCAGCCGGACGAGCTCGCCGCGCTTCGGCGCCGGCACGAGACGCCAGACGCGGAAAGCCTCGTCGGCCTTCTCGATCTTCCTGGCGGCTTCAGCGGCAGACACGGTCTTGAGACTGGCGATCTTCTCGCCGGTGACCGGGCTGAAGGACGGCATGTCGCCGCCGGTGTAGAGGTCCTTGGCGACGCCCATTTTCTCGAGGAGCGCGGCTGCCTCGCTCGCGACGTCGATTTTCTTGGCTGCAATGTTCATGTGGTGACTCCCGTCTTGTAGCTGGCGCGATGACCTAACCGAAGCGCGCGCTGCCGAGCTTGCCCGGCGAGGTGAGCGTCTTGAGGCCGGCCGCCATGTTCTTCAATTTCTCCGGCGTGTAGAGATCGTAAAAAGCCTGATTGCGGCGGCCGAGCGCATGTTCCGCGCTGAAGCTGCCGTGATATTGCTCGACCGCGACCGCAAAGACCCAATCGCGCAGACGCTGCTCAAAGGTCGCATCGGCCAGTAGCGGACTATCCTTTGCGACGACCAGGTTGAAGTGAACGCCGCCGTCGCCGATATGGCCGAAATCGCAGACCGTGACGCCCGAAAATTTTTCCGGCATTTCCGCCTTCATATGGTCGCAGAAGGCCATGATGTCACCCCTGCGGAAGGAGAGATCGAAAGCGATCAGCTTGCCGAGGTGCTTTACGCCCTCCGAAAGCGCATGGCGCAACGCCCAGATCTCGTGCGGCGGGCCGACGAGTGCATCGGCAAGCGGCGCCTCTTCTATTTCCCATATCTCCGCGAGCACGCTTTCGAGAACCGCGTCGAGCGGCTGCTCGCCCTCGCGCGGGCTCGAGGTGCGGGAGATTTCGGCAAGGATGACGTAGTCGGGGACCTTGCCGCCCTGGAAGGGGTTCTTCAGCGCCGGCACATGGGCGAAGGCCGCGGCGATCGCGTTCCCCGACATTCCCTCGAAGGCCGAGAGATAGGCGCCGAGCCGCTCTTCCATGGCCTTCAGGAGTGGCAGGACATGCGCGCCGCTCGCCGGCACCAGGAAGGCGGTCGCCGTCTGCTTCGGCAGGCGCTCGAGATTGAGCACGCATTCGGTGACGATGCCGAAGGCGCCCGAGGTGCCGATGAAGATCTGCTTCCAGTCGATGCCGGTATTGTTCTTGCGCAGGTCCGAGCCGAGGTCGAGCACCGTGCCCGCTTCGTCGGCGAGGACCACTTTCAGACCCAGCATGTTGCGGCGCACGTCGCCATATTTGAGGAAGCGCGAGCCGCCGGTATTGGTGGCGGTCATGCCGCCGATCCGAGGGTCGGCGCCGAGATCGATCGGGAAGAACAGGCCGTGTTCCTCCAGCCGCCGGTTGAGCTCGGACAGGCGAAGGCCGGCGTCGACGCGCACGGAGCGATTGTCGACGTCGAGCGCAAACTGGCGGGTCAGCCGGTCGAGGCTGACGACGACCTCGCTGCCCGACTCGTCCGGCGTCGACCCCGAGACCAGACCCGTATTGCCCGACTGGGGGATGAGGCCGATGCCGCTGCGGACGCAGTAACCGACGGCGGCCGAGACCTCTTCCGTCGTTGCCGGACGCAGAACGGCCGCCGCGCGGCCGCGGTCGTAGCGTGCGCCGGTCTCGTAAGCCTCCATGTCCTCCCGACGCGTGACGACGCCCTTGTCGCCAAGGAGCTTCGTCAATGCGTCGATATGGTGCTCGTCAATCATCGCCGGCGTATCACTCCGCTGCCATGGCGGCGGTAAGCGCCTTGAGGCAGCCTTCGATCGATGCCTGCTCGATGCCGGCATAGTGGTCGAATTCGTTGAGTACGGCGACGCCGAGATCGGTCTCGAAGCGCTTCTGGTTCGGGCTCGCCTCGAATTCCTGCTGCGCACCGTCGCCGAGGTTCGACTGGAAGATACCGGCGGCGCTGACGGGAAGGAAGTCCTCATAGACGATCGGATCGAACCGAATGAGGCCGTCGGCGATCAGGGAATTGAGATCGCGCCGGCCCGGCAGCTTCGTCCGCCGACCCTTCTCCGTCAGGGAGTAGCTGAAATAGCCGAGGCCCGCCTGGCGGATTTCCGCCCAGCTGTCGGGGAAGGCCTCGAAGACCTGGGTCAAGGCCGCTTCGTATTCTCTGGCGTTTGAACCATCGGCGGCCGGACGTACGATCTTGCGCGATTCGTCGAGCAGCCGGTCGTAGAGACCGCGGCCCTTCGGCGTCAAGGCGATGCCGCGCTGCTCGATCTCGCCGAAGCGGGCGGTATGCGAGCCGGTCCTCCAGCCGCCATCGGTGCTACGGAAGGAAACCGGCTCTTCGAGCGCCTTGAAGGAGGTCTGGCGAAGCAGGACCGGGCACTTGCGTGTCGGCGGCCCTTCGACCACGGCCTTCGGGGCAATGCCATATTCCGGCATCAGCGCCTGGACGCGGTCGATGTCGAGCGTACGTGGCGTCAGATGGTTGATATGCGGCCCCTTGAAGGAGACCACGTCGGCGATCAGCCGGTGCGCATCGTGCAGGCGCTCGTACATGTCGGCGCCGACATTCGCCTCGTCGTGCCAGCGGAAGGTCTCGAGCACTTCGGCGACGAAACGCTCGGCATCGGCCTTGTCGAGGCCGCCATCGCGCTCGGCCTTTTCGGTAAGATCGACCGCACCGGATGTGAAGATCCGGCGCTCTTTCAGGATCGCCTCCGCCTCGGCGCGAAGGGCCTCGTCGGCAATGAGGTCGAGCCTCAGAAGCGAGGTGAAGACGCGGAAGGGGTTGCGCTTCAGGGCCGCGTCTCCAACCGGCCGGAAGGCCGTGGAGTGGACCGGCACCCCGGCGGTCGACAGATCGTAGTAGCCGACCGGATACATGCCCATCACGGCAAATACACGGCGCATCATCGAAAGCTCCGCCGGCGTGCCGAGACGGATCGCGCCGTGACGCTCCTCGGAAATGCGTTCGAGCGAATCCGTCGCCTGCAGCCTCTCCTTGAGGGTGGCGTCGGCCGAGAGCGTTTCGCCGTTGACCCTTGCGACGAGCTCCATCAGCGTGCCGTAGGCGGGTACTTCTTCGCGGTACATCAACGACATCGCAGCGGAAAAGGCCGAGCGGATATCGTCGGCGGATACGAAACTATTCTCTTTCACTGGGGCTCGCCTCGCGCTATGGATGAAGGACAAGGTCATTCTTAATTCTGATCATATCGGAAGGCTGTGAGCTTGGATCGCGCTGCTTCTGACTATGTTGATGCGAGGCTGGAATGAAGTTGAGCCGCCGACTGGTTCCCGACGTGACGACGCTGCAGGCCTTCGAATGCGCGGCGCGCCATGGCAGTTTCACCCAGGCCGCCGCGGAGCTCAATCTCACGCAGAGCGCCGTCAGCCGTCAGATCAAGGATCTCGAAAACCAGCTGGGCGTGCTGCTCTTCGAGCGGGTGCGCCAGCGGGTCATTCTTTCCGATGCGGGGCAGAAATTCCTGCCCGAGGTGCGCCGGCTTCTGAACCAGACCGAAGAGCTGATGGTTCGCGCCATGGCGTCGGCGCGGGCCGACTCGAGCCTCTCCATCGCATCGCTTCCGACTTTCGGCAGCCGCTGGCTGGTGCCGCGCCTGCCCGATTTCCTGAGGCGCCATCCGGGCACCGTCGTCAATATCGCCTCCCGTTCGGAGCCGTTCGACTTCGAAGAGCAGAACTTCGACCTCGCGATCCATTACGGCCAGCCCGTCTGGGCGCGCGCCATTTGCAACTATCTCTGCAGCGAAGTCATCGTGCCGGCCGCCAGCCCGACCCTCCTTGCGATGCATCCGGTGGAGGCGCCTGCGGACATCGGCGGCGGCCCGCTGCTGCATCTGGCGACGCGGCCCAAGCTCTGGGCGCAATGGTTCGAGGTAAACGGCGTCGAGCAGGACGGCGCCTATCGCGGCAACCGCTTCGATCAATTCTCGATGGTAATCGAGGCGGCGACTGCAGGTCTCGGTTTTGCCCTTTTGCCTCGCTATCTGATCGAGCAGGAACTTACCGCAGGCACCCTGCGGATCGTTCTCGATCGACCGATGCAGACGGAGAACAGCTATTATCTCGCCATTCCGGAAGGCAAGCTCGAAAATCCGATCAGTCGCGCTTTCCGGGAGTGGATCACCGAACAGGTCGGTGATCGGTCGCAGTAGCAAGTCCGGTTGAGGGCCTACGATCTCAGCCTGCGGATAGGCTTACACCAGGAAGGGGCGGACTTTGACAGAGATATCCATCGAATCGAGGGAGCTCGCCGGCAAGCCCGGCCCCTCGCGCTACGGGTCTCCGGAGCCGGCTGCGGGCGATGCTCGCATTCCTTGCAAGCTGCTGACATCACGGCTAAAAAATGCCATCTTCATGCACCACGCGGCCGTGAAATCCAGCGCGCCGCCGGCTTTGCGTTCGGCGCCTGCCTTCACCGATACTCTCTTCCCGGGACAATGACGGCGAAGGAGGGCACATGACCGTGTCTAGAAACGCGCCGGCGCCGTCTGCATCCTCGGGGTCGCAGCCACACCGGCAGAACAACGACAACCGGGCCGATCAGTCCCGAGTGGAACCAGAATCCGTACCCATGCTCCAGAACACAACGCAGTCCAACTTACCGCGCGAACCGGAAGCGAAGCAGATCGACTACAACGATTCGATCCGCTCGACCTATTTCTCGATCGACGACCTGCGAGCATGCGGCGCGAGCCTCGCCGAACACGGCACTTCCGCTCTGCCGGGCTTCTTTCCGTTCGAATTTCGCGTCCGCCATCGGGAGAACGAGAAGGAAATCCTGCGCGTCTACCGGGCGACCGCGGCCGACGTGAAAGCCGGCGCCTCGATCACGCCTGCAGCCGAATGGCTACTCGACAACCACCACGTCGTCGAAGAGGCGATCCAGGAGGTACGGCGCGACTTTCCACGCCGTTTCTACCGGCAACTGCCGACGCTATCGGTCTCCGGAACCGTCATCCCGCGCACGATGGCCCTTGCCTGGCTTTACGTTGCCCATACCCACAGTACCGTCACGCGGGAAAGCATCACCGCGATGGTGGAGGGCTTCCAGGAGCACGAGACCCTCAAGATCGGCGAATTGTGGGCGCTGCCGTCGATCCTGCGTTTCGTCCTCATCGAAAATCTGAGGCGCATCGCCATCCGCGTCGAGCGCTCGCGCGGCATGCGGCGGAAAGCGAACGAGGTCGCTGACCAGCTCATCCGGCTGAACGATCCGGAAGGCTGCCGGACGCTTCTGGTGGAGTCCGAGGCGCTTGCCGCCGATAACACCTTCATCGCACAGCTCCTTTACCGCATGCGTGACGGTTCCCAGAGTTCGGGTGCCGTCATCGCCTGGATCGAGGAGAGGCTGGAGAGGCGTGGCACCGACGTCGAGGAGGCGCTGGTAGCGGAGCAGAACCGCCTTTCGTCCGGCAACGCGACGATGAGCAATATCATCCGCAGCCTGCGCGAGATCGACGACACCGACTGGGCCGTCTGGTTCGAAAGCGTCAGCAAGATCGATGCGACGCTGCGCGAAGGGTCCGACTATGCGGCGCTCGATTTCGGATCGCGCAACACGTATCGCGACACGATCGAGAAGCTTGCCCGCCGGTCCGGTCACAGCGAGCATGAAGTCACGAAGATCGCGATCGAGATGGTCGAGGAGGCAAAAGCCGCCGCGGCCGTCGAAGCGCCTCTGCAGGAGCCGAATGTCGGCTCCTTCCTCGTCGGCAAGCAGCGCCTGGCCCTCGAGAAGAGGATCGGCTATTCGCCCTCGATCTTCCAGCACATCATCCGGTCGGTCCGCAAGCTCGACTGGTTCGCCATAGCCGGGCCGAACATTCTCTTGACGATCCTGGCGATGATCGTCGTCTATGCCTTCGTCAGCCCGATGGATATTCCGAGCGGCGCGAAGCTGATCATGCTCCTGCTCTTCGCGCTGCCTGCCTCCGAAGGCGCGATGGGCCTGTTCAACACGGTCTTCACGCTGTTTGCCAAACCCTCGCGGCTGGTCGGTTACGAGTTTCTCGACGGAATACCCGAGGATGGACGCACGCTGGTCGTGGTGCCTTGCCTGATTGCCAAGCGCGATCATGTAGACGAGCTCGTGCGCAACCTCGAGGTTCACTATCTCGCCAATCCGCGCGGCGAGATCTATTTCGCGCTCCTGAGCGATTGGGCCGACAGCAAGTCGGAGGAGGCGCCTGCCGACACGGATGTTCTCGAATATGCCAAGCGCGAGATCGCGTCTCTCTCTGCCCGCTATGCCTATGACGGCAAGACGCGCTTCTTCCTGCTGCACCGCCGCCGCCTCTACAACGAGGCCGAGGGCGTGTGGATGGGATGGGAGCGCAAGCGCGGCAAGCTGCACGAGTTGAATCTGCTGCTTCGCGGCGACCGCGATACCTCCTTCCTTCAGGGCGCCAACACGGTGCCGGAGGGCGTGCAATATGTGATGACGCTCGACTCCGACACGCGTCTCATGCGCGACGCGGTGACCAAGCTCGTCGGCAAGCTCTATCACCCGATCAACCGGCCGGTCGTCAATCCGAGGACACAGGAGGTCGTGACCGGCTACAGCCTCCTGCAGCCGCGCGTGACGCCGTCGCTCACCACCGGCAGCGAGGCCTCGGCCTTCCAGCGCATCTTCACCATCAATCGCGGCATCGACCCTTACGTCTTCACCGTGTCGGACGTCTATCAGGACATTGCCGGCGAAGGCAGCTTCACCGGCAAGGGCCTCTATCACGTCGACGCCTTCGAGGCTGCTCTCAAGAGCAGGATCGAAGAAAATGCGGTGCTCAGCCACGACCTTCTCGAAGGTTCCTATGCGCGTTGCGCGCTGGTGACCGACATCGAGCTTGTCGAGGATTTTCCGACCCGCTACGAGGTCGAGATGTCGCGTCAGCATCGTTGGGCGCGAGGCGACTGGCAGCTCCTGCCGTATATCTTCAATCCGAAGAACGGCCTTTCGATGCTCGGGCGCTGGAAGATGTACGACAACCTGCGCCGCTCGCTCATTCCCGTCGCCTGGCTCGCCGCTTCGGTCATGGGCTGGTACTACATGGAGCCGACCCCGGCGCTGATCTGGCAGCTCGTGCTGATTTTCAGCCTGTTCGTCGCGCCGACGCTGTCGCTGATCTCCGGGATCATGCCGCGGCGCAACGACATCGTCGCGCGTGCGCATCTCCACACCGTGCTGTCGGACATCCGCGCCGCCAACGCGCAGGTCGCGTTGCGCATCGTCTTCATCGCGCACAACGCGGCGATGATGGCGGATGCGATCGTGCGCTCGCTCTATCGCACCTTCGTCAGCCGCAAGCTGATGCTCGAATGGCGCACCGCCGCGCAGGTGCAGAGCGCCGGCCACGGTTCGATCGGCGACTACTTCCGCGCGATGTGGACGGCACCGGCGCTTGCACTGGTGTCGCTGGCGCTTGCCGCCATCTCCGATACGGGGCTGCCCTTCATCGGGCTGCCCTTTGCCCTTATCTGGGCCGCCTCGCCCGCGGTCGCCTGGTTCGTGAGCCAGTCCGCCGAGACCGAAGACCAGCTCGCCGTTTCCGAGGAGGCGATCGAGGAGATGCGCAAGATCGCCCGGCGGACATGGCGCTACTTCGAGGCGTTCGTCACCGCCGAGCAGAACTTCCTGCCGCCGGACAACTTCCAGGAAACGCCGCAGCCGGTACTCGCGGAGCGTACCTCGCCGACGAATATCGGCGTCTATCTCCTGTCGGTCATGTCGGCGCGCTCCTTCGGCTGGATCGGTTTCGAGGAGACGATCACGCGCCTCGAGCAGACGATCGCCACGATCGACCGCATGCCGAAATATCGCGGCCATCTCTTCAACTGGTATCGCACGCGCGGGCTCGAACCGATGGAGCCGCGTTATGTCTCCTCGGTCGACAGCGGCAACCTCGCCGGACACCTGATCGCGGTCTCCTCCATGTGCCGCGAATGGGCCGAAGCGCCATCCGCCCACGTCCAGGGCAATCTCGACGGCATCGGCGACGTCGCGGCGATCCTCAAGGAGGTGTTGAGCGAGCTTCCCGACGATCGCAAGACCGTACGGCCGCTGAGGCGCCTGATCGAGGAGCGCATCGCCGGCTTCCAGAATGCGCTTGCGGCGGTCAAGCGCGAGCGCGAGTTCGCCTCCATCCGGGTGATCAACCTCGCGGTGCTCGCACGCGACATGCACAAGCTGACGGTCAATCTCGACCATGAGGTGCGCACCGTCCCCAGCGGCGAAGTGGCGACATGGGCGGGCTCGCTGGTGGCCGCCTGCGAGGCACATATCGCCGACGGCGTCTTCGACCTCGGTGCCATCGAGGCTCTGCGCCAGCGTCTGCTGGTGCTCAAGGAGCGCGCACGCGACATCGCCTTCTCCATGGACTTCAGCTTCCTGTTCCGGCCGGAGCGGCGGCTGCTGTCGATCGGCTACCGGGTCAACGCCAACGAGCTCGACGAGGCCTGCTACGATCTGCTCGCCTCCGAGGCGCGGCTGACGAGCCTTTTCGCGATTGCCAAGGGGGATCTGCCGACCGAGCACTGGTACAAGCTCGGCCGTCCGATCGTGCCGATCGGCGCGCGCGGTGCGCTCGTCTCCTGGTCGGGTTCGATGTTCGAATATCTGATGCCGCCGCTGGTCATGCAGGAGCGGCAGGGCGGCATCCTCAACCAGACCAACAATCTGGTGGTCCAGGAGCAGATCAATCACGGCCGTCGGCTCGGGACGCCATGGGGCATTTCCGAGGCGGCGTTCAATGCGCGCGACCACGAGCTGACCTACCAGTATACGAACTTCGGCGTGCCGACGCTGGGTCTGAAGCGCGGCCTCGGGCAGAATGCCGTCATCGCACCTTACGCGTCCATTCTCGCCTGCATGTACGATCCGAAATCGGCGCTCGCCAACCTGGCGCGGCTCCGGGAGGTCGGCGCCCTTGGGGCCTACGGCTATCACGACGCCGTCGACTTCACGCCGACGCGCGTGCCGGAAGGCCAGAAATGCGCCGTCGTGCGCAACTATTATGCCCATCATCACGGCATGTCGGTCGCCGCGGTCGCAAATGTCGTCTTCAACGGGCAGCTGCGCGAGTGGTTCCATGCCGACCCCGTCATCGAGGCTGCCGAACTCCTCCTGCAGGAGAAGGCGCCGCGCGACATTCCGGTCATGGCCGCCAAGCGCGAGCCGGAAGCGCTGGGCAAGGGCCAGGCCGATCTCCTGCGCCCCGAAGTCCGCGTCGTCGAAGACCCGATCAACCAGGATCGCGAGACGGTTCTGCTGTCGAACGGTCACTACTCCGTCATGCTGACGGCGACAGGGGCGGGCTATGCCCGCTGGAACGGCCAGGCGGTCACGAGATGGACTCCGGACCCGGTCGAGGACAGGACGGGGACCTTCATCTTCCTTCGCGACACGGTGACGGGCGACTGGTGGTCGGCGACGGCCGAACCCCGGCGTGCGCCGGGCGAAAAGACCGTTACCCGCTTCGGCGACGACAAGGCCGAATACGTCAAGACCGTCGGCGATCTGACAAGCGAGGTGGAATGCATCGTCGCCACCGAGCACGATGCCGAAGGCCGTCGGGTTATCCTGCTCAACACGGGTACGGAAGACCGGTTCATCGAGGTGACGTCTTATGCCGAGCCCGTGCTTGCCATGGACGATGCCGACAGCTCGCACCCGACCTTCTCGAAGATGTTCATCCGCACCGAGATCAGCCGTCACGGAGACGTGATATGGGTCTCGCGCAACAAGCGCAGCCCCGGCGATCCGGACATCGAGGTCGCCCATCTCGTCACCGACAATGCCGGCAGCGAGCGCCACACGCAGGCGGAGACCGATCGCCGGCGCTTCCTCGGCCAGGGCCGCACGATTGCCGAGGCGGCCGCATTCGACCCGGGCGCCACGCTTTCCGGTACCGACGGCTTCACGCTCGATCCGATCGTGTCGCTCCGTCGCGTCGTACGCGTGCCGGCGGGCAAGAAGGTGAGCGTCATCTTCTGGACGATCGCCGCCCCGGACAGGGAAGGCGTCGATCGGGCGATCGACCGTTACCGGCATCCGGAAACCTTCAATCACGAGCTCATCCATGCCTGGACCCGCAGCCAAGTGCAGATGCGCCATGTCGGGATCACCTCGAAGGAGGCCGCGAGCTTCCAGATGCTCGGCCGCTATCTCGTCTATCCGGATATGCACCTTCGCGCCGACGCGGAGACCGTCAAGACCGGGCTTGCCTCGCAATCGGCGCTGTGGCCGCTGGCGATCTCCGGCGATTTCCCGATCTTCTGCCTCAGGATCAACGACGACGGCGATCTGGGCATCGCCCGCGAGGCCTTGCGGGCGCAGGAATATCTGAGAGCTCGCGGCATCACCGCCGATCTGGTGGTGGTCAACGAGCGCGCCTCCTCCTATGCGCAGGATCTGCAGCACACGCTCGACTCCATGTGCGAGAATTTGAGGCTTCGCGGCCTTTCGGACGGCCCGCGCCAGCACATCTTTGCGGTGCGCCGGGACCTGATGGAACCGGAAACCTGGTCGACGCTGATTTCGGCATCGCGGGCCGTCTTCCATGCCCGCAACGGCACGATCTCGGATCAGATAGCCCGCGCCACATCGCTCTACTCCAAACCTTCCGAAAAGAAGGAGGAGGGCGCCGAGATGCTGCTGCCGGTGATACGGGAGACCGACGAGCCGGTGGCGGTCGAACTCGACGGCGGCGACCTGGATTACTGGAACGGTTTCGGCGGCTTTGCCGAGGACGGCCGCGAATATGCCGTGCGGCTGCGCGGAGGCGAGGCGACGCCGCAACCCTGGATCAACGTCATCTCCAACGAGCAATTCGGCTTCCATATCTCCGCCGAAGGTGCGGCCTTCTCCTGGAGCCGCAATTCGCGCGACTATCAGTTGACGCCCTGGACCAACGACGCGGTCGTCAATCGTCCGGGCGAGGCGATCTTCGTGCGCGACATGGCAAGCGGCGCGGTGCTGACGCCCTATGCCGCACTGTCGCGACGCAAGTCCGCCCAGTTCGAGACCCGTCACGGCCTCGGCTATTCGCGCTTTCTCAGCACGCAGGACGAGCTCGAGATCGAGGCCATGCATACGGTCCACAGGAGCCTTCCGGCCAAGCTCGTCCGGCTGACGATCCGCAACCGCAGTTCGGCCGCGCGCAAGTTGCGCATCTACGGCTACGCGGAATGGGTGCTCGGCAACAATCGCAGCCGTACCGCGCCCTTCGTCCTCAGTGAGTGGGACGAAAGCGCGAAGACGCTCGTTGCCACCAATCCTTACAGCATCGACTATCCGGGCCGGTGCGCGTTCTTCGCCAGCGACGGCGATATCGCCGGCTATACGGCGAGCCGGCGGGAATTCCTTGGCCGGGCCGGAGGAATCCTCGCGCCGCAGTCAGTGATCGGCGGCGCCGAGCTCACCGGATCGACGGATGTGGACGGGGATGCCTGCGCGGCGCTCGCGACGGATCTGACGATCGAGGCGGGCGTGGAGCGACAGGTCACCTTCTTCCTCGGTGATGCCGACAATTCCGATCAGGTGCGGGCGGTGCTGGAGGAACTCAGGGCGGACAGTTTCGACGTTGCGCTCGAGGCGGCGAAGGCGTTCTGGGGTGATTTCACCGGAGTCGTGAAGGTGGAGACGCCCGATCGCGCCTTCAACCACATGATCAACCACTGGCTTCCCTACCAGGCGCTCGGCTGCCGGATCATGGCACGCTCGGCCTTCTACCAGGCAAGCGGTGCCTTCGGTTTCCGCGATCAGCTGCAGGATACGCTTGCCTTCCTCATCCATCGGCCGGCGCTTGCCCGTGCGCAGATCCTCAATGCCGCGGCGCGGCAGTTCGTCGAAGGCGACGTGCAGCATTGGTGGCTGCCCGGCACGGACGCGGGCGTCCGCACGATGATCTCGGACGACGTGGTCTGGCTCGCTCATGCGGTTGCGCATTATTGCGCCGTCACCGGCGAGGAAGACATCCTCAAGGAGAAAGTTCCTTTCATCACCGGGCCGGCTCTGGAAGAAGGCCAGCACGACAGCTTCTACAAGCCGGATGTGGCCGACGAGGTGGGCGACGTCTACGAGCATTGCGCCCGTGCGGTCGATCTCGCCATTCGCCGGACCGGCGCCAACGGTCTGCCGCTCATTCTCGGCGGCGACTGGAACGACGGCATGAACCGTGTCGGGGAGGCCGGAAAGGGCACGAGCGTCTGGCTCGGCTGGTTCCTGGCAGGCACCCTGCGCGCGTTCCTGCCCTATGCCCGTGCCCGCAAGGACAAGCCGCGCCTGGCCCTATGGGAGCGGCATCTGGAAGCACTGAAGGATGCGCTCGAACAGGCAGGCTGGGACGGCGATTACTATCGCCGCGGCTATTACGACGACGGCACGCCGCTCGGATCGGCGGAGAACGGCGAGTGCCGCATCGATTCGATCGCGCAATCCTGGAGCACGCTTTCGGGAGAGGGCGACAAGGAGCGCTCGCTGCGCGCGATGGACGCGGTGATGGCGGAGCTCGTAGATCCCGAAAAGCGCATCGTCCGGCTGTTCACGCCGCCGCTCGAGACGACGAAGCAGGACCCGGGCTACATCAAGGCCTATCCCCCGGGCGTGCGGGAGAATGGCGGGCAATATACCCACGCGGCCACCTGGGTGGTGCTGGCATTCGCCGCCCAGGAGCGGGCGGAAGAGGCCTGGCGCACCTTCAGCATGCTCAACCCCGTGTCGCATGCTCTCAGCCAGGAGGACGCCGAGCATTATCGTGTCGAGCCCTATGTGGTTGCTGCCGATATCTATGGAGAAGGCGCGCTTGCCGGCCGCGGCGGCTGGACCTGGTACACGGGCTCCGCGGGCTGGCTCTACCGCGCCGGTGTCGAGGGATTCTCGGCATCCGCAAGCGGGGCGACAAGCTCTTGATCCGGCCCGTCCTACCCTCCGAATGGCCGGGCTATTCGGCCGAAGTGCGCGTGAACGGCACCACGCACCGGATTTCCGTCAGCCGCGATCCAAAAAGTGGCGAACCGGTCGTAAGCGTAAATAATAGTGTCACAGAAAACGCGCATGAAGGGGTTTTGCTGTAGCTGCCGGCTTGAAGCACGAGCTGAACCGGCTTTGTTTTCCTGGATCACGATGACTTGGATCGAACGACCCAAAGCAATCGTGATCCGATCCAACAAGTCGAGCGGAATGCAGGGCGCAAAACGGTACACACATTTCCTCGTCCCGCTCGGAGGCAAGGCCGGCTTTTCTTTGCCGTGTCAGGTTCGCCATTCATTCATGGCGTCGGCGCCGCCCGCATCGGGGCGGCACGGCGGCGCCGGTTTCAACAGGGGTGGGGCGGGGCGCCAAATCCCGGATATCAACGCGCATGCTGCAGAAGACCTTTGAGGGCGGCAACGATCAGAGAGGGGTCGCCCCTCCGATGCCGACCGGGCGCGACACACGCCTCGACGTTTTTCGGGCACTTTGCCTGCTGACCATCTTCGTCAACCATGTACCGGGCCAGTATCTCGAATATCTGACCCACAAGAACTTCGGCTTTTCCGATTCGGCGGAGGCCTTCGTGCTGATTTCCGGCCTGTCGGTGGGGGCGGCCTATTCCGGCAAGTTCCTGGCCGGCGGCCGGCTCGCCCTCACGCTGAAGATATGGCGGCGCGCCCTGGCGCTCTATGTCGCGCACATCATGACGAGCGTGGTGACGCTTGCGATCTTCGCCGGCGGCGCCCTCTATTTCGGCCGTCAGGAGCTGATCGGCGAGATCAACATCCGGCCGATCGTCGAGCAGACGGAGCAAGGGATCGTCGCCATGGTGCTGCTCGGGCACCAGCTCGGCTACAACAACATTCTGTCGATGTATGCGGTGCTGTTCCTGCTGCTGCCCGGGTTTCTGTGGCTGAATGCCGTGCGCCCCCGATTGCTGTTCGCGTTTTCCGCGACGCTCTGGCTCGCTGCCGGCTGCTTCAAAATGGTGCCCTATAACTTTCTCGACGACGGCTACTGGTTCCTCAATCCCTGGTCCTGGCAGTTCCTGTTCGTGATCGGCATTCTGTGCATGAGCCATGTGCGGCGGGGCGGGAGTCTCCCGCGGAGCCCCTGGCTTCTCGGCCTTTCCGTCGCCTATCTCGCGATTTCCGCCTTCTGGGTGCTGTTTTCCTGGTGGAACATCGATCTCTCCTTCGGCCTGCCTGCGGTGCTGACCGGCTTCGACAAGACCTTCCTGTCGCTGACGCGGCTGCTGCATGTGCTGGCGCTTGCCTATATTCTCGCAACCGTCCCCGTCTTCAGCCGGCTGACGCGGGTCGGAAGCAACCACCCCCTGGTGATGATCGGGCGCCATTCGCTTGCCGTCTTCATTTTCGGGACGATCCTCGCAATGGCGGGCCAGGTGCTGCTTCTCGTCACCGACCGGGACCGGATCATCGGCACGATCTTCGTCATCGGCGGCATCGGCCTGCACTTCGCCTATGCCTATTACCTCGAATGGCTGAAGGAGGTCTCCGTGGCGCCGCCGCTGAAGGCGGCGTGAGGGACTTATCCGCACGCCGGGAGGAGAGTCGCCCCCTCCCGGCGCGGCGGCGGTCATCACAGACCGCACAATCGTTGGATGATTTGCCCTTGCGCTCATGACGCTCGCGGATGTCGCGACCTTCCCGGTCACATAGAAATGCCCCGGAATCCGGGGCATTTCGTTGTAGATCATCCGGTGACCGGTGAGGCGATCACGCTGCCGTAAGGCTCTTGCGGACATCCTCGTCCGTGAGGATACCGCTGGCGCGAAGCAGTGCCGCGAAGCGGCCGTTGCTCTGGCTGAGTTCATGGAAGCCGCCCATTTCCACGATCCGGCCCTGATCCATGAAGATGACCAGATCGGCTTCCCGCACCGTCGACAGGCGGTGGGCGATGATGAAGGTCGTCCGGTCCTTGCGCAAGGCGTCGATGGCATCCTTGACGCGGGCCTCGGTCTCGACGTCGAGCGCGCTGGTCGCCTCGTCGAGCACAAGGATCGGCGCGTTCTTCAGGATCGCGCGGGCAATCGCGACGCGCTGGCGTTCGCCGCCCGACAGCCGGTTGCCGCGTTCGCCGACGACCGTGTCGTAGCCGTTGAGGCGGTCCTCGATGAAGTCGCTCGCGGCGGCGGCCTCGGCGGCTGCCATCACCTCGTCCAAAGAGGCGTCGTCACGGCCGAGGCGGATATTTTCGCCGATCGAGCGGTTCATGAGGCCGGCATCCTGGAAGACCGTGGCGATCGACCGGCGCAGCGATTTGCGGGTGACGGTCGCGATGTCCACGCCGTCGATGAGGATCTGGCCGTGCTTCGGCTCATGGACCCGCTGCAGGAGGTTGACGAGCGTGGTCTTCCCGGCACCGGTCGGGCCGACGATGGCGATTGTCTGGCCGGCCTTGGCCTTGAACGAGACGTTGCGCACGCCTTGGGCGGAGTTTGCGAAGTCGAAGGAAATGTCCTTGAATTCGACCTCGCCGACGACGCCCTTCAGTTCCCCGGCATCGGACGGCTCCTCGCGGTCCTGCACGGAATCCTCGAGCTGGAAGAAATCTTCGAGTTTGGCGCGCGCTTCGAAGATCTGGGTGGCGAAGGCCTTCATCTGGTCGAGGCGGCCGATCAGCAGATTGGCGAAGCCGATGAAAGCGATCACCTCGCCGACGCCGAGCTCGCCGCGCTGCACCAGAACGGTGCCGATGACGAGGATCGCCATCATCGAGATGGTCGAGGCAATACGGTTGAGGCCGCTCGCCAGAGCCCACCAGTCGAGCACCGGATACTGGGCCGACAGCAGGCGCTGCGTGAACTTCTTCAGCTCCCGCGTTTCAGCTTCGATGCGGTTGTAGCTGTGAACCACCGAAACGTTGCTGATCGAGTCGGACACGTGCGAGAAGACCGTGTGGTAATGGCCCTCGACGGCAGCCTGACCCTCCTTCGTGCGGCTCATCACGACCTTGCTGATCATCACATAGGCAGCACCGAGCACGACGAGGATGAGCGACAGACGGACGTCCATGGCAAAGGCGGTCGGAATGAGAAGCACGAGCGCCACTGCCGTCGCCAGATGCTGCCGCATGAATTCGAGCCAGAGGCCGAAGAGCGTCTCGCAGGCTCGCAGCAGCGTGTGCAGCGCATTCGAAGTGCCGCGCTGGCTGTGCCAGGAGAGAGGCATCGAGACGATCCGGCCGAAGGCTTCGGTCAGGAGCGAAGCGCGGCGACCGTGGGCGAGACGGTCCGCCTCGCGGGAAACGAGCACGAAGGCGATCGTATTGAAGACGCCGAAGCCCGCCCACAGGAGCAGCATCGGCGCGACGTCCTTCTGTGAGGAGATCGCGTCGATGATTCGGCCGAACAGAATCGGCTCCGCAATGGTGATGGCAGCCAGGACGATATTGGCTATGACGATCGCCCCGACGCGAAACTTGTGGACAGCAAGATACTGAAGCGCTCTTGCATACACCTGAAACAAGGACACTGTCTCACCCCTTTCGGGTATCGGAATTGGCGCCGCAACGGCACGATGCGGCGATGCGTTGCGTCTTGAACCGACGGCAAGATGATTTTCATCCACCTTGCGTGCCGGCAAAGCCGCGGGTGACGGCCTTTGCGTTCTTCCCAAAAAACGCGGTAGACGGGGCGGATCAGCGAGAAGGATCATCCGATACCATGGGAGGGTTGGCGGGATGATCCATCGTTAGCTATCTTGATGCCTCGACTCCGAGTTTTTGCAGGTTTCCTGCAAGACCGGGCGTGATATGAAGAATTATCGCGGTTGCAACATGAATGGCTTCTGAACGGCGTATTCATATGGCCTGGCGGGTTGCGCGGCGCGTTTTTGATTCGAGGATGCTCTATGAATATTACGTTGCTCGTACAGTTTCTGGCGCTACTGGAAGAGATGAAGACGCGCGAGGAGATCCTGCCTGAGTTCGAGCGGCTACTCGACCGGTGCGGTTTCGACTTCTACGGCATCGTGCGTCAGCCGAAACCGCACGAGAATCCGCTGAGACTTCTTCTGGCCGGACGCTGGCCGGAGGGCTGGCCGCAGATCTACATCCGCAAGAAATACGTCGTCATTGATCCGACTATCCGCTTCCTCGGGCATGCCCAGCGCGGCTTCCGCTGGCGCGACACGCTCGTGGCCTTCCGCTCGGACCCGCACCGCAAGCGCATGGAAAGCATGATGGTCGAGGCCCGCAATCACGGCCTCTTCGACGGCTATATCTTTCCGGTGCACGGCCGGCGCGGCCTCATGGGCAACCTGACCGTGGGCGGCCGGGTGGTCGACCTGAGCCCGGTGGAGTTGAGCCTTTTCGACGCCATCGCCAAGCGGCTGTTCTGGAAGCTGCTCGAACTCACCGATCCGGAGATCATGGCGGAACTCGTCTCGCGCGTCGAAGTCCAGATGACGCGGCGCGAAATGGAGGCGCTCCACTATCTCGCCGACGGCATGACATCGAACGACATCGGCAAGGTCCTCGACATTTCCAGCCACACGGTCGACTGGTACATGAACGGCATCCAGGAAAAGTTGAAGGCGAAGAACCGGCATCACGTCGTGGCGATCGCCTTTCGCCTGGGACTGATCTCCTGACGACCCGCGCTCCTGACCGAATGGGTCAGCATTCGTGTCGCATCTGAAATTGCGCTTCATTCCTTGACTCGCTAATAGTTCTTTTCGCGGGTGCAGCATTCCCGCGTGTCCAAGTCTATGAGGAGTCCGACTTGTCCATTTCCAAGATCCTTGTTGCCAACCGTTCCGAAATCGCCATCCGCGTCTTCCGCGCGGCCAATGAGCTGGGGCTTAAAACGGTCGCGATATGGGCTGAGGAGGATAAGCTGGCGCTGCACCGCTTCAAGGCGGACGAGAGTTATCAGGTCGGGCGCGGACCGCACCTTCCCCGCGACCTCGGCCCGATCGAGAGCTACCTGTCGATCGACGAGGTGATCCGCGTCGCCAAGCTGTCCGGCGCCGACGCCATACACCCGGGCTATGGCCTGCTCTCCGAAAGCCCGGAATTCGCCGAAGCCTGCGCTCAGAACGGCATCACCTTCATCGGCCCCAAGCCGGAGACGATGCGCCAGCTCGGCAACAAGGTCGCGGCCCGCAACCTGGCGATCTCGATCGGCGTTCCGGTCGTACCGGCGACCGAGCCTCTGCCGGACGATCCGGAAGAGATCAAGCGACTGGCCGAGGAGATCGGCTATCCGGTCATGCTCAAGGCGTCCTGGGGCGGCGGCGGCCGCGGCATGCGGGCGATCCGCGACCCCAAGGACCTGATCCGCGAGGTGACCGAGGCCAAGCGCGAGGCCAAGGCCGCCTTCGGCAAGGACGAGGTCTATCTCGAAAAGCTGGTCGAGCGTGCCCGTCACGTCGAAAGCCAGGTCCTCGGCGACACGCATGGCAACGTCGTCCATCTTTTCGAGCGCGACTGCTCGATCCAGCGTCGCAACCAGAAGGTCGTGGAGCGGGCGCCGGCGCCCTATCTCGATGATGCGCAGCGCCAGGAACTCGCGGATTATTCGCTGAAGATCGCCCGGGCGACCAACTATATCGGCGCCGGCACCGTCGAGTATCTGATGGATTCCGACACCGGCAAGTTCTACTTCATCGAGGTCAATCCGCGCATCCAGGTCGAGCATACGGTCACCGAGGTCGTAACCGGCATCGACATCGTCAAGGCGCAGATCCACATCCTCGACGGCTTCGCCATCGGTGCGCCGGAATCGGGCGTGCCGCGCCAGGAGGACATCCGCCTCAACGGCCATGCGCTGCAGTGCCGCATCACGACGGAAGACCCGGAGCAGAACTTCATTCCGGATTATGGCCGCATCACCGCCTATCGCGGCGCCACCGGCTTCGGCATCCGCCTCGACGGCGGCACGGCCTATTCCGGGGCGGTGATCACCCGTTACTACGATCCGCTGCTCGAGAAGGTCACCGCCTGGGCGCCGAACCCGGGCGAAGCGATCCAGCGGATGATCCGTGCGCTGAGAGAATTCCGCATCCGCGGCGTGGCGACCAACCTCACCTTCCTCGAGGCTATCATCAGCCACCCGAAGTTCCAGGACAACAGCTATACGACGCGCTTCATCGACACGACGCCGGAATTGTTCCAGCAGGTCAAGCGGCAGGACCGCGCCACCAAGCTTCTCACCTACCTCGCCGACGTCACCGTCAACGGCCATCCGGAAGTCAAGGGCCGGCCGAAGCCCTCCGACGATATCGCCGCGCCGGTCGTGCCGTTCATCGGCGGCGAGGTGAAGCCCGGTACGAAGCAGCGCCTCGATCAGCTCGGTCCGAAGAAATTCGCCGAATGGGTGAAGGCGCGGCCGGAGGTGCTGATCACCGACACGACGATGCGTGACGGCCACCAGTCGCTGCTCGCCACCCGCATGCGCACCTACGATATCGCCCGCATCGCCGGCACCTATGCGCGGGCGCTGCCGAGCCTCTTCTCGCTCGAATGCTGGGGCGGCGCGACCTTCGACGTCTCGATGCGCTTCCTGACAGAGGACCCGTGGGAGCGGCTGGCGATGGTGCGCGAAGGTGCGCCGAACCTGCTCCTGCAGATGCTTCTGCGCGGCGCCAACGGCGTCGGCTACAAGAACTATCCGGACAATGTCGTCAAATATTTCGTCCGCCAGGCCGCGAAAGGCGGCATCGACGTCTTCCGCGTCTTCGACTGCCTGAACTGGGTCGAGAACATGCGCGTCGCGATGGATGCGGTGGCCGAGGAGGACAGGATCTGCGAGGCGGCGATCTGCTATACCGGCGACATCCTCAATTCCGCCCGGCCGAAATACGACCTGAAATACTACACGGCGCTCGCCGCCGAACTGGAAAAGGCCGGCGCCCATATCATCGCCGTCAAGGACATGGCCGGGCTATTGAAGCCGGCCGCCGCCCGGGTGCTGTTCAAGGCGCTGAAGGAAGCGACCGATCTGCCGATCCATTTCCACACCCACGACACTTCGGGCATTGCGGCGGCCACCGTGCTCGCGGCGGTCGAATCCGGCGTCGACATCGTCGATGCGGCGATGGACGCGCTCTCCGGCAACACCTCTCAGCCCTGCCTCGGCTCGATCGTCGAGGCGCTGTCCGGCTCGGAGCGCGACCCGGGCCTCGATCCGGAATGGATCCGCCGCATCTCCTTCTACTGGGAGGCGGTACGCCATCAATATGCGGCCTTCGAAAGCGACCTCAAGGGACCGGCTTCGGAAGTCTATCTGCACGAGATGCCGGGCGGCCAGTTCACCAATCTGAAGGAACAGGCCCGCTCGCTCGGCCTCGAGACCCGCTGGCACGAGGTGGCGCAGGCCTATGCCGACGCCAACCGGATGTTCGGCGATATCGTCAAGGTGACGCCGTCTTCCAAGGTCGTCGGCGACATGGCGCTGATGATGGTCTCCCAGGATCTGACGGTCGCCGATGTCGAGAATCCGGGCAAGGACATCGCCTTCCCGGAATCGGTCGTCTCCATGCTCAAGGGCGATCTCGGCCAACCGCCGGGCGGCTGGCCGGAGGCGCTGCAGAAGAAGGCGCTCAAGGGCGAAGAGCCCTATGACGCGCGTCCGGGCTCGCTGCTCGAAGACGCGGATCTCGACGCCGAGCGCAAGGGCATCGAGGAGAAGCTCGGCCGTGAGGTGACCGATTTCGAGTTCGCCTCCTACCTCATGTATCCGAAGGTCTTCACCGATTATGCGGTAGCCTGCGAAACCTACGGCCCGGTCAGCGTGCTGCCGACGCCCGCCTATTTCTACGGCATGGCGCCGGGTGAGGAACTCTTCGCCGACATCGAAAAGGGCAAGACGCTCGTCATCCTCAATCAGGCGCAGGGCGAGATCGACGAGAAGGGCATGGTCAAGATGTTCTTCGAAATGAACGGTCAGCCGCGGTCCATCAAGGTACCCGACCGCAATCGCGGCGCCTCGGCCGCCGTCCGCCGCAAGGCGGAAGCCGGCAACGCCGCCCATCTCGGCGCGCCGATGCCGGGCGTGATCTCGACCGTCGCGGTGGTCTCCGGCCAATCGGTCAAGGCCGGCGACGTGCTGCTCTCGATCGAGGCGATGAAGATGGAGACGGCGCTTCATGCCGAGAAGGACGGGGTGATTTCCGAGGTGCTCGTAAGGGCCGGCGATCAGATCGATGCGAAAGATCTGCTGGTCGTGTTCGGGGGTTAAGCACCGCCCGATGCCTCAAATGTCATAGCTCATCGGCGCGCTCAGGGAGGCGATGAATCGCTTCGTCCGCTCGCGCTCCGGCGTCGAGAAGATCTTGCGCGGGGGACCGCTTTCGACGACGACGCCGCCATCCAGGAAGACGACGTGATCGGCGACGCGGGAGGCGAGGCGAAGGTCGTGGGTGGCCATGACCATCGTGGTGCCTTCCCGCGCAAGGCGGCTCAGGACCTCGACCACTTCTTCCGCCAGTTCCGGATCCAGCGCCGAGGTCGGCTCGTCGCAAAGGAGCACGCGCGGCGAGGGAGCAAGTGCCCGGGCGATCGCGACACGTTGCTGCTGGCCGCCGGATAGGGTGGCCGGCCAGGCATCCGCCTTATGCGCCATGCCGACCTTCTCCAGCAGCTCGAGCGCCCGGGTGCGGGCCCGGTCGGCCGGCCACTTGAGGACGGTGACGAGGCCTTCCATCACATTGCCGATCGCCGTCTGGTGCGGGAAAAGCTGGAAGTTCTGGAACACCATTCCCGTCTGACGGCGCAGTCTCTGGATCGCCTGCCAGCCGACCTTCCGGCCTTCCGCGAATTCGAGCCGGTCGTCGCCGAGGCGGATTGCCCCCGCCGTCGGGATCTCCAACAGGTTGACGCAGCGCAGCAGCGTGCTCTTGCCGCCGCCGGACGGTCCAACGAGCGCAGTCACGCTGCCTTCCGCGAGCGAGACGCTGATGTCGTTCAGCACGGTGTTGGTGCCGAAGCGCTTGACGATGTGGGAGAGCTCGATCATGCGCGCGCCTCCAGGAAGCCGCCATAGCGGGCGAAGCGCTGCTCCAGTTTCCCCTGCAGCGCCGAAAGGACGGAACTCATGACAAGATAGATCAGGGCGGCTTCGATGTAGAGGATCAAGGGTTCATAACTGGTGGCGACGATGCGCTGCGCCGTCTGGAATAGCTCCGGCACCGTGATCGCGGCGGCGAGCGAGGTGTCCTTGACGAGCGAGATGAAGGTGTTCGACAGCGGCGGAACAGCGACGCGGCCCGCCTGCGGAAGGATCGTCCGGCGCATCGCCTGGCTCCAGCTCATGCCGATCGAGTAGGCCGCTTCCCACTGCCCCCTCGGAACCGACGAGATCACCGCGCGGATGATTTCGGAACTGTAGGCGCCGATATTGAGCGTGAAGCCGATCAGCGCTGCGGGAAAGGCGTCGAGCAGTATGCCCATGCTCGGCAGGCCGTAGAAGATGACGAAGAGCTGCACGAGCAGCGGCGTGCCGCGGATCACCCACACATAAAACCGGGCCACGGCCGCGAAAGGAGCGGGAGCAAACAGCCGGACGACGGCGGTGACGAGGCCTAGAGCCAGGCCGAGGGTGAAGGAGAGGAGCGTTAGAGGGATCGTGAAGATCAGCCCCGCCCAGAGCAGGGCCGGCAACGAATCCGCCATCAGTTGAAGCCAGTGGGGCAAGGGAGAACCTTTCAAAACGCGCGATCCGTCCCGGATGCCGGGACGGATCGCGATTCATGAGCAGGATGGGGAAAGGTGTGAAGCCCACATGCCGTGCAACTTGAAGAGCGGGGCGGTTGTTCGACCGGTCGCGCTTCCGCAGGCCCTATTTCGAAACGTCGGCGCCGAAATATTTCTGCGAGATCTTCTCATAGGTGCCGTCGGCCTTGATCTCGGCCAGCGCCTTGTTGATCGCTTCGAGCAGCTCCGGCTCGCCCTTGCGGATGATGATGCCCGAATAATCGGCATCGGGCTTTTCGGCGGCGATCTTCACATTCGCATCCGGCTTCTGCTTCTTGAAGTCGAGGAAGGAAAGGCTGTCATTGATGGTCGCGTCGGCCCGGCCCGTCAGCACGAGCTGGATCGACTGGTCGAAACCGTCGGTTCCGACGAGCTCTGCGCCCGAGGCTTGCGCGAGCTTGCCGAAGTTGCTGGTCAGCGACTGTGCCGACTTCTTGCCCTTCAGGTCGGCGAAGTCCTTGATCTCCTCGTCGTCGCCGCGGACGATCAGCACCGCCTTGGAGGCGATATAGGGTTCGGAGAAGTCGTATTTCTTCTTGCGTTCCTCGGTGATGCCGACCTGGTTGATGACCGCGTCGTAACGGTTTGCGTCGAGGCCGGCGATCAGGCCATCCCACTTGCCTTCCAGGAATTCCGGCTTGACGCCGAGGCGTTTGGCGACTTCCTGACCGATCTCGACGTCGAAGCCGACGAGAGCGCCGCTCGCGTCATGATAGGTGAAGGGGGCGTAAGTGCCCTCGGTGCCGATCTTCAGCACGCCTGCGGACTTGACCTCGTCCAGGTTCTGCCCCGCCTCAGCGGGAACGAAGGCGGCGAGTTGCAGGAGGGCGGCAGCAAAAAGCGTCGGAAGGAGTTTCATGGTTGTTTTCCAGTTCTGGTTCTCCGGCCCGTCATCCGGATTGCAGCGAATTTCGCATAAACCCGCCAGTTTCCAAGCGTATAAAAGACCAATTCCGAACGGTTTCGATGAAGATTTTTCCTCAGATGGCCGATTCCCACCGAAAACGCTGCGGCGTGAAATGTTCCGTTGCATGTCTGCCGTTTTGCGGCAGGCGGGATTGAAAGCCGTGGTCGGGAGTGATAATCACGTTTCCATCGATTCATGCACGATTATGCACGGTTTCAGGATGTCCATCGATCTGCTGCTGCGAGAGAGAAGAGTCTGATCCAGGAAAGGCTCAGAACCGAGGGCCGGGTGCTTGCGGCCGATCTCGCGCGCGAATTCGGCGTGTCGGAAGACACGATCCGCCGCGACCTGCGCGAAATGGCCGCCGCCGGCCTTTGCGAGCGCGTCTATGGCGGAGCGTTGCCGGTTGCGCCCGACGCGGGCTCGCTCGTGGCCCGGATATCGCGCGCGCCCGAACGGAAGGCGGCGCTGGCGCGGGCCGCGGTCGCCTTTCTAAGGCCGCGCATGACCGTGTTCCTCGACGCCGGCTCCGCCAATCTGGCGATTGCGCAGGCGATCGGACCGGACCTCCCCGCGACGATCATCACCAATACGCCGCCGGTCGCGGCGGCCTTGATGGAGAAGCCGGGCATCGAAGTCATTCTGATGGGCGGGCCGTTGAACCGCGCTGTCGGCGCGGCGGTCGGTGCGCGGGCGCAGCGCGATGCCGAGCTCTTGCGGCCCGATCTCGCGATACTCGGAACCTGCGGTGCGGATGCCGAAGCAGGGCTGACCGCGTTCCACTTCGAGGATGCGGAATTCAAGCGGCTGATCGCTTCCAGGAGCCGCGCCCTGCTTGCGGCCGTCACGACCGACAAGCTCGGTACCGCTGCGCCGCATCCGGTGGTCGCCATAGACGGTGCCTCCACGCTCGTTCTCGAGGCGGATGCGCCGGAAGCCCATGTCGCGGCCTTCACGGCGCGGGGGGCGAACGTCGTTCTCGCGAAGGAGCCTATCCGGTGATCCGCGATCCCGACGGCAATCTCATCGAAATCACCAATTGAGCCGGACGATCCGGCAGCGGAAGGTTAACCCATGGATCAGCGTACAGATTCCGCCCAGAAAGCCGTTGGCCGGCAGGGCTATATGTCGAAAAACCGGCTAGCCGTGTCTCTCCTGTTTCTGATGAACGGCTTCGTCACCGGAAGCTGGGCGCCGAAAATCCCGGAGTTCAAGGAACGCCTCGGCATCGGCGAGAGCGTTCTCGGCCTTCTCATCCTCGGTTTCGGCATCGGCTCGCTGGTGCTGATGCCTATTGCCGGCGGCTTCATCGCCCGTCTCGGCTCGCAGAAGGTGGTCAAGGTCACGGCGATCATCCTTTCACCGCTGCTTCTCCTCCTGACGCTTCTGCCGAATCTGTGGACGGCAGCACTCGGCATGTTCCTGCTCGGCGGCTTCGTCGGCGCGATGGATGTGGCCATGAACGCCAATGCCGTCGAGGTCGAGAAGTCGATGCGCCGTGCAATCATGTCCTCGTGCCATGCCTATTGGAGCCTCGGCGGGCTGATCGGCGCCGGGATCGGCGGCTTTCTGATGGCCCGCTTCGGCGTGCTGCCGCATGCGATCGTCGTCACCTGTCTGTGCCTTGCGATACTCGCGGTTGCCTGGCCGATGATCCTTGCCGACCGGCCGCATCCTGCGGCAACCAAAGAGAAGCTCAGGCTGCCGATGACACCGCTGCCCTGGCTGATCGGCATCATGGCGCTTTTCTCGATGGTGCCCGAGGGTGCCGTTCTCGACTGGGGTGCACTTTATCTGAAGGATGAACTCGGCGCCTCCGTCGAGCTTTCAGGCTTCGGTTTTGCGGCCTTCTCGGCGACCATGGCGGCGATGCGCTTTGCCGGCGATCACGTGCGCGACCGGCTCGGCGCCACTCTGACCCTGCGCATCTGCACCGTGACCGCTCTCTTCGGCATGGTGCTGGCCGGTCTCGCTCCCAATGCCGTTCTCGCGATCCTCGGTTTTGCGCTTGCAGGCATCGGCATTTCCAACATGGTGCCGATCGCCTTTTCGGCCGCCGGCAATATGCCGGGTCTGCAGCCGGGCATCGGGCTGTCGGTCGCGACCACCATGGGCTATTCCGGCATGCTGTTTGCGCCCTCATTGATCGGCTTCATCGCGGAACACAGCGGCTTCGCGATCATCTTCGCCTGTGTCCCCGTGCTGTTCTTCGTGGTGCTGCTGCTTTCGCATCACGCCGTTCATGCGGATCATGGCAAGGGGTGATCGTCCTTCGGGCGGGGCGCAGACTGGCGCAAGCGACTGCTCGCGTAGCCGCTGCCATCAATTCGCCGTCAGCGCGTGATGTTGCCGTTGACAAGCGGGCGTTCCTTCGCCACCTGAAAAGTGAAAGTATCGGGCGGTCCGTGCGCGTTCCGCTCTGCAGCAACGGACCCAAGAAGAGGCCTTCATGTCTTCTGCCTTCGATTTCGAGCCACAGCCGCGCCGCGCCTCGGTCGCCGTCGATGTCGGCGGCGTGATCGTCGGTGGCGGTGCTCCGGTCGTCGTCCAGTCGATGACGAACACCGATACGGCCGATATCGATGCGACGGTGGCGCAGGTGGCCGCACTCCACAAGGCAGGTTCGGAGCTGGTGCGCATCACGGTCGATCGCGACGAGAGCGCCGCGGCCGTGCCGAAGATCCGCGAGCGGCTCCTGCGCCTCGGCATGGACGTGCCGCTCGTCGGCGATTTTCATTATATCGGGCACAAGCTGCTCGCCGATCATCCGGCCTGTGCCGAGGCGCTTGCCAAATACCGCATCAATCCCGGCAATGTCGGTTTCAAGGACAAGAAGGACAAGCAGTTCGCCGAAATCATCGAGATGGCGATCCGCTACGACAAACCGGTGCGCATCGGGGTGAACTGGGGCTCGCTCGATCAGGAACTGCTGACGCGCCTGATGGACGCGAACCAGGCGAATGGCTCCCCTCTGACGGCACAGCAGGTGATGCGCGAGACGATCGTGCAATCGGCGCTTCTCTCGGCGGAACTTGCAGAGGAGCTGGGCCTGCCGCGCAACCGCATCATCCTGTCCGCCAAGGTCTCGGGCGTGCAGGACCTGATCGCCGTCTATGCGATGCTCGCCGCCCGTTCCGACCATGCGCTTCATCTCGGCCTCACCGAGGCGGGCATGGGCACCAAGGGCATCGTCGCCTCTTCCGCCTCGCTCGGCATTCTGATGCAGCAGGGCATCGGCGACACCATCCGCATTTCCCTGACGCCCGAACCCGGCGGCGACCGCACGCGCGAGGTGCAGGTGGCGCAGGAGCTTCTGCAGGTGATGGGCTTCCGTCAGTTCATTCCGGTGGTCGCGGCCTGTCCGGGCTGCGGCCGCACCACCTCGACCGTGTTCCAGGAACTGGCCCAGAAGATCCAGGAGGATATCCGTGCGAGCATGCCGGTCTGGCGTGAGAAATATCCGGGCGTCGAGGCGCTGAAGGTCGCCGTGATGGGCTGCATCGTCAACGGCCCCGGCGAGAGCAAGCATGCCGATATCGGTATCTCGCTTCCTGGAACCGGCGAAATGCCGGCCGCACCCGTCTTTATCGACGGGCAGAAGGCGCTGACGCTGCGCGGACCGAAGATCGCCGAGGACTTTCAGCTTCTCGTCGCCGATTATATCGAGAAACGCTTCGGCCACGGCCAGGCGGCCGCGGAGTAGTATCGAGGATCAAAGCCGCGCCGTCAAAAGCTTGAAGCCGGCAAAGGCGAAGAAGCCGGCCATCAGGCTCTCGATGATCCGCCGCGATTTCAGATAGGCCCGATGGACCGGCGCGAGCGAGAAGACGATCGCGAAGCCGCAGAAGGTCACGAGACCGATCAGCATGCAGCCGACGATGAAGGCGGCGGTGACGCCGACCGGCGCTCCCTCCGGCATTCCGAGCGAAACCAGCATCATCCAGGCGAAGATCGCCTTCGGATTCGTCAGGTGGATCCCGAGGCCTTTGAGGTAAAGCTTCTTTAGCGAGGAGGTCGGAGGCACACGAAGGGCGGACGGTCGGGCGTCGCCCCGCATCGCCGCTCTCAACGCATTATAGGCAAGCCAGAACAGGTAGCAGGCGCCGGCGATCTTCAGGACGATGATCGCCTGGCCATAGGTCCGGATCAGGGCCGATAGGCCGGAAGCCGTCAGCATCGCCCAGGTGTAGCTGCCGCTCAGCACGCCGAAGGCGAGCGCGAGGCCTGCGCGTCTCCCCCGGCTGATCGAGGTTGCGATGATCGCCAGAACCGCGGGCCCCGGCGAGGCAACGGCGATGACATAGGCCGTCCAGGCGACGAGGAGCTGCGGCAGATAGGGCGTAAGGTCCAGCATGACGGCGTCCGATTGTCCTTGCGGGGACAGTAGCCGAGGCCTCCGTTGATGCCAATGGGAGGCTGGCCGTAACCACCTGCAGCATTTTGCTGCAGCACCCGATTCTGTGCCGCCTCACAGAACCTCGTCGAGTGCCGCGACCAGCTTGGCGCATTCCGCGTCGGTGCCGATGGTGATGCGCAGGAAATCCGCAATTCGGGGCTTGGCGAAATGGCGGACGATCACAGCCCTTTCGCGCAGTTTCGCCGCCAGCGTCTGGCCCGCATGTCGGGGGTGGCGGGCGAAGACGAAGTTTGCCTGCGACGGCAGGACCTCGAAGCCGCGCTTTTCGAGTTGGCGCGTCAGCTTCGCCCGCGAGGCGATGATCTTGCCGCGGGTAGCCTCGAACCATGCCTCGTCCTTCATCGCGGCCGTTGCACCCGCCTGGGCGGTGCGTCCGAGCGGATAGGAGTTGAAGCTGTCCTTGACGCGCTCCAGCGCCTCGACCAGCGGGCGCTGGCCGATCGCGAAGCCGACGCGCAGGCCGGCCAGGGCGCGTGACTTGGAGAAGGTCTGAACCACGAGCAGATTGTCGTATTTCGGAACGAGCGCGATTGCGGATGCGCCGCCGAAATCGATATAGGCCTCGTCGATCACCACCGGCTGATCGGGATGCTCGGCCACCAGCCTTTCGATATCGGCAAGCGGCAGGCCGATGCCCGTCGGGGCGTTCGGGTTCGGCAGGATGACCGCGCCCGAGGGACGGCGATAATCGGCGATGTCGATGCGGAATGCGGCGTCGAGCGGCACCTCCACCGCCTCGATGCCGAAAAGGCCCGCATAGGTCGTGTAGAAGCTGTAGGAGATGTCCGGAAAAAGCAGCGGCCTGTCGTGCTTCAGCAGCGCGGCGAAAGCGTGTGCCAAGACCTCGTCGGAACCGTTGCCGACGAAGACCTCCCCCACCGATACCTTGTGGCGCGCGGCGATCGTCTCCCGCAGCCCGAGAGCGACGGGATCCGGATAGAGGCGGAGATCCGTGTCCGCCGCCGCCCGGATCGCCTCCAGCGCCTTTTCCGAGGGCCCATAGGGGCTCTCATTGGTGTTGAGCTTGACGAGATCGGCCATGCGCGGCTGTTCACCGGGAACGTAGGGTTTCAGCGCGGCCACGATCGGCGACCAGAATTTGCTCATGAGCTCAGTTCCTGCGATTGGCGATGAAGCGGGCGGTTTCGGCAAGGATCGCCGAGCTTGGCCCGTAGGGTTCGAGCAGGCCTTCCGCCTCGGCCACCAGGCTTTCGAGCCGGCGCTCGGCCCAGGGCTGGCCGTGCAGGGAGACAAGCGTACCCTTCCCCCGTGCCGCATCCTTGCCGGTCGCCTTGCCGACGATTGCTGCATCGGCGGTGAGGTCGAGAAGGTCGTCGGCGAGCTGAAAGGCGAGGCCGATCTTCTCTCCGAAGGCGCGCAGGCGTCGGCGGTCCTCTGCCGGCGCATCGGCGATGATTGCGCCCGCCTCGCAGGCGAAGCGGATGAGGGCCCCTGTCTTCATCGACTGCAAGAGGACGATGCCGGCTTCGTCGGGAGCACTCTTTTCGGCGGCAAGGTCGAGCGCCTGACCGCCGGCCATGCCGCCATGCCCGGCCGCGCGCGCGAGCGCCAGAACGAGCGTCGTCTTCTGGCGGTCGGAAAGCGCCGTTTCCGGCGCCGCGATGATGTCGAAGGCGAAGGTCAGCAGGCTGTCGCCCGCGAGGATCGCCGTCGCCTCGTCGAAGGCGACGTGCACCGTCGGCTTTCCGCGGCGCATGTCGTCGTCGTCCATGGCCGGGAGGTCGTCATGGACGAGCGAGTAGCAGTGGATGCATTCGAGCGCGGCGCCTGTTCTGAGCGCCGCTTCCGCATCGCCGCCAAGGAGTGCCGCGCTTTCGGCGACGAGAAAAGGCCGCAGCCGCTTGCCGCCGTTGAGCACGCCATGGCGCATGGCGCCGAGCAGGTTTTCCGGGCGGGCGATTTCGCCCGCGCCCGGGGCCGGGCCGAGCAACGTCTCGAGCAGCGCTTCGACTGCGGACGCGTTGGTCCTGAGGCGCGCCGGAAAGGATGATCTTTCGTCTGTCATAGAGGCTCTTTGACATGCGGCGGAGCGGCTTTCAACGGGGTTTTGCGTCGCGCGCACAGGGCCGGTCCGGGGACGACGGCGCTGCAGAGCCTTGCCTTTTGCGAGAAAGGCCGTTCAACTTTCGCTCGCCATCGCATATGAGAGGGTGAATGGGACAAGAGGCGGGCGGAAAAGAGGTGGACGGACGGGGCGTGGAGATCGTTTCGGAAGAACGCGAGGAGGCGGAGTTGCCCGCCGGTCGCCGGGCAGCCACGCGCAGGACGTGGCGCTCGCGGTGGCGTCGGCTCGTTCTCGTCGTCCTCTCCGTTCTCATCCTGCCTTATGCCTTGATCGTCCTCTATCTCCTGGAGTTCATTCACCCGGTCTCGACACTGATGCTGCGCGACCTCGTGCTGCTGCGGGGCTACGACCGGCAGTGGGTGGAATTCGACGATATCGCGCCGGTGCTCGTTCAGTCGGTGATGATGTCGGAGGACGGGCAGTTCTGCGCTCATGCCGGCATCGATTGGGCGCAGATGCGTGGCGTCGTCGAGGACGCGCTCGACGGCGAACAGACGCGTGGCGCCAGCACGATCCCGATGCAGACGGTCAAGAACCTGTTCCTCTGGAACGGCCGCTCCTTCGTGCGCAAGGCGATGGAACTGCCGCTGGCGATCGCAGCCGATTTCGCCTGGAGCAAGCGGCGCCTGATGGAGATCTACCTGAACGTCGCCGAATGGGGCGAGGGCATCTACGGGATCGAGGCCGCCGCCCGTCATCATTTCGGCGTTTCGGCGGCGAAGCTTTCGCGCCGGCAGGCCGCTCTCCTCGCCGTTTCGCTGCCCAACCCGATCGACCGCAATGCGGGAAAGCCCGGGCGCGGTCTCAGGCGCCTCGCCGGCGTGATCGAGCGCCGTGCCAGCCGCTCCGGCGGTTACATCACCTGCCTTTATGATTAAGATGAAACCAATTCATTGGTTTGTCCGGTGCCGATGTGGCAAGTCTGCCCTCGGTTTCAGCGGAGACAGATCATGACCAAGCTCGTCCTCTATGTCGGCAACAAGAACTATTCGTCCTGGTCGATGCGCCCCTGGCTCGCGCTCACGGCTTGCGGCATTCCGTTCGAGGATGTCGTTATTCCTTTCGATTTCGCGGCCGGCAATCCGCGGTTCCGCGAAATCTCGCCGACAGGGCGCGTTCCGGTGCTCCACCATGGCGAAAACCGCGTTTGGGAGTCGCTCGCGATCATCGAATACGCGGCGGAGCTTTTCCCGGATGCAGGTCTCTGGCCGGAGGAGCGCGCGGATCGTGCCCGTGCGCGCAGCTACTCGATGGAGATGCTCTCCGGCTTCCGGGCGCTGCGCGGCGCCTGCCCGATGAATATCCGCCGGCCGAGAAAGTCGATCGCTCTGCCGGATGGCGTCAGCGAGGATGTGGCGCGGATCGAGACGATCTGGCGGGAGTCGGTCGAGCGATCAGGGGGTCCGTTCCTTTTCGGCCGGTTCACCGCGGCCGACGCGATGTTCGCTCCGGTCGTCAACCGTTTCGAGACCTATGAGCTCGTGACGGACCCGGCGACGCTCGCCTATATGGATGCCGTCAAGGCGCATCCGGCCTTCCGCAGGTGGGAGGAGGCCGCAAGAGCCGAACCCTGGATCGTGCCGGAGGACGAGGCCTGAAGCGGATCGAGGCTTCCCGAGGGGAGTCGAAAATTTGCGCGCGGGGACTGGTCAAAGTGCGGTTCGACATGTATAAGCGCGCGAAATTCCGAGATCGACATCTGTTTGACCCGGCCATTTTCGGCTGCTGAACAGTGTTTTGCCCGATAAGTGGAGAATGAAATGGCTGTACCGAAAAGAAAAACGAGCCCGTCCAAGCGTGGCATGCGCCGTTCCGCTGACGCCCTCAAGGCTCCGACCTACATCGAAGACAAGAACTCCGGCGAACTGCGCCGCCCGCATCATATCGACCTGAAGACCGGCATGTATCGCGGCCGCCAGGTTCTGACGCCGAAGGAAAACGCATAAGCGTTTCCGCCTGCGGATGAAGTTCGAAGGGTCGGCATTGCCGGCCCTTTTTCTTTTGGTGCGAATGTCTGATGGCTTGGACGAGCGCGCCTCTCATCCGGCCTGCCGCCCACCTTCTCCCTGCAAGCGGGGTGAGGGGCTGGAGCCCCTGCCATCACGGAGAAGCATCGCGGAAGTTCAGCCCAGATTGTCCAGTTTCGTCTGAAGGGCGCGAAGCTGTTCCTTCAGTTCGTCGATGTCCTTCGCCTCGGCCTTCCTGGTTTCCTTGGCCGGCGGGGCGGCCATGAAGGGCGAAAACATCTGCATGGCCTGATGGAACATTTCGGTGTTGCGCCGGACCTGTTCCTCGACGAGCTGCAGCGGCACCTTCAGGTTCTTGCCGATCGGCGTGTCGCCGAAGGCCTTGGTGATCTGCTCGCGCATCTGCGCCTGCTGTTCGGTGAAGGCCTGCATCGAGTGCTCGAGATAGCTCGGTACGACCATCTGCATCTGGTCGCCATAAAAGGAGATCAACTGGCGGAGAAAGGAAATCGGCAGAAGCGTGTTGCCGGTCTTCGACTCCTGCTCGAAGATGATCTGCGTCAGCACGGAATGGGTTATGTCTTCGCCGGACTTGGCATCCTGCACGATGAAGTCCTCGCCCCTCTTCACCATGACAGCCAGGTCGTCGAGGGTCACGTAAGTGCTCGTACCGGTATTGTAGAGGCGCCGGTTCGCATATTTCTTGATGACGATCTGGCCTTCGTTTTTCCCCATCAGGGTCTCCTCTTACCCATGGTCCCGTCTTTATTGTATTTTTCAGAGTATCCGCAAAAGAGCGCCACTGACAATCTCTTTGTGCAATGCGGCGACGCAGCTGCGAACAAGCGCCGACAAGCCACCGTGAAGCTTTTGCGGCAGTGCAACTAGCCGTTTGACTCGCGCTCCTCCCTTTGCCAGTCTGCCTCCATCAGGCAAAGCAAATATGAGGAACGTCCCATGAGCAATCCCTCGATCGTCATCGCCAGCGCGGCCCGCACGGCCGTCGGCTCCTTCAATGGCGCCTTCGGCAACACTCCCGCGCACGAACTGGGCGCGGCCGCCATCAAGGCGGTGCTCGAGCGGGCGGGCGTCGAAGCGGGCGAGGTGGACGAGGTGATCCTCGGCCAGGTGCTGCCGGCGGGCGAGGGGCAGAATCCTGCACGGCAAGCGGCGATGAAGGCGGGCCTCCCGCAGGAAAAGACCGCCTGGGGCATGAACCAGCTTTGCGGCTCGGGCCTGCGCGCCGTGGCGCTCGGCATGCAGCAGATCGCAACCGGTGACGCGAAGGTCATCGTTGCCGGCGGCATGGAGTCGATGTCCATGGCGCCGCATTGCGCGCACCTGCGCGGCGGCGTGAAGATGGGCGACTACAAGATGATCGACACGATGATCAAGGACGGCCTGACGGATGCCTTCTACGGCTACCACATGGGCATCACCGCCGAGAACGTTGCGCGGAAATGGCAGCTGACGCGCGAGGAACAGGACGAATTCGCGCTTGCCTCCCAGAACAAGGCGGAAGCGGCCCAGAAGGCCGGGCGTTTTGCCGACGAGATCGTGCCTTTCGTCGTGAAGACGCGCAAGGGCGACGTAACCGTGGATCAGGACGAGTACATCCGCCACGGTGCCACGCTCGATTCGATCGCAAAGCTCCGCCCGGCCTTCGACAAGGAAGGTACCGTGACCGCGGGCAATGCTTCGGGTCTCAACGACGGCGCCGCCGCGGCGCTCTTGATGACCGAGGCCGAGGCGGCCCGGCGCGGCATCCAGCCGCTTGCCCGCATCGTCTCCTGGGCCACGGCAGGCGTCGACCCGCAGATCATGGGCACCGGCCCCATCCCCGCATCGCGCAAGGCCCTCGAAAAAGCCGGCTGGTCGGTCGCCGACATCGAGCTCGTGGAAGCGAACGAGGCTTTCGCGGCTCAGGCCTGCGCCGTCAACAAGGACCTCGGCTGGGATCCTTCGATCGTCAACGTCAATGGCGGAGCGATCGCCATCGGCCATCCGATCGGTGCCTCCGGTGCCCGCGTGCTGAACACGCTTCTTTTCGAAATGAAGCGGCGCGGCGTCTCCAAGGGGCTTGCCACCCTGTGCATCGGCGGCGGCATGGGCGTCGCCATGTGCGTGGAACGCCTGTAACCGGCCGCCTGCAATGCGGGCAAGTTTCGGATCAGACGATGGAGATCAGCGGCCCGGGCTCGCCGGGCTGCAGGGGTGTGCTTTTGCGAATTTGAATCAACCGAGCGGGAGGCGAGTATGAGCAGGGTAGCACTGGTAACGGGCGGATCCCGCGGCATTGGCGCCGCAATTTGCGTGGCGTTGAAGGCTGCGGGCTACAAGGTGGCCGCAAACTATGCCGGAAATGACGAGAGGGCCAAGGCCTTCGAGCAGGAAAGCGGCATTCCCGTCTATAAATGGGACGTATCGAGTTATCAGGCCTGCGTCGACGGCATCGCCAGGGTCGAGGCGGACCTCGGACCGGTCGACATCCTCGTCAACAATGCCGGCATCACCCGTGACGCCATGTTCCACAAGATGACGCCGGAACAGTGGGGCGAAGTGATCGGCACCAATCTCACCGGCGTGTTCAACATGACGCATCCGGTCTGGTCGGGCATGCGCGACCGCGGTTTCGGGCGCATCGTCAACATCTCGTCGATCAACGGCCAGAAGGGGCAGATGGGCCAGGTGAACTATTCCGCCGCCAAGGCCGGCGATCTCGGCCTGACCAAGGCCCTGGCCCAGGAAGGGGCGGCGAAGGGGATCACCGTCAACGCGATTTGCCCCGGCTATATCGGCACCGAGATGGTGCGCGCCGTTCCGGAAAAGGTGCTCAACGAGCGGATCATTCCACAGATACCGGTGGGACGCCTGGGCGAGCCGGAGGAAGTGGCACGCTGCGTCGTGTTTCTCGCTTCAGACGACGCGGGCTTCATCACCGGCTCGACGATTTCGGCCAATGGGGGCCAGTACTTCGCCTGAGGCGTAATGCCGGCGGCTTTTTTTCGGCGCCCTTCGGGGCGCCGGATTCGTTTTGGTCTTCGATCTCGCATCCGTGTCCATCCTGAAGCCTGCCCCCCGATGTCTATAGGTGCCACTAGATATTGTGGCGAACGAAAGGGGAAAACGTTCCTCCGGGCGAGTCGGTGCCGCTCTGCCCATGCGGGAGCGGGTGCCTGTGAAGCGATTCCTATTTCCGGACTCGGCCGATCGGCGGCGAATCCCGTTAAAATTTTTCAATCTTTCCAGACTCTTGGATTCGGAATCCTTTGCGTAGTCAACGGCTGCGATGACGACAATGGAAGCCGATCGGCAGCTTCCGAGGGGTGATCCTCCCTTGGATTCAGCATCTGGTGCGTAACTAGATGTTGAAATCTATATATAGCCGTGAACATAAAGTGAATCAGCGGGAGTCAGCGATTCGTCTCTGATTCGTTCCGTCGCTGTTCCAGAATCCAGAACTGCAGTTGAAAGGGGAGCCGCAAGATATGGTTGGCCGCTTGGTGCATTTATTCCCCGTGAACCCTTGCGTTTGGCATGTCGCATAGGCATCTGTTTCCCGCCGGAGCGTGAACGCGCGCCGGCTCACCATACGTGTTCCTTAAATCGGAGCCGTTTTAAGGATAATACATACGCCAAATCAGCACTGCAGCGAGCTTTGCGCGACCAAGGAAGCGCGGTGCTGTAGAGACTGTCCGGGATCGAGACCTTGTCTTTTCAATCCATGATCCTGAGCGGCCGCGGCGTGACCGCGGTGCTCGGACCCACCAATACCGGCAAGACCCATTATGCGATCGAGCGCATGATCGCGCATGACAGCGGCGTCATAGGGCTGCCGCTGAGATTGCTCGCACGCGAGGTCTATACGCGTCTCGTGGAGAAGGTCGGCCACCACAATGTCGCGCTGATCACGGGCGAGGAAAAGATCGCCCCGCATCGCGCCCGCTTTTCGGTCTGCACGGTGGAAGCGATGCCGCGCGAGACCACGGCCTCCTTCGTGGCGATCGACGAGGTTCAGCTGGCGGGCGATCTCGAACGCGGCCATATCTTCACGGACCGGATACTGCACCTGCGCGGCCGCGGCGAGACGCTGCTGCTCGGCGCCGCGACGATGCGGCCGATCCTCGAATATCTGCTGCCCGGCATCACCGTCGTCGAGCGGCCGCGCATGTCGCAGCTTCTCTATGCCGGCTCCAAGAAAATCACCCGCCTGCCGAACCGCTCGGCAATCGTCGCCTTTTCGGCCGACGAGGTCTATGCGATCGCGGAGCTCATCCGGCGCCAGCGCGGCGGCGCGGCCGTCGTACTGGGCGCGCTTTCGCCGCGAACGCGCAATGCCCAGGTGGCGCTCTATCAGGAGGGGGACGTCGACTACCTCGTGGCGACCGACGCGATCGGCATGGGGCTGAACCTCGACGTCGACCATGTCGCCTTCGCTCAGGACCGCAAGTTCGACGGCTACCAGTACCGTAACCTCAATCCGGCGGAGCTCGCCCAGGTCGCGGGGCGCGCGGGCAGGCACGTCCGGGACGGGACCTTCGGCGTGACCGGACGCGTCGATCCGTTCGACGAGGAGCTGGTGCACCGCATCGAATCGCATGAGTTCGACCCGGTCCGCGTGCTGCAATGGCGCTCCAAGGCGCTCGACTTTTCTTCGCTGAAGGCACTGAAAAAGAGCCTCGAGGCCGCACCGGCGGTATCCGGCCTGGCGCGGGCGCTCCCGGCCGTCGATCAGCAGGCTCTCGAGCATCTGACCCGCTACCCGGAGATCGTCGACGTCGCCACGGCGTCCGAGCGCGTCGAGAAGCTCTGGGAAGCCTGCGCGCTCCCGGATTATCGCCGCATCACGCCGGCTCAGCACGCGGACCTGATCTCGACCATCTATGCGGACCTCGTTCGCCATGGCACGGTCAACGAAGATTTCATGGCCGAACAGGTCCGGCGCGCCGATCATACGGACGGCGAAATCGACACACTTTCGGCGCGAATTGCGCAGATCAGGACCTGGACCTATGTATCCAACCGGCCCGGGTGGCTTGCCGATCCGACACACTGGCAAGAAAAGACGCGGGAAATCGAAGATCGATTGTCCGACGCGCTACATGAAAGGTTGACGAAACGCTTTGTTGATCGCAGGACATCTGTGCTCATGAAGCGCCTGAGAGAGAATGCGATGCTGGAAGCAGAAATCAGTGTGAATGGTGATGTCTTCGTCGAGGGACACCATGTGGGTCAGCTAGCCGGTTTCCGGTTCACGCTCGCCGCGGGCAGCGAGGGAACGGACGCGAAGGCCGTTCAGGGTGCCGCCCATAAGGCGCTCGCGCTGGAATTCGAAGCGCGCGCCGCTCGTCTCCATGCGGCCGGCAATGGCGACCTTGCTCTGTCGTCGGACGGTCTTGTCCGTTGGCTCGGCGATCCGGTCGCGCGGCTCACGGCGAGCGACCACGTCATGCGTCCCCGCGTCATCCTGCTTGCCGACGACCAGCTTCAGGCTAATGCCCGCGAACATGTCCTGGCGCGGATCGAGCGTTTCGTGAACCATCACATCAGCACGGTGCTGAAGCCTCTGGACGACATTTCGCGCGCCGAGGATCTGGAGGGTCTCGCCAAGGGTCTCGCCTTCCAGATCGTCGAGAATCTCGGCGTGCTCTTCCGTCGCGACGTCGCCGAAGACGTAAAGTCGCTCGATCAGGAGAGCCGCGCATCGATTCGCAGATACGGTGTACGCTTCGGCGCCTATCACATCTTCCTCCCCGCGCTTCTGAAGCCGGCTCCGGCGGAGCTGATCACGCTTCTCTGGGCACTGAAGAACGACGGGCTGGACAAGCCCGGTTACGGCGAGCTCATCCCGATGCTTGCCGCCGGCCGTACCTCGGTCGTCACCGATCCGTCTTTCGAGCGGACCTTCTACAAGCTCGCGGGCTTCCGGTTCCTCGGCAAGCGCGCGGTGCGGATCGATATCCTCGAGCGGCTTGCCGATCTCATCCGTCCGCTCCTGCAGTGGAAGCCGGGGACGTCGCCGCGTCCGGAAGGCGCCTATGACGGCCGCCGTTTCGTCGCGACGACGTCGATGTTGTCCATTCTCGGGGCGACGCCGGATGACATGGAGGAAATCCTCAAGGGTCTCGGCTATCGCGCCGACGCCGTGCCGGCCGAAGAGGCGGCAGCTTTCCTGGCAAGCCAGAATGGGGACACGGCGCCTGCCGAAGAGGCCGGTGCGAGCGTAGCGGATGCGGGCGTCGAGGCGGAGGCCGCGGATGCGCCTGCCGCAGAGACGGAAACCGCCGGAACCGCGGCTGCCGAGACGCCTGCCGCAGAGACGGAAGCCGCCGCCGATACCGCAGCTGCAACGACGCCGGCGGCGCCGGCAAGCGACGATGCAGCGGCACCGGCTGAGCCGGAGGCCCCGGTTGAAGCCAAGCCGGTGCTCCTGTGGCGTCCGGGCACCCGTCAGGACAATCAGCGACAGGGCGGTCGCCAGGGCGAACAGCGCCGAGGGGGCCAGCGCCATGGCCAGACCGAAGGCCGCGAGGGCGGCCGCAGGCAGGCTCCTCATGGCAAGTCGCAGGGCAAGCCCTGGGAAGGCAAGCCGCAGGAAGGCAAGGGGTCCGAAGGAAGGCCGGGCGGTCAGCGAAAGGACCGCGGCGACCGGCACGATCGAAACAAGTCGTCTCCCTCCAAGTTCGAAGGGCGCCCGCCCCGCAAGGAAAAGCCGATCGATCCGGATTCGCCTTTCGCCAAACTCGCTGCTCTGAAGGAGCAGATGAAGAAGTAGGTCAGGCCCATGGAAAAACAGCCGCCGTCCGCCCCTGCAATGCGCCAGCGGCTCGACAAGTGGCTGTTCTTCGCCCGGCTGATCAAATCGCGTTCGCTCGCCCAGAAGGCGATCGAGGCGGGCCATGTGGCCGTCAACGGCAGGCGTGAGACGCAATCGTCCGCCCAGATCAGGGCCGGCGACATGCTCGAGGTGTCGCTGGAGCGGCGCGATCTCGTCGTGCGCGTGCTGCTGCCCGGGTCCCGCCGCGGTCCCTATGAGGAAGCGCGCCTCCTCTACGAGGATCTGACCCCCGCCGTACCCGCCGTCAGACCCACGCTTTTCGAGCAGGCGACGCGCGACCGCGGCGCGGGGCGGCCGACAAAGCGGGAGCGCCGCGAGACGGACCGCTTGCGGCCGGGGCCGGACCCCGATGACGACTGATTTTCAGACTTTGAACCCGGCGCCGTACACTGTCGCAGGCGGCCTGCAACCGATTTCGGCACGCCCGTCCCGAGGCTGGAAAACTGTGCCCCCACAGGGGCAAATCGCGCATGGATAATTCTTGCAAAGGCCAGTCAAAGCCTTTACGTGACAAGCAACGCTACAGTGCCGAACGTCCAGTTCGAGGGGCGAAGGTTGGTGTAGCAGCTTGAACCGATGTGTGGTTTCACCGGATCGATTCCGATTCACGAAGCCATGCTGAGGATGGCATTCGGGTCTGCATCGGCAGCTATGCGTGCCGGACATGCCTAGCATGCGCGGGCGATCGAGTATCACCGTTGATTGCCGTCTGCCATCAAATGTGAGCATTGGCTGGAGTACCTCATGACGTATGTCGTGACCGATAACTGCATTCGCTGCAAGTACACGGACTGCGTTGAAGTCTGCCCGGTGGATTGTTTCTATGAGGGGAGAACTTCCTCGTCATCCATCCGGATGAATGCATCGACTGCGGCGTATGCGAGCCGGAATGTCCCGCGGGTGCAATCAAGCCGGATACCGAGCCGGGGCTCGATATGTGGTTGAAACTGAACGCGGAATTTTCCACGCAGTGGCCGAACATCACCGTTAAGCGCGACCCGCTGCCGGAGGCCAAGGAGATGGATGGGGTAGAAGAAAAATACGAGAAGTATTTTTCTTCCGAACCGGGACAGGGCGACTGAGACGGGCTTCGGCCGCTCGGTTCGTCGATGCTGACGGACGACAGATGGCGAGGCCGGAAAGCTGGGGAAATCCCGCCGGCACTTCGCGCTTGCGAGCGCGGCGACTTGATCGTTGCCGTGCAGCAAATTATTGATTTCCGCTCTTTTTTGTGATAGTTTTCACGCACTGATCCACAGAGGGTGCTTTTGCGCGCCCGAAAACCAGCACGAAAGCAAACGATCTCCACCGCGCGGCACTTTTGAGATATGCAACGGCCCGTTGCTTGTGACTGCGCCCTAAGAGCTTGTTTGCGTTTCGTTGGAGGACCAGGTGGACCCACCCGGCGGTACCCCCGTCTATCCCGGGCCTGACTGACCCGGCCCCGGCCCCTGTGAAGGCCGGGTGCGCACTAGGGAGTGTTTGAAACGAATGACCACCCAGCAGAAGAAATCTTCAACGCGCCAAGGCTTCAAGACCGGTGAATCGATCGTTTACCCGGCCCATGGCGTTGGCCAGATCGTCGCGATTGAGGAGCAGGAAGTCGCGGGCATGAAGCTCGAACTCTTTGTCATCGACTTCGAGAAGGACAAGATGCGTCTCAAGGTGCCGGTGGCGAAGGCCGTGGGCATCGGCATGCGTAAGCTGTCCGAAACCGATTTCGTCGACCGCGCGTTGAAGGTCGTGCAGGGCAAGGCGCGCGTGAAGCGGACCATGTGGTCGCGTCGCGCTCAGGAATACGATGCCAAGATCAATTCCGGCGATCTCATTTCCATCGCGGAAGTCGTACGCGACCTCTATCGCGCCGAGAACCAGCCGGAACAGTCCTATTCCGAGCGCCAGCTCTATGAAGCCGCGCTTGACCGGATGGCGCGCGAAATCGCTGCCGTGAACAGGATGTCGGAAACGGAGGCCGTTCGCCTCGTCGAGGCCAATCTCAACAAGGGTCCGAAGCGCGGCAAGGCTATCGAAGAAGACGACGCACAGGACGAAGCCGCTTAAGCGCTCCTTGCGTCCATCAACCAGATCAGCCCGGCCATCAAAAAGGCCGGGCTTTTTTGTTGCCGTATATTCCCGGAAGCTGAGCGCCCGATGGCGCAAGAAGGCGGGAGCCGGGCGCGGCGAAGCCGCGTTACAATCGTTGGGGCGTATCGCGGCGGCCTCACAATCAAGAATCGCTGTCGCCCGCGGAACTTTTCGCGCCCGCGCACGTTTAACACTCCCGGCAGGGAGGTCTTCGCCTGTGCTGCCGAGCGATCTTGGCCCCGTGATTTCCTCACGCCTCAGGTTCGTATTCTTCCATCTAGGGCGCCCTGTCATTTCGTCAACCAGCGCCATCCGTCCCGTTGCCGAACGCAGCAAGAGAGCGCTCGGCGTTTGGAGTTCAATCGTGAAATGGCGCTCGCCGCCAGCTACGGAGCAATCGATGAAGACCCTCACAGCAGACAGGCGTATGATCAAGATTGCCATGGAAGCGCCCTATCTCGAGCGGGACGAGGAACATGCGCTCGCACAGGCCTGGCGAAACGATAACGACCAGGAGGCGCGCAACAAGATCGCAATGTCGCACATGCGCCTGGTGATTTCGATGGCGGCGAAGTTCCGCAGTTTCGGGCTGCCCATGGGAGATCTCGTGCAGGAGGGTCACATAGGGCTCCTGGAAGCCGCAGCGCGTTTCGAGCCGAGCCGGGAGGTGCGTTTCTCGACCTATGCGACCTGGTGGATCCGCGCATCGATGCAGGATTACGTGCTGCGCAACTGGTCGATCGTACGCGGCGGCACCAGTTCGGCGCAGAAGGCGCTGTTTTTCAACCTGCGCCGGTTGCGCGCGAGGCTCGCCCAGGGGGACAGACAATTGACCTCTCAGGCGATGCACGAAGAGATAGCCGCGGCGCTCGGTGTCAGCCTTGCCGACGTGCAGACAATGGATGCGCGCCTTTCCGGAAACGACGCGTCGCTGCAGGCGCCGATCGGCGGCGGCGACCCGGATGCCGGCGCCCGGCTGGATTTCCTGGCGAGCGAGGCACCTCTGCCCGACGAGCAGGTGAGCGATCTGATCGACGGCGAGCGCGCCCGCCGATGGCTGCAGATCGCGCTCGGAGAACTCAGCGAACGTGAAATGAAGATCATTCGCGCCCGCCGCCTGACGGAGGATGGCGCCACGCTGGAGGAACTCGGCGTCGCGCTTGGAATATCGAAGGAACGGGTGCGGCAGATCGAAACGCGCGCGCTCGAAAAGCTTCGTGCGGCGCTCACCGCCAAGGTACCCGCCCTGACGGCGGCGATGCATTGAAGCGCGATGCTTCGCAAGGCCATTTGCCCTCATCCGCCTGCCGGAGCCTTCCCCCGCGGGCGGGCCCGAACGACGAGCCTCGGCCTCGCCAATGCTCAATTGAGCGACTGAGAGGCGAAACGGCGGCATGAGTCCTCTTCTCCCCGCGAGCGGGGAGAAGGTCGCGGCTGCGGCGCCGTTACGCCGCCTCACTCCGAAATGATCTTCACCTTGTCGCCGGGTCTGACCGTCGATGTGATCTGCATCGCATTGATAAGCCGGAAAAGGTCGAGCTTGCGGTCCGTACCCATCATGCGGGCCGCAAGGGTCGCGATCGTATCGCCGGACCTGACCGTGACCACCCGGACGCGCAGCGGCTTCAACGACTGGACCTCGCCGGACGTCATGCGGCGGAAGGAGGTTCGCAACTGGTTTGCCGTCGGCTCGAGTGCGCTCGAGCCTTTCGGAACGGCCGTCAGGAAGCGGTAGATGCGCTCGCCGAACCTGATCACCGTGACGTCGAAATCCCAGCGGTCGGCCGATGCGCGCGCCGTTGCGGCCTCGAGGCCGTTGACGGTGATCGGGCGGATCGTATCGGGTTTCAGGCCCGTGACCCAGCCGCTGGCGATGTAGTCGGTGAGGCTGCGCCGGCTCGTATCGGCGATGCCGTCGAAACGAATGGCGACCTCGCCCGGGCCGGTGGCAAGCACCGCCTCGGCCTTGTTGTCGATCTGGAAGCCGGTGGGCACGTCGAAGCGTATGCCGAGCTGGCCGTGCAGGAAGGTCTGTCCGCGGACATAGCCCTCCTGCGGGCTGTCGCCATAGAGGATACCGTCGATGCCGGCGAGATAATAGTCGCGCCCGCGATCGCCGCTCGTCCCCTCGGGGCCGAAGGCACGGGCATGCCGGCGCGCGAGATCGACGCGTTGCGGCGCGTTGGGGTGGCTCGACAGGAAGTCGAGGCTCTGGTCCGCCTCCGGATCGACCGCGCTGAAGCGGCTATAGGCGGCCATGGAATCGAGGAAGCGCGCCGCCGAATAGGGGTCGTATCCCGCCTCGCCCAGCATGCGGACGCCGATCACGTCGGCCTGCAGTTCCTGATTGCGCGAGAAGGCGGCAAGGCGCAGCTTGCCGCGGGCAAGCGCCTGCTTGCCGGCAAGATCGGAGGAGAGCACCTCGGAGACGACGCGGCTGGCGATCACCTCCGCCTCCTCGCGCTGCTGCCGCTGGATGCCGTGATTGGCCGTCACATGCGCCATCTCGTGCGAGAGCACGGCGGCCACTTCCGCGGCGTCGTTGGCGAGCGCCAGCAGACCGCGCGTCACGTAGAGATAGCCGCCCGGAAGCGCGAAAGCGTTGATTGCCGGCGAGTTGAGAATGGTGATGCGGTAGGATTGCTGCGGGTTTTCCGAAACCGCCGTCAGGGCGCCGGTGATCCGGGCGACCAGCCGCTCGGTCTTGGCGTCGCGGTATTCTCCGCCGTAGCTCGCCACGATGCGCGGATGCTCGCGCGCACCGAGCTGGGCCCGCGGGTCGTTCTTCTGCACTTCCTCGACGATCTGCGGATTCGAAGATGGCGAAACGGTGGGCTCGTAGGTCTGCTCGATGACGGATTGGCAGCCAGCCATCAGCGTCGTGGCACCCAATGCGACCAGCGCTCGTGCGCGCACGGCTCCATGCCGCCGCGGAAACCAGCCATTCATGACTGCCTGCCTTATCATGCCTCAGCCCGTCCCCATCCGCCGGCGCGACCCGCGGCTCGAAGCCATTCATCGCAATCGGCGAAAAGTCCTACTTTTTCAGCCGGATGCGGCGCACCGGCGCGGGTGTTTCAGCCAGGATTCTGCTGTATCCGATTTCAGCGCCGCCTGCCTAGCCGACCCCAGTAGAAATAGTTGCCCCGTGGTATCGCAGCAACGGATGCGCGAATTTTGCGAGATACCCGCTGGTGTCTCCCGCGCCTCGCACGGCGCGGCGGTCAAATTGTGGCGTCCGGCGAATTTAGTTCGTCCGGCGTCGGATCGGTCGCCGCGAACAGGTCGTCATCCCTCCTTGCCGAGGAACCGGTTGATGGCCGTGATGTCGCGGCGCCCGAGAAACCGATCGACCTCATCATGGGCGACAATCCGGCCCCGGTCGAGGAAAAGAACGCTGTCGGCGAGCGCCCTCACGTCATCGGGATGATGCGTGATCATCAGTATCGTGTTGCCTTCCTCCTCGTGCAGATCGCTGATGAGTGTCCGCATCTCGGCGCGCATGCCGGGGTCGAGCGCAGCGAAAGGCTCGTCGAGCAGGAGGATCGGGCGGTGCCGCACGAAGGCGCGCGCGAGCGCGACCCTCTGGCGTTCGCCGCCTGAAAGCGTCGGCGGCAGCCGCTTGCCAAAACCGGCGAGCCCGACACGGGCCAGTGCGTCCTCCACTTTCATGCGGTCGGCCGCGTCCAGTCGCAGCGCCGGGCTGATGCCGAAGCCGACATTGGTTGCGGCGTCGAGATGTGCGAAGAGGTTATGTTCCTGAAATATGATCGATACCGGCCGTTCCGCCGGCGGGCGACCGGTCATTTCCTCGCCGAAGATGCGGACTTCCCCGCGCTCCGGTTGCTCGAAGCCGGCGATGACGTTGAAGAGCGTCGACTTGCCCGAGCCGGAGGCGCCGGCCACGGCGACGATCCGCTCCGCGGGAACCGTGCAGTCGAAGGCGAGCGTCGTTGTTTCGAAGCTTATCTCGATGCCCTTTACGGCGAGAGCGGTGGAACTCATGTGTATTTACCCTCCGGCCGCCTCTCCTCTCCCGCCGTGCCGAGCACCGTCAGGACAAGGCAGAGAAGGCCGAGAACCAGCGCCAGTCCGGCCGCATCCGCGGTGCGATAGCTGCCCATCCGGCTATAGAGCAGATAAGGGAGGGTTACCATGTCCTCGGAGCCGAAAAGAGCGACGGCTCCCAGATCGCCGAGCGAGAGGGCCATGGCAAAGGAAAAGGCGACGAAGAGAGGTTTGCGCAGACCCGGCCAGTCGATCCACAGCAGGCGGTGGAAGCCCCCGATGCCGAGGCTCGCGGCAAGGCGCGCGGTGCGAGCGGCATGCGTCGCCATGGCCGGCGCCAGCACCCGGTGAACGAAGGGAAGCGCCATCAGCGCATTGATGGCGACGACGACGGCCGGCGCGAAACGGGCGACGTCCCCGAACGGCCTCAGGAGCAGGAACCATCCGGCGCCGAGCACGACGGGAGGCACGAGCAGTATGAAGGAGGTGCTTGCGCCGATCCCTCCTGCAAAGAGGCGAGCCGCCGGCCCCGGGCGCCGGCGCGCCAGCGCGAGGCGTTCGGTACGGATCATCAGCGCCGCGATGATTACCGAAATCGCGGCGGAGACAAGGGCGATCGTCGCGCTCATGGCGAGCGCCCGATGGAATGCCGGCTCGCTCACGAGACGGACGAGGTCGGCCTTCGATCCGCTATAGGCGATGGCCGCAAAGGGCAGGCCGATGAGGATGACGGCGAGTACCAGCCAGATACGGTCGGCAAGCCGCGACAGACCGCTCGCGCCGTCGAAACGCCGGATGGCCCTGCCGCTCGTCTCTCCCTCCAGCGGCGCCGGCGCGATCAATTTCAAGACGAGAAGCAGCGCTCCGGTAAGGGCGACCTGAAGTGCCGAAAGGGCGATCGCCCGCGGCGGATCGAAGTCGAAGCGCAGCGCCTGGTAGATCGCCACTTCGAGCGTGCTCGCGGCCGGCCCCCCGCCAAGCGTCAGCACGAGCGTGAAGCTGGTGGCGCAGAGCATGAAGATGAGCCCGGCGATGCCGGGAAGCAATCCACGGATCACCGGCAACTCGATGAAGCGAAAGGTGGCGAAGGAACCCATGCCGAGATTGGCGCAGCTGCGCCAGTATTCGGCCGGAATGCGCTCGATGCCGGCAAGCATCAAGCGTGCGGCGAGCGGCATGTTGAAGAAGACATGGGCAATGAGAATGCCGGAGAGGCCATAGATGCTGACCGGCTGCTCCAACCCGCCTGCCGAAAGCACCCTGTTCAAGAGCCCCTGCCGGCCCCAGATTTCGATCAGCCCGAGTGCGGCGACGATCGCCGGCAGGCCGAGTGGCAGCGCCAGAAGCCGCAGCACCCAGATGCGGCCGGGGAACGAAGCCTGGCGGGCAAGCGCCCGGGCCACGGGTATGGCGAAAAGGATGGCAAGAAGCGTCGAGAGGCTGGCCTGCAGCAGCGTGAAGCGTGTGATGCGCCAGATATAGGCATCGAAAAGCGGACCGGCGCCGGCGCTGCCGGCCGACTGGGCAAGCAGTGCCGCGCCGGCGAGGCCGACGAAAAGCAGGATGCCGCCGAGGGCGAAGGCCCCGGCGGCGATTGTCATCTTGCTTTCCTTCGTGCCGGACAATCCGGCCTCAGTTCCGGCTCATGGCGGCCAGCCATTCGTCGACCCAGGCCTTGCGGTTGGCGGCGACCTCCTCGGAGGGAATGAGGAGCGTCTTTTGCGGGTCGACGAGCTTGCTGAAGGCTTCCGGCAGTGGCTCCTTGGTTGCGGTCACCGGCATCATCCAGTTGGTCGTCGGGATGATCGACTGGAATTCCGGACCGATCATGAAGGTCAGGAAGTTTCGGGCGAGTTCCGGGTCCTTCGCGTTCTTCGTCAATGCGGCGACTTCGATCTGGATATAGTGGCCTTCGGCGAAGGGGGCCGCCTGGTAGCGCTCGGTGTTTTCCGCCACCATGTGATAGGCGGGCGAGGTGGTGTAGGAGAGAACCATCGGGGCCTCGCCCTTCGTGAAGAGACCATAGGCTTCCGACCAGCCCGGCGTGACCGTCAGCACGCGGTCCTTGAGCTTCGCCCAAGCCTGGCCGGCCTGGTCGCCATAGACCGACTTCACCCACAGCAGGAGGCCGAGGCCGGGGGTTGAGGTCCGGGGGTCCTCGATGACGATCTTCTGCGACGGATCGCCCTCGACCAGTTCCTTGAGGCTCTTCGGTGGATCCTTCAGCGTCTCGGTGTCGTAGACGACGGCGAAATGGCCGTAGTCATACGGTATGAAGGTGTCGTCGGAGAAGCCGCCCGGGACCTTGACGGAAGCGGTATCGGCGCCGTGTTGAGCGAAGAAGCCGGTCGCCTTCGCCTCCGCCACCAGATTGGTGTCGAGACCGAGTACGATGTCGGCCTTGGATGCCTGACCTTCGAGCTTCAGCCGCGTCAGGAGTTCGACCCCGTCGGCAACCCCTACATAGTCGACCTTGCAGTCGCAGGTCTTCTCGAACGCTTCCGCCACCTTGGCGCCCGGCCCCCATTCGGTGATGAAGCTCTCATAGGTATAGACCGTCAGGGTTTTTTCCGCGGCCGCCGCGCTCACGGAAAATGCCGCGATCGAAGCTGCGGCGATCGCAAGCCGGCCAAGGATCTTTCGATGGAGTGAACTGGACATTCTGGCACCTCTCCCTTTGTTGTTGCTGCATGGGAAAAGCGCGTATCGGTCCGATCGCTTCTAATCCCTCCGCCGGTATGAGCCGGATCAGGTTCCGCGGGTTGGCTCGAAGCCTCTCAGCCACGGTCGCAAAAGCCGACCAGGGCACCCCGTTAGAGCAGCAAGAGATTTAGCTTCCGGCGACGGCTTAGGCAAGCTGAGTTTCAGCAGGGCGTTTGCCGTCCGCGTCAGCCGCGCTATTAAAAGTCAAACAATTGCCGGCGCCGTTTGTTCGCCGAAAGCGGAGACAATTTCATGCCAGACATGCTCGTCCGCCTCTATGCCTTGCCCGAGGGCCGCCCATCGCGTCTCGACCCCGACATCCGCATCCGCCGGGCGCTTGCGGCCGAGCGGCGGGCCGTCATTCCCTGGATCGAGGAGCGCTTCGGGGCCGGGTGGGCCGGCGAGGCCGAAACCGCCTTCTCCTCGACGCCGGCGCGCATCCATATCGCTCACCATCGGGACCGGATCGTGGGCTTTGCCTGCCATGACGTAACCGCGCTCGGCTTCTTCGGTCCGACCGGAGTTGACGCGACCATGCGCGGCAAGGGCATCGGCGAGGCCCTGCTTGTCGAAAGCCTGCTGTCCATGCGCGCCGCCGGCTATGCCTATGCGATCATCGGCGGCGTCGGCCCTGCCGAATTCTATGCCCGTGCGGTGGGTGCGGTGGAGATCGCCGGGTCGACGCCCGGTATCTACGACGGCATGCTTTTTCCCGGGGATCCGGCGTCCGGAACCTGATCCGCGCAGCATGCGTTCGCAAAACAGCAGCCGGAGCCCTTTTCCTTCGCCGCTGCTTTGCGCTATGGGCTTCTGCCATGACCCGATCACCCTTCACCATCCTGCTCGGCGGCGCGCTGACGCCGACAGACCGGCTCGCTCGACAGCTCGAAGGCAGCCGCTTCGTCGCCGCCGACGGCGGCATGCGTCATGCAAGGACGCTGGGGATCGTTCCCGATCTCTGGGTCGGCGATTTCGATTCCACCGATGAGGCGCTTCTGGCGGAGTTTGCCGGCGTCCCGCGTGAACGCCATCCAGCTGCCAAGAACGCGACCGACGGGGAGATCGCCGTCGAGGCAGCCCTCGAGCGTGGCGCGACCTCGCTCGTCTTCGCGGGCGGACTCGGCGGCGCGCGCAGCGATCACGCTTTCCTGCATCTCCTCGGTACCGTCGCGCTTGCCCAGAGCGGCGTTGCGGTGATGATGACCTCCGGCGAGGAGGAGGCCTATCCGCTGCTGCCCGGCTCGCAGGAGATCGAGCTGCCGAAAGGCAGCCTCTTCTCGATCCTCGGCTTTGCGGACCTTGACGGTCTTTCGATCGAGAACGTGCGCTATCCGCTGAAGGATTTTCATTTGCCCTTCGGCTCGTCCCGCACCATTTCGAACATCGCGGATGGCACGGTCCGCTTGACCCTGAAATCCGGCCGGGCCGTCATTCTCGCCCGCCCCTATGATCTTTCCGGAGCCTGATGCCTTGGCGCCTCCCATCCTGAAGCTTGACGACATTCTACTGACCTTCGGCGGCACGCCGCTGCTTGCGGGTGCGGGCCTGCAGGTCGAGCCCGGCGATCGCATCTGCCTCGTTGGCCGCAATGGTTCGGGCAAATCGACGCTGATGAAGATCGCCGCCGGGCTTGCAGAACCCCAGTCGGGCGAGATCTTCCGGCATCCATCGGTGACGATCCGCTATCTGCACCAGGCGCCCGATTTCGACGGCTTCGATACGGTTCAGGCCTATGCCGAAGCCGGCCTCGGGCCAGGCGACGATCCCTACCGGGTCGCCTACCTGCTGCAGCATCTGGGGCTGACCGGGGAGGAAAAGCCGACGCGCCTTTCCGGCGGCGAGGCGCGTCGTGCCGCCCTTGCCCGTGTGCTTGCGCCGGAGCCCGATATTCTGCTTCTCGACGAGCCGACGAACCATCTCGATCTGCCGACGATCGAATGGCTGGAAGACGAGCTCGTCCGCAGCCGTTCGGCGCTGGTGCTGATCTCGCACGACCGGCGCTTTCTCGAAAAGGTATCGACTGCGACCGTCTGGCTGGACCGCGGCCAATCGCGCCGCCTCGATCGCGGCTTCGCGCATTTCGAGGCTTGGCGCGACGAGGTGCTGGAGGCGGAAGAGCTCGAGCAGCACAAGCTCGGTAAGGCGATCGAGCGCGAAGAGCACTGGCTGCGCTACGGCGTGACCGCCAGGCGCAAGCGCAACATGCGTCGGCTCGGGGAGCTGCAGGACATGCGGGCCCGCCATCGCGGGCACAAGGGGCCGCAGGGTACGGTCCAGGCCACCGTTGCCGACGCCAGGGAATCGGGCAAGCTCGTCATCGAGGCGGAAAAGATCACCAAGGCCTATGGCGATCGCACGATCGTCGCGCCGTTCTCGATCCGTGTCCACCGCGGCGACCGCATCGGCCTCGTCGGGCCGAACGGTGCCGGCAAGACGACGCTGCTGAAGCTCCTGACCGGTCAGCTCGCGCCGGACACGGGCAGCGTCAAGCTAGGCACCAATTTGGAGATCGCCACGCTCGACCAGAAACGCGAGGAACTGAACCTCGACGAGACGCTGGCGCATTATCTGACCGACGGGCGCGGCGAGACCCTCCTCGTCAATGGCGAGCAGCGCCATGTCACCGGCTACATGAAGGAATTCCTCTTCCAGCCGGAGCAGGCGCGAACGCCCATCCGCGATCTGTCCGGCGGCGAACGCGCGCGTCTCATGCTCGCCCGCATCCTGGCACGCCCGACCAACCTCCTGATCCTCGACGAACCGACCAACGATCTCGATATCGAGACGCTGGATCTGCTGCAGGAGATCGTTGCCGGATTTTCCGGAACGGTGATCCTGGTCAGCCACGACCGCGATTTCCTCGACCGGACCGTGACCTCGACCATCGCGCCGGCCAACCCGGAGGCGCCCGATGGTCGCTGGATCGAATATGCCGGCGGCTATTCCGACATGATGGCGCAGCGCCGCGGCGCACTCGAGGAAAGGCGCCGGAGCGAAAAAGCCGAAAAGACCAGATCGAGCGGCGCCTCCCCTTACCGAGCGAACCTCAGAAGGCGAAAGGCAAGCTCTCCTTCAAGCAGAAATTCGCACTCGAGAACCTGCCGAAGGAGATTGCCAGATCGGAGGCGGAGATCGCGAAGCGAGAAGAGAAGATGGCGGATCCCGACCTATTCTCGCGCGACCCGAACGGCTTTGCCAAGCTCGCCGCCGAGCTCGAGAAGCTCAGGACGGACCTCACGCGCATGGAAGAGGAATGGCTCGAACTGGAAATGCTGCGCGAGGAAATCGAGGGCTGAGCGGGCGGAACTGTGACGGCAGCGTTGGGGGTGCAGTACCCCTTCTGCCTACCGGACTTGCGACCGCCTCAACCGCCGCTCGACCGCCCGAAGGGCGAGCGACAGTCCTATCGTCAGCACGAGATAGACATAGGCGACGATGGAATAGGTCTCGAAGAAGCGGAAGGAGCCTGAGGCATAGACCTTGCCCATCTGGGTGATGTCGGCGACGCCGAGCACCGAGACGAGGGAGGAATCCTTGACCATCGCCACGAAGTCGTTGCCGAGCGGCGGCAGGATGACGCGGATCGCCTGCGGAAAGACGACGAGGCGAAAGCGCTGGTAGCGGGAGAGCCCGAGCGCCTTTGCCGCCTCCACCTGGCCCTTGTCGACCGACTGGATGCCGGCGCGGAAGACTTCGGCGATGAAGGCCGAATAGCCGATCATCAGCGCCATGATCGCCCGCCACATCAGCGACACGTCGCGAACGGCGAACGGCTCGATCCAGCCCGCCGAAATCAACGGCGCCGACAGGAAATTCGCGATCGTCACTAGCGCAGGCGCGCCGACGAAGGCGATATAGAACAGCAACACGAGGATCGGTACGCCGCGGATGACTTCCGTGTAGAAGCGCGCGATCTGACGCAGGACCACGTGCTCGGAAAGCGCCATCAGGGCCACGCCGAGGCCGAGCACCGTTGCGAGCACGAATCCGACGAGAGTGACGAAAACGGTGACGCCCAAACCCTTCAGGACGACGGTGAACACCTGCGTGAAGATATCATTGGCGGCGATGACCACGGCCAGTGCCGCAGCGATCACGAGAAGGGCGATAAGCCACCAAGGATAATCGCCCTTCCCGGAAGTGTCGGATGATTGGATCGGCGTCATTGCAATTCCAATAAGGGGAAGCGGGACATGGGCGGAAAGCCGCCCATGTGTTTATCCCGTTCCGCGGTCAGCCGCCCATCTTGTAGTCGAGGAACCACTTCTTGTTGAGCGCGTCGAAGGTGCCGTCCTCCTTGAGCGCCTTTATGGCGGCATTGACCGGCGCCACGAGTTCCGATCCCTTCGGGAAGATGAAGCCGAAATCCTCGGTGCCGAGCGGCTCGCCGACCACCTTGAGCTGGCCCTCGGAGGATTCGACATAACCTCTGGCCGCGACACTGTCGGTCAAAACCAGATCGACGTCGCCGGCCTTCAGCGCCTGCACCGTCGCACCGAAGGTTTCGAACAGCTTGATGCGCGGGTTCTGCTCGTTGCCGTCGAGAACCTCGTAGACGGCCGTGTAGAAAGGCGAAGTGCCGGGCTGGGCGCCGACCAGACCGCTTTCGAGCGCTGCGAAGCTCTTGGCGTCGTCGAACCGGGTCTCGTCGCCGCGCACCAGCATGAACTGCTGCGAGCGCATATAGGGATCCGAAAAATCGACCTTCTCCTTGCGGTCGTCCTTGATGGTGATTCCGGTCATGCCGATCTGGTATTGGCTGTCGGAAACCGCCTGGATCATCGCGTCCCAGCTCGTGTTCTGATACTCGACCTTGAAATTCAAGCGCTTGGCGATTTCGTTCATCGCGTCATATTCCCAACCGATGGCCTGGCCGGATTTCGGATCGACGAACTGCAGCGGCGGATAGGCGTTCTCCGTCACCACGACGACCGTCTTGCCACCGAGGTCGGGCAGGTCGCTGGCGAAAACGGGCGCCGGGACTGCGAAGGGAACGGCAAGAACTGCGGCAATGCCCGCAAGCACGCGGCGAAGAATTGTCATTGAGGAACTCCCAGATTGTGGCGACAGAAAATGTCATAAAATCTATGGGGAACACAAGCGGCCGATAACCAAAAAGAAAGGCGGCCCGAGGGCCGCCTTTCCGCACAACTCTGAAGAGTTGAAAACTTATTCTGCTGCAGCTTCCGCAGCCTTTGCTTCTTCCGCCGCCTTTGCCTCAGCGGCTTCGGCTGCTGCCTTCTCGGCGGCCAGAGCCTGGGCGGCTGCGACCTTTTCAGCCTCGATGCGTGCCTTCTCCTCGACAACGGCCTGACGCTCGGCGTCGTTCAGCTTGCGGGCGCGGGTGCCGGTGTTCTCGACGATACGAGCCGACTTGCCGCGGCGGTCGCGCAGATAGTAGAGCTTGGCGCGGCGGACCTTACCGCGGCGAACCACGTCGACGCTCTCGACGAGCGGGGAGTAGACGGGGAATACGCGTTCGACGCCTTCACCGTAGGAAATCTTGCGAACGGTGAAGCTCTCGTTGATGCCGCCGCCGGAGCGGGCGATGCAGACGCCTTCGTAAGCCTGTACGCGGGTGCGGTTGCCTTCGACAACGCGTACATTGACGCGGACGGTGTCGCCCGGGGAGAATTCGGGAAGGGTGCGCTTTGCGGCGATCTTGGCGGCCTGTTCGGCTTCCAGCTGCTGGATGATGTTCATCGGTCTAACCTTTGCGTTTTTCTGAAACAGCCAGAGCGCTCTCTATCGGCCTGTCGGACTTTCCTTCAGGCCTTGCCGCATTTGCGGCAGGAGCGTATTCGCCATTCTTTGTTGACGGTCGACGGGCAAGGAACCCGAACCGGGCCGGCACATACACCATATGGCCGGCCTTGTCATCCCCGAAAGCGGATTTTGTCGCGCTCCCGCCTCAAGGGAAGAGGATTCCAATTGACTATTCGGGGGTTAACGTGTCGCGTCCCCTCGACTTGGCTCCCTCGCATGTCCCGCCAACTGCTTCAATTGCTCGGCTTACCCGCACTGCAATGCTGCTGGATGAAGTCCGACAGGAAGGTTGATGCGTGAACGCACCTCCGATGCACAGCGATCGCTTGAGGCACTTTCGAGAATGTCCCCTCAACAACACGGAAACCTGGATTTTCTTCGCAGAAACGTGACAGGGACTCGGTCAAGCCCGCAGCCGTATCGCACTGGGAGGACACGAGCATTTCCAGCGCGGAGGCGGGATTTTCGGTATGGAGGAGGATTGCATTTCTAACCTGTCGCTCAAGCTGCTTTGTATACGCAGCGGTTCTGGCTGCGGCAATGCGCACCCCTGGACGTCGACATGCCCCACGCTCCCCAGCGGGCTACTGTCTGACACCAGAAAGCTGGCGGTCACCGTGGTATAGGGTGGCGAGAAGGAGAACCTGTCGGCACGTGACGGATCGGAAGCAATGAATGCAACGTCCCACTCGTTGCCCTCGGCAGCCGCAAGAATGTCAGCGGCCGATCCGTATCGAACCAGCGACAAATTGCAGTCGAGTTCTGCCGCAAGTGCGATCGCGATCTGCGCGCTCGGCCCTGTTAGAACGCCTGTCACTGGCTCGAGTTGGACAAGTGCTGCATTCGACATGTTGACCGCCGCTCTGATGACTCCCGTCGGTGCGATTTCAGTGAGGAGTTCATCACGTTCCCGCATCGCGGTACGCTCCTTGCGATGCAAATCGTGCCGCGAGTGCTTCCGATCCCCTTGCCAGAACAGCGACATCGACACCAACGGCAGTAAATAGTGCTCCCAGTGAGATGCACCGTGCCGCGAACTTCTCATCCGGGGTAAGAATGCCCGCAGGCTTGCTCAACGCTTTCAGGCGTTCGATAGCGTCGACAATTGCATCGACCACTTCCGGGTGGCTCGGTTGGCCCCTGTGTCCGAAACTCGCCGCGAGATCTGCCGGTCCTACGAATACCCCGTCCACTCCCTCTACCGAGGCAATCGACTCGAGGTTGCCAAGCGCTTCCCGCGTCTCAACTTGCAGCAACAGGCAAATTTCCCGTTCCGCATTTTGCGCATAGTTCGCAACTCGGCCGAAACGAGTGGCGCGCGTCAGGGCAGAAACACCACGAATTCCATCCGGAGGATATCGCACCGCCGCGACTGCGGCTTTCGCCTCTTCCGCGTTCTGAACGTAGGGAATGAGCAGTGTCTGAACGCCAATATCCAGGAAACGTTTGATGAGTACAGGGTCGTTGATGGCCGGGCGGACGACTGGCGAAACGTCGTACGGCGCGACCGCTTGCAATTGTGGCAGGACGGTCAGAACGTCACCCGGAGAATGCTCCGTGTCAAACAGGAGCCAATCGAAACCTGAAGGCGCGACGATTTCCGCGACGTAGCTTCCCGGCAGGCCACACCACAGGCCGATCTGACTTTGACCAGCAAGGAGCTTCCGCTTGAACCGATTGACAGGATGTTCCATTTAGCACCTCACACGAACGACACGCCGATGGAGCCAACAAGGCCATAGTCGGCCTGAATGACATCACCTTTCGCGATATCGACGGGACGCGTGAAGGAGCCGGCCAGGACTATTTGTCCCTTCTTCAGGCCACCGCCCACAGCATGCAGTTTGTTGACCAGCCACGCGATGCCGGCTGCCGGATGTCCCATGATCGCCGCCGACACGCCCGACTCCTCGATGATGCCGTTCTTGGAAAGAGTCGCTCCGACCCAGCGGATATCAATATCCATCGGGCGAATTATACGGCCGCCAACGACGAGGGCGCCGAAAGCCGCGTTGTCCGCAATGGTATCGGTGATCGCTCGAGGGACTTCGGTCCGGTAGTCGATAATCTCGAGCGCTGGGACAACAAACTCGGTCGCACGCATGACGTCATAGATCCTGGTGCCGGGCCCGACGAGATCCTCACCCATAACAAAGGCCAGCTCGACCTCGAGGCGCGGCTTGATAAACAAGTCAGCCCTGATCTGCGCTCCGTCGTTGTAAAGCGCATCGTCAAGAATGCAGCCGTAGTCTGGCTCCGTCATCTTCGAAGCGATCTGCATTGCGCGTGACGTCAGGCCAATCTTATGCCCGACGATTCGTGCGCCCTTGGCTACCCTCGCTTCCGCCCACAAAGCCTGAATTCGGTAGGCGTCCTCGAGTTCGAGGTTCGGGTAGGTCTCGCTAGGCTGTATGATCGGCTTGCGCTCGATTTCAGCTTTGAGCAGCGCGTCTGCCGCGGCCCGGCGTTCTTCTTCGGTGATCATATCGTTTGCTCTGCTGATCGTGATTTATTTGATCGGGGGACGCGGCAAAACGGCTTCACCGGGTTCCATGACATAGGTGTAGTCGAGCGAGAACCACGGACCAGGAATATCCGCTTCGGTCGGATGAGGCTCCTCATGACGAATGAAGTCGCCGGTCAGCGCTGCCGTGACACCGAACTGAACATCGGAGTCGATGTTCGGGTCGCTGGGATCGAAGACCTGGGAAATCAGCGTCTTGTATCCATGCTTGAAGATCAGTGCGTGCAGGTGCGCCGGTCGGTACGGATGGCGTCCCTGAGCTTTGAGCAGGCGTCCTACCACGCCATCGACCGGAATCGGATACCCGACCATCTTGACGGTCCTGAACCAGAACCGACCTTGCTCGTCGGTCATGAATTTGCCGCGCAAGTTCATCTCGGCCTGGTCCGGGTCCTGGTTTTCATAAAGACCGACGGGAGATGCATGCCACACATCCACTTCGGCGCCGGCAATTGGCTTACCGTCGCGGTCAACGACCTTGGCATGCACGAACAAGGGAGTGCCCGGCGTCTCGGATCGGATAATCGTTCCGGCATTTTCGACTCGCGGAGAGTTGAGGCGCCAGAATGGACCCAACAGCGACTGGGAGGTCTCAGTCTGTCCTCTGTCGCCATTGTTCAGCAGACAGACAAGCGAGGACACGCCAAGAGAACCGGCCATCAGCACAAACTCGTTGTGGTGATCAGTATGCAGCTTCCCGATCTCATTCAACATGGCTGTCGCCTCCCGAAACTCGACCTCCGTCAGTCGAACCTCGCGCACAAAGGCATGAAGATGCTTGACCATTGCCACCAGGATTTCTCGCAGGCGGGGGTCTTCAGTGCGATTCATCACAGCGAGGACGGCTGGCGTCAGATCGCTTTCCGTTTTGATCACCATGTAAGCTACCTCCTGATTTCCGACTATCAGAATAATCGATTATCTGTCAAGGCAGCCATACATCCTCGCGGCGCCAATTAGCCAAAAGAAATAGGACTTTCGTATTCAACCAATTGATTTCATTATATGTGGCCTGCCAAGAAGAGAGCCAAGGCTCGACTTTCTTGCCGATCTCTGTGCTCTCGAGTTGACACTAATAATCGTTTATTGTATCGATCATCGACAATTAGTTCGATGGGAGCCTTGGGAGGAACAATGGTACCGGACGACGACGGCGCATTAGCTCCGACGACAGAGGATGCTCCATCATCTTCTGGCTTTCTTGACGACGGCAAAAACACAATAGGGAGCCAGCTTGCATCTCGTCTTCGTGAGGCGATCATCTCCGGCGAGCTTCAGGCTGGCAGCAAGATCAATCTCGACAAGGCGCGCAAGACGTTCAACGTAAGCCTCAGTCCGCTGCGTGAAGGGTTGGCGCGGCTGATATCGGACGGTCTAGTGGAGTTCGAGGACAATCGCGGCTACCGCGTTTCATCGATTTCCTTGGCTAATCTGGAAGAGATCACCACCCTGCGCGAAGAGTTTGAAGTCTTTGCGCTTCGCGAGTCCATGCGGCTCGGCGATGTGGAGTGGGAGGGCAACGTCATGCGCGCGCTGCATCGCCTTAACCGCACCGAGCGCGACGCGGCTCGGCCAGAGACACTGGAGCGCTGGGAAGAGCTCCACCGCGAATTTCATCTGACACTTATATCTGGCTGCGGGAAGCCTATCCTGCTCCATTTCTGCAGATTGCTTCTTAATCTCAACGACCGTTATCGCAGGGTGTTTCTGACCCGCACGTCGGGTGACCGCAACGTCAGCCAGGAGCACAGTGAGATTGCTCAGGGAGCCGTCGCGCGGGATCTGGACTATTCGTGCGATATGTTGCGTCAGCATATCCACCGCACGGGAACCAATCTGCGCAATCACCTCGCGACAAAGGGAATCTCGTGATGACCGTCGCGACGCCAAGGCCGAGCCTTGAACTGGGCGTGGCGCATTTTTCATCCATCGCGCTCACGCCCAAGGAATTCGCCGTGAAGGCTGCTGGGGCGGGTTTTGCATCGATAGGTCTGCGTCTGCACCCTGCCTTTCCCGGAGCGCCCTTCTACGAGTTGCCGGTGGGCAGCCAGAGTGCCCAGGAGTTCAAGACAGTTGCCGATAGCGAAGGCATCAAGGTGTTCGATATCGAGTTCTTCGTGATCGACGAGAACTTCGTTGCGGCCTCCCATGAGGCGACCGTGGCAGCCGCTGCGAACATAGGGGCGCGCCGGCTGAGTGTTTGCGGCGATGATCGAGACGGCGGCCGTCTTGCCAGAAACCTTTCTGAGTTTTGCGCCCTCGCGGCGCGATATGGCATGTCAGTCGACATCGAAAACATGGGCTGGCGGACGGTAAGAACCTTTGGCGACAGTGTTGCGGTCGTGAATTCCTGTGGAGCAGAGAACGCCGGGGCCCTTGTTGATGGGATTCACTTCTTCCGAAACGGCGCTTCGATCGACGAGCTTCGCGCAAATGCAGGGAAGGTAAAACACGTCCAACTTTGCGACGTCCGCGGGCCTGCTCCCAAGACTTCGGACGCAATGATCGCGGAGGCGAGAAGCGGCAGGCTCGCTCCTGGAGAAGGCGAATTGCCATTGAAGGACCTCTGGGCGGCAACCGAATACGGTGCTGCTATCTCTGTTGAAGTGCCACTCGTCGGGCCGGGGACCCGGAGGCACATCTAAAACATCTGCATGACAGCGCACTGGGGGTTTTGAAACCGGATCACTGATCCGGCGCCGACGCGGCGTGCGCCGGTCGGAGGGAGGAAGTCTTACATGTCCTATTCGTTTGATTTCGGTGCGGTCCTCGACCGCGCCCCGGAATTGCTATGGGGTTCGCTCGGAACGCTTGGCCTTGCGTCGGCTGGGATGCTCCTCGCACTCGCCATCGGAATCCTGGGCGTTGTTGCAAGGACTTCCAAGAGCGAGATCACGCGCACTCCCGTGATCGTCTTCGTCGAGGTCGTGCGTAATACGCCATTCCTCGTGCAGATCTTCTTCATATATTTTGCCCTTCCTCTCATGGGCGTCCGCCTCAATCCGACCGCTACGGCGATCATTGCCCTTGGCATCAATGGTGGGGCGTACGCAATCGAGATCATCCGAGGCGGGGTCGAGAGCGTGTCGCGCGGCCAGATCGAGGCAGGTTTCGCACTTGGACTGCACAAGGCCGACGTCTTCCGGCTCATCGTGCTCAAGCCGGCGCTGCGGGCGATTTATCCCTCGCTCACAAGCCAGTTCATCTTGCTGACACTGACAACGTCTGTCTGCACGTCAATCGCCGCCTACGAACTGACCTCGGCCGCTCAGCGTATTGAGTCTGACACCTTCCGCAGCTTCGAAGTCTATTTCACGGTGACCGCTATCTACCTGGTTATCTCGACCCTGATGATGGGCCTCTTTGCCCTCATTTCTCGCCACTACTTCAACTACCCGACGCGATAGGAGGCAGCCATGGGTCCCATCGGCGAAAATGAATTCTTCTTTTTGATGCAGGGTTTGAAGTGGACCGTGCTGCTCGCGATCGTGGGTTTTATCGGTGGAGGGATATTCGGCATCCTGATCGCGCTGCTGCGCACCTCGAAGAAGAAGGTCGCCCGGACGATCACCGCGGGGTATATCGGCGTCTTCCAGGGCACGCCCCTTCTGATGCAGCTCTTCGTTGTTTATTACGGCGTTGCGCTGTTGGGCGTCGACGTCAACGCGTGGATCGCGGTCGCAATCGCCTTCACGCTCCATGCCAGTGCTTTCCTGGGCGAGATCTGGCGCGGCTCCATCGAGGCTGTGCCGAAAGGCCAGACGGAGGCCGCCAACGCCCTCGGTCTGCATTATGTCTCGCGGATGAAAGACGTCGTCTTGCCGCAAGCCCTGAAAATCTCGATGCCGGCCACGATCGGCTTCCTTGTCCAGCTCATCAAGGGCACGTCGCTAGCAGCAATCGTCGGCTTCATCGAACTGACTCGCGCAGGCCAGATCATTTCAAACCAGACCTATCGTCCGCTGCTCGTCTTCGGGATCGTCGGCGCAATCTACTTCATCATTTGCTGGCCGCTTTCCCATGCCGGAAGTGGCCTCGAAAAACGGATGGCGAAAGCTGCCCGCTAACCGCTTCGCTCGAAGCAAAATTCTTGAGGAGGAGAATAAACATGCAAAACAGTCGTCGGAATTTTCTCGGGCTTGCGCTGGCAACCCTTGCCTTCGCAGCCGTTGGCGCTGCCGCCGCCTCTGCGGCAACTGTTGAGGAAATCAAGGCAAAGGGCACGCTTGTAGTCGGCATCCAGGGCGACAATGCGCCATGGGGGTTCGTCAACACAAGCGGCATGCAGGACGGCTTCGACGCTGACGTCGCCAACCTTTTTGCCAAGGAGTTGGGCGTAAACGTTGAATTCCAGCCGCTCGCCGTTGCCAACCGAATTCCGGCGCTTACGACCGGCAAAGTCGACATCCTGTTCGCAACGATGGCGATGACGGAAGAACGCGCGAAATCAATTCAATACAGCAAGCCCTACGCGGCTAACACGATTTCGCTTTATGCCGCGAAGTCCGACACGGTTACGAAGCCTGAAGACGTTGAGGGATGGGAGATCGGCGTTCCGAAGTCCAGTTCGCAGGATAAGGCAGTAACGGACGCCGTCGGATCCTCCGCAACGGTCCGCCGCTTTGATGACGACGCCGCAACCATCCAGGCGCTCATCTCCGGACAGGTAAAGGCGGTTGGCGGCAACCAGTTCTATGGTCAGCGTCTGGATGCGGCGAGTGCCGGCACCTATGAGCGCAAGATTAACTTTCTGACGACCTACAACGGCGTCGGGACCCGTCTTGGCGAGAAGGACTGGAACGAAGCCGTCAACGCGTTCATCGAGAAGATCAAGGCCAATGGTGAGCTGGCCGCCATCACGAAGAAGTGGATGGCGATCGATCTGCCGCAGTTCCCGGAATCCATTCCGAACATCCCCTTCACCGTCAATTAAAGCCCAAATGGAGAGTTCCGTGCTCAGTTCCGCAAACGATCAACCGACGCTGATTTCCCTTGAGGACGTGCAGAAGTGGTACGGCGCTTTCCATGCCTTGAAATCCATCAGTCTGTCGGTCCGCAAAGGCGAAAAAATCGTCCTCTGCGGGCCCTCGGGCTCGGGGAAATCAACGTTAATCCGCTGCATCAATGCCCTTGAAACGATCGAGGACGGCAAGATCGTCGTCGAGGGTCAGGTACTGGACGGAAGCACCAAATCCGTCGATGCGATACGTCGAGAAGTGGGAATGGTCTTCCAGAGCTTCAATCTGTTCCCGCACATGACCGTACTTCAGAACTGTACACTTGCCCCGATGCGTGTTCGAGGCACTAGCCGCACTGACGCACAGCGACTGGCGCGAAAATATCTCGAGCGCGTTCGGATCCTTGACCAGGCGGAAAAGTATCCTGCACAGCTCTCCGGCGGGCAACAACAACGCGTTGCCATCGCTCGCGCGCTCTGCATGGAGCCGAAGGTCATGCTCTTCGACGAACCAACCTCTGCCCTCGATCCTGAAATGGTGAAGGAAGTGCTCGACACGATGATCGGGCTCGCCCGTGACGGCATGACGATGATCTGTGTCACGCACGAAATGGGGTTTGCCCGTCAGGTCGCTGATCGCGTCATCTTTATGGCCTCCGGAGAAATCGTCGAAGAGGCCGAACCGGAGCTTTTCTTCAAGTCTCCCAAGCACCAACGCACGAAAACCTTCCTCGGCGAAATCCTGGCCCACCACTGACGTTGGAAAGCGATGCCAATGCACGACAAGGAATTCCTCGTGGGACTGATCGGTGCCGACATCCAAATGTCAAAGTCCCCGGCCCTCCACGAAACGGAGGCTCGACACCAGGGCCTCGATTACCGTTACGAGCTTCTCGACTTCGCCGAGCGAGGCCTTCCCGCCTCCGCGTTGCCGGACCTCCTAGACGAGGAAGAGCAGCGTGATTTTGCCGGGAGCAACATCACACATCCGTGCAAGCAGACGGTGATCGCCCACCTCAATCGCCTTTCCGAGGATGCAGAGATGCTCGGTGCGGTCAACACCGTGGTCTTTCGCAACGGCGAGAGGATCGGCCACAACACTGATTGGTACGGTTTCTACGAGAATTTCCGGCGCGGTCTCCCGGCCGTGGCAAAGTCGCATGCCGTCCTGCTTGGCGCGGGCGGTGCCGGTGTCGCCGTGGCGCATGCCGCAATCAAGCTCGGTATTGAGAGATTATCGATCCTTGACCAGGATTCGAAACGGGCGGAAACCTTGGCTGGGCGGTTCTCAAGGGATTGTGCTCGTGCCACGACGGATGTCGGCAGCGACCTGCGCTCCGCGGACGGCCTCATCCACGCGACGCCGACGGGTATGAAGAGCCATCCTGGTTTGCCGATCGAAGCGGAATGGCTTCTGCCACGGCATTGGGTCGCCGACATCGTCTATATGCCGCTCGTCACAGAGCTCCTTGCTCTCGCCGAAAGAAAAGGCTGCCGGACCCTCCGTGGCGGCGGCATGACCGTCTACCAGGCAGCAGCGGCTTTCGAATTGTTCACCGGGATAGCACCCGACGCAGAGCGCATGTCCCGTCACTTTATGGACTTGTGCCGGCAGTCGGCTTGATGGGGAGATCCCAATGCCGCATATCATCATCGATTATAGCGGGGGCGCAGGCGAGCATGTAGCCATGGACCTGCTGACGCTGACCGTGCATCGCTGCGTTCGCGATGGCGGCCTTGTGAAACCTTCCGCCGTGCGCACGCTTGCGCGGGAGGCGACATACTCCTGCGTGGGCGATGAGCACGTCGATAATCATTTCATCCAAATCATCGTGCGGATGGCACCGGGGCGTACTGCAGAGACTAAGCAGAAGCTTCTCACTGCCGTTCTCGACGCCGCGCGGGCGATCGCCGCTCCTGCTCTCGAAGCGGGAAGGCTCGGCTTGCGCGCAGATCTCTACGAGTCGGACCCTGATTTTGCTGTTCAAGCAGTGGCGTTCGTCTGACCAGGACGACGTGCTCAAGAAGGACACTATGCTATGAGCCTGATCTACGTTCTCAATGGACCAAACCTCAACCTGCTTGGCAAACGCCAGCCGCACATCTACGGGCATGAAACGCTCGCAGACGTAGAGGCGGACTGCCGCAAACTGGCAGCCGAACTCGGCCATGAAATCCGCTTTCATCAGAGCAACCGGGAATACGAGATCATCGATTGGATTCATGAGGCGCGCGAGGACGGTGCGGGCATCGTCATCAATCCGGCGGCCTTCACCCATACCTCACTCGCCATCCTTGACGCTCTGAACACATTTGAAGGGCCTGTGATCGAGATCCACATCTCCAATGTGCACAAGCGCGAAAGCTTCCGACACCATTCGTTCGTTTCGCACCGCGCGGACGGCGTGATTTGCGGCCTTGGAACAGAAGGATACCAGCTTGGCATCCGGCGCGCGGCGACAATGATCAAGGCGGCGGGCAAGGGCTGAGGTGACCATGACCCAACGGGTTAAGCTGGCCGTAGTTGGCGCAGGCCTCATCGGTAAGCGCCATATTCAGCACGTCCTGGCCGAGCCTTCGGCGCAACTCAGTGCCGTGGTCGATCCCACGCCGGTTGGCGAGACCATTGCCAAGGAAGCCAGCGTGAAGTGGTTTCCAAGCTTCGCGGACATGATTGCCGCAGACCGACCTGATGGGATCATCGTGGCTACGCCCAACCCGGCTCACGTCCAGAACGGGTTGGAAGCCGTTGAAGCGGGCATTCCCGCACTCATCGAGAAGCCTATCGCCGACGACATTATATCCGGGGAAAAGCTGATCGCAGCGGCTGAGGCAAAAGGTGTGCCTCTTTTGACCGGCCATCACCGCCGACACAATCCGGTAATGCAGAAGGCAAAGGAAATCATCGAAAGCGGGAAGCTCGGCCGCGTTCTTGTTGTCAATGCAATGTTCTGGCTGTTCAAACCCGACGATTACTTCGACATCTCGTGGCGTCGTGAGCGCGGTGCGGGGCCGGTTTTCCTCAATCTCATCCACGATGTCGATAATCTGCGCTACCTTTTCGGCGATGTGGCTGCGGTTCAGGCACGCGAGTCCAACGCGGTGCGCGGCAACGCAGTTGAGGAAACGGCTGTGATCCTGATCGAGTTCAAGAATGGAGTTTTGGGAACTGCGACAGTCTCGGACGCGGTGGTCGCACCGTGGAGCTGGGAGATGACAAGCGGAGAGAATCCGGCTTACCCCAAAACCGAGCAATCCTGTTACATGATCGGAGGAACGCACGGGTCGCTGGCTGTTCCGTCGCTCGAGGTCTGGCGCAACCCTGGTAAACGGAGTTGGTGGGAACCATTTTCCCAAACGCGTATCGAGGTCGACGACGAGGACCCGCTCGTTCTGCAGATCAGGCAATTGTGCAAGGTGATCCGCGGAGACGAACCGCCGCTTGTCAGCGGGCGTGAGGGGCTCAAAACCTTGAGGGTAGTCGATGCGGTAAAACGCTCGGCGGCAACGGGAGAACGTATCGAGTTGAACTGATGCCTGAGTAATGTGACCGCCTGCGCGCCCTTCGCGTCTCCTGCATCCGACGCGAATCCGAATGTCCCGAAAGTCCGTATGGCAACCGTGTGTGACGGTCGTGGCGGACGACCGCTCACCACCCCTATTGAGAAGTTCAGCGCCCACGCCGCGGCCGCGAATTGTGGGAGGCGTTTTCCAACCAAGCGGCCGCAACGACCTAAGGGAGCGAAGCAGCCGAAGGCAACCCGCGCCCGCCAGATAAGCGCCGTAGGGTTTGCCGAAGGCTTGTGGGAAACGCAGCCACCAGAGGTTAACGGCATCAAGAGGTCCCCCTCAGATGCCAATCTAACCTGTCGACGATCATCCCGGTCTAATCTGTCGACAATCTACCCGGTCTGAACCAGATACCACGGACTTGCGGTCGACCGCGCCACCGGCTATCCCGATTCACGCGTTTCGGGGGATAGTCATGACGTTGCTCCAGGTCTTCTTGCTCTTCGTCGCCGGTTTCCTGTCCGGCGTCGTCAATGCCATTGCCGGTGGCGGCACCTTCCTGACTTTCGGAGCGATGACGCTTGGCGGGCTCCCGCCGATCGTCGCCAACGCGACCTCGTCCATCATCCAGTTCCCCGGCTATATCACGTCGACGCTTGCCTATGCCAAGGAGATTCGCGCCGACCGGAAGAACGCCATCGTCCTTGGCATCATTTCGGCGATCGGCGGGCTTGCCGGCGCCCTCCTGCTTCTGTCGCTCTCCAATCCGGCCTTCCGTGCGATGGTGCCCTGGTTGCTGATCGCGGCAACGGCGATCTTCGCCGCCGGGCCCCTCCTGAAGCCGAAGGCGCGCAGTGACGAGCAGCGCATCGGACCGCTGGGCGTTGCGAGCCAGCTGGCGACCTCCGTCTATGGCGGCTTTTTCGGCGCCGGCATGGGCATCATGATGCTCGCCGTGCTCGGACTTGCCACCGGCGGCGGCTATCATCGGCTGAATGCACTCAAGAACTTCATCTCCATCGTCATCGCCGCAATCGCCATCGTGGTTTTCGCTGTGGGCGGCGTCGTCTCCTGGCTGCACGCGGCAATCATGGTGCCGGGCGCAGCGCTTGGCGGCTACATGGGCGTCTGGGCGGCACGACGCGTTCCGCAGGCGGTCATCCGAGCCGTGGTGGTGGCGGTGGGTCTGTTGCTCGCGGCCTATTATTTCTTCACGGGCTGAGCCGGATCACGCTCCAGAAGATCCGGCCGGCGTTCCGCCGTCAGCCGGCGCGCCGCCGCTTCCCGCCATTGCGCAATGGCCGCGTGGTTGCCGGAGGTGAGGACGGCCGGGATTTCGTGACCTTCGAAGATCTGGGGACGCGTGTAGTGGGGGTGTTCGAGGAGCCCTCCCTCGAAGCTCTCGTGGACGCCTGACAGCTGATTGCCCATCACGCCCGGCAGGATACGCACCACGGCGTCGAGCAGAACGAGCGCTGCCGGCTCGCCGCCGGAAAGAATGTAGTCGCCGATCGAGACTTCCTCGAGTCCACGCGTGTCGATGACCCGCTGGTCGACGCCCTCGAAACGTCCGCAAACGATGACAGCGCCGGGACAGGCGGCCAGCGCCCGCACCCGTTCCTGTGTCAGCGGCCGTCCGCGCGGACTCATCAGAAGCCGCGGCCGCCCGTCGTCTGCAGCGACATGATCGATGGCGCGGGCAAGAACGTCGGGCTTCAATACCATTCCGGCACCGCCGCCCGCCGGCGTATCGTCGACGGTGCGGTGCTTGTCACCGGCAAAGTCGCGAATCTGCACGGCCTCCATCGACCAGTCTCCGCGCTCCAGCGCCTTTCCGGCGAGCGAAACGCCAAGGTGCCCCGGAAACATCTCCGGGTAGAGCGTCAGGACGGTCGCGCGAAAGGGCATTGCCGTGAGCTCACTTGCGCTTGGTCGGAAAGGGCCTGCCGGGCCCGCTCTTCTCGTCGTCGACGAGCCCGGCGGCGGTCGGGTCGATGACGAGCTTGCCCGCTTCGAGATCGATTTCGAGTACCGACCATTCCGTGAAGGGAATAAGCACCGGCCTGAGGCCCGGGCCTTTCAGTTCGAGGAGATCGCCAGCGCCGAAATCGAAGACGCCGGTCACCGAACCATAGCTCTTTCCGGTGCGATCGATCGCTTCCAGGCCCTCGAGGTCTGCGTAGAAGAATTCGTCCTCGTCGAGATCGTCGTCGGGGAGATTGTCGCGCTCGATGAAGAGTTCGAGACCGTTGAGCGCTTCGGCAGCAGTCCGATCGTTGATGCCCCGAAACCGCACGACGACGACGTTCTTGGCCTCGCGGATTTCAAGCACCTCGAAGACGCGGCCATCCTCGCTGTGGAGCTTGCCATAGTCGCCGAGTGCAGCCGGATCGTCGGTGAAGGACTTTACCCGCACCTCGCCGCGCAGCCCTTGCGCCGCGCCGATCGTCGCCATCAGGACAGGGTTCTTCAGCTGTGTCATCGTCGGGCATCCAGGGTGAACTTGCTGCATGTTTCCCGAACCACATCGGGATCAAAACATGCGATTTTCCGGTGCACATAAAGCAAAACGGGCGGCATGGAAATGCCGCCCGTTCTCAATGCCATTCCGCCGGAAATTATTCCGCGGCAGCTTCCGCAGCCGCGGCGGCTGCTTCTTCCGCCTTCTGCTTGGCTTCAGCGGCACGTTCCTGTGCCTTCTTGCCGGGCAGCGCCTTGGTCGGGTTGTTGCGGGCCGGACGCTTGGCAAGGCCGGCCTGGTCGAGGAAGCGCATGACGCGGTCGGTCGGCTGGGCGCCCTGGGCGATCCAGTGCTGAACGCGCTCGGCGTTCAGTTCGATGCGCTTTTCGTCGTCCTTGGCAAGCATCGGGTTCCAGGAGCCGAGCTTTTCGAGGAAGCGGCCGTCACGCGGGCTGCGCGCGTCGGCAACGACGATCTGGTAGTAGGGACGCTTCTTGGAACCGCCGCGGGCGAGACGAATTTTCAGTGCCATTTCAATTTACTCCTTGCAGGCTTTCTTGACCGCTTGACTCAAGCGGAATGGGTGGTGCCGGCGCTGCCCGCGTTCTGCGAGCAATCGGCGGCGATGGCTTCATGATGCCGGATGACTTCCTTGATGATGAAGTTCAGGAACTTCTCGGCGAAATCCGGATCCAGATTGGCGTCTTTCGCCAGGTGGCGGAGGCGTTCGATCTGGTATTCTTCGCGCGCCGGATCGGCCGGCGGCAGCTGGTGCTTGGCCTTGAGCACGCCAACCGCCTTGGTGCAGCGGAAGCGTTCGGCCAGCATGTGGACGAGCGCGGCATCGATATTGTCGATCGACTGCCGGTAGCTCGCCAATTCCTCTTTGATCTCGGGATCAAGCATTCGTCGCGATCCTCACTTCTTCTTCGGTAGGCCGGGGAGGCCGGGGAAACCGCCGCCCAGACCGGGCAAACCACCGCCAAGGCCAGGCAGGCCGCCGCCGGGCTTGTCGAGACCCGCGGCTTGGGCCTGCTTCTGCAGGGCCTCGAGCTGCTTCGGATCCATTTTCGAAAGATCGGGCATTCCGCCGCCCAGGCCGCCGAGGCCCATCTTGCCGGCGAGGCCGCCCATCATCTGCTTCATCATGCCGCCTTTGCCCTTGCCGCCCATCATCTTCATCATGTCCGCCATCTGGCGGTGCATTTTCAGAAGCTTGTTGATGTCGGAGGCATCGGTGCCGGAGCCGCTGGCGATGCGCTTCTTGCGCGAATGCTTGAGAATATCGGGATTGGCGCGCTCCGCCCTGGTCATCGAGGAGATGATCGCGAGCTGGCGCTTGAAGAGCGAGTCATCCAGGCCGGCGGCGGACATCTTGTCCTTCATGCCGGCCATGCCGGGCATCAGACCCATGATGCCGCCCATGCCGCCCATCTTCTGCATCTGCTGCAGCTGATCGGCGAGGTCGTTGAGGTCGAACTTGCCCTTGGCCATCTTGGCGGCCATGGCGGCCGCCTTTTCGGCGTCGATGTTCTCCGCCGCCTTTTCGACGAGCGAGACGATGTCGCCCATGCCGAGGATGCGGTCGGCGACGCGGCGCGGATGGAACTCCTCGAGTTCGTCCATCTTCTCGCCGACGCCGATGAGCTTGATCGGCTTGCCCGTGACGGCGCGCATGGAGAGCGCCGCACCGCCGCGGCCGTCGCCGTCCATGCGAGTGAGCACCAGGCCGGTGATGCCGACGCGTTCGTCGAAGTTGCGGGCGAGGTTGACGGCGTCCTGTCCGGTCAGCGCATCGGCGACCAGCAGGATCTCATGCGGGTTGGATTTCCGCTTGATCTCCGCCATCTCGATCATCAGCGGCTCGTCGATATGGGTGCGGCCTGCGGTGTCGAGGATGACGATGTCGTGGCCGCCGAGCTTGGCCGCCTGCACGGCGCGCGCAGCGATATCGGTCGGCGACTGGCCGGCGATGATCGGAAGCGTATCGACGCCGGTCTGTACGCCGAGCTGGCGCAACTGTTCCTGCGCGGCCGGGCGGCGGGTATCGAGCGAGGCCATCAGGACCTTCTTCTTGTCCCGCGCGGTCAGCCGCTTGGCGATCTTGCCGGTCGTCGTCGTCTTGCCCGAGCCCTGCAGGCCGACCATCATGATGACGACCGGAGCCGCCGCATTGAGATCGATCGTGACGCCCTCGGAGCCGAGCATCGCTATGAGCTCGTCATGAACGATCTTGACGACCATTTGGCCGGGCTTGATCGACTTTACGATTTCGGCGCCGACCGCCTTTTCGCGAACCTTCTCCGTGAAGGACCGCACCACATCGAGCGCCACGTCCGCTTCGAGCAGCGCACGGCGAACCTCCCGAAGCGCTGCGGAAACATCGGCTTCCGACAGGGCGCCGCGGCCGGTCAGTCCATTCAATATGGAACCAAGACGGTCCTGGAGGCTCTCGAACATATTCTCTTCCTTCTTGTCTCCGGATTGCGATAGATCGGCTCGTCCGGAAACGTGGGTCCCTTCGCGCGGAAAACAAGGCGCAAAGCCAAAAACCACCCGAGGGCGCAGCGCGCTGTCGGGTGTTGACCTCCGGGCTCTCTTTATACCTTTGCGGGGCCCGGTCGGTGGCTTCGGAAGTCATCACTTGCGAAGGAATTCGCCGCGATAAACAGGAAACCGGGAGAAAAGTCAAGGATCGACCGCGGAGACGCTGCGCTCGGGCTCCACCTATGATCCCACACGCGAGCAGGACCACCACCTCCGTCTGGTCGCATCATCAGGAAATTGTCGGCCGCTCCTGCCCGAGCCCTGTGATCCGGCGGCAAATGCGCCTATTTCTCTGCAGGTGTCCCTCAACCGAGGCAGCGATGAAGAAAAGCGGCAATCCCTACTATAGCGGGCGCGTTTCGGACCACTTCGACGGCATTCGCTTCTACAATCCGGGCGGCACACCGCCGCGCGGCTTCGCCGACCTCCTGCGCTGGCAGTCCGGCGGTGGACGCGAGCAATGGCCGCGCCACTATGACAGCCCCTTTCCGCAGGCGAGGCCGGATACCAGTGTCGACGGCGAGCGGCTCCGCGTCACCATGGTCGGTCACGCAACGCTGCTGATCCAGGTCGCGGGCCTCAACATCCTGACCGACCCGGTCTGGTCGCATCGCGCCAGCCCCTTTACGTTTGCCGGACCCCGCCGCCGCAACCCGCCAGGCATTCTCATGGACGACCTGCCGCGGATCGATATCGTGCTCGTCACCCATAACCACTACGACCACCTCGATCTCGCCACGCTCGGCTCGCTCCACACCGAGCACGCGCCGCATCTCGTAACGCCGCTCGGCAACGACACGATCATTCGCCGCGCCGTCGCGGGTGCCGAGATTTCCGTCGTCGACTGGGGCGACCGGCTCGACCTCGGTGATGGCGTCGTCATCCATGCGGAGCCATGCCACCATTGGTCGGCTCGCCGCTCGAACGACCGGCGCATGGCGCTCTGGGCCGCCTTCGTCATCGAGACGCCGGCCGGCAAGATCTATCATGTCGGCGACACGGGTTTTCACGACGGCATCAATTATCGTGCGGCGCGGGAAAAACACGGATGCTTCCGCCTCGCCAACGTGCCCTTTGGCAGCTACGAGCCACGCTGGTTCATGGCCTCTCAGCACCAGAATCCGGAAGAGGCGGTCCTGGGCATGGTCGCCTGCGGCGCCGAATACGTGGCGGGTCACCATTGGGGCACCTTCCGGTTGACCAACGAGGGGGTCGAGGAGCCGCTCCGGGCGCTGGAGACTGCGCTCGCCAAGCACGGTATCGGTCAAAACCGTTTCCGGGCGCTGCGACCGGGAGAAGTCTTCGACGTCCCTCTCCCGCCGATGGCAGGGGAATGACGCCGGCACTGGTAATTTCCGGGCTTTTCCGCCATATACAGCCCGAATGAAGGGCGCCTCCGAAGCGGGGGCCAGGGTTTGGACAGTCGCGACATGGCCGATCAGGTGCAATTTGCCAGGATGAACGGGCTTGGAAACAAGATCCTGGTGGTCGACATGCGCGGGCGCAAGGACCGCGTGACGCCGCAGGCGGCGATCGCGCTCAATGCCGACCCGGCGACCGAGTTCGACCAGATCATGGCAATTCACGACCCGAAGTCTGCCGGGACCGATGCCTGGATCGACATCGTCAATTCCGACGGGTCGATGGCCCAGGCCTGCGGCAACGGCACCCGCTGCGTCGTCCAGGCGCTTGCGGCCGAGACCGGCAGGAAAGCCTTCCTCTTCCATACGGTCGCGGGCCTTCTCGAAGCCAAGGAACACGACGACGGCACGATCTCGGTCGATATGGGCAAGCCCCGTTTCGGCTGGGACCAGATCCCGCTCGCGGAGGAATTCCACGACACGCGGCGCATCGAGCTGCAGATCGGGCCGATCGATGCGCCCGTGCTGCACTCTCCCTCGGTCGCATCCATGGGCAATCCGCATGCGATCTTCTGGGTCGAGAACGATGTGTGGAGCTACGAGCTCGACCGGTTCGGACCACTCCTCGAGAACCATCCGATCTTCCCCGAGCGCGCCAATATCTCCATCGCGCGCATCCGCTCCCGCCAGGAGATGGACCTGCGGACCTGGGAGCGCGGGGCCGGCCTGACGCTTGCCTGCGGCTCGGCCGCCTGTGCCGCCGCCGTCAGCGGTGGGAGAACCGGCCGGACGGAGCGGATGGTTACCGTGAACGTGCCCGGCGGTCCGCTCAAGATCGAATGGCGCGAGCGCGACGACCACGTCATCATGACGGGGCCGGCCGAATGGGAATGGTCCGGCACCGTCGATCCCGTCACCGGCATCTTTGCACGCAATGAGCCGGAGAGCGGCGACAACGGAGCGAGAGCCCTTTGAGCGGGGTCGAGGTCATAACCTTCGGCTGCCGGCTAAACACCTATGAGTCGGAAGTGATGCGGGCGGAGGCCGAAAAGGCGGGGCTGAACAACGCCATCCTCGTCAATACCTGCGCCGTCACCGCCGAGGCCGTGCGCCAGGCCCGACAGGCGATCCGCCGCGCGCGCCGCGAAAATCCGCACGCCCGGATCATCGTCACCGGCTGCGCCGCCCAGACCGAGAAGGAAGCCTTCGCCGAAATGGCAGAGGTGGACGCGGTGCTCGGCAACGAGGAGAAGCTCGCCAGCGCCTCCTATCGCTCGCTGCCGGATTTCGGCGTCTCGGCCGAAGAGAAACTCCGTGTCAACGACATCATGAGCGTGCGCGCCACCGCGCCGCAGATGGTGAAGCACATAGACGGGCACGTGCGCGCCTTCATCCAGGTGCAGAACGGCTGCGACCACCGCTGCACCTTCTGCATCATTCCCTATGGCCGCGGCAATTCGCGCTCCGTGCCGATGGGCGCCGTCGTCGACCAGGCGAGACGCCTTGCCGAAAGCGGCTATCGCGAGATCGTTCTGACCGGGGTCGACGCCACGAGCTACGGCGCCGATCTGCCCGGAACGCCGACCCTCGGGCTTCTCGGGAAGACCCTGCTGAAACAGGTGCCGGAAATCCTCCGCCTGCGGCTTTCCTCCATCGACAGCATCGAGGCGGACGGCCACCTCCTCGACCTCATCGCCGAGGAGCCGCGCTTCATGCCGCATCTGCATCTTTCGCTGCAGCACGGCGACGACCTGATCCTGAAGCGCATGAAGCGGCGGCATTCGAGCGCCGATGCGCGCGCCTTCTGCGACGAGGTCCGGCGCCTGCGCCCCGCGATCAGCTTAGGTGCGGACATGATCGCCGGATTTCCGACCGAGACCGAGCCGATGTTCGAGAACGCCATGCGGCTCGCCGAGGATTGCGGCATCGCGCATCTTCACGTCTTCCCCTATAGCCCGCGCCCCGGCACCCCGGCCGCCCGCATGCCGCAACTCGACCGCGCGCTTGTCAAGGAGCGTGCCGCGCGCCTGCGTGCGAAGGGGGCGGAGCTTCATGCGGGCCACCTCGAGGGCATGATCGGCAGCAGCCAGACGATCCTTGTGGAAATGAACGGTCTGGCCCATACGGAAAACTTCACGCTCGTAGATGCGGCCGGCCTTGAGCCGCGGTCGCTTGTGACGGTCGGAATCACCGGCCACAATGGCAAGCATCTGACGATCGAGCGCAAACAGATGGCTGCGGCCTGACAGCGGACATTCACATGGCGATTGGTTTCATCAAGAAGATCTTCTCCTTCGGCAAGGATGTCGTCGAAGAGAAACCGGCGCCGCCGCAGGAGACGGCCGCTGCCGATGAGGTCGCGGTAACCCCCCTGTCCCTTCGGGAGAACAGGGCGGTACCCAGGCACCGGTCGAGGAAGATCGTAGTGCAGCCGCGGCAACGGAAGCTAGCACGGACGATCGCGATGTTTCCTTCGCGCCAGACACGCCAACGACCGAAACCACGCGTGAGGAAGAGCCAGTAAGCACTGCTGCCACCGCAGATGAAAACACTGTGGAGCAAGGCGAGAGCGTCCCTCATCCGATCTCCCCCTTGCGGGGGAGGTGCCCGGCAGGGCAGAGGAGGGTGAGTCGCCTTCCGAACACCCAACGACTGTCGACGAGCTCTCGGCACCCGCCTCTGTCCCTTCGGGAGAGCAGGAGGAGCGCGAAGCCGCCATCGCAGCCGACGTCGAAGAGGTGGAGATTGACGCAGACGACGGTGCGGAAGGCACAGGCTCTTCGGCAGATGAAACGGCAGCGTCGGAGGACGAGAGCGTGCCTCTCCCAATCCTCCCCCTCGAGGGGGAGATGCCGGGGAGGGCAGAGGGGGGTGAGCCTCCATCCGAGCCCCTGGCACCCAGCCTTCCCAAAGGCTTCGCCGCCGCCGAGAGGCGCCCCAGGGAAGAAGCACCCGCCCCGCAAGCCAAGCTCAACTGGTACCAGCGCCTTCGCCTGGGCCTTGCGCGCACCTCGTCGCAACTCACCGGCCAGATCGCCAGCCTCTTCACCAAGCGCAAGCTCGACGAGGCGACGCTGCAGGACCTCGAGGACCTGCTGATCCAGGCGGACCTCGGCGTCGAAACGGCGATGCGCATCACCGACACGCTGGCCTCGGAGCGCTATGGCAAGGATGTGTCCGGCGAGGACGTTTCGCGCATCATGGCCGGCGAGATCACCAAGGTGCTGGCGCCCGTCGCCAAGCCGCTGGAACTCGATCTCAGCCACAAGCCGCACGTGATCCTCGTCGTCGGCGTCAACGGAACCGGCAAGACGACGACGATCGGCAAGCTTGCGGCAAAGCTTTCCGGCGCGGGACTTAAGGTCATGCTGGCCGCCGGCGATACTTTCCGGGCGGCGGCGATCGAGCAGCTGAAGATCTGGGCCGAACGGACGAAATCCGAAATCGTCTCCTCGAAGCTCGGCGCCGATGCGGCCGGGCTTGCCTACGAGGCGTTCCAGCGTGCCCGCGAGCAGAAGGCGGACGTGCTGATCATCGACACCGCCGGACGGCTGCAGAACAAGGCCGAACTGATGGCGGAGCTCGAAAAGATCGTGCGCGTTCTCGGAAAACTCGATCCGGACGCGCCGCATACGGTGCTGCAGACACTCGACGCGACGACAGGGCAGAACGCCCTGCAGCAGGTCGAAATATTCCGCAACGTCGCCGGCGTCAGCGGCTTGATCATGACCAAGCTCGACGGCACCGCACGCGGCGGCATTCTGGTGGCGATCTCCGCCAAGCACAAGCTGCCGGTTTACTTCATCGGCGTCGGCGAAGGGATCGACGACCTCGAACCGTTCGAAGCCAAGGACTTCGCCGAGGCGATCGCCGGCGTTGCTGCTCCTTGACCAAGCGGAGGAGGTTTGCGCCAAAACCGCGGTTGATATGGTTTTGCCGCAATCCTGATGCTATGAGCCGCAGAAGATGACAGAACAGGATCCGCACATGTCGACGATCGAGGCCGCCAAGCCGAAGACAGAGGTAAGCCCGCTGCTCAAGCTCGTGCTGGAACTCGGCCCCCTGATGGTCTTCTTCTTCGCCAATTCGCGGGGCGAGTGGCTGGCTGGCCGTTTTCCCGCGCTGGCCGAGCTCGGCGGGCCGATCTTCATCGCGACCGGCCTGTTCATGGCGGCAACGGCGGCGGCGCTGATTGCTTCCTGGATCATGACCCGCACGCTGCCGATGATGCCGCTCGTCTCCGGCATCGTCGTCTTCGTCTTCGGCGCGCTGACGCTCTGGCTGCAGAACGACACCTTCATCAAGATGAAGCCGACCATCGTCAACACGCTCTTCGGCGCGATCCTGCTCGGCGGCCTCCTCTTCGGCAAATCGCTGCTCGGCTACGTCTTCCACGCCGCCTTCAAGCTGGACGAGGAGGGATGGCGGAAGCTGACGATCCGCTGGGGCGTGTTCTTCCTGTTTCTCGCCGTGCTCAACGAGGTGATCTGGCGCTCCTTCTCGACGGACTTCTGGGTGGCTTTCAAGGTCTGGGGCACCATGCCGATCACCATCCTCTTCACGCTCGCCCAGATGCCGCTGATCATGAAGCATTCGCTCGAACAGGATAGCGCGGAGTGACGATCGCGGCCGCCTCGCAGGACCAGCAGCGACGAGCGGCGCTCTGGTTGCTTGCCTGCCTCGGCGTGCTGGCAATCCAGGTCCTCGTGCAGCACCTGATGGGGCGGTTATGGATCTGCGAATGCGGCTACATCAAGCTCTGGGAAGGCGTGGTCAAATCCAGCGGCAACTCCCAGCACCTTTCCGACTGGTACACGCCGTCCCATGTCATCCACGGCTTCCTCTTCTACGGCCTCGGTCACCTTCTCATGCGCGGCAAACCCTGGAGCGCCCGCCTGCTTCTCGCGACCGTGATCGAGTCCGCCTGGGAGATCGTCGAGAACACGCCGGTGGTGATCAACCGTTACCGGGCCGCGACGATCTCGCTCGATTATTTCGGCGACAGCATCCTGAATTCGGCCATGGATACGCTCGCCATGGCTGTCGGCTTTCTCATCGCCTTGCGGCTGCCGGTCGCAGCCACGGTCGCGATCGCCATCGTTTTCGAACTCTTCACCGGCTATATGGTGCGCGACAACCTGACGCTCAACGTGCTGATGCTGGTCTGGCCGCTCGATGCGGTGAAGGCTTGGCAGGCGGGGGTTTAGCCGCTCCTTCGAAGGGAAGTGATGGTTCAGGAGGCGCCGCGAGTCGCCTTCGCCCCGCTTGCGGGGAGAAGGTGGCCGGCAGGCCGGATGAGGGGCAGTCGCGGCCTACGAGCCCACAAGCGCCCTCTCGATCGCCGGCAGCAGCCCTTCCCTGAGGCTCTTTTCGTCGAAGGGGCCGGCACGCTTGTAGAGGATCGTGCCGTCGGCGGCGACGAGGAAGGATTCCGGGATGCCGTAGACGCCCCAGTCTATCGCCGCCTTTCCGTTCGGATCGACGCCGATTGCAGAGAAAGGGTTGCCGAGTTCGCCGAGGAAGCGCAGCGCGTTTTCGTTCCGGTCCTTGTAGTTGATGCCGACGACGGTGAGGCGCGGGTCTTTCGACAGCTCAAGAATGATCGGATGCTCCTGCCGACAGGGCACGCACCAGGAAGCCCAGACATTGACGAGCGTGAGCTTGCCCTTGACCGCCGTGTCGTCGAGAGCCGGCATGGGTTCGCCCGATGGCGTTGCAGCCCCTTCGAGCGGCGGCATGGCGAGCATCGGCGCCTTGGTGCCGATCAGCGCCGAGGGGATTTCGCTGACGTCCCTGCCGGAGTTCAACTGGCTCCAGAAGATGAGTGCGAGCACCGCGAAGATGAGGAGCGGAAGCGCCGCCATGAGATAGCGGAAGGCTCCGGGCCTGCGCTCGTCCTGCGGCGTCTCAGCGTTCGTCATTTGCCCCCTCCGGCCGGCAGTTCCGCGGACCGGCGGCGGATCCCGGCGGCCTCGAGCTGCTGCAATTCGCGCCTGCGGGCGCGGCCGTCGGTGAGGACCCAGAGGATGAGTCCGGCTACCGTGGCGGCGGCAACCGCGTAGCTGGCAATGACATAGGCGGCATGGCTCATCATGGCGTAAGCTGCTCCCGGCCGGCATTGCGCGCCGCCTGGCGTCTGAGCGAGGCCACGCGACGGCGCCAGATCTCGTTGCGCATGGCGGCGATATGCAGGGTGAAGAACAGGAGCGTGAAGGCGATCGCCATGACGATGAGCGGCCGCAGGAATTCCGGATCGATCGTCGGCCCGTCGAGGCGCATGACGCTTGCAGGCTGATGCAGCGTGTTCCACCATTCGACCGAGAACTTGATGATCGGGATGTTGACGAAACCGACGAGGATAAGCACGGCCGAGACGCGCGCCGATCGGCTCGGCTCATCCATGGCGCGGTTCAGCGCGATCAGCCCTAGATACATGAGGAAAAGCACGAAGACCGAGGTCAGCCGCGCATCCCAGACCCACCAGGTGCCCCACATCGGCTTGCCCCAGAGCGAGCCGGTGACGAGGGCCAGAAAGGTGAAGCAGGCGCCGATCGGCGCTGCGGCTCTTGCCGAGACGTCGGCGAGCGGATGACGCCAGACGAGCGTGCCGAGTGCGGAGATCGCCATGACCGTGTAGCACATCATGGAAAGCCAGGCCGAAGGCACATGCACATACATGATGCGCACCGTCTCGCCCTGCTGGTAGTCGCCCTCGGTGGTGAAGGAGAGCCAGAGCCCGGCCGCAAAGACGAGCAGCGTGAGAGCAGCAAGCCAGGGCAGCACGCGATCCGTCAGCGCCAGGAACCGGGTAGGGTTGGCGAGATCGCTGAATTTCCGAATGGCCAGGCTGCTTTCACTCATGACGGTTCTTTAACGTGGAAGGCCGGCTTCCGCAATTCATCCTAAGGTGCCGGGTCTCGTCAGTCGGCCGAGTGCCTGAGTGCCGCCGCGGCCGCCACTGGTCCGATCACCGCGAAGAACAGGGTTATCGCCATCAATATCATGAAAGGCGGCAGAAACGGGGCCGGATCCTCGATCGCCGCATAGACCGCGCTGACGCCGAAGATGAGCACCGGTATGGCAAGCGGCAGGACGAGGATCGAGACGAGCAGCCCGCCGCGCGGCAGCGCCACCGCGACAGCAGCACCGACCGCGCCGATGAAGGTTATCGCCGGCGTCCCCGCGAGCAGGGTGACCATGGTGGCTCCGATGGCGCCTTCGTCCATGTTCATGAACAGTCCAAGAAAGGGCGATGCGATCACCAGCGGCAGGCCCGTGGCGGTCCAATGAGCGGCGCACTTGACGAGAACGGCCAGGAGCAAGGGCGTCTCCTGCATCATGATGAGGTCGAGCGAACCGTCCTCGCGCTCCGCCTGAAAGAGCCTGTCGAGGCCGAGCAGCGACGCGAGCAGCGCGCCGATCCAGAGGATCGCCGGGCCGATGCGGGCGAGCAGGTTCAGATCGGGGCCGACGCCGAAGGGGATGACCGCGACGACCGTCATGAAGAAAAGCACGCCGATCATCGCGCCGCCGCCGGCGCGCACCGAAAGCTTGAGATCCCGGAAGAAGAGCGCGATCAATGGACGAATCCCGTCATTTCAAGGCTTTTCGCCCCCGCGAATCCAAGCGGCTGGTGGGTGGCCGCGACGACGACGCCGCCGCGGTCGAGATGGGCGGCGACCAGTCCGGCAAAAAGCCTGTCGGCGCTGACGTCGAGCGCCACCGTCGGCTCGTCGAGAAGCCAGATGGGCCGGAAGGCGACAATGAGCTTCGCCATGGCCATGCGCCGCTGCTGGCCGGCGGAAAGATAGCCGAAGGGCAGATGAATGATGTCGGCGAGCCCCACTGCCTCCGCCGCTTCGACGAGGCCGATGCCGGAGCCGCCCGGCGAATCGCCAAGGAAGCGTTGCCAGAAGGTGAGGTTTTCCTCCACCGTCAGCTCGCGCTTCATCGCGTTGCGGTGGCCGAGATAGTGGCTGAGTTCGCGCGGATGTTCGTATCCCGATGGGCCGTCCTCCAGCCGGACGCGGCCCGATTCCGGCTCGAGGAGCCCCGCCAGGACGCGCAGGAGGGTCGACTTGCCGGCACCGTTCGGACCCGTTACCACAAGCGCCTCGCCGGCAGCCAGCGCGAAGGAAATATCGTTGAAAATCAGGTCCTCGCCGCGCCTCGCACTCAAACCTTCAGCCATGAGGCGCATGAATTTCCAGCTTCCCTTGACGTGTCTTTTCGCGGAGCAAAAAAAGTTCCGATTGAACCTTGGTTGGTCTGGCACGATTTGGAGAAATTATCTATAAGGCGGCCAACACGCCAGCGGTCGGCGTGAATTTCATCCTAGCGCCGAACATGGAACGAGCTTCCACGTACGGACAGCGGAAATGACCGTACCCGCATCCCACTTCGCGCCTCACAGGTGCTCGGGCGTTCGTACGTCAGTTTTTGGCGATCAGACGGAACGGGGTATCATCCAGTGTCCAAATCCCTAGACAGCTTCAATTGTCGCTCCACGCTCACGGTCAACGGCGTGGACTATGTCTACTACAGCCTGCCGAAGGCGGAGGCGAACGGCCTCGCCGGCATCTCGAAGCTTCCCTATTCGATGAAGGTTCTGCTGGAAAACCTGTTGCGCAATGAGGATGGACGCTCGGTCACCAAGAAGGACATCGAAAACATCGCCGCATGGCTCGGCGACAAGGGCACGGCCGAGAACGAGATCGCCTATCGCCCGGCGCGCGTGCTGATGCAGGACTTCACCGGCGTTCCGGCCGTCGTCGACCTAGCGGCAATGCGCGACGCGATGGTTTCGCTCGGCGGCGACCCGGAAAAGATCAATCCGCTCGTTCCCGTCGATCTCGTCATCGACCACTCGGTGATCGTCGACGAATTCGGCACGCCGACCGCCTTTGCCCGCAATGTCGAGCTTGAATACCAGCGCAACGGCGAGCGCTACCGCTTCCTCAAATGGGGCCAGCAGGCCTTCAAGAACTTCCGCGTCGTGCCGCCCGGCACCGGCATCTGTCACCAGGTCAATCTCGAATATCTGGGCCAGGCCGTCTGGACCAGGGAAGAGGACGGCGAAGTCACCGCCTATCCGGATACCTGCGTCGGCACGGACAGCCACACGACGATGATCAATGGGCTGGGCGTGCTCGGTTGGGGCGTCGGCGGCATCGAAGCCGAAGCGGCGATGCTCGGCCAGCCGGTTTCCATGCTCCTGCCGGAAGTCATCGGCTTCAAGCTCACCGGCAGGCTCAAGGAAGGCGTGACCGCGACCGACCTCGTGCTTACCGTCGTGCAGATGCTGCGCAAGAAGGGCGTCGTCTCCAAGTTCGTCGAATTCTTCGGCTCCGGCCTCGACAACATGACGCTCGCGGATCGCGCGACGATCGGCAATATGGGCCCGGAATACGGCGCCACCTGCGGCTTCTTCCCGGTCGATGCCGAAACGATCAACTATCTCACCATCTCGGGTCGTGAAGAGAGCCGCATCGCGCTGGTCGAAGCCTATTCCAAGGCCCAAGGCATGTGGCGGGAAGGGGATGGTTCCGAGCTCGTCTTCACCGACACGCTGGAACTCGACCTCGGCGACGTCGTGCCGTCGATGGCCGGCCCCAAGCGCCCCGAGGGCCGCATCGCGCTCGAGAACATCGCCTCCGGCTTCGCGGCGGCGCTCGACAACGACTACAAGAAGCCCGGCCAGCTCGCCAACCGCTACGCGGTCGAGGGGACCGACTACGATCTTGGTCATGGCGACGTCGCGATCGCCGCGATCACCTCCTGCACCAACACCTCGAACCCCTCGGTGCTGATCGCCGCCGGCCTGCTTGCCCGCAAGGCGGTCGCCAAGGGCCTGAAGACGAAACCCTGGGTCAAGACGTCGCTGGCGCCCGGATCGCAGGTCGTCGCCGAGTACCTGTCGAAATCCGGCCTCCAGACAGATCTCGACAAGCTCGGCTTCAATCTGGTCGGCTTCGGCTGCACAACCTGCATCGGCAATTCCGGCCCGCTGCCGACGGAGATCTCCAAGACGATCAACGACAAGGGTCTGATCGCCGCCGGCGTGCTTTCCGGCAACCGCAACTTCGAAGGCCGCATCTCGCCGGACGTGCAGGCGAACTATCTCGCCTCGCCGCCGCTCGTCGTCGCCTACGCGCTGGCGGGTTCCGTCCAGAAGGACCTGACGAAGGAGCCGATCGGCGAAGACCAGAACGGGCAGCCCATCTACCTCAGGGACATCTGGCCGACTTCGCAGGAGATCCAGGACTTCATCTTCAAATACGTCACCCGCGAGCTCTACGCGACCAAATATGCGGACGTGTTCAAGGGCGACGCCAACTGGCAGGCCGTCCAGGTTCCGGCCGGCCAGACCTATGCCTGGGACGAGGGGTCCACCTACGTCCAGAACCCGCCCTATTTCGTCGGCATGGGCAAGAAGGGTGCCGGCATTTCCGACATCAAGAACGCCCGTGTCCTCGGTCTCTTCGGCGACAAGATCACCACCGACCACATTTCCCCGGCCGGTTCGATCAAGGCGGCCTCGCCTGCCGGCGCCTATCTGCTCGAGCACGGCGTCGGGATTGCCGACTTCAACCAGTACGGCACGCGCCGCGGCAATCATGAGGTGATGATGCGCGGCACCTTCGCCAATATCCGCATCCGCAACCACATGCTCGGCCCGAACGGCAAGGAAGGCGGTTATACGATCCACTATCCCTCCAAGGAGGAGATGTCGATCTATGACGCGGCCATGCAGTACAAGGAGGAGGGCGTTCCGCTCGTCATCTTCGCCGGCGTCGAATACGGCAACGGCTCTTCGCGTGACTGGGCGGCCAAGGGCACCAACCTCCTCGGCGTCAAGGCCGTGATTGCCCAGTCCTTCGAACGCATCCATCGTTCGAACCTGGTCGGCATGGGCGTCGTACCCTTCGTCTTCGAGGAAGGCACGACCTGGGAATCGCTGGCTCTCAAGGGCGACGAAGTCGTGACGATCGAGAATCTCGCCAATGTCCAGCCGCGCGAGAAGCGCGTGGCGAAGATCACCTATGGCGACGGCTCCGTGAAGGAGGTCCCGCTCATTTGCCGCATCGATACGCTCGACGAGGTCACCTACGTCAACAATGGCGGCATCCTGCAGACGGTTCTGCGCGATCTCGCCGCCTGATCGGCGACGTATGAACAGAAAAGCCGGGGCGTCCACATCGACGCCCCGGCTTTTTATTGTCCGGTCCACAGGGTTTTGCACGGCTTTGCGGCAGTCACTCCAACGTGACTTTTCGTTGAAGAATACCCGTCGTATGTAGGGGTCTCCCCGCGCGGCAAACGCGTTGAAGCGACGCACTTCCGGATGGAAACGTTCCACATTTTCCCGGAAGTGCTCTAACGAGCACGAACAAAGACGCCATGATATCCGCCTGCACACCAACAATCCGACGTCTCGCCCTGGCGATCGGGCTGTTTGGTGCGTTCTGCGGAGCTTCCGCAGCGGATGACGGCAGGGCGGCCGAGAGCGGGCCGGTCAAGGATGGAGCGGTCAAGGACGGGGCGCTCAAGGGCGTCGTCGAACTCTTCACCAGCCAGGGCTGCTCCTCCTGTCCCCCGGCGGACGCGGCGCTCAAGAAGCTCGTCGATGAAGGCGAGGTCGTCGCGCTCGCCTATCATGTCGACTATTGGAACTATCTCGGATGGGCGGACACGCTCGCTTCCAAGGAAAACACCGAGCGGCAATATGCTTATGCGCGCATGCTCGGCCGCTACGGCGTCTATACGCCGCAGGCGATCCTGAACGGGCGCGACCACGCCAACGGCGCGGACCTGCCGGCCATCAGGAACCGGCTTGCTTTGATGGACGAGAAGGGCAAGGGCCTGTCGGTGCCGATCGCCGCCTCGATCGGCGGCGATGAAATCTCGATCAAGGTCGGTGCCGGCAAAGGCAGGGCGAACGTCGTCGTCGTCTATTTCGACCGGGCAAGGGTGGTCAAGGTCGAGAAGGGCGAGAACAGCGGCAAGGAGATCGCGTATTGGCATGCCGTGCGCGACATCCAGACCATCGGCATGTGGGAGGGCAAGCCAGCGGAATTCACGCTGCCCGCCTCGGTCCTGATCGAAGGCCAGGGCAATAGCGGTTGCGCGGTGCTGCTGCAATCGATGAAGGACAAGGAAACGCCGGGAGCCATCATCGGCGCCGCAACGGTTCTCGCAGGGCCGCAGGGAAAGCTCTGATGACAGGAAACGTTCCGCATCGCTTGCGGCGGAACAGGGGATGGTTCGGCCCGGCAGCATCGAGGGGCTGGGGCTGAGGGTTCGAAGTTACCGGACCGAACCAGCCATGTCTGCGTTCGAGAACCTCCCGCAGCATGACGGCTGGCCGGACATACGGTGGCAACGACTCTGTCCGGCAGCGGTCGGAGTGTTGCGGCGAATTGGGGCGGCGTTTTGACTGAATTGCGGCAGCCCCAAGAATTGCTGACATTGATCAACAGCTTCCGGCTTGCTTTTCCGATCGTGTGAGGCACACTGTCGTGGTCCTGTCACATTAGAAGGCCGAAATGCCGATGACTGATGAAACGGATTTGCCGCGAGGCGAAGCACGTCACTACGGCCAGACCACCTCCGATGTGGTCGTCGATCTTCACGAATACAAGCAAGCCAAGAACCCCCCGCCCGTCACCTTCCATCGCCGCGAACTCGACCTGATTCTCAAGGTCTACGGCCGTATGGTGGGCGAAGGGGAGTGGCGCGACTATGCGATCGACCACCTGAGGGACCGGGCCGTTTTTTCGGTGTTCAAGCGCGCCGGAGAAGTGCCTCTCTACCGCATCGAGAAAAACCCGAAGCTCGCCGCGAAACAGGGCGCCTTCAGCGTGCTCAACGCTCACGGGACGATATTGAAGCGAGGCCACGAGCTCGCCCAGGTGCTCAAGGCCTTCGACAAGGTGCTGAAGCTCGTCAAAACCTGACCGACATATCACTCGGAGCCGCCCCTCATCCGCCTGCCGGCACCTTCTCCCCGCAGGCGGGGCGAAGGGACAAGCGGCAGCGCTTCGCCTCGGCCCCCTCTTCCCGCGTGCGGATTTATCCCTGAATCGGTTGGCGGCGCCAAACCGCTTGCATCGAAGCGTGCCATCCGTGTTGCGAATCAGATAAGTGTATGCTTATCTGACGTCATGACTGAGAACGACATATTCAAAGCGCTCGCTGACCCGACACGCCGTGCAATCTTCGAGAAGCTGGCGAGCGGAAGCATGAACGCCAGTGCCTTGCGCAACGGAATGGACATCAGCCAGCCGGCCATGTCCCAACATCTCCACGTGTTGCGTAATGCAAAGCTGGTGCGGGAGGAACGGCAGGGGCGCTTCGTGAACTACGAGGTCGACCCGGAGGGGCTGGCGCTCGTTGCCGGATGGCTGGCGAAATATCGCGCCTACTGGCCGGCGCGGATCGATGCGTTGAAGGTCTTGCTGAGGGATATGGATCAATGAACGATGTGGAACTGAACGAGCCGGCAAGGAATCTGGTGCTCGAATACGAACTCGATGAATCGCCCGAAAAGGTGTGGCGGGCAATCAGCATGCCTGAGTTCCGTGAGCGATGGCTGCCCAGGCGGGAACTGGCTGGGGCTGAGCCTGTCTCCACCGCACCGGGCAGGGAAATTCGCTACAGAATGCGCGACGACGAACCTCCCTTTCTCGAAAGCCTCGTGGCGTTCCAGGTCAGGCCCAGCAATGACGGCGGCACGATTCTGAGAATTATCCATGGGCTGGAGGATGAGCGGCTGGCTCCGCGAACTCCGCCGGCGGCGAACAGCAACCGGCTTTGGCTGATGCGCGCCGCCTGACGCCTCATTCTACCAAAACAAGTTCATCAGACAGGAGTTCGCCTATGCGCGAAGCGATGCAACTCGTCCCTATGGTCGTCGAGCAATCCAGCCGTGGCGAGCGCTCATTCGACATCTATTCCCGCCTGCTGCGTGAGCGAATAATCTTTCTGAACGGCGAGGTGAACGATGCAGTGTCTGCTCTCGTTTGCGCACAGTTGTTGTTCCTGGAAGCCGAAAGCCCCAGAAAACCGATCCAACTCTATATAAACTCGCCCGGCGGTGTCGTTACCAGCGGCTTCGCGATGTACGACACGATGCGTTACATCCGGGCGCCCGTGCATACGCTTTGCATGGGGACGGCCCGTTCGATGGGTTCGTTCCTGCTGATGGCAGGCGAAGCGGGCGAGCGCACCGCCCTGCCCAATGCAAGCATCCTCGTCCATCAACCTTCGGGCGGCTTTCAGGGACAGGCCTCCGATATGCTCATCCATGCCGAGGAAATCAGGCGAACCAAACACCGCATGACGCGGCTTTATGCCGAGCATTGCGGGCGAACATATGAAGAATTCGAGCGCGCGATGGATCGCGACCGTTTCATGACGGCGGAAGAAGCTCTGGAGTGGGGTCTGATCGACCGCATCCTCACCGAACGGGAGTTGGGCGCTGAATTTGACGCTTGAAGCTCACCTGCGCAGGCTCAGCTCCTATAAAGCGTATCCGGATAGACGCCCTCGGCGGGCTTCGTTGCGGTTCCTTCCCCGAGCGGCCGCTGCATGAAGGCCGTATCCAGCCATCGGCCATGCTTGAAGCCGGTTGCCTTCATCAGCCCCTGCAGTTCGAAGCCGAGCGCCCGGTGCAGGGCGATCGATGAGGGGTGCGCCCCGCCGATTACCGCTATCATCTGGCGGAAGCCGAGAGCCGTACAGCGCCCGATCAGTTCGGAAAGCAGCGCCTTGCCGATGCCCTTGCCCCGTGCTTCCGGCGAAAGATAGATCGAATCCTCCACCAGGAACCGATAGGCGGTGCGGTTGCGGAAGGCGGAGGCATAGGCATAGCCGATAACCGCGCCACGCTCGTCCAGCGCGACCACATAGGGGTAGCCGTTGCCGGTGATCGTGGAGAAGCGGAGCGCCATCTCGGCTTCGGATGGCGGCGTCTCCTCATAGGTCGCGACCCCGTTCAAGACGGACTCGCGATAGATCTCGGTGATCGAGCGGAGGTCGGCGGCAACGGCGTCGCGGAGCGTGGCGGTCATGGAATTCTTCGCGCATTATGGCTGGAGATGTACTGTCTCGCATGGATGCGCCGGATCGATCAAGGCCGGCTCCGGCAAACAAAAAAGGCGGCCGAAGCCGCCTTTTCCGTCACACCGGTTCGATACTACTCGTTCCTGTTGCCAAGGAACTGCAGCATGAACATGAACAGGTTGATGAAGTCGAGATAGAGCGTCAGCGCACCCATGATGGCCTTGCGGCCGGCGACCAAGGCGTCATCGCCTTCGAAGTACATTTCCTTGAGCTTCTGCGTGTCGTAGGCGGTCAGGCCGGCGAAGATGAGCACGCCGATCACCGAGATCGCGAAGCCGAGTGCCGAAGAGGCAAGGAAGATGTTGACGACGGATGCGATGATCACGCCGAAGAGGCCCATGATCAGGAACGATCCGAGGCCCGAAAGGTCCTTCTTCGTCGTATAGCCGTAAAGCGACAGGGCACCGAACGAAGCAGCCGTCACGAAGAACGTCTGCACGATGCTCTGGCCGGTGAAGACCAGGAAGATCGACGACAGAGACAGGCCCATCAACGCCGCATAGACCCAGAAAGTCGTCTGCGCCGCGGAAACGCTCATGGAATTGATGCGGAAGCTCAGGAAGAACACCAGCGCAAGAGGCGCCAGCATCACGACCCACTTCAGGGGAGAACCGTAGATAAGCTGGGCGAATGCCGGATTAGAGGCGGCAAGCGCATAGGTTCCGTAAGCTGCCACGCCGGTGATCGCCAGGCCGAGGGCCATCAGGTTGTAGACCTTCAGCATATAAGCGCGAAGGCCTTCGTCGATCACGGCACCCGCCTGAGCGCCGGCGGGCGACATTCGGGTTTGGTAGTTTCTCAGATCAGCCATTGTTTCCTCATTTAAGCCCCGGTTGAAGTTACGGTGTCGGGCGGCGAACCTTGTCGTTCCTTTGCGCGCCCAGGCGCCGCTGCGGGGCTCCAGCATGCCTGTGGACAAATATGATGGTGAACGCCGTCATGCACAAGGGCGAAGCGCTTGGAATCGAACAAAGTCGGCCCGCCGGACCATCAAACTGGAGTGATTTACGGTTAACTCGGCCGTCATGGCCGAAATCGCGCGACAGGCATGGCAGGATCAGAGTTCCCGCAGCACCGGAGCGGCCTTTTGCCCGAGGACGCGCCAGGTTCCGGCGAGGCCGATCCCGACCGTCACGACCAGCGCAAGAACGATGGTCGCGACCGCAACGTCCGGCAGGAAGCTCGACGGCAGGGTCATGATGCGGCTGACGACGAACCAGGCCGAAACGCTGCCGGCGAAAAGCGCGAAGACGGCAGTCGCCAGGCCGAGAATGACGTATTCGTAGCTGAAGGCGCGGATCAGGGTCGCCCGCGTCGCGCCGAGCGTCTTCAGGACCACCGCATCGTGGATGCGGGCACGGTTGCCGGCGGCGAGTGCGCCGGCAAGCACGAGGATAGAAGCGACAAGCGCGACCGCCGCGGCCGCGCGCACCGCAGTTGCAAGCTGCCCGAGCAGCGTATTGACGATGTCGAGCGCGTCCTTCACGCGCACGCTGGTGATCGTCGGGTAGGCATTCGTCACCCTCTTCAACACCGCCGCCTCCTCCTCGGCCGAGGCGTCGGGATCGATGATGGTCGCGAGCCAGGCATGCGGGGCGCCGGCGAAGGTGTTCGGCGAGAAGACCATGACGAAATTGATCGACAGCGACTCCCACTCGACCTCGCGGAAATTGGCGATCCGGGCCGTGATGTTGCGGCCGAGCACGTTGACGGTCACCGTATCGCCGAGCTTCAGCCCGAGCTCGCGGGCCTCCTCCGCCGAGAAGGAGACGAGCGGCTCGCCGCCATAGTCCTCGGGCCACCAGCTGCCTTCGGTGAGTTTGGAATTTTCCGGCCTGTTCTTGGCGTAGGTGATGCCGCGATCTCCGCGCAGCACCCATTGGCCGCCGGGGGGAACGTTGCGGCTGTTCACATCCTCGCCGTTGAGCGCGACGATGCGCCCGCGCAGCATCGGCACTTCGATGATCTTGCCCTCCGGCATCGCTCCCGCGAGCACTGAGCGGAAGCCTTCGATCTCGCTGCCCTGGATGTCGACGAAGAAGAAGTTGGGCGCGCGCTCGGCCATGTCGCCGGTGAGCTCGCGCCGCAGATTGCCGTCGATGAGCGCCAGCGTCACCAGAAGAGTGAGGCCGAGGCCGAGCGACAGCACCACCGACGGCGTCAAGGCACCCGGCCGGTGAATGTTGCCGATGGCAAGTCTCAGCGCCGGCGAATTGACGCGCGGGCTGCGCCGCGCCAGCCAGGATATGAGGAGCGAAACCCCGCGCAGCACGATGAAGGCAAAGGCGATCGCGCCAAGGAAGATCAGCGAAATGGAACGGTCATAGGCAGCCCAGACCGCGAGCCCGGCAAGTCCTGCCAGGCAGATGAAGGCGCCGGCGAGATAGGGCAGGGCAGGCAAGCCCGCCGGCTCGAAACCCTGCTGCCGGAAAAGCGCAGTCGCCGGCACACGGCGCGCCCGCCCGAGCGGCAGGATGGCGAAGGTCAGCGCCGTCAGAAGGCCGAAAAGCGCCGCAAGACCCAGGGCCGAGGGATAGAGCACGAATGCGGTGGATACGGGCAGCAGGCCGGCAAGGAACTGCGCTGCCACGAAGGGGATGAGGGCGCCGAGCACGAGGCCGATCGCGATGCCGATGAGGGCGATCATCAGGATCTGCGCAAGATAGATCATCGCGACCAGCGACGCCGGAGCGCCGAGACATTTGAAAGTCGCGATGACGCTGCGCTTGCCGTCGAGATAGGAGCGCACGGCGTTGGCAACCCCCACGCCTCCGACGATCAGCGCCGTGAGCCCGACGAGCGTCAGGAATTGGGAGAAACGCGTGATGTTTGCATTGAGGGAGGGTGCTGCATTGCCGCTCGTCCGTATCGACCAGCCGGCGGAGGGAAAGCGCGTCTCGGCCTGCACGCGAATGAGCGGCACGTCTGCGGGATCAGGCAGGCGGACCTTGTAGGTGTGTTCGACAAGGCTGCCGGTCTGCACGAGCCCGGAAGCGGCAAGCGCATCGGAGGAAATCATCAGCCGCGGCGCGAAACCGAAGCCGTCGGAAAGAGCGTCGGGTTCGCTGGCGAGTACCGCGCCGACCCGGATACGCGCATTGCCGATGAGAATTTCCGCGCCCGGCGAGATGCCGAGGCGCTCGAGAAGCAGCGGTGCGGCGACTGCGCCGAACACCTCGCCGTCCTTCGCCAGCAATTCAGGGAGCGGCTTTGCCGGCTCGCTTTCGAGCTTGCCGTAAAGCGGGTAGGCGCCGTCCACGGCCTTGAGCTCCACCAGCGCCTGGTTGGAGCCGTCCGGGAGCCGCGCCATGGAACGCAGACCCGCGGATACCGAAACCTCGCCGAGACCCTGGAGGAAGGCACGCTCGTCCGCGGTCGCCACCCGATTGTTGAGCTCGAACCGGATGTCGCCGGCGAGCAGTTCCTGCCCTTGCGAGGCGATCGTTTCGCTGATCGACTGGGATAGCGAGTTGACCCCGGCGATCGCGGCCGTACCGAGAGCGATGCAGGCGAGGAAAATATAGAAGCCCCTCAGGCCCCCGCGCATTTCCCGGAGTGCCAGACGAAGAGCGAACAGCGGGCGAAGCGCGAGCAGAGGGCGCAGGGAAATCGTCGGGAGCAGCCGCCGGACGGCAACCGTCCCGCTCATGCGGACACGGCTCCCTGCCGGGCCGAGGCGGAGAGCCGTTCAGCGTCGGGGACGATTTCACCGGAGCGGACGCGTATCTGTCTTTCGCAGCGTCCGGCGAGCGCCGCATCATGCGTGACGAGAACGAGCGTCATGCCACGCTCGCGCTGTTCGGCAAAGAGGAGGTCGGCGATCTGTCGGCCGGTCTCCGCGTCGAGGTTGCCCGTCGGCTCGTCGGCGATCAGCAGCTTCGGAGAGGGCGCGAGCGCCCGGGCGATCGCCACGCGCTGCTGTTCGCCGCCGGAAAGCTGCCCGGGGTAGTGCGTCAGGCGTTCGCCGAGCCCCACGGCGATCAGTTCCTTACGCGCTATGTCGAATGCATTGCGGACATTCGCGAGCTCGAGCGGCACCGCGACGTTCTCGAGCGCGGTCATGTTCGGGATGAGATGAAAGGACTGGAAAACGATGCCGACATTGCGGCCGCGGAAATCGGCGACTGCGTCCTCGCCGAGGCGGTGGAGCGCCGTGCCGTCAATGATGATTTCGCCGCTGTCGAGCCGCTCCAGCCCGGCCATGACCATGAGCAGAGTCGATTTGCCCGAGCCCGAGGGGCCGACGATGCCCACCGATTCGCCGGCATCGATCGCGAGGCTTACGCCCTTCAGCACATGCACGGACGCCGCGGCTTCGCCCAGCGTCAGATCCGCATTTTTCAACTCGATGATGGTTTTTGCCACGCGAAAGAGCCCTATATGAAAATTTGATACGGATCATCAAACAATTGTCCGCCGATTTAGGAACGAGCCTATGGCATTAAAAGACTTTCTGCCCATTTTATTCGGCCTGACAATGACAATCGTGTTATCGGCGGCGGCTCGCGCCGAGCCCGTCAGCCTCGTCGGCTTCGGCGACAGCCTGATGGCCGGCTACCAACTCCCCCGGAAGATGCCTTCCCCGCCCGCCTCGAAAAGGCCCTTAAGGACAAGGGGCTCGCCGTCACGATCGCCAACGCCGGCGTATCCGGCGACACCACCTCCAGCGGTCTTGCCCGCATCGACTGGTCGATCCCCGACGGAACAGACGGCGTAATCCTCGAGCTCGGCGCCAACGACGCGCTGCGCGGCATCCCGCCGGAAGAGACGCGCAAGAATCTGGAGGCGATGGTCGCGCGCCTCAAGGAGCGCGGCATCGCCGTCCTGCTCGCGGGAATGATGGCGCCGCCGAACATGGGGCCGGATTATGCGGCGCGCTTCAATCAGATCTATCCCGACCTCGCAAAGGAACACAATCTCGTCTTCTACCCTTTCTTCCTCGACGGCGTCGTGACCGAGGTCGGCCTTAAGCTCGACGACGGCATGCATCCGAACGGCGGGGGTGTCGGCGTCATGGTAGAGCGCTTCCTGCCGACGGCGGAGCTTTTCGTCCGCTCACTTGCGAAAGGAGAATGACAGCGCATCCACAGTTAAGGGAAAGTAAACGTTCCGACGGGACAAATAATGGTTGCGTGCAGATGCGATGCGTGATTCGCTTCAAGCATCTGCAAGAGATTCGGGGAGCTCGCCATGCCGAGACTATTCACCGCCCTCGAAATTCCGCGCAATGCAGCAATGAGTCTTTCCTTGCTGCGCGGAGGTCTTCCCGGAGCTCGCTGGATCGATGTGGAGAATTACCACATCACGCTCCGCTTCATCGGCGACGTCGACTGGCGAACCGCCGACGAGATCATCGACAGGCTTGACCGCATCGAACGGCCCGAGTTTCAGCTGCAGCTGTCGGGCACCGGCGCCTTCGGCTCCAAGAAACCGCACTCCGTCTGGGCCGGCGTCAGCATGGCTTCCGAAATGTTCGCCCTTCAGGCCGAGATCGAGCGCATCTGCCAGCGTATAGGGCTGCCCTCGGATCCGCGAAAGTTCACCCCGCATGTGACGCTGGCGCGCCTGCGCTCATCGCGCGTCGAGGATGTCGTCGAATATCTCTCCGGGCGCGGCAATTTCGTCACCGCTCCCTTTACCGTCTCCCGCTTCGTGCTCCTGTCGTCACGCGATTCGGTCGGCGGCGGTCCTTATCTCACGGAAGAGGTCTTCCCGCTTCACGAAGAGCGCTCGAACCTCGCGAGCAATGAGGAGCATCCTGCTTCGAGCGTCTGGTAAAGCGCCCGAAGGCCTCCGCCGGCTCCCGGATAGGGATCGGAACGTCCTCGTCGAGCGGCGGGCTTGCGCGTGAACATTGTCGCGGGCAAGTTCGTTGATAAGGACGCAATGCAGAAGGAGGAACAGCATGCGGCCGGAAAAATTGGACGCGGCGGCCATCGCCGAGCATTTGCACAAGATGGAGGGCTGGGTCCTTGCGGAGGACGGCGGCTCTATATGGAAGACCTTCCGGTTCAAGACCTTCGCCGAGGCCTTCACCTTCATGACGCAATGCGCCTTCGCCGCCGAAAAGCTCAATCATCATCCGGAATGGTTCAACGTCTACAACAAGGTGGACGTGACGCTGTCGACTCACGACGCGGAAGGACTGACCGAACTCGATTTCAAATTGGCGGCAAAGATGGACCAGGCGGCCGAGGGCCGCATGCCCGACCATATGAAATAAGGGCCGCATGCCCGACCATATCAAATAAGAGGCGCATGCCCGGCCATTTGAAATAGCGGCCACCGTTCCCATATCAGGCTGCGGCACTACAATGCCGCGCAGTACCCTGAACGACCGGAATCGACGCGATGGACGATATCAAGATCGGTGAAATTCTCCTCCCCGGCGAGGAATCCGAGCAGGAGCGCAAGGAACACAAGGTGCGCCGCCGGTTCTGGCCGACCTTCCGGCGCGCGGCCCGGCAGATTCCCTTCAGCCGCGACCTCGTCGCCGCCTATTATTGCGCAGTGGATCCGGCGACGCCGACGCGCACGCGCGGCATTCTGCTCGCGGCGCTCGGCTATTTCGTCCTGCCGATCGATTTCGTGCCGGACATGCTGGCCATGATCGGCTTCTCCGACGACATCGCCGTATTGACGGCCGCCTTCGCCGCGATCAGCGGCCAGATCAAGGAACGGCATTACCAGAAGGCCGACGAAGTGCTGCGAGACAGCGCCGGGCAGTGAGGTATTCCCGCTACTGCGGCGTTTACGCGTCCGATCCCCGGCGCCAGAGGCGCGTTGCCGCAATCCCGCCCGGAAAGTCAAACTCTTGCCCGATTCTTTGTGACATAGAGGGAGGCAAGGGGCGGCTCTCCAGTATCGACGTCGACCGGATCGGCAATCCGGTGCGAATGGACCTCGAGGCGCATTCGGGCGCAAAAAGGGGCGTTTTCCCGAGTCGTTGACGGTTTGGTAACCCGGATTAAGTCAAAATAAACTTAAATCGTGACTATGCGTTGCCCATCCCACGCGGTATCGGGCGACCGTAAGCAAGACAAGCGGCAGGAACTCATGTTTGTAAGAAAGATCGCAACTGCACTCGCACTCGTAATGGCTGCATCCGGCGTGGCTTCCGCTCAATCTCCGACGCGAATCCAGCAGTTCAACGCCTGGGGTGCATATTCCTACCAGGCCGGCAACGGCAAGGTCTGCTATGTGCTGTCCGTGCCGAAGGAAAAGACCCCGGCCGGTGTCGATCACGGCGATATCTTCTTCCTCGTTTCGCAGCGTCCGGGACAGAACATCAGCTATGAGCCGCAGGCGATGATGGGGTACCCGCTGCAGGACAATTCCAAGGTCAACGTGGTGGTCGACGGCCGCACCTTCGTCATGTTCACCAAGGGCAATTCCGCCTGGGTGGAAAACGCCGCCGAGGAACCGGCACTGGTCGCTGCGATGAAATCGGGCAAGGCCATGTCGGTCAACGCGAAGTCGCGGCGCGGTACGGAGACCTCCTACTCCTATTCGCTCTCCGGCATTTCGGCCGCCCTGAAGCAGATCGAGGCCTGCAAGTAAGAGCCAAGCGCGCGTGACGATTGCAAGGGCCGGCCATGAGGCCGGCCTTTTTGCGTTGGGTGTTCAGGCGGATCAGGGGCAGAATAACGTCCCATGGTGACTCGCCGCCAAAAGAATGCTAAAGCGCCCCCAAATTCTGAGCCCCCGCACCCCCGTCGAGCGCGTGGCCGAGGCTCGCCAGATTTCAATTCGAGCATCGGAACAGGATCCGGAAACGTCTCCGGACGAGCCGTCGCTTTACGACAGGACCAGATGAGCATGGCAGCCACCGAGATTTTAAACAGGGCGGACGTCGTCAAGGCGCCCCAGGTGCGACTTGCGCCACAGCTGGAAAAGCCGTCGCTGATCGGCCTGTTGCGCGAAGACATCGCGAAGCTGCTCGTCGAAAAGGGCGTGCCGGAGCGGCAGGTGAAGATGCGCGTCAGCCAGCTCTGGCACTGGCTTTATGTTCGCGGCGTCTCGGATTTCGACGAAATGTCCAACGTCTCCAAGGACATGCGCGAGATGCTGAGGGAGCATTTCACCATCGCACGGCCGGAGATCGTCGAAGAGCAGGTTTCGGGCGACGGCACGCGCAAGTGGCTGCTGCGCTTTCCCCACGCGGCGCCGGCCGTCCGGTAGAGATCGAGACGGTCTACATTCCCGAGGAGGGCCGCGGCACGCTTTGCATTTCGAGCCAGGTCGGCTGCACGCTCACCTGTTCCTTCTGCCACACCGGCACGCAGAAGCTGGTGCGCAATCTGACGGCGGAAGAGATCCTCGCGCAGCTTCTGCTCGCCCGCGACCGGCTCGGCGATTTCCCCGAGCGCGACACGCCGCAGGGTGCGATCGTGCCGGCGGAAGGCCGCAAGATCACCAATATCGTGATGATGGGGATGGGCGAGCCGCTCTACAATTTCGAGAACGTCAAGACGGCGCTGCTGATCGCGTCCGACGGCGACGGGCTGTCGCTGTCGAAGCGGCGCATCACTCTTTCGACCTCAGGCATCGTGCCGGAGATCTACCGCATCGGTGAGGAAATCGGGGTGATGCTCGCGATTTCGCTTCATGCCGTGCGCGACGATCTGCGCGACATGCTGGTGCCGATCAACAAGAAATATCCGCTGAAGGAGCTGATGGAGGCCTGCCGCGCCTATCCGGGCCTGTCGAATGCCCGCCGCATCACCTTCGAATATGTGATGCTGAAGGACGTCAACGACAGCCTGGAAGACGCCAAGGAACTGGTGAAGCTCCTGAAGGGCATCCCGGCCAAGATCAACCTGATCCCCTTCAATCCCTGGCCGGGCACCAATTATCAGTGCTCGGACTGGGAGCAGATCGAGAAGTTCGCCGACTTCATCAACCAGGCCGGCTATGCCTCGCCGATCCGCACCCCGCGCGGCCGCGACATTCTTGCCGCCTGCGGACAGCTCAAGTCGGAATCGGAACGCATGCGCAAGGTCGACCGCCTCGCCTTCGAGGCGATGATGATCGCCAATCACGGCGAGGACTGAGGCGGCTCATCGCCCTTCCAGCGTTTTCGGGCGTGCCGCACGATCACCGCGATCGATGAAGAAGTTTGATGGATGAAGCTGTTTGCGCCGATTGATTTCGGGCCCTTGCTTTCCTAAGAAAGCGGCGGAATTATTCTGAAGCGATGCGGGAGGGACGGTAGCCGGCCTTCCCGGAAATCGCCAACCAAAAACCGGAGGACACCCATGCGTTCGCTTCTTATCGCGCTTGCCGCCACGGTCGCGCTTTCTCTACCGGCACGCGCCGACGAAGTCACGGTTGCCGTCACGGCAATCGTCGAACATCCCGCGCTCGATGCCGCGCGCGACGGCGTCAAGGATGCGCTGGCCGCCGCCGGCTACAAGGAAGGCGAGAACCTCAAGTTCATTTACGAGTCGGCGCAGGGTAACCCGGCGACCGCAGCACAGATCGCCCGCCAGTTCGCGGGCGAGGCCCCGAGCGTAATCGTGCCGATCTCCACCCCGTCGGCCCAGGCCGTGGTCTCCTCCACCCGCGATATTCCCGTTGTCTTCACCGCCGTTTCCGATCCGCTGGGCGCGCAGCTCGTCAAGGACATGGAGAAGCCCGGCGGCAACGTCACCGGTCTTTCCGACCTGTCCCCGGTCGCCGAGCACGTGGCGCTGATCAAGGAGATCCTGCCGAACGTCAAGACCATCGGCTATCTCTACAATTCGGGCGAAGCGAACTCCGTCTCGCTGCTGGCGGTCCTCAAGGAAGAGGCTGAAAAGGCCGGCCTGACGGTGATCGAATCCGCCGCGACGAAATCGGCCGAAGTCCAGGGTGCGGCTCGTGCGCTCGTCGGCCGCGCCGACGCGATCTATGTCCCGACGGACAACACCATCATCTCCGCCCTCGAAGGTGCCGTCGCCGTCGCAGAGGAAAGCAAGCTGCCGCTCTTCACCGCCGACACCGATTCCGTCTCCCGCGGTGCACTGGCGGCCCTCGGCTTCAATTACTATGACGTCGGCAAGCAGACGGGCGAGGTCGTCGTTCGCGTCCTCAAGGGTGAAAACCCCGGCGATATCGCCGTCAAGGTCGCCGCCGGAACCGATCTCGTGATCAACAAGGGCGCCGCCACCCGTATGGGTGTCACGCTGCCGGAGAGCGTCGTCGGACGGGCGACCCGGACGATCGAGTAACGATCCCCCTCTCCGGACGATCCCCCTCTCCGGGCGATCCCCTTTCCGGGCGATCCCCTTTCCGGGCGATCATTGTCTTTTGCCGCCCCCGTTCCATACGGGGGCGGTTCGCTTATCGAGCGGGATACGGAAATGGTGCGCATCCCGCTTCAACTTCAGAATACGTGCTCCGCAGCGCCCTACGCCTGCGGAGCATCCGAGAAGAGGACTACCGGCGTTGAGTCAAATCGCTTTCTGGGGAGCCGTGGAGCTGGGGCTTGTCTATGCCTTCGTCGCCGTCGGCGTCTTTCTCGCCTTCCGGGTGCTCGACTTTCCGGATCTGACCGTTGACGGCTCCTTTCCGCTTGGCGCCGCAGTCACCGCGGTCCTGATCATCGCCGGCGTCAATCCGTGGCTTGCCGCAGCGGTGGCGATGGTCGCCGGTGCTGCCGCAGGGATGGTAACGGCGCTCCTGAACGTGCGGTTCAAGATTCTGAACCTGCTCGCCTCGATCCTGACGATGATTGCGCTCTTCTCGGTCAATCTCCGCATCATGGGCAAGCCCAACGTCGCATTGATCAATGCCGACACGATGCTTTCGCCCTTCTACGGCCTCGGTCTGCGGGACTTCTATGTGCGCCCGCTTTTCGTCGGCATTCTCGTCGCCTTTGCCGTCGTTCTCGTCTGGCGCTTTCTTGAAAGCGATGCGGGCCTTGGGATGCGGGCGACCGGCGCCAATTCCCGCATGGCACGGGCGCAAGGGGTCGACACCAGCCGGCAGATCTATCTCGGCATGGCGATCTCCAACGCACTCGTCGCCCTGGGCGGTGCGCTGTTTGCCCAGACCAACGGCTTTGCCGACGTGACCTCGGGTGTCGGGACGATCGTCGTGGGGCTTGCCGCCGTGATCATCGGCGAGACGCTGCTCGGCGCCCGCGGCATTCTGATCGCGCTCATCGGCTGCGTGCTCGGGTCGATCCTCTACCGCATCGCCATCCAGGTGGCGCTTTCGACCGATACGCTCGGCCTGCAGGCTTCCGATCTCAATTTCGTGACCGCGCTGCTGGTGACGATAGCGCTCATCCTGCCCCGCCTGCGCCGCGGAGGTGCCGCATGATCAACGTCGAAAACATCCAGGTCGTCTTCGGCAAGGGCACGCCGCTCCAGAAGCAGGCGCTGAACGGCGTCAGCCTCACCATCGAGGAAGGTTCCTTCGTCACGGTCATCGGCTCCAACGGCGCCGGCAAGTCGACGCTTCTCGGGGTTCTCGCAGGCGACGTGCTGCCGAGCGGCGGCCGCGTCACGATCGGCACGACCGACGTGACGCGCAAGGGCACGGCGGCCCGCGCAGGGCTCGTCGCGCGTGTCTTCCAGGATCCGCTCGCCGGCAGTTGCGGCGCTCTCTCGATCGAGGAAAACCTGGCGCTGGCCGCCAGGCGCGGCGAAAGCCGCGGCCTGACGCCGGCGCTCGGCTCGCGGCGGCGCGAGCATTTCCGCGAGCGTATCGCCGAACTCAATCTGGGTCTCGAAAACCGCATGCGCGACCGCATGGACCTGCTTTCGGGCGGCCAGCGCCAGGCGGTGTCGCTGGTGATGGCGACGCTTGCGGGCTCCGAGGTGCTGCTGCTCGACGAGCACACGGCGGCACTCGACCCGGGAATGGCCGAGTTCATCATGAACCTCACCCAGAAGATCGTCTCGGACCGCAAGCTGACGACGCTGATGGTCACGCATTCGATGCGCCAGGCGCTCGATTTCGGCCACCGCACCGTCATGCTCCACGGCGGCGAGATCGTGCTCGATGTTGCGGGCGACAGCCGCAAGACGCTTCAGGTCGAGGACCTCATCGCCATGTTCCGCCGCATTCGCGGGCAGACGTTGGACGACGATGCGCTGCTGATCGGGTGACGAAGTTTGGGGGGTGTGGCCTCTCATCTGCCTGCCGGCATCTTCTCCCCGTAGGACGGGGAGAAGAGGGCACGCCGCGATCTCGGCGCTCGATCCGCAACCTTGAATATCGACTCGAAATTTGGGTAGCGGATCTTGCCGCTTGTCTCTTCTCCCCGTCAGGACGGGGAGAAGATGCCGGCAGGCAGATGAGGGGCAAATAACCGCAAGCGCCCGGAGGTAATCTCAGCGCGCCTGCGTCAGGAAAATCTTCACGGCAAAAATCGAGAAGACGCCGGCGAAGCTGTAGTCGATCGCCCGCATGACGCGCCTGTTGCGTTGCAGCCAGGTGGCAAGCCAATCGGCGGCGAGCACGACCATCGCATTGACCGGCATGCCGATGACGATGAAGAAAAAGCCGAGGAACAGGAGCTTGCCCGTGACGGCGGGATCACCGGCGCTGACGAACTGCGGCAGGAAGGTCATGAAGAATATCACGACTTTCGGGTTCAGAATGTTCACCGAAAAGCCGGTCGCGACGTTCGAAAGCGCAGTTCCCTTCGCCTCCGTCACCTTCGTCACCGACAGGCTGGATCCGTAGCGGATCGCCTGGATCGCAAGCCAGAGGAGATAGGCTGCACCGCCGGTCTTCAGAACCAGGAAGGCGGACGGAGATGCCGTGATCAGTGCCGAAATGCCGAAGGCGACGAGCAGCGTATGGACAACGATGCCGAGTCCGGTGCCGAGCACGACGAAAAGCGCGGCCTTCTTCCCCTGTGCCAGCGCCCGGCTGATCGAAAGCGTCATGTCCGGACCCGGTGTCGCGGCGAGGAGGAGACTTGCTGCGGCGAAAGCGATGAGTGTCGGCAGGTTGGGAACGAAATCCATGACGCATTCCTCGAACGACGATCCTTGCTGATACCTCCGGCCTGAGGCTTTTGCCAGTGGATTCACGCGACCTGGCAACCGCCTTGCATTTTCTTCCCGCCTGTCCTCCGCGCTCGAACGCGGCACAGTTTTGGGCGACATGCAGTAGTTCCGCTTGTATCCCCTCAAGTTCTGGCTAAAGTGCCGCAGATTTTCGATGCGGCAGCGCCGCGCCCGAGAGCCTGACAAAACGAGCAGACGGACAAAAACCATGGCATCGCATAAAGACGTCAAGAAGGTCGTTCTCGCCTATTCCGGCGGTCTCGACACCTCGATCATCCTCAAATGGCTGCAGACGGAACTGGGCGCCGAAGTGGTGACCTTCACCGCCGACCTCGGCCAGGGCGAAGAACTGGAGCCGGCTCGCAAGAAGGCCGAGATGCTCGGCATCAAGGAGATCTATATCGAGGACGTCCGCGAGGAATTCGTGAGGGACTTCGTGTTCCCGATGTTCCGCGCCAATGCCGTCTATGAAGGCGTCTACCTGCTCGGAACCTCGATCGCCCGTCCGCTGATCTCCAAACACCTCATCGATATCGCCAGGAAGACCGGCGCCGATGCGATCGCCCATGGCGCGACCGGCAAGGGCAACGACCAGGTGCGGTTCGAACTTTCTGCTTACGCGCTCAATCCGGACATCAAGATCATCGCCCCCTGGCGCGACTGGTCGTTCAAGAGCCGCACCGATCTGCTCGAATTCGCCGAAAAGCACCAGATCCCGGTCGCCAAGGACAAGAAGGGCGAGGCGCCTTTCTCCGTCGACGCCAACCTCCTGCACTCCTCCTCGGAAGGAAAAGTGCTGGAGGACCCGGCCCAGGAAGCTCCCGAATATGTGCACATGCGCACCATTTCGCCGGAAGCGGCACCCGACAAGGCGACTATCATCAAGGTCGGCTTCGAACGTGGCGATGCCGTCTCGATCGACGGCGTGCGCATGTCGCCGGCAACGCTCCTTGCCAAGCTCAACGAATACGGCCGCGACAACGGCATCGGCCGCCTCGACCTCGTGGAGAACCGCTTCGTCGGCATGAAGTCGCGCGGCGTCTACGAGACTCCCGGCGGCACGATCCTGCTTGCGGCCCATCGTGCGATCGAGAGCATCACGCTCGACCGAGGCGCGGCGCATCTGAAGGACGAACTGATGCCGCGCTATGCCGAGCTCATCTATTACGGCTTCTGGTTCTCTCCGGAGCGCGAAATGCTGCAGGCGGCGATCGACAAGAGCCAGGAGCATGTGGAAGGCGAAGTGACGCTGAAGCTCTACAAGGGCAATGTCATGGTCATCGGCCGCGAGAGCGGCAAGTCGCTCTATTCCGACAAGCTCGTCACCTTCGAGGACGATCAGGGCGCCTACGACCAGAAGGATGCCGCCGGCTTCATCAAGCTCAACGCGCTGCGCCTGCGCACGCTGGCAGCGCGCAACCGCTAAGCTCTGAAGGATTGCAGGTTGGGAGCCGCGGTGGATCGCTCCGCCGCGGTTTTTTATCTTTGCTCACTCCGCCGCTTCGCTCAGCGGCGTCTCCGCAGCCGCCGGTGCGACCAGCGGCCTTAGGCGAACGGACCTGCGGTACCAGAAATAGCTTGCAAGCGAGAGAAGGCCGAAGCTCGGAATGATCGTTCCGAGTGCTGTGGCCGGCACCCCGACGAGAGCGGCAAGCGCGCCGCCGAGGAGTCCGGCGCTCATCTGGATGAAGCCCATCATCGCCGAAGCCGTGCCGGCGATATGCGGGAAGGGGGCCATCGCAGCCGTCATCATATAGGGCATGACGAAGGCGATGCCGAAGGCATAGATCCCGATCGGCGTCATCACCGAGAGGAAAGTCGGTTCCAGCGCATGCATGGTGAAGGCGAGGGCGAGGCTCGCCGCGCCGATGAAGAAGAGACCGGCCGGCACGAGCGCCTGCGGCGTGAAGCGACGCATCATGAGACGCATCGTGACCGTCCCCGAAAAGAACAGGCCCGATTGCATGAGCATGCCGATGCCGAACTCGGTCGGGGTGAGCCCGACCTGGCTGATCAGCACGAAGGGCAGCATGGTCGCCCATGCATAGAGCGCGCCGACCGCGCCGGCGATCACCAATGTCGAGGACACGAAGCGAGCGTCCCTCATAAGCTCGCCATAGGCTGCGAGAATGGGCCGGAAATGCCCCTTGTTGCGATCCGGCGTCGTCGTCTCCGCCATGAAGAGCTGAACGATGAAGCACGCCATCAGCGCGAAGCCGACCATCAGCAGGAAGATCGACTGCCAGCCGAAGAGGCCAAGCGCGATACCGCCGAGGGTCGGTGAGACCGCCGGCCCGAGCGCCAGCATCATGCCGATCATGTTCATGATGCGCGCTGCCGTTGTGCCGGTGAACTGGTCGCGAACGATGGCGCGCGCCACGGTCATTCCGACGGAGGCGCCGATTCCCTGCACGAGGCGTCCCGCGAGCAGCACCGGGACGGAGGGCGCGAAGGCCGCCATCAGGCTGCCGGCGAGATAGATAACCATGAAGATCAGCGTTGTTCGCCGCCGGCCGATGACGTCGGAAAGCGTGCCCGAGGCGAGCTGGGCAAGGGCGAAGCCGCCGAAATAGAGAGACAGCGTCATCTTGATCGCCGCTTCGGTGGAGGCGAAGGCACGCACGAGCTCCGGCATTGCCGGCGTGTAGAGCGCCATCGAGATGGGGCCGAGCGCCACCAGGAAGGCGCCGATGATGCTCGTGCGCCGCTCGCTCATCCTGAGCGTCATTCGGCCGCCCCCTTCTCCTTGCCGGCGAGACACGGGTCGAGGCGGCGGAGACTGTCCCGCAGGATCCTCAGGTTTGCGCGCAGGACCTCCCGTCCGTCGTCGCCCAGGTCCTCGGTATAAGCATTCATCATTTCACGCAGGCCCGACATCAGCTCGGTGATGAGCGGATCGGCCTTGTCGGTCACGACGACGTTCTTGGCGCGCCGGTCCGCCGGATCCGGGATGCGCGCGACGAGGCCCATCGCTTCCAGGCGGTCGAGATAGGCGGAGAGGGTCATGGGCTCGATCCCCATTCGGGTCGCGATCTCCGCCTGCTTGATGCCCTCGGTGACGGCCACCTGGACCAATGTGCGCGCCTCGCCGGGCGTGATCCCGAGGTCCATCGCATTGACCTTGCGATCGAAGGCACCGCGCAACAGGCGGGAGACATCGGTGAGGAGCATCCCGATCGTATCGGACTCGAGTTTCCTGGGCATTTGATCGATCGCGTTGAATAATAAGTTTTGCTTATCATATCCGTTCCGCCCATTCAACGCGAGCACGCTCGTCATCGGGTTTCACTCCCCGCCTCGCCGATTGCCGAACTGTCAAAAAATTGATATGAGCACGGTCATGGAATCCAAATTCGGATGTCGCGAGCAGAAGATCGTCGTGCTGCAGGATCACAAGCGCCTGCCGGCACGCTTTTTTGCGCGCGTTTCAGGGGCGCTCACCAGCCGCCTATCCTGATCGCACGATCAGCGTTACCGGCCGCATTGGCGCCGGCCCCCATTCCACATTCTTGAAAATACGATGGATACATACCCCATGAGCGCACCGCGTACTCTCTACGACAAGATCTGGGACGATCACCTGGTGGACAGCCAGGCCGACGGAACCTGTCTCCTCTACATCGATCGTCACCTCGTTCACGAGGTGACGAGCCCGCAGGCCTTCGAAGGACTGCGCATGGCCGGGCGCAAGGTTCGCGCCCCGGAAAAGACGCTCGCCGTCGTCGACCATAACGTGCCGACCTCACCGGACCGCCATCTCGGCATCAAGAACGAGGAAAGCCGCATCCAGGTCGAGGCGCTTGCCAGGAACGCCGCGGATTTCGGCGTCGAATATTATTCGGAGAACGACAAGCGCCAGGGGATCGTTCACATCGTCGGTCCGGAGCAGGGCTTCACGCTGCCTGGCATGACGATCGTCTGCGGCGACAGCCACACTTCGACGCACGGCGCCTTCGGTGCGCTGGCGCACGGCATCGGCACGTCCGAGGTCGAGCATGTCCTGGCGACGCAGACGCTGATCCAGAAAAAGGCGAAGAACATGCTGGTGCGCGTCGACGGCCAATTGCCGCCGGGCGTCACCGCAAAGGACATCATCCTTGCGATCATCGGCGAGATCGGCACGGCAGGCGGCACCGGCCACGTTATCGAGTTTGCCGGTGAGGCGATCCGGTCGCTGTCGATGGAAGGCCGCATGACCGTCTGCAACATGACGATCGAAGGCGGCGCGCGCGCCGGGCTGATCGCACCGGACGAAACCACCTTCGAGTACATCAAGGACAAGCCGCGCGCCCCCAAGGGCGAGGCCTGGGACAGGGCGGTCGAATACTGGAAGACGCTGCACACGGACGAAGGCGCCCATTACGACCGCGTCGTCGTGCTCGATGCCGCCAATCTGCCGCCGATCGTTTCCTGGGGCTCCTCGCCGGAAGACGTCGTCTCCGTCCAGGGCGTCGTTCCCGACCCGGACGACATCCAGGACGAGACGAAGCGGACCTCCAAGTGGCGTGCGCTCGACTATATGGGCCTGAAGCCCGGCACGAAGATCACCGACATCGCCATCGACCGGGTGTTCATCGGCTCCTGCACCAATGGCCGCATCGAGGACCTGCGCGCCGTCGCACAGGTGGTCGAAGGCCGCAAGGTCGCCCCGACCGTTTCGGCGATGATCGTTCCGGGCTCCGGCCTCGTCAAGGAACAGGCGGAAGCGGAAGGCCTGGACAAGATCTTCAAGGAAGCGGGCTTCGACTGGCGCGAGCCCGGCTGCTCCATGTGCCTGGCGATGAACGACGACCGCCTGAAGCCCGGCGAACGTTGTGCCTCCACATCGAACCGCAACTTCGAAGGCCGCCAGGGCTTCAAGGGGCGCACGCATCTGCTTTCTCCGGCAATGGCAGCCGCGGCGGCGGTCGCTGGTCATTTTGTCGACATTCGCGAATGGAAATAGCCGGTTTTGAGCTTTTCCGGCGTTTGAGCCGCCCTTCGGGGCGGCTTTTTTTATGCGCATGATGATGCGACAATGCGCTGCCGCCCCCGGTTTTCTGCCCTGAGGAGCTTTCATGCCCGATGACGCCCGGCCCTCGACACGCCGACTCATGCTGCTCCGCCATGCGAAGTCCGCCTGGCCGGACGGCGTTGCCGACCATCGCCGGCCGCTTTCGGAGCGTGGACGCAAGGCGGCGCCCCTCGTCGGCGCCTTCATCGCCCGGCAAGGGCTTGCTCCGGACCTGGCGCTCGTTTCGACCGCGCGGCGCGCCCAGGAGACCTGGGAGCTCGTCACCGGGGCGTTGCCGCACAAGATCCCCGAGCGCGATGCGGCCGGCATCTACGAGGTCGCCGCATCGGCCATTCTCGACGCCGTCCGCAGGGTCGAGCCGACGGTGCAGAAACTGCTCCTCGTCGGCCACAATCCGGGAATGGCCGATCTTTCGCTTCTGCTTGCCGGGCGCGGCGATGAAGCGGCGCTGGAGCGGCTGAGGGAGAAGTTTCCGACAGCCGGACTTGCGGTCATGGATTTCGACGTCGAGTGCTGGTCGGACATAGCGCCCGGCACCGGCCGCCTGGTTCGCTTCGTGACGCCGCGCATGCTTGAGGAGGAACGGTCGGGCTGATTCGGGGGCTTTTTCCCGGGGCCGAAGCTACACCACCTTCACGATCATCCCGCGGTGCATTTGCCGGATCAGTCGACGCATTGCCGGAAGGCTGACGGCCACGCAGCCCTCGGTCGGCTCGTAGCCCGGACGGATGAGGTGGAAGAAGATCGCCGAGCCGGCATTGCGCCTTCGGGAGGAAATGTTCCAATCCATGACGAGGCAGATGTCGTAGAGCCCGTCGTCGCGCATCATGCGTTCATGTCCGGCACGAAACGGCGCCCTGACGGGGCGATTGTAGCACGGGTGTTGGGGGGCATCGCACCAGAGCATGTCGCGCCGCACGGCCCGCATCGGCAGGCGCGTCGAGGGAAACGGGACGCGATCGCGCCTGACATAGCCGCCGATGAGCCGCATGACCGCGCGCGGCGTCGCCCCGTCGCCTTCGCGCTTGATGGCAGTGACGCCGCTGCGCCCGATCGCAGCCTGCTCGACCCGTCCGTCGAAAAGCACGAGGGCGCGCTTGCGGTCGCGCGGAGCGGTTCTGACGACGATGGTCCCTTTTCTCGATCCTGTTGTCGACGCCTTCTTGCGCATCGGTCTCACAAATTCTTGCTTTGCCGTGATCGCGCCGCGACCTTAAGCCGGTTTTCCTATATGACGATGCCTGCGGCGCCGTGCGTCTCATCAGACGCGCAGACGCCGCTGCGGCCACTTTCAGTTGCGGCCTGTTTCTATCCTAAATAGGTTAGGATTTACGGAAACATGCGGCAGCGACTGCCGCGCTTGCCAAGAGCGGCATTTGAGTTAGTTTTGAACCAGGAAGCAACAGGAACTGTCCCATGGCGACTCGCACCATCCTCCTTGTCGACGACGACGATGATCTGCGTGAGACGTTGATAGAACAGCTCTCCCTCTACGAAGAGTTCGACCTTCTGCAGGAAGCGACCGCCGGGAAGGGCATTCAGATGGCGCGTGGCCGACAGGTCGACCTCCTGATCATGGATGTCGGTCTGCCCGACATGGACGGGCGCGAGGCGGTGAAGCTCTTGCGCAAGGGCGGCTTCAAGGCCCCGATCATCATGCTGACCGGCCACGACACCGATTCCGACACGATCCTCGGCCTCGAGGCCGGCGCCAACGATTATGTGACGAAGCCGTTCCGCTTCGCCGTGCTGCTTGCCCGCATTCGCGCCCAGCTCCGCCAGCATGAGCAGAGCGAGGACGCGACCTTCAATGTCGGCCCTTACACATTCAAGCCCAGCCAGAAGCTGCTTACCATGGAGAACGGCCAGAAGATCCGACTGACCGAGAAGGAAGCCGCAATCATCCGATATCTTTACCGCGCCGACCAGAAAGTGGTCACCCGCGACGTGCTGCTCGAGGAGGTCTGGGGCTATAATTCCGGCGTCACGACCCATACGCTCGAGACGCATGTCTACCGGCTGCGCCAGAAAATCGAGCGCGACCCTTCCAATGCCGAGATATTGGTGACAGAGAACGGCGGCTACAAGATCGTTCCCTAAGCCGGACGACATGACCGGGGGAGATTTGCCGCTTGGCGCTCAATGACGACATCGCACTCTTGTCCAACGTGTCGCTCTTCGCCGACATCGGCGAGGACAAGCTGAGGCTTATCGCCTTCGGCGCAGAGCGCCGCCGGGTGGCCAAGGGGCACGAACTCTTCCGGGAAGGCGCGCCGGCCGATTGCGCCTATGCCGTGGCGGCCGGCAGCTTCGCGCTTTCGAATGCGAATGCGCAAGGTCGCCAGCAGCAGGTGATGACCGTCGGCCGCGGCGCGCTCTTGTCCGAGCTCGCGCTCATCTCGATGGTCGAGCGCAAGTTCACCGCGACGGCGCAGGAGGACAGCGAAGTGATCCGGATCAACCGTCCGCTCTTCCGCCGGATGCTGGAGGAATATCCCGAGGTGACCGCCATGGTGGAAACCCGCATCCGGGAAAACATTCAGGCGATGATCCGCCGCGTGGAGGCGCTTGCCGGGCGGTTTACGTAAGCGGACGGCGCCGTCAAAGCTCGAAATGGGCTATGACGGGCACATGGTCGGATGGGCGTTCCCAGCCGCGTGCTTCCTTGAGGATCTCGACGCGCACGAGCTGGCTCGCGAGATCGGCGGAGGACCAGATGTGGTCGAGCCGGCGTCCGCGGTCGGCGGCGGTCCAGTCCTTCGCCCGATAGCTCCACCAGGTGTAGAGTTTTTCCGGCGGCGGCGTGTGGAGGCGCATCAGGTCGACCCATGCACCTCCGGTCATCACCGAGACCAGGCCCTCGGTTTCGATCGGCGTATGGCTGACGATCTTGAGAAGCTGCTTGTGCGACCAGACGTCGTGCTCGAGCGGCGCGATGTTGAGGTCGCCGACGAGGATCGACGAGACGCCGGCCTCGGCCTCCGCGTGCAGGAGCTTCATCTCGTCGACGAAGTCGAGCTTGTGTCCGAACTTCGGATTGACCGTGCGGTCCGGCTCGTCGCCGCCGGCCGGTACATAGAAATTATGGAGGCGGATCGTCTTTCCACCGGCCGCGAAGACGACGGAGAGATGGCGTGCATCGCCGACGCCGCAATAGTCGCGACGGTCGGAGAGTTCATGAAGCGGCAGGCGAGAGATAGTGGCGACGCCGTGATAGCCCTTCTGCCCGTGCATCTCGATGTGTTCGTAGCCGAGCTTCCTCAGCGGCGCCGAGGGGAACTGGTCGTTCCGACACTTGATTTCCTGCAGGCAGAGAATGTCCGGCTGCCATGTCTTGAGGAAATGTTCGACCAGCGGCATGCGCAGGCGAACGGAGTTGATGTTCCATGTGGCGATGGAAAGAGGCATTCCTCGTTCTCCCGGGAAATTGCCGGAAAAGGATCACGCGTCCGGCAACGGGAGCGTTTAAACAGGTTAGGCACCGATCGACAAGCTTGAAAAAATCGCCCGGTGCGGAGATCGCGCAAGGCTTCCTGTCGGCGCCGCTTTCGCAGCCGGCAGTCAAGACGCGTTCTCGCGCGGATCTGCCGGCGGATTAAGCCGCCATGTCGCCAAGACGAACGGCACCGAAAATGGCTGCCTGCCAGCCCAGTGTGGCCCAGCGTATGTCGATGGAGTGAATCGAGCCGGAATGCGGCAATGCGCCAACAATGCGCTGGGTGAGCGTGTTGCGCGGATAGCCGTCCATGTCGATGACGCCGCCGCCCAGCAGAACGATGCGTGGCGAAAACAACACCGTCGCTCTGGCAACGGTTATCGCCTGCTGCCACAATATGTCGTCGAGAGCGTCGTACAATTCCGGCGACTGCGCAGCAGCCTGGAAGAGGTCCTTCACGGCGACGCCATGTGCAGATGCGAGGTCCACCAGAGTTGCACCAGAGGCGTACGCCTCGATCCGCTTGGGGAATTCCTGACGGTCACCCGGCTCGAGCACCGGCATGTGGCCGATTTCAAGCGCCCACCCGCCGCCACGAAAAATGCCGTTTTCGCCAAGGTAGGCGGCACCGATCCCGGTGCCGAAGTAGACAGCCAACACCTCGCATTCGTTGGCAATCGCGCCGCAGGCGCTTTCCCCGAGCAACTGCAGAACCACGTCCCGCTCCAACTGGACGGGAACCGAAAGCGTGGAAGCCAATTCGGAGGCCAGGTGAACGCCGTTTAGTTCGGGAACGTTTGCGGCATGGATGATCGTATCGCAGTCACGTCCGATGAACCCGGGGACAGTTGCCACGACCCGGTCGATGGTCAGGTCGGCATCGACGGACGCACATTGCAGGAGCCGGGCGAGTTGGGCCGCAGGAGCGCCTCGGCGAAGATTACTCGTCGAAAAGGTGCGCGTGACTTCGAGCGGCACACCATGATCCGCAAAACCGATCTTGACCGAGGTTCCCCCGATTTCGGCAACGGCGATCGTTTCGGAGGCGGCTTTGAGCGTCATGAAAACTCCTGTCTGTCAACGAACTGCGACATCGCGCGTGTGCGGGCGCGTATTGCCTGCAAGCATTGCCTGATGCAGAAGATAGGCAGCACCCAGGGCGGGGCCGTCGTTGCCGGTGCTTGACGTTTCGACGCGGGGCATCGGATAGCCTTCGATGAGAGACGCGGCCAACAAAGCCTCCGTTTGTTCGGCCACGAAGGGATAGATCGCGCTGACCGATCCGGCGAGGATGATGCGGCCCGGCTGCAGGACGCAGGCAAGGGTCGCCAGCCCCCGAACCAGCCAGCGAGCCCAGTCGCGGGCGCAGGCAAGCGCGGTGGGGTCACCCGACGACAGCACTGCGATAAACGCGTCAAGCGAACTAATGACGCCGCTGATATGTGCATATCGGGCAAGGAGGGCGTCCTTGCCTATAAATGTTTCCCACCGACCAGGACGCACAGCGTCATAAACGAAGCCAGCCTCTCCGATCGGCATATGGCCGATCTCGCCAGCGCCGCCCAACTGACCGCGATGCAGCTTGCCATTGCTGACGATGCCGCCCCCAACGCCGTTCTCTATGAGAACGACGAGACTGTCATCGCCCTCGCCGTCCGGCGGAGCCGAACGATAGGTCTCAGCCACGGCCACCGCATTGGCGTCGTTTTCGAGGAGCACCGGGACACCAAGGCCGATGGACTCGGAAATCAGTTGCGCGAGGCTGACCCCATGCCAGCCCAAAATGGCGGCATGAAAGGTTTCGCCGTCCCCATCCAGGAAGCCCGGCAGCGCTACGTTGAGGCCATGGGGCCGTGCGCCGGGCGGCAACGTTCTGCGCACCTCATCAACCAGTGCTACGATGAGTTTCATCGCTTGAGCGGGCCTGCTTGCCGCACCCGAGAATGGGCGGGTGGCCTTTGCTCGGACTTTTCCCGACAGGTCGATGGCGATGACGTCGATCCGGTTCACGCCGATATAGGCGCCGAGAAAGAAGACACCGCTGCCGGCGATTTCAACGACGATCCCGGGGCGACCGACCTTGGCCCCTGCTTCGTTGCCCGTTGTCGATTCCCGTTCCCGCGCCAAACCAGCGTCGACAAGGCTTTGCACCAGAGTCCCTGTGGTCGAGCGGGTCAGATCGAGCTCACGGGCCAAGGATGCGCGAGTCAGCCCACCCGTGCGAAACAGTGCCGAAAGCGCGCGCGCTTCGTTCGGACGAAAAAGCAGTGTGTTTGACAATTCGAAGCCTATTTGTTCGATAAAATTACTAATACCCTCAGACAGGCCTGTCAATTGGGCCGATTCTTGATGCATTGCAGCATAGAAAAGGGGATATGCCGCTATTGACGGTCAAGGGAAACGGTGTTTTGTTCGGTTACGCTACAAAAATTCCGGTAGGGTGCAATGACGGTTTTGGCGCGACTCGAAAACATCGTGAAGGATTTCGGTGCCGTCCGCGCACTCGATGGCGTCACCCTCGAAATCAACCAGGGCGAGATTCTTGGCCTGATGGGGGACAACGGGGCCGGCAAGTCGACATTGGTGAAAACCATCGCCGGAAACTTCCAGCCGTCTTCCGGTTCCTACACCCTGGAAGGTGAGCCCGTGGTCTTTTCCGGACCGGCGGAAGCTCGTCGCCATGGAATAGAGGTCGTCTATCAGGATCTGGCGATCTGCGACAACCTGACCGCGTCGGCGAACGTTTTCCTCGGCCGCGAATTGATGCGGCAGATCGGGCCGTTCAAGGTGCTCGATCACAAGCGCATGAACGCCCGCTCGGCCGAGATATTCCGGGAACTCAAATCCGAGACCCGCCCGGCCGATCTCGTGGTGCGCATGTCCGGCGGCCAGCGTCAAGCGGTGGCAATTGCTCGTACCCGGCTCGCCAGGTCGAAAATCGTCCTTATGGACGAACCTACGGCGGCAATCAGTGTCCGGCAGGTTGCCGAGGTGCTGGCCCTGATCCGCCGCATGAAGGCACAAGGCCTTTCCGTGATCCTGATCAGCCATCGCATGCCCGATGTCTTCGAGGTTTGCGACAGGGTCGTGGTGCTGCGTCGGGGTCGCAAGGTGGCCGACAAGATGATCGAGCAATCGAGCCCCGAAGAAGTGACCGGCCTTATAACCGGCGCGATCCAGACGGCCTGATTCCGGAGAAACAACGCATGAGTGCTCCCGAGGAAGTTCCCCACATGGATGTCGATCTCCTGAAGAGCTCCGACCGCCCTTTCTGGAGCCGCGTATTCCTTGCGCAGGAGACGTGGATAGCACTGGCTATCCTGGTGATAGGCCTGGTCGTATCGGTCATCTCGGCAAAGTTCGCGACTTCCGGAAACCTCCTCAACATTTTCCAGAATGCCTGCTTCATCGGGATCATGGCGCTCGGCATGACGCCGGTGCTCATCAGCGGCGGTATCGATATCTCCGTCGGATCGATCCTCGGCATGTGCGGGGTGACGCTCGGCATCGTGCTCAATTCGGACATGCCGCTCGCGGTCGGCATCCTCGCGACACTCGCCATGGGTGTCGTCTGCGGCATGGTCAACGGAGTCATCATCTCCTACGTCAAGCTCCCGCCATTCATCGTCACGCTTGCTACCCTATCCATCGGACGCAGCCTCGCCCTGGTGCTCACGAACAACGAGGTGTTCTACGAATTCGGACAGGCCACCAACGGTATCATCGCGCTCGGCGGCGGCTATAGTTTCGGACTGCCCAATGTCGTCTATGCTCTCGTCGCCGGCGTGATCATCCTGCATTTCCTGCTGACCATGACGCGGTGGGGCCGCTACCTGTTCGCGATCGGCGGCAACGAGGCTGCGGCGCGAGTGGCGGGTATCCCTGTGGACCTCATCAAGGTCTCGGCCTACGCCTTCAACGGGCTGATGGTCGCCATAACTGCCGTGTTCCTGGTCGGCTGGCTTGGCGCCGTCACCAACGCGATCGGAACCGGATACGAGTTGCAGGTCATCGCGTCGACGGTCATCGGCGGAGCGTCGCTGACAGGCGGGTTCGGCACTGCGCTCGGCGCAGCCATCGGCGCGATTCTCGTGGAGGTTATCCGCAATGCCCTGCTGATCGCAGGGGTAAACCCGTTCTGGCAGGGAATGTTCGTGGGAAGTTTCATTCTAGCCGCGGTCCTGCTCGAAAGAATCCGCTCGCTGCGTCGGTGAGCGCGTCCGCATCAACAAGGAAAAGGGAGGAACTTCAATGCAACCAGTACACACTCTCACGGCAGCCCTTTCGGTGGCCTGCCTGGCCGTCGGCTTGACTGTGCCCCAGGCCAACGCTGCCGATCGCGAATTCGCCCTCGTCTTCAAGGTGCTCAACAACGCCTTCAGCCCGCCGATCCAGCAGGGGTGCGAGGCCGCCGCGAAGAAGCTGGGCGATGTCACCTGCACCTATCTCGGCCCGACCGAGTATGACGAAGCCAAGCAGGTCCAGCTTGCCCAGGATATGGTCACCCGCGGAGTGGCCGGCCTCGGCGTTTCGGCCGGCAACCCGAAGGCCATGGCTCGCATCATGAAAATGGCCCAGGATAAAGGCATTCCGGTCGTGACTTTCGACACGGACGTTCTGCCCGAAGATGCAGGCCTGCGCTCGACCTACATCGGAACCGACAATTATGAATTCGGCATCGCATTGGCGCAGAAGGTGCTGGAGACCAAGAAGGACGGCGGCGCCGTCTGCATCCAGTCGGGTGCGCCTGCATCCGAGAACCTGAAAGCCCGCGTCCAAGGCATCCGCGACACTCTTGCGGGCGTCACGAAGGACAAGGGTGCGGAAACGCTGACCGGTCAGAACGGATGGATCGAGCCGGCAGGTTGCCCTGTCTATAATAATGACGACATCACGCTTGCCGCCCAGCAGGTGCGCGACGTGATGACGAACAACCCCGAGCTTAGCGCTTTCATCGCTGTCGGCGGCTGGGCCCAGTATGCTCCGCAGGCTTACAAGCAGGCCATGGAGCCGCTCAAGGCACGCCTCGACAGCAAGGACCTGGTTGTGGTGTTCGGCGACAATTTCGGCCCGCAGTTGCCCCTGCTGGCCGAAGGACTCAGCCACTACAACATCGGCCAGCGTCCCTATGACATGGGTTATGAAACCATCATGGCGCTGGACAAGCTGACCAAGGGCGAAAAAGTGGAGCCGTTCATCAAGACCGGTACCGAGGTTTGCACCCCGGAGGACGCGCTGACGACCTGCGGCAAGACTGCGAACTAGTCCTTTTCCATTCCCCATCCCGCCCTTGTTTCGGCCGGGATGGGGACTTGTACTCGGCAAACCGCCCGCCGGGCGCAGGCTCTCCATCACTCAAGGGCCGATGGCCCTGACGGACTTTTGCATGGCTTCTCGACGTTTCAGACTGGGTATGGTGGGTGGCGGTCAGGGCGCCTTCTTCGGTGCAGTCCACCGCCGCGCGGCGGCGATGACGCATCGTTTCGAGTTTGTCGCCGGTGCGCTGTCGAGTGATCCGACGCGCGCCCTGGAAAGTGCCGACGCGCTGTATCTCGGCCGCGATCGCAGCTACACCGACTTTGCCGCCATGGCGGCCGCCGAGGCCGGACGCGACGACGGCATCGACCTCGTGGCCGTCGTAACGCCCAACCACATCCACGCTCCCGCTTCTCTTGCCTTCCTGGCGTCGGGCATCAGCGTCATGTGCGACAAGCCGCTGACCGCGACGCTCCCCGAGGCTCTCGAAGTCGAACAGGCGGCAAAGGCCGGCACAGCGCTTTTCGGCGTCAGCTACACGAACGCCGGCTTCGACATGGTTCGGGAAGCACGCGCTGTCGTCGAAAGCGGAGCCATCGGCGAAATCCGACTCGTGCGGGTTGAGTTTCCCCAGGAATGGCTCGCCTCGGCGACCGAGGCCCAGGGCAACAAACAGGCCGAATGGCGCACCGATCCGAAGCGAAGCGGCGCGGGTAGCCTCGGCGATATCGGAACGCATGCCTTCCACCTTGCCGAGTTTATCAGCGGGCTCCAGTGCATCACGGTGTCGGCCGAGGTCGACAGCTTTGTTCCCGGGCGACAGGTCGACGACAACGTTTCCGTTCAGCTTCGGTTCGAAAATGGCGCCAAGGGCAGCTTGTGGGCAAGCCAGATCGCGATAGGGAAGACCAATGGCCTTCGCATAGAGATTTATGGCGACAAAGCGTCGCTCGGCTGGGGTGTGGCGGACGCGAACGTTCTGCACTTCTGCCCGCTGGGCGGGCAGCGGATTATCATCGATCGCGCTTCACATGGCACTGTGGTCAAAGGACACATGCCGCCCGGACATCCACAAGGCTTCGTCGAGGCGCTTTCGCAACTTTACGCCGACATGGCGGACCAGCTCGAAGCTCGCTTTAACGGCGTGGCCGCGTCCTCGAAATCTCTCCTCTTGCCCGGCATAGACGCCGGGGTGCGAGGAATGAGGTTCATCGACGCGACGCTGCGCTCAGGCAGCGCCGAAGGAAGATGGATCACGCTCTAGATCACGATGTTTTCATGCCGGATGGACCTGAAACTTCGTGATCGGCTTCCGGGAGTTAGAGCGGGACGCGCGCGGAAAACCGTACACACCACTTACTTTGACGCCCGACGGGCTGCCGCTCTGTGAACAAAACTAAGGAACTCTAGAATGCCAGCAAAACAGGAACGCCGCCTTCGAGTGGGTGTGCTCGGTGCCGGGCAGATCGCCCAGGCCGCTCATTTCGAGGCCTGCACGAAGGCTGTCAATGCCGATCTCCATGCTATCTGCGATGTCGCCGATGACCTGCGCGAACGCATGGCGATCACCCACGGTGCAGCGAAGACCTACGACGACTACGACAGGATGCTTGCCGATCCCGATATCGAAGCCGTGATCATCGCGACCGCCGACGCCTTCCACGTCCCGGCCTCGCTGCGCGCACTCGAAGCCGGCAAGCATGTGCTCTGCGAAAAACCCGTCGGCGTGACGGTCGAGGAGTGCCTCGATCTCAGAGAGGCCGTCGAAAAGTCCGGCAAGATATTTCAGGTCGGCCACATGAAGCGCTTTGATGCCGGTCTCCAGGCGGCAAAAGCCTTCATTGCCGACGAGATGGGCGAGATGATCGCCCTCAAGGCCTGGTATTGCGACAGCACGCACCGCTATGCGATGACGGATGCCGTCCAGCCGCTGATCGTTACCAGCGCCAATGCGAAAAAGCCTTCGGCCAATCCGAAGGCGGATCTGCGCCGCTACTACATGCTGGCCCATGGCTGCCACCTGATCGACACGGCGCATTACTTCGGCGGCGACATCGTCTCGGTGCAGGCGCGGCTTTCCGAACGGGCCGGCATCTGGTGCTGGTTCGTCGACGCCGAGTTCGCTTCCGGCACGCTCGGCCACCTCGATCTGACCGTGCAAGTCCGCATGGACTGGCACGAGGGTTTCCAGATTTACGGCGAGAAGGGCAGCGTTCTCGGCAAGACCTATAACCCCTGGTACTACAAGACGAGCGAGGTGGACATTTTCCGCGAGGCCGAGGGCGCGACGCATCGGGTGCTCGGTGCTGACGGTCATTTCTATCGCCGCCAGGTCGAAGGTTTTGCACGCACCATCCTCGATGGTGCGCCGATGGAAGGCGCCGGCATCGACGACGGCCTCGCCTCGGTGCGCGCCATGGTCGCCATCGCCCGCTCGGTGGCGAGCGGCAAGGCGGTTGCGCTTGCCGATGTCGAGGGTGGCGTCTGATGAAGCTCGGAATCTTCGCCAAGACCTTTGAAGGCACGCAACCGGGTGCGGTGCTCGATGCCGTCGCGGCTGCCGGGTTTGCCGCCGCGCAATACAACATGGCCTGCTCGGGCCTCGCCTCCATGCCTGAAGGCATCGACGAGCGGCAGGCGTGCGCCGTTGCCGATGCGGCGAAGAAGGCCGGTATCGAAATCGCGGCGGTCTCCGGCACCTACAATATGATCCATCCCGACGAGGCGATGCGCGAGGCCGGCCACCGCCGGCTGGCCGTTCTGGCGGAACGCAGCCACGCCATGTCCAACCGCCTCATCACGCTCTGCACCGGCACGCGTGATCCGCTCGACCAGTGGAGGGAGCACCCCGAAAACGACACGCCGGAAGCCTGGCGCGATCTGCTCCGGGCCATGGAGACGGCGATCGGCATTGCAGACCGCTGCGACGTCGATCTCGGCATCGAGCCGGAGCTTGCCAATGTCGTCAACTCGGCGGAAAAGGCCCGCCGGCTGATCGACGAGATGCGGAGCCCGCGTATCAAAATCGTGCTCGACCCCGCCAATCTCTTTGAAACGACAACGTTTGACGAGCAGCGGACGACCGTGTCCGCGGCAATCGATCTTCTCGCCGACCGCATCGTCATGGCGCATGCGAAGGACCGGAATCCGGACGGCAGTTTTGCGACCGCTGGAAAGGGGGTGCTCGACTACGCACATTACCTCGCTCGCCTGAAGGCCATCGGCTTTACCGGCAGCCTGATCGCTCATGGGCTTGCAGCAAGCGAGGCCAAGGACGTTGCCCGCTTCCTCTCCGAAAAGCTCGAGGCGGGGCCATGAGCATCAACTTCGAGACACGCGACGGCACGCGGCTGAATGTCGACACGGCGGGCGAGGGCACGTCGGTTGTCTTCCTGCACGGACTTTGCGGCGACGCGGGCCAGGCCTCCGAAGCGTTTCCTGGCGACTCCGGCTTCCGTCGCGTCACGATCGAGGCCCGCGGTCATGGCCGATCGCAGTCCGGCGGACTCGACAGGCTTTCGATCGAAACCTTCGCGAATGACGTTGCCGCCTATGTGGAGGCCAATCTGGGCGTGCCTGTCATCATCGGCGGCATTTCCATGGGCGCGGCGATTTCGCTTCGCCTGGCCGTAAAGCGTCCCGATCTCGTCCGCGCCCTTGTCCTTGCCCGGCCCGCCTGGCTGACGGCATCGGCGCCGGAAAATATGATCCCGAATGCCGAAGTCGGCCACCTTTTGACCCGTCTGCCGCCGCCAGCGGCAAAGGCCGCTTTCCTGGAAGGTCCCATCGGGCAGCGTCTTGCGGCGGCCGCACCGGACAATCTGGCCTCGCTCACCGGCTTTTTTGCGCGGGAACCCATCGAGGTCACCGCCGCGCTCCTCACCGCCGTTTCCAGCGACGGCCCGGGAGTCACGGAGGCTGATCTCGCCCGCATCGCCGTCCCGACGCTCGTCATCGGCCATGAACGCGATCTCGTTCATCCCATCGCCCACGCGCGTGCGCTGGCGGAGAAAATCCCCGCTGCACGCTTCGTCCAGATCACCCCCAAGGCGGAAGACAAGGCGCGATACGTCGCCGATTTCCACCACGCCATGCGCAGGTTCCTGGAGGATTTTCAGAGATGACCGTCGCCGCAAGCGGGCAAGCTTGTCGAGCGCATCGGTCAGCGCGGGATTTGTGTCGTCTCTGCGGCGCGAGCCCGCGCCGGGGATCCCGCACCTCAACAGGCTTAAAGCAAAGCACTTCCAGGAAGAATGTCTTCCGTTCTGAAGTGCCTGGTTTCAACGTCGGAGCATTCGCGATCAGCCGCCGCGGCGCTTGTTGCGCACCTCGTCATAGGGGATGCGGAAGACCTTGTCGTCGAGCGCGATGCCGGTCCGGACGTTGAAGATCATCACCGAGGTGTCCTTCTTTTGCGCATCGGTGATCGTCCACTGCCGCAGATTGTAGCTCTTCGGGTCGAACATCATCGTGATGGTCGAATCTCCGAAGATGGAGCGGTCGCCGAGTACGATGGTGATGAGGTCCGCTTCCACCCTCACGTCGCGTACCATCCTGCTGCTCAAGTCGATCCTTTCGCTGAGCAGCAGATTGAGCGGGGTCTTCGAGAGCGGATAGATATCCCAGGTCTTGAGCTTCATATTGCCGATGACGACGGACTTGCCGTCGGCGATAACCCGCATCGGCGAGGGTGCTTCGTAATTGAAGCGGATGCGACCCGGCCGGCGGATATAGAACTTGCCGCCCGTCTGTTCGCCGCGCGGGCCGAACTGGACGAATTCGCCGGCCATGGTCTTCACGGACGAGAAATGATCCGCGATCCTCTGGGCAACGGCGGACGCCTGAGCCGAAGCGTCGCCGGCGCCAAACGTCGTGGCGCCGAAGCCGGCGAGAGCCGCCAGGCCGCCAACGAAGACGCGCCGCGAGATTGCCCCGTTGCGGCCGTCGGTTTTGGTCTCCATCATCGCAGTCTCCTTCATTCGTGACCATTTGAAGGGCAAGTGGGGCGCCTTCAAGGCGTTGGAAAACCCCGAAAACACGACGCCTTCAAATGACCGTTACCGCCCGCCGCGCGCTGATCACGCCGCTGTGGCGCTGTCTTACCGGCCGGTGATCTCCGCTTCGGTCGGCACCAGTATTTCGCGCTTTCCGGCGTGGTTCGCGGGGCTGATGATGCCTTCCTGTTCCATCCGCTCGATCAGCGAGGCGGCCCTATTATAGCCGATACCGAGGCGGCGCTGCACGTAGGAGGTCGAAGCCTTGCCGTCGCGCAGCACGATCGCCACCGCCTGGTCGTAGGGGTCCTCGGAATCGGCGAGGTTGGAGGTGCCGGCCGGACCGCCGCCGTCACTCTCGTCCTCGTCGTCCTCGGTGATCGCGTCGAGATATTGCGGCACGCCTTGCGTCTTCAGATAGGCAACGACCTCTTCGACCTCGGTGTCCGAGACGAAGGGTCCGTGCACGCGCTGGATACGGCCGCCGCCGGCCATGTAGAGCATGTCGCCCATGCCCAGGAGCTGTTCGGCCCCCTGTTCGCCGAGGATGGTGCGGCTGTCGATCTTTGAGGTCACCTGGAAGGAGATGCGGGTCGGGAAGTTCGCCTTGATCGTGCCGGTGATGACGTCGACCGAGGGGCGCTGTGTCGCCATGATGACGTGGATGCCGGCAGCACGCGCCATCTGCGCAAGCCGCTGGACGGCGCCTTCGATATCCTTGCCGGCGACCATCATCAGGTCGGCCATCTCGTCGATGATGACGACGATATAGGGCATCGGCGAAAGATCGAATTCCTCCGTCTCGTAGACGGCCTCGCCGGTCTGTCGGTCGAAGCCGGTCTGGACGGTGCGCGTGATCGCCTCGCCCTTGGCCAGCGCCTGCTCGACACGGCTGTTGAAGCCGTCGATGTTGCGCACGCCGATCTTCGACATCTTCTTGTAGCGCTCTTCCATCTCGCGCACGGTCCATTTCAGCGCCACGACCGCCTTCTTGGGGTCCGTCACGACCGGCGAGAGAAGGTGCGGGATGCCGTCATAGACGGAGAGCTCGAGCATCTTCGGATCGATCATGATGAGACGGCACTGATCGGGTCTCAGCCGGTAGAGCAGCGACAGGATCATGGTGTTGATCGCCACCGACTTGCCCGAGCCGGTGGTGCCGGCGACGAGCAGATGCGGCATCTTGGCGAGATCGGCAACGACGGATTCGCCGCCGATCGTCTTGCCGAGCGCCATGGCGAGCTTCGTCTTGGTCGTCTCGAAGTCGCGGGAGCCGATCAGTTCGCGCAGATAGACCATCTCGCGCCGCTGGTTCGGCAGCTCGATGCCGATGGCGTTGCGGCCGGGTACGACGGCGACGCGTGCGGCGATCGCGCTCATGGAACGGGCGATGTCGTCGGCGAGACCGATGACCCGCGACGATTTGATCCCGGGCGCGGGTTCCAGCTCATAGAGGGTGACGACGGGGCCGGGGCGGACATGGATGATCTCGCCCTTGACGCCGAAATCCTCGAGAACGCCTTCGAGCATGCGGGCGTTCTGCTCGAGCGCATCGGCCGAAAGCGAGGCGTCGCGGGCGACATTCTTCGGCTCGGCGAGGAAATGGATCGGCGGAAGCGTGAAATCGCCGTCTTCATCGACGAACGAGCGCTGCGCCTCGCGCTCGACGCGCTGCCCGGCTTTCGGCCGCGGCGGCGGCGGGGCGACGCGCGAACCCACCATTGCCACAGCCGGCTTCGGCGGTGCAGGCCGCGGAGCCCAGTCTGCGGCCACGTCGTCTTCGTCGTCCGGCAGGATGCCGGCGGGCCGTCGCTCGTCGATATCGAAGGGCGGGTCGTCTTCGTCGCCCGTGATCGGCGGCGGAGTGACGATGCGGCGCTCGGTGCGATCGAGCGAGGGCTCGATACGACCGGCCTGCGCCTTCGGCCGGACCGGCTCGTTCAATGTGCCGAATTCGTCGTTGTTGAAGTCGTAGGGCTCGTCATACTGCCGCTTCGCCGGCTTTGCTCCCATGCCGAAGGCACGGCGAAGCCTGGCCTGCGCCGTGTAGCGCATATGGGCGAGCGAGCCCATCAGCACCGTAAGGGGGCCTTCTTCGTCTTCCTCTTCGAGTTCGTCGCGTATGGTGCGCGCCTTGCTGGGTGCAGGCTCCGGTGCCGGTTCTGCTTCTTCATCCTCGCTGACGCCGATGAGGCCGGCGCTGTAGACGAGGCACCAGGCGGCCGGTGCGGTAAAGAGGCAGGCGAGTACGGTCGCGAAGGTGCCCGTCGGGAAGGTTCCGGTGAAGAGCGCGGGAAAACGAAGGATCATGTCGCCGAACACGCCTCCGAGGCCGTTCGGCAGCGGCCAGGTGATCGGCGCCGGAACGCAGCTCAAGGCCGCGCTCGCCAGCACCGAACCGGCGAACCACAGGCCGAGCCGCTTGAGCACCTTGTCGAAATGCGTGCCGCGGATGAGAACGAGAGACCAGGCGACAGCCGGCAGCAGCGCCACGACGCTAGCCAGGCCGAAGAACTGCATGAAGATGTCCGCGAAGACGGCGCCGCCATAGCCGAGCAGGTTGGTCGGCTCGTTCGACGTTGCATAGGAAAAGCTAGGATCCGCGACGTTCCATGTCGAAAGGGCGGCAATGGCGAGCGCCAGCGCACCTACGAGAACGAACCCCGCCAGCGAGGCGATCTGCCGCCAGACGAAGTGGGTCAGCACGAACCGGTTGGAACGGCTGTCAAGCGTTGCGGTATTGCTTCTGCTCATGTTGCCTGCTTTGCCCGTTTCGATCCGCCGGAACGAGAGCGCGCGAAAAGGCCGCCCGTGAATATTCCAGCCCTTTTGGTGAGGAGCAGCCTTCTCACCCTCAATCAGGGCGAAAAGCGGGATGCTCCGAGCACATTGCGTGCCCATGGAATCAACCTAAGCGAAGTAGGGTTAATGTGACATTAACCATGCGCGTGTGCCGGCAAAATTGCCGCTGGGACGCGTATGCAGCAAAAAAGGCCCGGATCGCGAGATCCGGGCCAAGGGCGATCCGCAGACTGCGGACCGCGACGGGACTTTTGGCGGCGTCGTTTGCCGACGCTGCTCAGCTCGCGTGATAGGCGGCTTCGCCATGCGAGGAGAGGTCGAGCCCTTCCCGCTCCGCTTCCATCGATACGCGAAGGCCGACAAGCGCATCGACCACCTTGTAGAGGATGGCGGATACGATACCGCACCAGACGATCGTGATGGCGACGGCCGTGATCTGGGTCATCAACTGGCTTCCCATGGTCACGCCGTCGGCATAGCCGATGCCGCCGAGCGAGGAGGAGGCGAAGACGCCGGTCGCGATCGCGCCGAAGAAGCCGCCGACGCCGTGCACCCCGAAGACGTCTGCCGTGTCGTCATAGTGGAACTTGTTCTTGATCACCGAGACGAAGAAGTAGCAGAGCGGCGAGACGATCAGGCCCATGATGATCGCGCCCATCGGACCGGCGATACCGGCCGCCGGCGTGACGGCGACGAGCCCGGCGATCATGCCCGATGCGGCACCGAGCATCGAAGCCTTGCCGCGCGTAAGCGTCTCGACGAGAGACCACGAAAGGACTGCGGCAGCCGTTGCGAGGAAGGTGTTGACGGTGGCGAGAACCGCACCGCCGGAGGCTTCGAGATTGGAGCCGGCGTTGAAGCCGAACCATCCGAACCACAGCATGGCAGCGCCGACGAGCGTCAGGGTCATGGAATGCGGGGCCATCATGTCCCGGCCGTAGCCGGTGCGCTTGCCGACCATGAATGCACCGACGAGGCCGGCGACGCCGGCATTGATGTGGACCACGGTGCCGCCGGCGAAATCGAGCGCGCCCATGCCGAAGAGCAGGCCGTTGGCGTCCCAGACCATGTGCGCAATCGGGAAATAGACGAATGTCGCCCAGAGGATGGCGAAGAGGATCGCGGCCGAGAACTTGATGCGCTCGGCAAAGGCGCCGACGATGAGCGCCGGGGTGATCGCGGCGAAGGTCATCTGGAACAGCATGAAAAGATATTCCGGAATGACGACGCCATCGGAGAAGGTCGCCGCGGTGCTGTCGACGGTCACGCCCGCGAGGAAGAGCTTGGCGAAGCCGCCGAAATAGGCGCTCGTCGAGCCGCCGAAGGCAAAGGAATAACCGTAGACGACCCAGACGATCATCATGACGGCGCCGATGACCGTGCACTGCATCAGCACCGACAGCATGTTCTTGGCGCGCACGAGGCCGCCGTAGAATCAGGGCGAGGCCCGGAATCAGCATGAACAGGACGAGAAGGGTCGAAAGGAACATGAAGGTGGTATCGGCCTTGTCCGGCACCGGCGTTGCGGCCGCGGCGGGCGCCGCTTCCTGGGCAAACGCGACGACCGGCGCGAGCATCGCGGCAGCAGTCGCTCCCACGCGTCGAAGAGAGGTGGAAAGGGTGAATGACGACATCGAAAATAGCTCCCTGAACGGCGTGGTTTACAACGCTTCTGAGTCGGTCTCGCCGGTGCGGATGCGCACGGCATGGTCAATCGAGTAGACGAAGATCTTGCCGTCGCCGATCTGGCCGGTCTTGGCGGCCGAAGCGATGGCTTCGACGGCCTTGTCGACGATCTCCGTCGCGACCGCGATCTCGACCTTCAGCTTAGGCAGAAAGCTCACGGCATATTCGGTGCCGCGGTAAATCTCGGTGTGCCCCTTCTGGCGGCCGTAGCCCTTCACTTCGGTCACGGTCAAACCCTGGATGCCAACGGCAGTGAGGGCTTCGCGAACCTCATCGAGCTTGAACGGCTTGATAATGGCCATCACAATTTTCATCGAGTTCCCATCCTTGTCTGCCTCCAGCGGAGGCCGTCTCTCCTTGCTGCTTGAGCGCCTGACGCGCTGGCAACCGGATAGCTACATTCAAGGGGCGTGCCAGATTCGATGAGGCAGAACAAACCACTGAAATCTAATGGAAAAAACACGTTCGGCGAGGGGGCTGCCGCGGAACGCTGAAAATAGGCCAGTCGGAATGATTAAAATATGAGCAGAATCCGAAAAATGGCAAAAAATTACGCAATTGCCTTTTTGCGGATCAATCCTTCCTGCGCGACAGAGGCGATCAGAACGCCGGAGCGGTCGAAAAGACTGCCGCGGGTCATTCCGCGGGCACCATGCGCGCTGGGGCTGTCCTGGGTATAGAGCAGCCAATCGTCCATTTTCGAGGGCCGGTGGAACCACATGGCGTGGTCGAGGCTGGCGACCTGGAGGCGGCGGTCGAAGACCGATGTGCCGTGTGCGTAAAGCGACGTGTCGAGGAGCGTCATGTCGGAAAGATAGGCGAGGACCGCGGCCTGGAGATGGCGCTCGTCAGGCACCGTCCCGACCGCTTTCACCCATACGTCCTGCTTCGGTGACGCCTTTGCGCGCGAGAAATAGTGTTCGAGCGAGACGGGCCGGATTTCGATCGGCCGCGGCCGCTCCCAATAGCGGCGGATCGCCTCCGGCGCGTGGACGAGAAACTTCTCCTTGAGTTCCTGCTCGCCCGGCAGCGTCTCGGGCATCGGCACTTCCGGCATGTCGAACTGGTGCTCGAATCCATCCTCGTCGTACTGGAAGGAGGCGGACATGGCGAAGATGGCCTTGCCGTGCTGGATCGCCACCACGCGCCGCGTCGCGAAGCTCGAGCCGTCGCGGATCCGGTCGACCTCGTAGATGATCGGAACGGAAGGGTCGCCCGGACGCATGAAATAGGCGTGCAGCGAGTGAACGTAGCGGCCCCCCTCGACCGTGCGCTGGGCGGCGACCAGCGCCTGGCCGATCACCTGGCCGCCGAAGACCCGCTGCCAGCCGACCTGCGGGCTCAGGCCCCGGAACAGGTTTTCCTCAAGCTTCTCGAGGTCGAGTATTGCAAGCAGCGCATCCATGGGCGTGGCGGTCTCGGTAGGGCGCGACATTTTCGGCGGTCTCCGATGGTAGGAACGGCGTTGGCATTGATCTATATAGGCACGAGATGATGCTTCAAGTGCGACGGGAGACGAGACGGATGATCGACGTTCTGATTGCCGGGGGCGGCTATGTCGGCCTCTCGCTTGCCGTATCGCTGAAAAAGGCGGCCCCCCATCTCGATGTCATGGTCGTCGATGCCGCGCCGGAAGGCGTGTGGAAGAAGGACGAACGGGCATCGGCCGTTGCCGCCGCTGCCGAGCGGATGCTCGACGTCCTGGGCGTCTGGCAGGCGATCGCGCCCGAGGCCGAGCCGATCCGCAGGATGGTGATCACCGATTCGAAGACGGCCGATCCGGTCCGACCGGTATTCCTTACATTCGAAGGCGGGGGCGAGGGCGAGGACAATGGCGACGGCCGCCCCTTCGCTCATATGGTGCCGAATACGGCGCTCGTCGGTGCGCTGCGCCGCGCCTGCGACGAACTTGGCGCCCCGATCCGGCAGTCGACCGTGGTGGAGAGTTTCCGGAGCGGAGATCATTCCGTCGCCGTCACTCTGGCGGGCGGCGAGACGATCGAGGCGCGGCTGCTGGTCGCCTGCGACGGCGTTCGTTCGAGGCTGCGCGAGGCGGCGGGCATCAAGGTCGTGGAGTTCGATTACGGCCAGTCGGGCATCGTCACCACCGTCGAGCACGAGCGCCCGCACGGCGGGACGGCGGAGGAGCATTTCCTGCCTGCCGGTCCCTTCGCGACGCTGCCGCTCAAGAATAACCGCTCCTCGCTCGTCTGGACCGAGAGCACCTATGATGCCGAGCGTCTGGTGAAGGAGGACGATTTCATCTTCGAGGAGGAACTGGAGCGCCGTTTCGGCCATAAGCTCGGCCGTCTCAAGGTGGTCGGCGGCCGACGTGCCTTCCCGCTCGGCCTCACGCTTGCCCGCGACTTCGTCGCGCCGCGTTTCGCGCTCGCCGGGGATGCCGCGCACGGCATCCACCCGATTTCCGGCCAAGGGCTCAATCTCGGCTTCAAGGATGTCGCGGCCCTCGCCGAAACGATCGTAGAGGCGGACCGCCTGGGCCTTGATATCGGTTCGCTCGCGGTTCTGGAGCGCTACCAGACGTGGCGACGCTTCGATACCTTCCGGATGGGCGTTACGACGGATGTCCTCAACCGGCTCTTCTCCAACGACATCATGCCCGTGCGGGTCGTGCGCGATCTCGGCCTCGGCCTCGTCGATCGCCTGCCGTCGCTCAAGAAGTTCTTCATCCGCCAGGCGGCGGGCACTCCCGGCAGAGCCGATCCGCGGCTGCTCGCGGGCGAGCCGATTTGAACGCAGCCGTTTGCGCCTGTGTCCGCCCGGGGAGAAGGGCCAGTTTCGGGTCAAACCCGAGGAGAGGGGCAAACCACACGGCAGATCAGGCAGGCTGACCCCCGAACATCGGTCTTCAATCCTCGATCTTGCGCGCCTCGGAAACCAGCATGATCGGCACGCCGTCGCGGATCGGATAGGCGAGCCGGGCCTTTTCGGACACCAGTTCGTTGGCTTCCGGATCGTAGCTGAGGCGGCCCTTGGTCAGAGGGCAGACGAGCAGTTCCAGGAGTTTCGGATCGACCTTGCTGGCGTTGATGTCCATCGCTCGTTTCATTGCAGAATATTGTCGAGGTCGCCGAAGTTGCGGGCGAGCACGATCTCGGTGATGGCGATCAGCGTTTCGGCCCGCGTCTTCAGGTCGGGGGCCTCCAGCAACGCCTGTTTTTCCGCCGGTCCATAGGGCGACATCATTGCCATGGAGTTGACGAGGGTTCGGTTGCTTGCGCGTTCCACGCTTTCCCAGTCGGCTTCGAGCTTGTTGGCGTCGAGATAGGCCCGAAAGGCTGCGAGAAGCGCCTCCCGGTCGACGAGGCTCTCGTCGTCCGGATTTTCGAGATCGCTCCCGAAGGGGCCGATGCGGAACCGGCGGTAGCCGCGACAGCCGGCCACCTCTGCGAAAAGCCGGAAGCGGCACACACCGGTGAGAGAGGTGATGTAGCGGCCGTCGCCGGTCTCGGCGAAAGAGGTGATCCGGCCGATGCAGCCCACCTGGCAAAGCGCCGGCACCGACGAGGCGTCGATCTCGTTGCGGCCTTCCGCGAAGGAGGGCTGAACGATGCCGATCAGCCGGTTGCCGGCGAGCGCATCGTCGAACATGGCGAGATAGCGCGGCTCGAAGATGTTGAGCGGAAGCTGTGCGCCGGGAAGCAGCAGCGCGCCCGTCAAGGGAAACACCGGAAGAATCTCCGGTAAGTCCTTCGGACCGAGATAGCGCGCATTTCCGACATGCATTCCGACAGACCCTGCAGATAGCGGCCGCGCCTCATCGAGGCGCGGTGCCGTAGGACCAAAAAATGGTGCGGCCCTTCGAAATCTCAAGGGAGAAATAGACCGGAATCGATCGGGTGGAGCTGAAAATTTCGACGCGGAGGCCGCTTACGAAAGAGAATCGACGACAGCTTGCGCCGCGCGGCGATCGTTGCCGGATCCTTCGGTCCCCATACCTCGAAGAACGACAGCAGTTCGCGCCGGGCGCCGTCGTCCTCGAAGCTGCGGTCGCGCTTCATGATCGTGAGGAGATGTTCGGCGGCGGCGGTGCGGTCGCCCTCGACATTGCGGAGCTTGGCGAGCTTGAGCCGTGCCGCGTGGTCGTCCGGATCGAGCGCGAGCTGGCGCTCCAGCGCGGCCGGGTCGCCGAGCTTGCGGGCCTCCTCGATCTGGTCGAGCTTTTTCGAGACCGCGGCGACGGCCGCTTCCGCGGCGAGTGCTTCCGGCAGGCCCGAAAGCGCCTGGCGCGCCTCGGCGACCTGCCCGAGCGCAATCATGCATTCGATCATGCCCGCGACAGCCGCGGCGTTTTCCGGGTCGGCCTGGAGAACGGCACCATAGAGTCCGGCGGCGTTCTGCGCGTCGCCTGCATCGATCAGCGCCTTGGCATCGGCAAGCACGCTCTCGATCTCTGCCTTGCCGTCGTCTGCGGCCGGACCGGCAATCCGATCGATGAACTCTTTGATCTGGCTTTCGGGCACGGCGCCCATGAAACCATCGACCGGGCGCCCGTCGATGAAGGCGATCACCGCGGGAATGGACTGAATGCCGAGCTGGCCGGCGATCGATGGATGGTCGTCGATGTTCATCTTGACGAGCTTCACCCGGCCGGCGGCTTCCCTCACCACCTTCTCGATGATGGGGGTCAGTTGTTTGCAGGGCCCGCACCAGGGCGCCCAGAAATCGACGAGCACCGGCTGCTGGCGCGATGCCTCGAGCACGTCCCGGGTAAAGGCGGCGGTTGTCGTCTCCCTGATCAGGTCGTCCGGGATCGGGCCGTTCGGGGCGCTCGAAGTGCTTGCCGGCTGTCCGCCGAAGGAGGCCGAGCCCGTCATCTGGGTGCCGAAGGAACCTTGATAGGGATTGTCGCTACCGCTCATTCTTCTCTCCTCGCGGACTTGGGCGTCCGGCTTCATGCATTCGCGCCAAAGATCGTATGTCAGGCCGTCACTTTCAAGACAAGCGGCTCGTGCCCGGTTGCCTCCATGAAGCGCAGCATGTCCTTCGACGCGATCGAGGTCGTCTGGTCGTTGGAGAGCGGATGGCAGTTGACCGTCTCGAACGCCATCAGAGTCTCGTCGAGAATGATCTTCACCTTGCCCTCGGTGTCGTTGATCGCGCCGAAGGCGGTGACGGCGCCCGGTATCACGCCCAGATATTCCATCAGCTTCTCCGGCTTGCCGAAGGAGACCTTGCTTGCAGCGCCGATGATCTGATGAACGGTCTTCAGGTCCACCGTCGCGTGTTCCTCGACGGTCAGAAGGAAATAATTGTCCTTTTTGTCCTTCAGGAACAGGTTTTTTGTATGTCCGCCGGGGATTTCATCGCGCAGCGCCACCGATTCGGCGACCGTGAAGACCGGCGCGTGCCGCTTCGTCCTGTGTTCGATCCCGAGTTCGTCGAGAAAGCGGAAGAGGTCTTCCGCAGTCTTCGGCTCAGCCTTGCTCATGCTCCATCCTTCCTGCCGTCGCGATTTTCTCTCGGCCTGCTTTAAAGAGGAGCGAGAGGTTCCGCAATCTCATGCGCGGCGCAGCGCGGCCGAAAACGCGGCGTTCCCGGTCTTCGAACGCGCTCGCGAAAAAATTCTTGGCATTCGCGTCATTTCCCTGTTGCATTTGAAAAGGGCTTGGGCCATATAGCGCCCGTCGCCGCAAGACGGGCGACACCCCTGGTCCATCGACTACCCCCGGGCCTGGGTCTTATGAGCGGGTGTAGCTCAGGGGTAGAGCACAACCTTGCCAAGGTTGGGGTCGGGCGTTCGAATCGCCTCACCCGCTCCAAATTCCTCGGACAATTCAGCAGATTGATGAGCCCTTCGGGCATTTTCGTTGGCGCCGCGTTGCTACAGCGGGAGCGAAGCGGCGTTTTTCCGTGACGCGTGTGCTGGCACAGGAAGTGGGTGCCGACGGGATCACCGCCAACTGGGTGTGCCCCGGGATCATTCTCACCGATATGGGTCGGGTCAATCTCGACGATCCCGCGGTCAGGAGGACGTGGCAGGACAAAACCGCCATGCGTCGCATCGGCGATCCCGAGGATGTTGTCGGTGCGGTGGCCTTCTTTGCTTCGGACGATGCGGCTTTCGTGACCGGCCAGACGCTGAATGTCGACGGCGGCATCGTGCTAAGCTAACGCCTATCCGACGTCGGCCGAGCTCGCGCAGCATGCCATGAAGCCGTCGGCGATGATGTCCTTCGGAAGGTTGCGGCCGATGAAGACCAGGCGCGAGACGCGCTCTTCGCCCTCCTTCCAGGGGCGCTGGTGGTCGCCTTCCACCAGCATGTGGACGCCTTGGACGACATAGCGGTCGGTGTCGCCGGCAAAGGCGATGATGCCCTTCATCCGCAGCATGTCCGTGCCGAAGGCCCGGGCGGTCGTCTGGAGCCAGCGGAAGAATTTTTCCGGGTCGACGGGTCGGCGTTCGATCAGAGAGAAACTCGTGACATGGTCGTCATGCTCATGACCGTGGTCCGCTTCGAGAAAGTCGGGCTCGACCTCGAGAATGCGGTCGAGATCGAAGGCATTGCGATCGAGCAGGCTGGCGATCTCGAGATTGCAGCGCTGCGTCCTCAGGATTCCGGCCGTCGGGTTGATGCGGCGGATGCGATCCTCCACGGCCTGCAGCCCTTGGGGCGATACGAGATCGGTCTTGTTGAGGATGATCGTGTCGGCGAAGGCCAATTGCTCCTGCGCTTCATGTGCGCGGTCGATCTCGCCGAGAAGGTGCCTGGCATCGACAACGGTAATGATGGAGTCGAGCCGTGTCTTGGAGCGGACATCCTCGTCGACGAAGAAAGTCTGGGCGACCGGCGCGGGGTCGGCGAGGCCCGTCGTCTCTATCAGAATGCCGTCGAACCGCTCACGCCTGCGCATCAGCGCCTCGATGATGCGGATCAGGTCCCCGCGCACCGTGCAGCAGATGCAGCCATTGTTCATTTCGAACACCTCCTCGTCGGCATCGACGATGAGATCGTTATCGATGCCGACCTCGCCGAACTCGTTGACGATGACCGCGAACTTCTTGCCATGCGGCTCGGAGAGGATGCGGTTGAGAAGCGTGGTCTTTCCTGCTCCGAGATAGCCGGTGAGGACGGTGACGGGGGTGGGGACAAGCTGATCGGGCATTGACGAGAACCTCACTGTCGCATGGACGGCCGGAGGCAATGCTCCGGCTTTGTGGATACGTTATTACATTTCGTTTTCTTGAATGTAATAACGTAACGTCGCCGGGGGTTGTCAAGTCCGATTCTGACACTGAAACGCTGGGGCTCTCTTCTTTCCTCGCCGCAGCCGAATTCGTTACCGGTCTCACGCTGCCGGTGGATGGCGGTTATCGCGTCGGATAGGAGCGACAGGAAGCGTTTCACTGTTCGATGAAACGGTGAAACTGAAAGTGCTCTAACGGCCTGCGCTGCCTCAGCTTTTCGTAAAAACGTAATCCGTTTCCTGCCGGAGCGTTTCGCCGGGTCTCAGCACCGCCTTCGGGAAACCTTCGTGGTTCACCGCATCGGGCCAGATCTGGGTTTCCAGGCAGAGGCCGGCGAAGGGGCCGTAACGGCGGCCGTCGAGGCCGGGAACCGGTACGTCGAGCTTTTCTCCGGTATAGAGCTGCACGCCGGGCTCCGTCGTCAGCACTTCCAGCGACACACCGGAATTGATGCTGCGTACGAGCGCCACGGAGCGTTTCTGCGTCCGTTCCGGCGAGAGGCAGAAGTTGTGGTCGTAAGCGATTCCGTCGCCGTCCAGCTGCCTTCTCAGCGGGGTCATTTCGCGAAGATCGAAGGCGGTGCCGGCGACGGGGCGGATCTCGCCCGTCGGAATCTGCCGTTCATCGGTGGGCAGGTAGTGGTCTGCCGCAATCATGATGTCGTGGCCGAATGCGTCCGCGCCGCCGTCGAGGTTGAAATAGCTGTGCTGGCAGACATTGGCGAGGGTCGGCGCGTCGGTCTCAGTTTCGTAGACGACGTTGAGCGCGCCGCCCGGTTTCAGCGTATAGGTGCAGGTGATCGTGCAATTGCCCGGGTAGCCGGCGCGGCCGTCCGGATCGGTGATCTCGAGCGTTACGCTGTCTTCGGCCCGCCTGAGGATCGACCAGTTGCGCTTGGCGATATTGTCGCTGCCGCCGTGGAGATGCGTGGCGCCCTTCTCATTGAGCTCGAGTTGATAGGCCTTGCCTTCGAGCACGAAGCGGCCACCGCCGATGCGGTTGGCGTTGCGCCCGGGCGTGGCCCCGAAATAGGAGGAATGGACCGGATAGCTTTCGAAATCCTCGAAGCCGAGCACGAGCGGGGCTGCATGTCCTTCGAGCCGAAGATCCTGGATGACCGAGCCCCATGTGATCACCGACGCCGTCAGCCCGCCGCCCTGAAGCGTCACGCGCTGTACGGGCTCGCCGGAGGGCAGGTGCCCGAAGATTTCCGTGTCTGTTCCCATGCATCTCCCCATTTCCGCGAGTCGGCGTCAACCTGCTGCATTTCCGCCGAGGCGGCAACCGGAAAGTCATACTTTTTACGTCAACGCGCTTCGGTTCCGATCTTCGCCAGCTCGTAGGGCGTCGTCTGGTAAATCTCGTTGATCCAGTTGCCGAAGAAGAGATGTGCATGGCTTCGCCAGCGGTTCTGCGGCGGAAGTGCGGAGTCATTGTGCGGGAAATAGTCGTGCGGCAGCTTGATCGGCACGCCGGCATCGACGTCGCGGAAATATTCCTCCGACAGGGACGTCGAATCATATTCGACGTGATTGAACATGTAGAGCCGGTTGCCTTTCTTCTCGTGCACGAGGCAGACGCCCACTTCCTTTGATTCCATCAGGATTTCGAGATCCGGCACCCGGTCGATATCGGCGCGGCGCACCTCGGTCCAGCGCGAAACGGGCACGGCGAAATCGTCGGAAAAGCCGTTCAGATAGACCGAAGAGGGCTGCAAGTTCTGGTGGCGGTAGACGCCGAAGGCTTTTTCCTTCAGCGGATATTTCGGAACACCGTGGAAATGGTAGATCGCAGCCATCCCGCCCCAGCAGACGTTCAGCGTCGAATGGACGTTGGTCGTCGTCCAATCGAAGATGCGCTGCAGCTCCTTCCAGTAGGTGACCTCTTCGTATTCGAGCGTCTCGATCGGCGCGCCGGTGATGATGAAGCCATCGAACTTACGGGCCTCCACTTCCTCGAAGGTCTCGTAAAAGGCGAGCAGATGTTCTTCGGGCGTGTTCTTCGGCCGGTGGCCGTTGACGCGGACCAGCGTCAATTCGACCTGAAGCGGCGTGGCGCCGATCAGCCGCGCCATCTGGATCTCGGTCTTGATCTTGTTGGGCATCAGGTTCAAGAGCCCGATCTGCAGCGGCCGGATGTCCTGGCGGACCGCCTCGGTCTCGGTCATCAGCCGCACACCCTCGTGAACGAGAGTTTCGAAGGCGGGCAGCGTATCGGGTATCTTGATGGGCATGGGCGTCCACTCGATCAATACAAAAAAACCGGCGGCGAAACGATCGCGACCGGTCCTCGGAAATCCATTGTTCCCTCGGCCCTTTAGCGACTTCTTTAACGTGGCTGCAAGCCGGCCGGCCAAATCACCACGGATCGTAGATAGCGCGAGGAGGGCCGCGCGGTCAATGAAAAAGGATTCGCCGGCGTCGGGGCGGCCTTATCCCCGAAATGCCGTAACCTCGATCTCGATCAGCATTTCCGGGCGGATGAGGTCGCAGACGATCATCGTCGCGGCCGGGCGGATCTCGCCGAAGGTCTCGCCGAAGATCGGGAATACGCGGTCGGCAAAGCTGGCATCGGTGACGTAGTAGTGGTTGCGAACGACGTCCGACAGCGAGAAGCCGGCTTCCTTCAGGGCGCCTTCGATCGTCTTCAGGCAGTTGCGGGCCTGTTCCTCCACCGTTTCCGGCATGGTCATGGTGGCGTAGTCGTAGCCGGTCGTGCCGGAGACGAAGCACCAGTCGCCCTTCGCGACGGCACGCGAATAACCTGCCGTCTTTTCGAAGGGCGAACCGGACGAGATGAGCTTGCGCGTCATCCGACAGCTCATGCCCAGGGGCGGGAAGCGGCGGTCGCCTTCTCGTAATTGTCGATGGAGCGGCCTTTTTCGAGCGTGAGGCCGATATCGTCGAGGCCGTTCAGCAGGCAGTGGCGCTTGAAGGCATCGACCTCGAACTTGATCGAGCCGCCGTCCGGACCGGTGATCTCCTGCGCTTCGAGATCGACCGTGAGAATGGCATTGGAGCCGCGGCTGGCGTCATCCATCAGCTTGTCGAGGTCTTCCTGGCTAACGACGATGGGCAGGATGCCGTTCTTGAAACAGTTGTTGTAGAAGATGTCGGCGAAGGAGGTCGAGATGACGCAGCGGATGCCGAAATCGAGGAGCGCCCAAGGTGCATGCTCGCGCGAGGAGCCGCAGCCGAAATTGTCGCCGGCGACGAGAATCTTGGCGTTCTGATAGGCAGGCTTGTTGAGAACGAAGTCCGGGTTGGGGGTGCCGTCCTCGTTGTAGCGCGCCTCGGCGAAAAGCCCGGTGCCGAGACCGGTGCGCTTGATCGTCTTCAGGTAATCCTTCGGAATGATCATGTCCGTGTCGATGTTGACGACGGGCAGGGGAGCGGCAACGCCGGTGAGCTTGACGAACTTGTCCATGACTTGGCCTTCGATTTCAGCGGAAATGTTCGAGAAGCGTTTAGATCAGTTTTGCGCCGAAATGAAGGAGAATCTGCTTTCATGAAGCGGGATGCGGGCGGAAACCGCTTCTCCCGCTTCCGGCAATCCGATTCTAAAGATCGATGATCGTCCCGCGCCCGTCGTTCCACACCCGCATCTCGCGCTGAGTGCTTCCCGGATTGGCGCGTGCCCCCGCTCGAACATGCACGGGCCGTCCGTTGAGCTTGGCGGCGATCGCGCTGCCGACGGCAATAATGGCGGCGATCCCAGCGAGCGCCAGGGCGAGCGAGGCGGTGAACACGAAGGCCACGAGCGTTATGGTGATGGCGGCGGCCGTGAAGAGAACAGAGCGGATGCTTTGCATGATTGTCACCTTTCTGCTCGGCATGTGGGTGCTGGCCACGCCGCTTGCAAGAGGGTCCGCCCGTCTCGTCTTGCGCAAAGGTTGAAAGGCAGGCACAACGAACGGCATGACAGGGAACGGCATGAGAGCGATCGACCACCATCCCGTGCGGCTGCGCCGCTCGGTGCTTTCGGTTCCGGCCGACAATCAGCGCGCGCTCGCCAAGGCTCGTGAATTGGCTGCGGACGCCGTGATCTTCGACCTCGAGGATTCCGTCTTGCCGGACCGCAAGGCTGCGGCGCGCGATGCGCTCGTCCGGCATCTTGCCGACAACCGGCCGCAGGGCGAAACGGTCATCCGCGTCAATGCGGCGGGCTCCGGCTTCGGCGAGGCCGATCTCGCAGCGGCTCTTGCCGCGCGGCCCGATGCTATCCTCCTGCCCAAGGTCGAAAGCCCCGCCGATATTCAGGGCGCGCTCGATTGGCTTGCGGAACGGGACGCGCCGGATGAGCTGAGGCTCTGGGCGATGATCGAGACGCCGCGCGGGGTCGTGAACGGGCCGGCGATCGCCGAGACCGGCCGCACCTCCGGCGGCCGGCTGGACTGCTTCGTCGTCGGGCTGAACGATCTTCGCAAGGAGACGGGCGTGCCCGCCTTTCCGGGCCGGACCTATCTCGTTCCGTGGCTGATGCAGATTCTTCTTGCCGCGCGCGGCAGCGGGCTCGACGTCATCGACGCGGTCTTCAACGATTTCCGCGATCCGGAAGGCTTCGAGGCGGAGTGCCGGCAAGGGCGCGACATGGGTTATGACGGCAAGATGCTGATCCATCCGGCGCAGATCGATGCGGCCAATCGGCATTTCGGCCTGGACGAGGCTGCGGTCGAGGAGGCGCGCGCGATCATCGAGGCCTTTGCCTTGCCGGACAATGCCGGAAAGGGCGTCATCAACCTTCATGGGCGGATGGTCGAGCGCCTCCATCTCGAACAGGCGATGAGGATCGCCGCCAAGGCGGACATCATCGAAAAACGAAAGGCAAACTCTTGAAACTTTATCGCTTTCTCACCGGCCCCGACGATGCCTCCTTCTGCCACAAGGTGACGGCGGCATTGAACCAGGGATGGACGCTGCACGGTCCGCCGACCTACGCCTTCAATGCCGACACCCAGCATATGCAATGCGGACAGGCGGTGGTGAAGGAAGTGGAGGGGAAGGATTATCATCCCGACATGAAGCTGTCGGAGCAGTAGGGACTGCAATCTCTCCTCGCCGCATCCCTGTGCTCGTCACAGGGATGAGAGCAGCCCCGCGTCTGCGGCGCGGGAAGGTTCTTTCAGCCCAAGGACTTGGTCTGGCTGGATTCCTGTGACGAGCACAGGAATGAGGGACCGGGGATGTGCGGCTCCTACAACTTGCGCTTGGGAATATGCGAGGGAATGTTCAACCTGTGACGCAGTGAAACGCGCCGAGGCGTCGCACCTCTCTCTACCCTCATCCCTGTGCTCGTCACAGGGATCCAGCAGCGCCGCGTCTGCGGCGTGGACGAGTTCTTTCAGCCCAAGGACTTGGTCTGGCTGGATTCCTGTGACAAGCACAGGAATGAGGGAATCAAACAAGCGGCGGCGGGTGGCGCGATTCTCGGCAGGCCTCAGCCGCCCACGTGTTCCACGCTTTCCTCGATCCGCTCCATATCGTCGTCCGACAGGCCGAAATGGTGGCCGATCTCGTGGATCAGCACATGGGTGATGATATCGCCGAGCGTTTCCTCGTTTTCGGCCCAGTAGTCGATGATCGGGCGGCGGTAAAGGGTGATGCGGTTCGGGAACTCCCGGTTTCCATGGTGAAGCGTTCGCCGAGGCCGCGGCCTTCGAACAGGCCCAGCAGGTCGAACGGCGTTTCGAGCGCCATGTCTTCGAAGACATCGTCGCTTGGAAAGTCGGCGATTTCGATCGTGAGATCCGTCGTCAGCTTGCGGAATTCCTCAGGCAGATGGCTGTAGGCTTCAAACGCGAGCTGTTCGAATACGGTAAGCGACGGTGCGTGGCGTTCCCGCCAATCGTCGGTTTGGTCAATGCGGGCCATGGGCACTCCTTGTTGCCCCTCATATAGCGATTTTGCCTTTGTTTTTCGAGTGATGAATTCTACCCCGGAAAGAAGGAGGAATATATTCTCAATATTGGTTGTTGACTCTTGAGGGCAGCTCTGGAATCCATAAGAACATAACATGAACATGCAGATGGAGCTGACCGTCATGGCCGGAAACGCCGTGCAACGGCAAACCGTTCTTTCCCTTCGCGAGACCATTGCGCGGATTGAAGATCGCGGGGTGCCGGGATGCGTCCGGTCGGCCAAGGCGGCCGATCCCGTCGGCTTTCGCCGCGACAAGGAGGAGGCGCCCCGCCGCAAGGTCCTGCCGCTCGGCGTCCCGCAATTCGATGAGACCCTCCAGGGCGGGTTGCCGCTCGAGGGCATGATGGAAATCCGCAATGCCGAGACCCGGGATGCGGGCGCGGCCGCCGGCTTCGTGGCGGCGCTTGCGGTGCTCTATCAGCGGCAGAAGAAGGAGAATGGCCGTCTGGCCCCGGTCCTTTGGATCAGCCAGACGCTTGCTGCCTGTGAGGCGGGTCAGCCTTATGCGCCGGGCCTCAAGGCCTATGGACTCGACGCCGAGCGCTTTCTCTTCGTTTCGGCACGCACGGTGAAGGATGCGCTGTGGATCGCCGAAACGGCGCTTTCGGTACCGGTCTTCGCCGTGGTCGTTCTGGAAGTCCGCGGCAACCCTGCCTGTCTCGCCCTGAGCGAGAGCCGGCGTCTGCATGTGAGAGCCCGGGCGGGCGGCGTGCCTCTTCTCGTCTTGCGTCAGGCGGGCGAGGAGGAGGCGAGCAGCGCCTTCTTCCGGATCCAGGTCAAGCCGGCACCGGCCGGCGAACGTCCTCTTCCCGATGGTTCGGTGCTTTGCGGCAGCATCGACCATTCCGCCTTTCACCTCCTTGTCGAAAAAAGCAGGCGCCAAGCCTCTGACGACATCTTTCTCGAATGGAACGCCCATGACCGCCGCTTCTACTCACTCGATGAACGCCGGAGCGCCGCTCTTCAGACAAACGATGAGCCAACGGATCCTGTCGATCCACTTTCCGCATCTGCCGGCCGATCGCGTCGCGCGCAGCCGATGGGGCGCCTCCTGGCTTTCGCGCGGGCGTCCTGACCATCCGCCCGTCGTCTTCGCCGCCAAGATCGACAATGCCATGCGGCTCGTTGCGCTCGATACTTTTGCAGAGCGTATCGGCCTGAGGCGCGGCCAGGGGGCGGCGGAAGCCCGCGCCATGTGTCCCTCGCTCGACGTGATTGCCGCCGATCCGGCCGCCGACCAGGCCTTTCTGGAGGCGCTTGCCGACTGGTGCGACCGCTATACGCCGCTCGTGGCACTCGACGGCACGGATGGCCTGTTTCTCGACATCACCGGCTGCGCCCATCTTCAAGGCGGCGAGAAGGCGCTCGTCAGCGATGTCCTGTCGCGTCTTTTCTCTCGGCGTCGAGGCGCGGGCGACCGTCTCCTCCGCAGCCGGGCTTTCCTGGGCTGTCGCCCGTTACGGCGATGCCGACGTCATTGCGCCCGAGGACGGGGACCCGGTGCTTGCACCCTTGCCGGTCGCCGCGCTGCGACTGCCGGCGGACACCGCGGCCGCACTCGAACGGGTCGGGCTGAAACAGATCGGCGATCTTCTCGAAGCGCCGCGGGCGCCGCTCGCCCGCCGCTTCGGCTCCTCCCTTCTCCTCAGACTCGATCAGGCGAGAGGCTTCGAGGACGAGCCGCTTTCGCCCCGGCTGCCCGTGCCGAGCTTCTCCGCCGAGCGCCGGCTCGCCGAGCCGGTGCAGGACGAGGAATACATTCTCGAGCTGACCCGTCACCTCGCCAGGGATGTCCGCTCCTCGCTTGAGCGGCATGGCGAAGGCGGGCGGCTCTTCGAGCTCCTCCTGTTCCGCGTCGACGGCCGGGTATTCCGCGTCCGAGCCCATGCGGCCGTGCCCTTGAACGATGCCGCCCGCATAGCCGCCCTCTTTCGCGAGCGGCTGCAGGCGGTTCATGACGATCTCGATGCCGGATATGGTTTCGAAATCGTCCGGCTTTCGGTCCTCGGAAGCGAAAGGCTCGATCCGGCGCAGCAGGATTTTTCCGGCGCCCCCGACGAAAGCCAGCCGCTCGCGGCCTTCGTCGACAAGGTCTCCGCCCGTTTCGGGCCCGGGTGTCTGATGCAGGCGACCCTTGCCGAAAGCCATCTGCCGGAACGGGCGGGCGGATTTGCCGCCGTGACGGACGTGGCCGCGGTCCTGAGGCCGCCTGCCCTTGAAGAGAAGGCTTTCCCCGAAAACCGTCCGCTTCGGATTTTCGCGCATCCCGAACCGGTGGAGGCGACGGCGGAAGTGCCCGAGGGCGCTCCGCGAAGCTTCAACTGGCGCAAGACCCGCTACCGCGTCGCCCGTGCCGAGGGGCCGGAGCGCATCGCCGCCGAATGGTGGATCGACGGGGAGAATCATCCGACGCGCGATTATTTCCGGATAGAGGATCAGGAGGGCCGCCGCTTCTGGCTGTTTCGCGAAGGCCTTTACGGAAGGGAGACCGCCTCACCCCGCTGGTTCATGCACGGAGTTTTCGCATGAGCGCGGATACTGCCTTCTGCGAGCTCGGTGCGCGCACGAATTTCTCCTTCCTCGAAGGGGCGGCGCCGGCCGAAGAGATGGTCGTCTTCGCCAAGAAGGCGGGGCTTGCCGGTCTCGGCATTGCCGACCGCAACAGCGTCGCCGGCGTCGTCAGGGCCCATGCCAAGGCGAAGGTGGAGGGCTACCCCTTCCAGCCGGGCGCCCGCCTGGTTTTTGCCGACGGCACGCCGGACATTCTCGCCTATCCGAAAAACAGGCGGGGCTGGGGGCATCTCTGCCGCCTGCTCAGCGCCGGGAACCTGCGCTCGAAGAAGGGCGACTGCACGCTCCATCTCGCCGACTTGCTCGAATGGCAGGAGGAGCTTCTTCTGATCGTCATGCAAAGCGAAGGACGGCCGGAGGCGGAGAGCCTGGAGGTGCTGCTCGGGACATTGCAGGAGCATGCGGGCAACCGGCTCTATCTCGGCCTGGCGCCGCATTATGACGGTTTCGACCGGCATGATTTTGCCGTCCTGGCAGCCCTTGCCCGAAAAACCGGCATCGGGTTGCTCGCCACCAATGACGCGCTCTATCACGATCCGCATTACAGGCCGCTCGCGGATGTCGTCACCGCCATCCGGGAGCATGTGCCGATCGCCGGCGCCGGCTTCCTTCTGCAGAAGAATGCCGAAAGGCACCTGAAGGGCCCAAGGGAAATGGCCAGGCTTTTCAGCGACTACCCCGAGGCGCTTGCCAATACGCGGAAATTTTTCAGCGAGCTCACCTTCAGCCTCGACGAGCTCAGCCATCAATATCCGGATGAAAACGCCGATGGCGAGACGCCGGCCGAAAGCTTGCGGAGGCTCGTCGCGGAAGGTGCGGCCGAGCGCTATCGCGAAGGCGTGCCGGAAAAGGTGATGCGTCAGATAGACTATGAGCTCGAGCTCATCCACGACAAGAAATACGAGCCTTATTTCCTGACCGTGCACAAGCTCGTGAAATTTGCCCGCAGCGTGAATATTCTCTGCCAGGGGCGGGGATCGGCGGCCAATTCCTCGGTCTGCTTCTGCCTCGGCATCACCGATGTCGATCCGCAGAAATTCACCCTGCTGTTCGACCGTTTCCTGTCGAAGGATCGCGACGAGCCGCCCGATATCGATGTCGACTTCGAGCACGAGCGGCGCGAAGAGGTGATCCAGTATATCTACAGGACTTACGGCAAGGAGCATGCGGGCCTGACCGCCGCGGTGATCAGCTATCGCTCGCGCTCCGCCGGGCGCGAGGTCGCCAAGGCCTTCGGCCTTTCGGAAGACGTTCAATCGGCTCTCGTCAGTTCGATCTGGGGCTGGGGCACCTCGCCTTTCACCGAGGAGCAGGCGAAAGGGGCGGGGCTCGACGCGGCGGACCCTCTCACCAGGCGCGTGCTTGCCTATGCCAGTCTGCTCATGAATTTTCCGCGCCACCTCTCGCAGCATGTGGGCGGCTTCGTGATTACCCGCGACAGGCTCGACGAGGTCGTGCCGATCATGAACACGGCCATGCCCGACCGCTACATGATCGAATGGGACAAGGACGATCTCGACGAGCTGAAGATACTGAAGGTCGACGTGCTGGCGCTCGGCATGCTGACCTGCCTTGCCAAGGGCTTCAAGCTGCTCGAGGCGCATTACGGCAAGCCGATAACGCTGGCCGAAATCTACCAGGATCATCGCGAAGCGGTTTACGACATGATCTGCCGCGCCGACACGGTCGGCGTCTTCCAGATCGAAAGCCGGGCGCAGATGAGCATGCTGCCGCGCCTGCAGCCGCGCGAAATGTACGATCTGGTGATCGAGGTAGCGATCGTTCGCCCCGGTCCCATCCAGGGCAATATGGTGCATCCCTATCTGAAACGGCGCGAAGCCCAGCGCAGGGGCGAGGCGGTCGTGTATCCCAGCCCGGAATTGAAGGCGGTTCTTGAAAGGACGCTGGGCGTGCCGCTGTTCCAGGAGCAGGCGATGCAGATCGCCATCACCGCCGCCGGTTTTTCACCCAGCGAGGCCGACCGCCTGCGCCGCGCCATGGCCACCTTCAAGCGGACCGGAACGATCCACACCTTCGAGCGGAAGATGGTGGAGGGCATGGTTGCGAATAACTACGAGAGGGAATTCGCCGAGCGCTGCTTCAACCAGATCAAGGGATTCGGCGAGTATGGCTTCCCCGAAAGCCATGCTGCCTCCTTCGCCTCTCTCGTCTATGCCTCGGCCTGGCTCAAGACCTATTATCCGGACATCTTCTGCGCCGCGCTCCTGAACGCGCAGCCGATGGGTTTCTATGCACCGGCGCAACTGGTGCGCGATGCCCGCGAACACGGGGTCAGAATGCTGCCGGTCGACATCAACCATTCGGATTGGGACGCCCTGCTCGAAGGCGAGGGTTCCTTCGACAAGAATGCTGTCCACCCGCGCCACGCCAGCATGCGGGAGGTGATCAAAACCCGGAAGGCCGTTCGGCTGGGCTTCCGGTTGGTCAAGGGCCTGAAGCAGACGGATATGGAAGCGCTGGTCGCGCGCCGGGGGAGGGATACCGCTCCGTTCATGACCTGTGGCTTCGGTCCGGGCTTTCCCGCGCCGTTCTGGAGCGCCTTGCGGATGCCGATGCCTTCCGGTCGGTAGGTCTCGACCGGCGAGCGGCCCTTTGGGCGGTAAAGGCGCTCGACGAGCAGTCGGCGGTGGAGCGGTTGCCGCTTTTCGAAGGGGCGGGTTCCGACGATCTGCAGATCGAGCCCAAGGTCGCTCTTCCCGAAATGCCGGCAGGCGAACAGGTCATTCATGACTATCGCACCCTGACGCTCTCCCTGAAGGCGCACCCCGTGTCCTTCATGCGGGAGGATTTTTCGCGAATGGGTATCCTGCGCAGCCGGGATCTGGCCGCAACCGCGACGGGGAGATGGGTGACGGTGGCGGGCCTTGTACTGGTCAGGCAGCGGCCGGGCTCTGCCAATGGCGTCATCTTCATGACGATCGAGGACGAAACAGGCATCGCCAATATCATCGTCTGGGAAAAGACGTTCCAGAAATACCGGCGGCAGGTCATGGGATCGCGGCTTGTGAAAGTCCGCGGCCGCTTGCAGAACCAGAGCGGCGTCATTCACGTGGTCGCCGATCATCTGGAGGATATAACGCCCATGCTTGGCCTGCTGCGCCGGGAGGCGCGGCGTTTCGGCGTCAACGACCGCGCGGACGAGGTCTTGCGGCCGAGCGCGGACGCCCGCGAAAAGAAAAAACTCCGGCAATTGCGCCTGGGCCTGACCGCTCGCGCAGCACCGGAGGGCGAGGCGGCCGCCCAGGTAGCGGAGGTCATGCCGAAGGGGCGCAATTTTCATTGAGCCCCGTCATTACTCGCATCGAAGTCGTCGCCTTGCGATTGAGGCCCCAAGGCGACCTGTGTAAAAATGTCGCAGGCACCGTTGCCGGAATTACAAGTCATGGAGGAAAAATCCCCTCCTTAGAATCGCCTAATGTAATGAAAATGCGACGATTTCCATCAAGTTTAGAATCGCTCTAATGCGCCCTTCAACCATATGGAGAAGAGTTTTTAGTTGACGGCAAATGTCCTCTTTTGCTTTATCGCAAAATCAGAGCGTTGCGTATGATGGACACGACGAAATGCTGGTTTGCAGTTGCAACTTCATCACCGAGAAAGACATCGAGGACACGATCGTCGGCCTCCTCGACGAGGACTGTTGGCAGTTGATCGTGCCGGCGAAAGTCTATCATGCGATGGAAAAACGCGGCCGTTGCTGCGGCTGTTTTCCCAATGTCGTCGACATCATCATCCGCACCACCGAGCAATATCACGCCCGCCGCGACTCGACGGACGCCGATATATTTGATTTCATGAACCGCCTCAGACAATTCCATGAAGAAAACCGGAGGGCGGATCTTGAAAGGCGACGCAAAGGTCATCGAGCAGCTTAACGAAGCGCTCTATCTCGAACTCGGTGCCGTAAACCAGTACTGGCTGCATTACCGCCTTCTCGAAGATTGGGGATACACGCTGCTCGCCAAGAAGGAGCGCGCCGAATCGATCGAGGAAATGCACCACGCCGACAAGCTCGTCTCTCGCATCATCTTTCTCGAAGGTCATCCGAATCTGCAGACGGTCGCGCCGCTGCGCATCGGCCAGAACGTCAAGGAAGTCCTGGAAGCCGACCTTGCCGGCGAGTACGACGCGCGCACCGCCTACAAGAACTCCCGCGACATCTGTCACGCGGCCGGCGATTACGTCTCGATGAAGCTCTTCGAGGAACTGCTCGCCGACGAGGAGGGCCACATAGACTTCCTCGAAACGCAGCTCGATCTGCTCCGCAAGATCGGTGAGGAAAAATACGGCCAGCTCAACGCCGCTTCCGCCGACGAAGCCGAGTAAATCCCAGCCCCCTCAAGGGCGGCGAATTAAATCAGCCCCTCATCCGGCCTGCCGGCCACCTTCTCCCGCAAGCGGGGCGAAGGAGACAGGCAGCAAACGCCAGGCGTCTTCCGCCGTCGAATTCAGGGCAAGGCGGAGCCGCGTGTCCCTTCTCCCCGCAAGCGGGGAGAAGGTGGCGACAGCCGGATGAGGGGCTAATTCCGGTAGCCCTTTCGCTCACCGCACCAGATGCGAAAATGCCGCGACGACCTCTTCATAGGCCTTGCGCTTGAAGGGCACGATCAAACCCGGAAGTTCGTGCATGGGCTTCCATTCCCAGGCGTCGAATTCCGGCTCGTGGTCGCCGGGCGGCGGGTTGATCGCGATTTCGCTCTCCTCGCCCTCGAAGCGGAAGGCGTACCAGCGTTGCCTCTGGCCGCGGTACTTGCCCTTGAGACCGATCCCGATCAGGTGCGACGGGAGGTCGTAATTGATCCAATCCGGCGCCTCCGCCAGGAGCGAGACCGAGCGGATGCCGGTCTCCTCGTAGAGTTCGCGATAGGCGGCCGCGAGCGGGTCCTCGCCATCGTCGATGCCGCCTTGCGGCATCTGCCAGAGCTGCGGCGAACCGTCGTATTCGGAATTGCCGACGGCGAGCCGGTGCCCGGCCCAGACGAGTCCCTGCCGGTTGAGAACCATGACGCCGACACATGGCCGATAGGGCAGATCCTCAGCCGTCATGACGCGCCCCTTATCCTTCCCCATATCGTCCTTCCTTTGCATGTTGCCGCGAGCCGTATGACTCGATGGTCCACTGCGCTTAAATCAGTTTTGTTTCGGATCTTTGACGAGTGCGGCCACGCCGACCACCTCGATGCCCCGCCCGCCGGCTTCCTCGATCCATTCGGCAATGGCCGCCACGCTTTCGTCGAAGGCGGAAGCGACCCCGATCGCGGTGCCGTTCCTCCGCGCGATGCGCTCCAGCTCGTCGAGTCTGCGCAGGATGCCATTGCGGCTGAGCTCGCCATCGAGCACGAGATCGGCGAAACCGTGCGGCACGTCGAAGGCGCCGGCGAGCGTGCCCGAGAGCGATTGCGCCGACGTCCCGTCGTCCAGGAACAGGAGGCCCCGCTTGCCGAGATCGCGCATGACGGGCTCGAGCGCATCCGTATCGGAGAGAAACCGGCCTCCGAGATAGTTCATCACGCCGGTGTAATTGGTGATCTGTCCCATGCTTCGATGCAGTTCCGCAAGGTTCTTCCCGGCATCGGAGGAAACGCGCAGCGCGTGTGGGCCGGGATCGTTGTTCGGGTAATCGAACGGTTCCATCGGCACCTGCAGCAGGATCTCGTGGCCGTTACGCCTCGCCTCCTGCATCCAGCGCTGCAGGCTGTTTCCGGCCGCGGCGAAGGCAAGCGTCACTTCCGGCGGCAGTGCGCGGAGGGCGCGCTGCGTCCCCGTCTGGCTGAGGCCGAGGCCGCCGACGACGATGGCGATCCGCGTTCCGCGGGCGCCGGACCAGGGGCGCGCATATTGCTCCATCGGCCTCAGCCCGTCCGGGCCGATGACCGGCAGGCGGCCTTCCGGGCGGTCTTCCAGCAGGCTTTCATTTGGAAGGGCTGCCATGCGAGGGTCCTGCCCTCGCGTGGGCTCGACACCGATCAGCGCGGGGCCGCCGGTTTCGCGCGAACGGGGCGTGTATTTCCTGACCGTCGCGCCATCATCGGTTAGAACGGCCTCGACATGTGCGCCGGAGAGAGCGCCGCTCCGGTGGAGCGCCTCCGGCCTGGCTTTTCGGCCCTCCGAGGGTGGCGCCGGTTCGGTGGCGAGGGTCGCGGTCGCTGCGGGCATTGCAGGTGAACGGGTCTGGTGGCCGGGAGAAAGGGCGCTCCATGCGGAAAGCCCGATGACCGCAAGGGCTCCCAGGCTGAGGCCGCAGTAACGCAGGTCGCGACGGAGATCGCGCTTGCGTGCCGGTCTCTCCTTGCGGTTCTGGCCCAGCGGGGCGTTGAGGTCAGTTGCCAAACGGGGCCTCGGTCGAGCTTCGATCCTGGCGCGAATCGCCGCTGGCCATGACGATGGACTTGAAGGAGGCCAGAATCATCGCACATGCGACTGCATGCCGATGGATAATATAAAGGCGCCGGGTTGAACAGCCCGGCGCCTCCTTGATTCCTCTCACCTGAAACTCTGCAGGTGAGGGGCTTATTCCTTCAGCTGCGCCTGTTCCGGGTTGGCCGGGAAGGCCGGATCCGTCTTCTTGCCGCGCAACAGGTCGAACGCATAGTTCAGCTGAATGTCGTCCTTGGTTTCCGGCGGCACGTAAGCGACCGAGCCGGAGCCCTCTTCGGTCTCTTCCTGGCCCGGAATGTGACCGCGCAGATCGGATTCGCCCTGCGCTTCCACCTTGCCCAGAAGCTCGGGCGGCAGCGGCTGCTCCACCTTGATGTCGGGCGTGATGCCGGTGCCCTGGATCGACTTGCCGGACGGCGTGTAATAGAGCGCCGTCGTCAGACGCAGCGCTCCGGCGTCGCCGAGCGGGATGATCGTCTGTACCGAGCCCTTGCCGAAGGAGCGCGTGCCGAGAACGGTGGCGCGCTTCAGGTCCTGGAGAGCACCGGCCACGATTTCCGACGCGGATGCCGAGCCGCCGTTGACGAGCACGACGACAGGCTTGCCGCCGGCCAGGTCGCCCGGGGTCGCATTGAAGCGGCGGGTTTCATCCGGATTGCGGCCGCGGGTCGAAACGACCTCGCCACGCTCCAGGAACGCGTCCGAGACATTGATCGCCTGGTCGAGCAGGCCGCCCGGATTGAGGCGCAGGTCGAGGACATAGCCCTTGAGCTTGTCCGCGGGAACTTCCGCCTGGATCTTCTCGATGCCCTTCTTCAGGTCCTCGAAGGTCTTTTCCGTAAACGAGATGACCCTGAGATAGCCGACATCCCCTTCGACACGGACCTTCACCGCGCGGACCGCGATCACGTCGCGTACGATCGTCAGTTCGATCGGCTTTTCGGCTCCCTTGCGCAGGATCGTCAGCTTGATCGGCGTGCCGACGGCGCCGCGCATCTTGTCGACCGCTTCCTCCAGCTTGAGGCCGCGGACGTCCTGACCGTCGATCTTCGAGATGAAATCGCCTGCGAGCACACCGGCGCGCGCGGCGGGCGTGTCGTCGATCGGACTCGTCACCTTGACGAGATCTTCTTCCATGGTGACCTCGATGCCGAGGCCGCCGAACTCGCCGCGCGTCTGGGTACGCATATCTTCGGCGTCGGTCGAGTTCATGTAGCTCGAATGCGGGTCTAGAGACGAGAGCATGCCGTTGATGGCGTTCTCGATCAACTTGTCATCCTGCGGCGGCGTCACGTATTGCGCGCGCACGCGCTCGAACACGTCGCCGAAGATCGCCAGTTCGCGGTATGTCGACGAATTTGCGGCCACGGCCGGCATGGTTGCCGAGTAGACGACGCCCATCGCCGTCGCGCCCATCAGCGCCCCGACCAGGACAAGTGAAGCTCTACGTATCATTTCGCGCCCTTCCAACCTCTGCTGCGGTCCACCACGGTCGGGAATCAACCGGCTTCCCGTCTTTTCTGAATTCAATGTAAAGCGTTGGCCTGTCGGTTTCCAGCGCCAAGGCCGCCGCACTCGCCACTCTTTTTGCACCCATCGCCGCCACCGGCTCCCCGGCCACGACGAATTGCCCCGGCCGGACACTGACGTTTTCCATGCCGGCGAGCACGATATGATACCCGTCCCCGGCATTGAGAATGATCATCTGCCCGTAGCTGCGGAAACTCCCGGCATAGACGATCCACCCGTCCGCCGGCGTAGTCACCAGCGCGCCTGCATTGGTCTCGAGCATGATCCCCTGCAGCGAATGCCCCGTTCCGTCCGCGTCGCCAAAACGGCGCACAAGCGAACCCGCAACGGGATAAGCCAGCCGCTCCCGCAGCTCGGAAAAGACATATGCCGGCGCAATGCGGTTTTTGTCAGGCACGGCACTCCGGGCGAGCTCCCGCGCAGCCTCGCGCTCGGCCGCGCTCATGCGGCGGCGTTCCTCCTCCTCGGCGCGGGCGGCGGCGGCGGCTTCGCGCACGGAGGAGATCTCGTTTTCGAGCGATGAGATCAGGCCCTCGAGGTTCCCCGCCTGCAGGGCGAGTTCCTCGGCCTTGCGCTGTTCGACCGCCAGATCGGCCGCATTGCGTTGTCTCAGCTTCTCCTTTTCGGCGACGAGCATCGACATGCGCCGCTCTTCCTCGAGCCGGGCGGTCATTGCCGCGGTCAGTTCCTCGCGTTCCCTGGCGATGCCGCTGCGGATATCGGCGAGCGCCTTCAGGTCGGCGACGAGGCTGTCGGTCTGCTCGCGTATCTCGGGAACGACGGCGCCGAGCAGAATGGCGCTGCGTACGGAGCCGAGCGCATCCTCCGGGGTCACGAGGATTGCCGGCGGCGGATTGCGGCCCATGCGCTGGAGAGCGGCGAGCACCTCGGCCAAAAGGCCGCGACGGGCCCGCAGCGAACGCCGCACCACATCCTCCTTGACGCGCAGATCGCCGAGCTTCCTTTCGCCGTCGGCGATCCGGCGTTCGAGCTCCTGCCGCTTGGCTGCCGAATCCACGAGGGCTTCGCGGAGGGTCTCGTTGCTCTTGTCGATCTCGGCGATCGTCTTTTCGAGTGCCTCGGAGCGATCCCGCGAAAGCGTGATCGTCTTCGACAGTGCCTCGAGCTCGCTCGCGGTACTGTCGCGCCGGACCGCCAGATCGGCAGCCGGATCCGGCGGCGCCGGCTTGGCGGCACCCGCATCGGCCGGCGCGGCGGCGGGCGCGTCCTGAGCCGCAGTCGGGCCGATCACCGACAGGAAAAGCGCCATGACCGCAGTGCCGCAGCCGAACCGCCGGGCGCCCCGCTGCAAGCAGGCTCTATTCGTTGGAGGTCTCATCCCGTCTCATAAGTCCAAAAGTTAGGAGACCCTAATCTGATTTGGCTGGGCAAACCAATACATATTCGCGTTATCGTATCGGGAGGCGGACCGGGCCGGTTCTACGAAAATAAAGCGCGGCAGCGGGGTGCGGCAGCCGGATCAGGCCCGATGATAAGGATGCCCCGAAAGGATCGTCACGGAGCGATAAAGCTGCTCGGCGATGAGGATGCGCACGAGCTGGTGCGGCCAGGTCATCCTGCCGAGGTTGAGCACGGCGTCGGCGCGGGCGTGGAGCGCGGGATCGAGTCCGTCGGCACCGCCGATCGCTATCATCAGATCGCGCTTGCCGCTGTCCCTGAAGGTAGCGAGCAGGTGTGCGAAAGCTTCCGAGTCGAGCGCCTTGCCGCGCTCGTCGAGCAGCACGAGCAGGCTGCCCTCGGCGAGCGCTTTTTCAAGCTGTCCGGCTTCCTCGCGCTTGCGCGTCTCCGCATTGCCGGCGCGGCTTTCGACTGTCTCCACGACGCGGGCCAATTCGAGGCCTACGGCTGGACCCGCCTTGGCGAACCGGTCGAGATAGCGGCCCGCAAGGTCCTTTTCCGGCCCCGCCTTGAGGCGGCCGACTGCGAAAAGTCCGATACGCATGACCCGATCCGTCCCCGCCGGCGCCGATCGGTTGTTATCGACCGGCAATATTCTTGCCGCCATCCGCCTCGTCGGCGATGGCAATCGCATGTCACGTTCGGCACCGGCCGTCGCTCCGTCCTGAGTCGATGGTCAGGATCGGGCGACGTGTCTCAGTGCAGGGTACCGTCTTCGATCTCGGGAGCCGCCCACATCTTTTCGATGTTGTAGAACGCCCGGATTTCCGGCCGGAAGATGTGAACGATCACATCGCCGGTGTCGATCAGTACCCAGTCGCCACCCTCGAGACCTTCGACGCGAGCCCTGCCGAGGCCGTCGTCCTTCAGGTCCGTGATCAAGTGGTCGGCAATGGCCATCACATGCCTGTTCGATCGCCCGGAGACGACGACCATGAAGTCTCCCAGCGCCGATTTTCCGGCAATGTCGATGGTAACGATATTTTCTGCCTTCGAGTCCTCTAGGCTTTCGAGGACCAGTTGAAGCGCACGGACAGCGGCTTCGTCGCTCGATTCCGTGCTGCGCGGGAATGCGGATGCCGCATATCCCTTGGCGTGTGCTGTTGTCAGGGTTTTTCCTTTCCAAATGAACAGAACAGGCACGTTCGATTCGAAATAATTGTTCGAACCGTCCTTAAATGTAGGCATCAAACCCATACGGTTTCAAGACACGAGATCCGAATTACGGGAAATCACCCGAATTTGGCCGAACGAAGCGCCGTCGAACTCGAGCCCGAACGCGGGCCGTGAATGAAGGTCCAGGCGGGCGCGCGGCGGAAAGCGAGGGTTCCCGCATCCTCCTCGTCGACCCGGGCCTTGCTGAAAGCCCTCGCCATCGGCGAGGAAAGATAGGCAAGAGTCGATCCCGGCCGGTCGATAACGGCGATGGGGAAAGTGGCGACGATCTTGCGCCAGTCCTGCCAGCGGTGAAAGTTCTTGAGATTGTCCGCGCCCATGACCCAGACGAAACGGACGTCGCGGTTGCGCGCGCGGATCGCTTCCAGCGTGCGGGCCGTGTAGCTCTGGCCGAGCGCCTGCTCGAAAGCGGTCACCTTGATGCGCGGATTACGGGCGATCTTCTCGCTCATCGCGATGCGTTCGCCAAGAGGTGCGAGATGGTTGCGGTCCTTGAGCGGATTGCCGGGCGTCACCATCCACCAGAGCTGATCGAGCCCGAGCCGGCGCAAAGCGGTCTCGGCGACGAGCGCATGCCCGTCATGCGGCGGATTGAAGGATCCGCCGAACAGGCCGACGGCCATGCCGGACTCGACATGAGGCATGCTCAGATAGCGCGCATTCACTTCGCTCGGTGTCGTCAGGGCCGCACCTGTCCGGTGCCGCGCACGCGATACTTGAACGAGGTGAGCTGTTCGACGCCGACAGGCCCGCGGGCGTGCATCTTGCCGGTGGCGATGCCGATCTCGCCGCCCATGCCGAACTCGCCGCCGTCGGCGAATTGCGTCGAGGCATTGTGCAGGAGGATCGCCGAATCGATCTCGGAGAAGAACCGCTCGACCACGGCGGGATTCTCGGCGATCACGGCTTCCGTATGGGCCGACGACCAGGTGTTGATGTGCTCGATCGCGCCGGAAATGCCGTCGACCAGTCTTACCGAGATGATCGCATCGAGATATTCTGTGGCCCAATCCTCGTCGGTCGCAGCTTTCAGGCCGGGCATGAGCCTTGCGAGGTCGTCGCAGACGCGCACCTCGCAGCCGGCATCGACGAGCGCCTCGAGGAGCGGCTTTGCGAATTTCTCGGCGGCGTTGCGGTCTATCAGCAGCGTCTCGGCGGCGCCGCAGATGCCGGTACGGCGCATCTTCGCATTGACGACGATCTTCTTCGCCATATCGTGATCGGCCGACGCATCGACATAGATGTGGCAGAGCCCCTCGAGATGGGCGAACACCGGCACCCGCGCCTCTTTCTGAACACGGGCGACCAGGCTCTTTCCGCCGCGCGGCACGATCACGTCGATCGCGCCGTTCAGGCCGGTGAGCATGGCGCCGACGGCAGCGCGATCGGCGACCGGCACCATCTGGATCGCATCTTCCGGCAGGCCGGCGGCCTTCAATCCCTCGGTCAGGCAGGCATGGATCGCCCGCGACGAGTGAAAGCTGTCGGATCCGCCGCGCAGGATCACCGCATTGCCGGCCTTGAGGCAGAGCGCGCCGGCATCCGCCGTGACGTTCGGACGGCTTTCATAGACCACGCCGATGACGCCCAGGGGCGTCCGCACCCGTTCGATGTGGAGCCCGTTCGGACGGTCCCATTCGGAGATCACCTCGCCGACGGGGTCCCTGAGTTCGGCGATCGCGCGGATGCCGTCCGCCATGTCGCGGATGCGGCTTTCCGTCAGCGTCAGCCGGTCGATGAAGGCGGCGGCGACACCGCTTTCGCGCGCGTTTTCGAGGTCGAGCGCATTGGCGCCGAGGATCTCGGCGGTCCGTGCGACGATGACGTCTGCCATGGCGACGAGTGCCGCATGCTTGCGCTCGGCGCTTGCAGTCGCGAGCGGTCGGGCGGCCGCTTTGGCGCGGCGTCCGATCTCCAGCATCATCGCGTTGACGTCCTTGTCCTGTTCGACCGTCTCAAGCATGGAGCTTGCCCTTTCCCTCGTCGCTTTCCTCTGCAGGGCGCGCGCCCGATGGAGCCGTCATGACCAGATCGTCGCGGTGAACCATGGCGGTGCGGCCGGCATAGCCGAGGATAACAGCGATTTCGGCCGACTTCTTGCCGGCGATCTGGCGCGCCTCGTCGGCATCGTAGCCGGCAAGGCCGCGGGCGATCTCGCGGCCGGAATCGCCGATGATCGCAATCGTATCACCACGGCTGAAGCTTCCCGTCACCTGCCGGACACCGGCCGGCAGCAGGCTCTTGCCGGAACGCAGCGCCGCTTCCGCTCCGGCATCGATCGAGAGCGAACCGGCCGGCAGGAGCTGTCCGGCGATCCAGGTCTTGCGGGCGGTCACCGGAGAGCCTGACGGCGCGAACCAGGACGAGCGCGCGCCCGCCTCGATCGCGGCGAGCGGATGATCCGGCTTGCCGGAGGCGATGATCATGGCGCAGCCGGCAGTGGTGGCGATCTTGCCGGCGTCGATCTTGGTGCGCATGCCGCCGCGCGAAAGCTCGGAGGCAGCGCCGCCCGCCATTGCCTCGATCTCGGGCGTGATTTCGGCGACCGTTTCGAGGAAGCGGGCGTTCGGATCGAGATGCGGCGGCGCGGTATAGAGCCCGTCGATATCCGAGAGCAGGACCAGAAGGTCGGCGCCGACCATGGTCGCGACCCTGGCTGCGAGCCGGTCGTTGTCGCCATAGCGGATTTCGGTGGTCGCGACCGTGTCGTTCTCGTTGATGATCGGCACCGAGCCGAGCTTCATAAGCTGGCCGATCGTCGCGCGGGCATTGAGATAGCGCCGTCGTTCCTCGGTGTCGCCGAGGGTCAGGAGGATCTGGCCGGCGACGATCGCATGGGTCGAGAGGCTCTCAGACCAGGCACGCGCCAGCACGATCTGGCCGACGGCGGCGGCCGCCTGGCTTTCTTCGAGCTTCAGCGCACCCGCTGGCAGATCGAGCACCGTTCGTCCAAGCGCGATCGCTCCCGAGGAGACGACGAGGACCTCCACGCCCTTGGCCCTGAGGGCCGCAATATCGGCGCAGAGCGCGTCGAGCCAGCTCTTCTTGAGCCCCGTCTTGCGGTCGACGAGGAGTGCCGAGCCGATCTTGATGACGACCCGGCGGTATTTCTCGAGCGCTTTGCGGGCCTTGTTCATGCCTAAGCTTCCTCTTCGCCCGCCTTTGCCGCGGCGATGACGCTGCGCAATGCTCTCAGCGCCTCGGTCATACCCTTGTTGGTCACGGCGGAGATGAGAAGCGGCGGCGTGCCGCAGGCTTTGCCGAGCGCCTTGGCCTTCGCCTTCAATTCCTCCTCGTCCAGCACGTCGATCTGCGACAGAGCCACGATCTGAGGCTTCTCCTCGAGCCCACCGCCATAGGCTTCGAGTTCGTGCTTCACGGTCTTGTAGGCCTTGGCGACATCCTCTTCCTGCGCGGAGACGAGATGCAGCAGCACCCGGGTGCGCTCGACATGGCCGAGGAAGCGGTCACCGATGCCGACGCCCTCATGCGCCCCTTCGATCAGTCCCGGAATGTCGGCGATGATGAACTCCTTCTCGTCGATGGTGGCAACGCCGAGATTGGGATGCAGCGTCGTGAAGGGATAGTTGGCGATCTTCGGCCGAGCCCGGGTGCAGGCGGCGAGAAAGGTCGACTTGCCGGCATTCGGCAGGCCGACGAGGCCGGCATCGGCTATCAGCTTCAGCCGCAGCCAGATCGTCTTTTCCTCGCCTTCCAGGCCCGGATTGGCCCAGCTCGGCGCCTGATTGGTGGAGGATTTGAAATGCGCGTTGCCGAAGCCGCCATTGCCGCCGGCGGCGAGCCGGTAGCGCTGCCCTTCCGCCACCATGTCGACGATCAGCGTCTCGTTGTCTTCCTCGAAGATCTGCGTGCCGACCGGCACCTTCAGCGTCACGTCGCCGCCCTTGGCGCCGGTACGGTTGCGTCCCATGCCGTGGGTGCCGGTCTTGGCCTTGAAATGCTGCTGATAGCGGAAGTCGATGAGCGTGTTGAGGCCGTTGACGGCTTCCACCCAGACATCGCCGCCGCGGCCGCCGTCGCCGCCGTCAGGGCCGCCGAACTCGATGAACTTCTCGCGGCGGAAGGAAACGGCGCCCGCGCCGCCATCCCCTGACCGGATATAGACTTTCGTTTCGTCGAGGAATTTCATCGGTTCGCCATTTCTGAGTGATCGCTTCGAGTCGAGGACGGAATGCGGGGCAGCCCGCGCACGTTCCCGATCCCGCTCTGCTTTTGCGCCATCGATATAGGCGCTTCCGGCAGAGGTCAAAGATTATCGACATGAAGAACCCCGCCAGGAGCTGTACCGGCGGGGTTCCTATCCGTTCAGTCCGGCCGGCGCAGATCCTCGGCCGCAAGCCGGGTTTCGATATGCGCGACCATCGCATTGCGGGCGAGCGCATAGATCTGGATGCAGCCGGTGATCCGGAAGCCCAGCTTTTCCTGCACCTTGAGCGAGGCCGGGTTGTCGGCGAAGACGCCCGAATGCAGCACCGTTTCCGGCATGCGGCGGAAGAAGCGCTCGACCGCGGCATGGACCGCCTCGCTCGCCAGCCCCTTGCCCCAGTAGAACCGGTTCAGCCAGTAGCCGACATGCCATTGGCCGTGCCGGAGCTCGATGCCGATGCAGCCGATATGAACGTCGTCGCCCGGGGTGGTGATGGCGAGCGTCCAGTCCGGCAGCACATCGGCCGTCTGGCGGTTGAGCCAGTCGAGCGCATCCTGGTGGTGGTAAGGCGCCGGAACGCGCGAAAGCATCCGCGCGACCTGGAAATCCCCGAGCGAGTCGGCGATGGCCGCCGCATCGGAAAGCCGGTGCGGCCGCAGCCGCAGCCGTTCCGTTTCGATGACCGGCGCCGGGCCGGGGCCGGGACGGGCGACCGCCCGGGCGCGCTCTGTGACCAGGGCGTTCATCGGACACCTCCCCAGCTTCTCAAGGAGACCCAGGTCTTGCGGTCGAGCCTGTACCATTCGACCGGGACCATGCCGCCGAGCGCCAGGCTGCCGACCATGCCGGAACCCTGGAACTGAAAGCCGCACTTCTGGATGACCCGGCGCGACGCGATGTTCATGACCCGGCAGCGCGCATCGATCTGGTCGATGTCGCGGGTGCGGAAGGCCATGTCGGTCAGAGTCTGTGCCGCCTCGGTCGCATAGCCCTGGTTCCAGTAGGGCTCGCCGAGCCAATAGCCGAGCTCGACGGTTTTTTCGTCGGCGTGCGGCTCGACACCGCAGCAGCCGAGGAATGCGCCATTGTCCGCTTTCGTGATCGCGTAGACGCACTTGCCAATCGTGCCGGCTTTTGCGCGTCGCACGAAATCGGCCGCATCCGCCGTCGTATAGGGGTGCGGCATGCGCGAGACCATGTTGGCGATGTTGGCATTGTTGGCAAGATGGGCAAGGGCGTCGATATCGTCTTCATGGGGCGCGCGCAAAACGAGCCTGGGCGATAACAATATCGGGCAATCGGTCCTTGACCGCTGAGGCCTCAGCCTTTGTTCGGGAGACCGGGATTGGTCTTCCCTGACGAGCTCGGTTTGCATGGTTCTTCCTCCAGACATGCGAAAAGGGGAGTTGGGTATCGCCCCATCTCCCCTTTGAAGTCTGGCTTTGGAACCTTGCGGTGCGTCAGCCGGGTCGATGAGACGCCGGCTGTTTTAGAGCGCTACCGGCTTATTCCGCTGCTTCGGCTTTCGGCATTACAGACACGTAGACTCGGCCGTTGGCCTTCTTGCGGAAGTCCACGTTGCCCGTCGTAAGCGCAAAAATCGTATGGTCCTTGCCGAGGCCTACATTGACGCCGGCATGCCACTTCGTGCCGCGCTGGCGCACGATGATGTTGCCTGGAATGACGGCTTCGCCGCCGAACTTCTTCACGCCAAGGCGCTTGGACTCGGAATCGCGACCGTTACGCGACGAACCGCCAGCTTTCTTGTGTGCCATTGGTGTTCTCCTTTAAACCTTCGATCCCGGAACTCAGTTTGCAGCTTCAGCGGCGGCTTCGGTCTTCTTCGAAGCCTTCTTCGCCTTGCCGCCGGCGGCAGCGATGTCCAGGATGCGGACGATCGTCTGATGCTGGCGATGGCCGCGCGAGCGCTTGGAGTTCTGGCGGCGGCGCTTCTTGAAGGCGATGACCTTCTTGGCGCGGCCCTGATCCACGACTTCGGCGCTGACGACGGCACCTTCGACAAACGGAGCACCGATGGTGGCATCGGCGCCGACGCCGACCATCAGGATCTCGGTGAATTCGATCTTGTCGCCAGCAACGCCTTCCAGCTTTTCGATGGTAATGACGTCATTGGCCGCCACGCGGTACTGCTTACCGCCGGTCTTGATGACTGCGAACATATTTTGTCCTTTCATGTTCGGTCCGGCTCTTTGCCCGAAGGCAAGGCCGTCTTTTTGCCAGTCGCTACATGGAGCGAAGCGCCTCGGAAATCCTCGACCTTCGCCAGTGAACGGGCACAACACTTACCCGGCGCGGCACGAGCTAAGCCCACACCAACTCATGGCGCGGATTACGGGAACGGCCCTTGCTTGTCAAGGCGAAAGCCACCATATCGCAGATATTCTTATCGCAAGCCCTTGCCAGCGGCAGAAACTGCCGCTATGAACCGGCCGCGCTGAACAAGCGCCAACCGGCCCCGCGGAGAGGTGGCAGAGTGGTTGAATGCACCGCACTCGAAATGCGGCATGGGTGCAAGCCCATCGGGGGTTCGAATCCCCCCTCTCCGCCAGTTTTGTTATGAAGCCGTTGTTTTTCCTGTATTTTTTGTCCGCCTCCGTTGACGGACCATCATTTAGCCCATCACGACTGCAGTGACAGTTGCTCGTTCGGCAACCCTGAGGAATGATCGGCGCTACTCTCACTATGGGATCGAAATGCGTCCTGCCCAAGCGAGGCGAAGAATGCTTCGATTCCTCATGGCGATCTTGCCGTAGCGATGTTCGAATTTGCGGCGGCGGGCTGTCTACCTCACATCTCGGTTGAGGTGCAGCTATTTGAATGGGCGAGTCTCGAGCTACCGGCAAATCCCCACAATTTCCATCGTGCGAGGTCGTTCTCCCGTTATGCTCCAAGTGGACCGGTACCCCGATCGCGACCACGGTGCCGAGCTCCGTACAGCTGTCGTTATCGAGGCCAACTCTGAGGCCTGATGGAGCATACGGAAACAGCGCAGTTAGCATCTTGCGTGGTCTCCTCGAATCGCCCAATAAGTGAGCCTGTTCGATACGGTTCTGTATCTCATAATTCGGCTTGCGCATGAGTGCTCGCTCTCAACACCGCCGGTAGGCGGAGAGGAACACTCATGTCTTGCGGCAGCAAAGACTCAGTTAACCGGAACTCGTTTTCCAGCCACCCGAATCTCGACGAAGAACGCGGCAAGTCGGTTGCCTGTCGATTGGCTACTGCCGATAACCCGCCGCAACCTGAGTCTTCCAGTGAGCTCGACTCATCTCTGCAGGCAGGGAATAAGCGAAGCTCCCTTGCCAGCCGGGCATCAGGCGCACCGAAGCCAATGTCCGTAGAGGCTGAACGGTATCTGACAGTGCGCGACGTCGCCCAGCGTTTTGCCGTTAGTATCCAGACCGTTTGGCGCTGGGCCAAGGAACGCACCGAATTCCCCAAACCAGTTGAACTGTCACCAGGAACAACGAGGTGGCGGATGAGCGATCTCACCGCTTTCGAGCGCGGTTTGTTGCGAGACGGGCGATGAGTTCGCCATGGATGAAGTTCTACCCTCGCGACTGGCGAGGTGACCAGGCTCTGAGGGCGGTGAGCATCGCCGCTCGAGGGCTGTGGATGGAATGCCTCTGCTTGATGCACGAGGCTAAGCCGTATGGGCACCTGCTGCTCAACGGCAAACCTGTAGAAGATGGCGCCGTAGCGCGCATGACGGGTGTATCGGTGGACGAGGTTTCGGCGTTGATGGCCGAGCTGAGACAAGCCGGCGCCTTTAGTGTGACACGCGACGGCGTCATCTTCTCGCGACGCATGACGAAGGATCATGCACGGGCCAGTAAAGGCCGAAAAGCCGTCCAAAAGCGTTGGGCGCAAGTCGATGAAAATACAGAGAAATCATCGGCACCTAATAGGGTACCTGAATAGGGACCCTATTACTCAGAAGCCAGAAACCAGAAACCAGAAAGATAATACCTCCTCACTTCGTTCGGAGGTTTGCCCGGAGCCGGATAGATCCGCTCCGGCCTCACCTCCGTCGCCGACAGCGATTGAGCTTCCAGCAACGAAGGACGAGGTAGTGCGGATCACTCAGGCCGACGTGGCGGAGTGGTCCGAAGCCTTCCCGGCGGTCGACGTCCGTCAGCAACTCGCATCGATGCGAGCGTGGCTCAACGCCAACCCCAAGAACCGGAAGACAAGCACCGGCATGAAGCGGTTCGTCGTCTCATGGCTTTCCCGCGAACAGGACCGCGGCGGAACGCGCCAGCAATCCAGATCGCCGCCCCCCAGCAGAAAACCGCCTTCCAGCTTCACCAGGAAGCATTCGCCAAAGAGCTCGACAGGACCATCAAAGGAACCGACCGAAATGACGACCGCCCTGACAACGTTATCGACCTTGCAGCAGCAGATTACCGCTACGGCGGAACGCCTTCGCCCATGCGGTGACGATGGTGTTGCCAAGGCCCTTAAGACCCTACAGACGGCGGGTCTAGCTTTGGCGTCGACGATCGCCCCCGGAGATGCGCAAACGGTCTATGCCTACGCTCTCTCCGGTCTGTCCCATGAGGCACTGACCATCGCCTGCAAGAAGCTTATCCGCGGCGAATACAACATCGACGGTAAGGCTTTCATCCCCGTCCCCGCCGAGTTTGCCTCAATCGTGCGCTCAGAGCAGAGGCTCATCAGCGAAGAGCACGCCCGCCTCAAGGACACCGTCGCGTCAATCCAGCTTGCGCGGCCTGAGAAGGGAACGGCAAACGACCCGGAGGCCCGCGCGCGGGTCCGCACCATAATCGAGGAGTTCCGAGGCTGGCACAAGGGGCAGAAGGAGAACGAGGCGCGCGGCGGGACACCGGCCATGCCGCCGTCTCCGGAGCAGTTGGCGATGTGGGAGAAGGATCATGGCCTTGCCTGACGCTCCGAACATCAGCGCCGAGCAGATGTCCTACCGTCGCAAAGTGCAGTCCGACATCGACGCCGCAATAACCGTCGAGAACCAGCAGGCGGCGAAAGCTGGCACGCAAAAAGACTCGAGATGGGGAGGTTTTGTCACCCCTAAAGGGAACATCCGCAGCGAAACCGCGGAAGCGGGCACCTCGTGGCAAGGCGATCGACAAGCCGCAAGAGCCCAAGCCGGTGAAGTTCCAGAAGCGGTTTGTCGGCATGGCCCGGCTGATGTTCCTGTCGAAGGTCAACGACAAGGACATCGCCGAAACGTTCGGCATCGATGTCGAGACACTGGAATGGCGGAGGAGGAGCCCCCCGAACTCGGCGCGACCGATCTGGAGGTCTCGCAGGCGTTTCAGGTGAGCATTCGCACCATCCGCCGATGGAGACTGCAATATGCCGAATTCTGCGAGGCGCTGGAGATGGCTTATCACCGCAAGGTTCAGATAGCCATCGATGCCGTGACCCCGGCGCCGGCGACGCCAACGGAGGACCTGTAGGGCGTAACCGATGGCATCAATAAAGGCTCAAAAGCGGGGAGGTTTTGTCACACCTAAAGGAAAATTAGCGGCAAAGAGCCGCAAGCCGAAGGCGACGCGTGGAAAGGCCGCCGACCGGCCGGAGAGCCGAAGCCGGCGAGTTCCAGAAGCGGCTCGTCAGTCTCGCCGGGCTGGTGTCCTATCCGATCCCGTGGCCCGTCCCGTAGATCGAGCCAATATCTGGCAAACTCCTTAGTCACCGGCTTGTCGTGGATTCACACGTCAAACTGCTATACTTGCCAAACAACCCAGGGGTGAAACATGGAGACGGCGCTATACTACCCATACATGCGGATCGACGACGAAGGGTGGCTTAAGGCTACGCTGTTTCTCTTTGACCAAGTGCAACGTATCGTTCCAACGCCGGACGTGGCTGGCGATACGGATGCCATCAGGCGCTACATTCATGAGAAGTCAAAACAGGTCCGTTGCTGGCGGCAGCGCCCCTTTGGGAAAGTCATGTGCAGCGGGCTCAAATTCGTCTGGCTTCGCGAATTGAAGCGGACGCCAGAGAAACAAAATTTCGAGACAAGTTCAGCGAGGACACAACGTTACGGGAACGTCCTGCGCACGACCGGTTAGGCTTCCAGATGCATCACGGCAAGCTGGAGTATCCCTACGCCAGGTCTTAGCCAAATACGGACTCGCGTGGAAACCCGACCAAGCAAGGACGCAATGACCGCGCTCATCGAAGGCGCGTCCAGCCTCGCTCCGGTCTCCGCCGGAGGCGCGACTGTGGTGCTGGCCGTACCCCTCGGCCCCGTGATGCAACTCGGGTTGGGCGTGGCGGTCAGCTTTATTGCGCATGGGATCAAGACGTATGCGGAAATGCGCAGCGACGCTGGCAAGAGTGTCTACCGGTACCTCACCGCCATGGAAAAAGCCGGGGTCGTCTTCCGCTCGGAAATTAGACCCACACGCCAGGCTCTCCAGGAGTCCGAGTAGGGGCTAGCGCTAATCAGGAGATTGCGCGTGGAGCAAGTATGATTCGGCGCGCCACATCACCCATGCCCGATGGCCATATGTCACCTCTTAGCGTCACGATAGTCCGCGGTTGCTCTCCCTTGGTAGGGAAGGCAGGATCTCCGGTGTTTGTTCGCCCTTTAACGGTTCGGGGGTGGGCGGAGCGGTTAGGCAGGGCTTTCGAACGACATCCGTCGGTCGTACGACCGCTTGTCATTCGGTAACTTATATGGCATTCCTAATGCAATCATGAATAGATTGGCATTATAACTTCGCTCTGGAGCAAGAAGTGGGCTTCATTTCTTGCTTGTCAGTTACCCAGGTGGTGTATGAGGGTTGCCATCTTGACACCTGTCAGACTGTTGGGGGACGGTCTTGCGCGGTACCTTGAGGGTAGAGCGGGAATTGAGATTCTGCATGTTGTAAACGATATCGGTGCCATGCGCGTCGTGATGCAGGCCGACAAAGTCGATGTAATTCTTGTCGATATGACCCAACCACTGGATCTGGAGGAGGTAAGATCTCTTGCCGCTTCCAATCGCAATGTCGTTCTTGTCGCACTCGGCTTGAACGAGCATCGGCAAGACGTGATCCGATGCGGCCGCGCTGGTTTCACGGGCTACGTATCGAGAGATTCCACCGTCGAGCAACTGGTCAAGGCGATAAATGATACAATCGCAGGGCGGTTGGCATGCCCGGAAGAGATCTCCGGCGGGCTCCTCCGGGCGCTCTTCACGCGCGAGCCCGAAATCACCAGGGCCGAGGAGGGGCAGCCCCTTACCAAGCGGGAGGGTGACGTGCTCCAACTCATTGGCCGGGGTATGACCAACAAGGAAATTGCCCGCGAACTCGGACTGAGTGTCGCCACAGTGAAGCATCACGTGCACAACGTGCTGGAAAAGCTCAGCCTTCCGCGCCGGGCGCACGCCATGCGGCGAGTGAGGGAGAGGCCCTGGCTGGCGAGTTGAGCCGTCAGAACAGGCTGGTGTCGGCGTCGGGAAAGGTGATACTAAGGTTGCTGATAAACTGCTTTCTCTCGTCGTCCATCAACCCTCGCTTCTTGGACAAGATGGCCATTTGCCAGGGAAAAAGCCCACGGCATTCATCGAGCAGGCCTAAGTACTCGCCGACGCCCAGATCCAGAGCTTCGGGCTTCTCCTCGCCGTTGGAACCCGTGTCGACGAAAAGTTGCAGGCGACCGTCTCTTTCGGAAAACGTGACCAGTCTATCGTCGATCGTTCGGTCAAAGGCGATCTGATCGAATCTGTCGCGCCCGATATGGAAGAATACGCTGCCGAAGGGAAAAATGTTCATGCCTCCGAATTGCACCTCGCTCCCGGAAACATGCTCGAAGCCGAGTTGCAACGTTCTTGCCTGACCGTAAAGGCCCAGGAGCGAGGCCTTGTCGTCTTCGTTCAGGCTCTGCAAAACCGCCTGAAACTCTTCGATATCCGCCTGTGTGATCGGGGGGCCGACATCGTGGACCACGTTCTGAAAGCCCGGCAAGCTCTTGTAGTTATGGATGAAGTCTAGGGTCTTCTGCATCAGAAATACGCCCTTGCTTTCTCTGATTTCCGCCCGAGAAGACGATCAATCTCTGGTATGTAGTCTTCGAAGTCGCCCTTGTTCGCTGACTTCATATTCCTATAGAAAGCTCTCATCCTCGATAGAAAATCCGCCTCATTAGCAAAAGATCCCGATCCCTTGACTTCGGAAATGTTGTGTGAGAGCCCGGAGGGCAGCCCCAATATCACCCGCCACGTTTTGTAGCTGGCGGTCTTCAGGTCGACCAGCGCTTTGCCTTTTGGCGGTGGGGCGGCGATGGGATGCGCGGGATACAACTTCGTGGCCACATCCTGAACCCATTCCTTGCCCCTCTTTTTCATGGTCGAGATGTCGATCTTTACTCCTGTCGGGAAGCCGTGGATTGCTTGGTTGTCATCCGGATCCTTGATGTCGTGATAGCCAGCCACGGCCACCTTGTAGTGCACGATCATGTTTTTCTCGAGCATGGCTTTCACGGCGGCCTCGGGACCCTCGCGCATCCAGGCATTGTCCGTTTTGCGGGCGGGGATGAGGTTCGCATTGGCACCTGAACCGCCAAAGAATTGGCTGACCAGATGCACGCGCTCCCAGTACTTGTGCTCGGGATCGAAGGTCTTGACATGAGTCCACCCAACAATTGTCGGAGCAGGCTTCTGGCCCTCCGGCGTATTCTTCGAGAGCCCGGATACTGTGGCCGTTCCTGCGATTGGCCCTATTGGCTGGTATGAAAACTTTGCTTCGGGAAATTCCTTCGACACTCCGACGCCCAGGATCGCCAGGTGAACAACAAGCTTCCTGAACGATGCGCGCAGGGTCTTTATGGAGTCCGCGTCCTCAGGGGTTTTCTCCAGCGTCAGTTTCGCCTTGTTGGCGGCGGCCAGTTCCGCACGGGCATTGGCGAGCGCCGTGGTCTTTCTCGGAGTTCCGGCTGATTTCACCTCCGACTCTAGGTTTCCATCGGGCTCGAGCAGCTTAGCCAGCGAAATCACATTGCTGGCAACCATGATCTTTGCGTTGCGTTCCGATCCTTCGAGGTAGATCCGGTGGGGCTCGTTGTCTTCCGTTTTGAACCTTTCGCTGATGCCGAGCCAGCCGGCGACCTTCTCTATTGCCTTCTTTCCAAGGCCGATCAGCCAGTCGATGCCGGCCTTGAGCTTGTCGATGATCCAGAGGATCGCCTTGTCGACCTTGGCGCGCAGCTTGTCGATGGCCTTGCCCAGCTCGCGGCCGACATCGCCGAGCCCCACCTGGTCGGCCAGGAACCCGATCACGACCGGCATGCCCTTCTTCATGAGATCGGCGAAGACGCCACCGACCTTCTCGAAGGCGCCGTTGACGAGATCCACGATGTTGTCGAGCCCGCGATTGGCCATGTCGAGGATCTGGCGCATCCACTTTTTGGCGGTGACGAGTGCGTTGTATAGGCTCTGCGCGGCGGTGAGGATCGCGCCGAATCCCGCTGTGGCAGCCGCTTTGACAAGCTCCTCGGTCACCTTTGCGGCAACCTTTTTGATGATCCACTCGGCGCCGGATTCGAGGAGCGACAGCCCGAAGTCCTTCGCCTGGTTGAGCATGCCCGCTGCATTGTCCTTCGGCGACTTCGTCACATCGATGGACTTGTTCACCCATTCCATGATGCGAGTGATCTTGCCCATGACCTGCCGGAACTTTTGGGCCCGGCCGGGGAAGCGCTGCTCGAGGAGTTCGTAGACGTGGTCCACGGAGATGCCGAGGATGCTCAGCACGAATTCGAAGATCTGGCCGAGATCGGTCCAGTTGGTGGGCATGATGATGTTCTTGTCTTTGATCTCGCCCAGCAGCCAGCCCTGCAGTCCGTTCTTGATGTTCTCCAGCTTGTCGTCCCAGATGATCTTGAAGCCCTGCGCGATTGCTTTGATCGTCGACTTGATGAACTCGAGCGGTTTCCTGATGACCTGGTCCCAGGCGGCCATAGCCTTGGCCGCGACGGTGGCGAGCAGATCGGGCGGCAGGTTGAAGATCCTGAGCACGAACATGAACGCGGCCTTGATCGCGCCCACGAGATCCTTGTTATGGAAGACGAGCTTGATGAGCCGGCCCACTTCTTCCTTGGTTTTCTTCCAGGCGTCGTCGTCCTTGACCAGTTCGGAGAACAGCTCGACCTGCCTGAGTATGATAGGACCGAGGAAATCAACGATCGGATCCCTGATGCATTGCGGCACCGCGTTCCAGATGGTCTCACCGAGCAGCACGGGCAAGCCGTAGATGTCGATGATCACGTCGCCCACGCGACTGAGGAAGTTCATCACCTCGCGCAAGAAGGCGGAGAGCTTGTCGAAGGCGCCGCCGAGCCACAGCTTGAGCTCGCCGAGCTTGCTGTTGACGTAGCTCGCAAGCGATTGTGCCTGATCCGACAGCCACTGGGTCAGCCTAATGATGAAGCCGATGGCGCTTCCGCCGACCACGGCGGCGGTCTTGGCGAGGCTTGCGGCTAGGCCGGTGAGCGAGGCGCTGATCGAATTGGCGACGCGCGTAACCGAGGCGGTGACTCTGTCTATGGCCGACGCAAGCGGAGGGATCAGCGTCTTCTCGACGAAGACGCGGGCAGTCGCCATGATGTTGCCCTTGCCCCAGTTCGCTGCAACCCAGGAGATGCCCTTGCCGAGTTCGATGGCGGCTGCGCCGAGGGCAACCATCGGCCCGACGGGTGAAAGCGCGAGAATTACGGCGCCCACCGCCGCGCCCACCGCCTTGAGCTGCTCGGTATAGGGGGCAAGCTTGAGCTTTATCGCATTCCAGGCTTCGGTGAGCTTCTGCTCGACCCACTGCAATATGCCGTTGCGGCCGTCGGGCGAATCCCGATCCCCAGCCAGTCCTTCAGCATGTTCCACATCTGGATATATGGTTCGCGCAGCCCGGCGGTCTTGTCCCAGAGCCACACTGCTGCATCCTGCACAAGACCGGCGACCATCTTGATGAGGCGCCACTGTTCGGCAGCCGATTCCTTGATCCAGTCGACGATCGGGGCGCCGATCTTCTTCCATACGTCGTCAAGGAACTTCTTGATACCCGCGACGATCGGCTGCACCAGCTCGACTACCGGCGTGATCAGCCGCATGGCGATCTGCTCGATCTTCTCCGCCGCGGCCCTTATGGGAGAGCAGTCGTTCTTGGCGATCTGCGCGCCTGCCGTCTGGATCGTCTCGATGATGGGTCCGATGGCGGCGGCCACCTGTTCGCCGGCACCCGTCATGGCGTCGAGCGGCTTGCGGACCGACCCAAAGACATTGTCCACGGCAGCAAGGGCCTGCTCCGCCAACATCTCCTTCATCCCGCCCTGCTGGATGATGGAATTGAGACCTGGTGCAACGGTGCTGATCGCGAGCCTGACGGCGCCCTCGGGCGACAATCCGTCGAGCAGCTTGCTCACCCCGGCCAGGAAGTCGTCGCCCTCCTCACGCTGGATCGACCGCTGGGCCGCGTGACCCTGCTGAATGGTGTGGGTCAGTTCATGCGCGATCAGCGTCTTGCCGTCGCGGCTCGAAGGCTGGAACTGATTGCGGCCAAAGAACACGTGACCGCCGACGGTGCCGCACGATCTGGCCGGGTGGTAGTGCTTTCCTCGCCTCCGTCACATCCTTCATTGCGATAGAAGTTTCGGAATTCCGGCTCGCGCATTAGAAGGGCAACGTCGATCCGCTCCGGCGCAGTAGCCAGGAGTGCCTTGCCCTTGTCCGTGGCGAGAAAACGGCCCCGGGCAGGTGAGGCGATCAGCCCGGCCTTGCTCATGTAGAATTTCGCCCAGTGAATACGGTTGTGCAGCAGACGCTGGCGGCCGCTCGGCAACAATTCCTCACGTTCCTCCGGCGTCAGTCCCAAATCATCAGCGATACGCTCAGCGACGTCGGCAACCCGCGTTTCGCCCTCGGACGCCAAGCGCAGGACAGGAAGCATTAGAGCCTGGTAATCCGGGATCATTGATCCGCCTTCCAAAAGTCTATCCGCTGGCACAATCAAGCTGCCGCAGTTCAACCACAAAATTATGCATTCGATCTCCACCCTCTGGATCAATAAGTTCAGATTCAATTAACTCAAAGAAACTCGTTTTGAGCCGCGCGATTGTGGGAAGGGCTTCAAACTTACAAGTCTTCTTGAATTTCCCAACTGCCTCGAGTGCACCATATCTACTTGTAATATCGATATTGTTTTCCTGAGCGTAGGAAATGCAGTGTTCCAGCCATGTCTTATATCGCTTTCCGAGTACATTTACCTTCAAACGCGTTTCAAGATTGAAAACACGTCGCCAATTTCGAGATATTACATCAGGATCGAAAGTTAGGACCCATTCTGGCCCATCTCCTGCACCAGGAAGGAGAATAGTCCCATCGAGGGATACCGTGACATGCTCATCCCCATATGGATCCATACAGTCGACCTTCTGATGTAACTCGTCCAGTAAGATGTCCTGAGCGCCTTTATATGAACGATTGCAAGTCGTTCCCATGGCCGTGAGATTGCGAAGGTTTGCGCCAGCGAATGGATATTTGGATGCGGCCAGGTAATGGTCGAGATCGGGATCAACGAGATCCGGATCAGGCGCCTCGATAATTTCGAGCCCGCAAAATGGGCAACAGCCACTTTCGATGTGGGCGTGGACGAGCTGGTGGTAACGGGCCCTCACAGTTTCGTTAGATCCCGGGGTCTTAAGGTCGGAGAGCTTTTCGAATGCATATTCAAAGAGGTCTCGAGTAGCCTGATGAACCGTCGGCAATGTATTCGGCAAACTGGCCGGTAATGGCACGAACGGCTTCCAGTGGCCTCTTCCTGATCGAGGTTTTTCCGGCTCTGGCACTGGCTGCTATCGAGGAGGCCTTCTGTTCGAGGCTAGCAGCCCCGAAGTACAATCCTGCCAACCGGAAGCGCTTCAAGATCAGCGACTGGCAGGCAGTCGCAGAAGCGACCAGGCGGTTCGGCATGTTGAACTCGCTGCGGCACCTGGACGAATGGTGCTTGATAGCGGCAAACGCCGAGGCGCCGAGCAAGGCCGACCAGGACAAGGTCGACGCATTGATCTGCGGCCTTATCGGGTTGCATTGGCTTGTCGCTCCGCGGGATCAGTCGGTGATGATCGGTGACCTGGAGAGTGGCTATATGATCGCGCCGGCGACGCGCGGCGTGCATGAGAGGTTGCGCGCGGCGGCGCGGCAGCGGGATGTAGCGATTGCCTGAGTAGGGCCACGGACACAGGTCCGCCGCTTCTATTGCTGGAATGTCAATCCTCAAGCCAGAGAGGCGGATCTCAACCCGGTCATGTTCTGCCAGGACAAAGATCGAAGCGCCCTTATGCATCCCCTCAGCATCACTCCCCCGCATTCCTGCTGAGCCACGCCTCCAATCCCGCGATCACCGACAGCCTCAAACTGGCGTTGCGCGTCAACGCCCGGGCAAGCGGGCGGCCGTCGGGCGGGAAGCCCATTTCGGCCATGACGTCGGCAGGTTTCAGCCCGCGCCGGGTCATTATCGTTCTGATCCCGGCAATTGTTGAGGGAAGCAGGTAGCGGCCGCTGGCGATCGGGGTTCCGGCGGGCTGCGGGCCGGCTTCGGGCGGGGCGGCGGCGGCGGGCAGCGCGTCTTTGGAGACGAGCCAGGCGAGAAAGCTTGCATGTTCAGCATCGCTTGCCTTCGTCCAGGAGTTCTTGAGCTTCTCCAGACGGCTGCGCTCCGGCTTCAGGCCGGCGAGGACCAGCGCCTGGCGCAGCGAGGGGATTTTGCCGGTGGCAAGCGCGGCGTGGATTTCCGGAAATTCGGCCTTGAGGCGGTGCAGGTAGGGGGCGTCGTCGCCTTTGGTTTTCTTCGCCATCTTGGCTCCGCTTGTGACTTTCCCGGGCGGTGTAGAGCATTTCAACGTTTCATAGAAACACTGAAATTCTCTAACGGGTCCAACGCAGTTTCGGACGGAAAACCGTTACGCACTTTCCTGGAAGTGCTCCAGCGCGCCGGGAGAATGGGGGCGAGCGAAATATCCGGTGTCCGCCGAACCTTGGTTTGAAAGCCGGTCTCGCTCCAGTTCTGCACAAGTCAGCCTTTCTAACGTCGCCCGACAGCCGTAATGAATGCGGCGAAGGAAGGACGATTCGATGTCTGACGATGTTGAGCGCTACGGCGACCCGCAGGATGCGACCGTGGCCCTGTACCTCATGAACAATGACGGCGGCGAGCTGACCGACGTGCTGGTCGCTGCGCTCGAAGACGCATTTCGGATTCTCAATGAGGAATGGTCGAGCCGGTCGATGCATTGAGGCATCGCCGGTAAGCCTGCACGCGAACGGCCATCCCGCGCGAGGGGAAAGCGAAGCCGTTCACCCGTCCTTGAGCAGACCCTCCATTGCGGCCGCAGCGCCAAGCAGCATCGCGTCCGCGCCGTGCCGGCCCATCAGCATCAGCCCTGCCGGCCGGCTCGAGCCCGCCATCGGCAGGGTTATTGCGGTCAGGTCGAACTGGTTGGCAACCTGAGTGTTGCGCAGCAGCAGGTCCTCCACGCGGCGGTATTCCCTCCTGTCCTCTTCGACCGAGGCGATGCTGACGGCGGGGATGGGTGTGGTCGGCAGCAGTGTAAGATCGAAGGGTGCCAGCCGCTCGTCCATGGCGCGCATGAGCTCTTGCCGCGTCCGCAGCAGGTCCTGGATCGCGGCGTCGGGGACCGTCAGGCGGCGGCGCAATGTGGATTTTACGCGGATGTCGACCGGCGCATTGTCGTCCAGGAGCCAGCCCGCGTGCACACGGCTTGCCTCGAGGCCGGCGAGCGAGCCGATCGCGGTTGCCTCGGCGAAGCGGGCAAGCAGATCGTCGATCCTGCATGCGGCGAGTTTCGCACTCGCACGGGAGAGTGCCTGCAGGCTCCTTTCGAAAGCCGCCGCAATCTCCGGCGCAAGCCCTTCGAGAAGGGCGCCTTCGGGGATGCCGAGCTTCAGGCCGGCGAGCGGCACGGGCTCGAGCGGTCTCGGCGTCTCGCCGGCCATGACCGCGTCGGCGGCCGCGCAATCGGCGACCGTGCGCGCAAGCGGGCCGATCGAATCGAGGCTGGGGGATAGGGGAAGGCGCCCTCCAGAGATACGCGGCGGGCGGTGGGCTTGAAGCCGACCAGGCCCTGCAGGGCGGCCGGAATGCGCACCGAGCCGCCGCTGTCGGAGCCGATGGCGATCTCGCTCGTGCCCTCCGCCGCCGAGACAGCGGCACCCGAGGAGGAACCGCCGGGAATGAGGCTCGGGTCGACGGCGTTGCCGGGCACCGGGTAATGCGGATTGAGGCCGACGGCCGTAAAGGCGAATTCCGTCATGTGAGACTTGCCGATGATGACGGCGCCGGCCGCGCGGAGACGCCGGACGATCGCCGCGTCCGCTGTTGCCGGAGGCGCCGCGCGGCGGATGATGGAGCCCGCAAGCGTCGGCTCGCCGGCGATGTCGAAGAGGTCCTTGATGGAGACGATCCGCCCGTCGAGGGGCCCGAGGCTCTTGCCCTCGCGCCGCCTCCCGTCGGCAGCGTCCGCTTCCGCGCGGGCTCGCTCCCGATAGAGCTTTACAAAAGCGCGTTCATCGTTCCGCCGCCCGTCAAGTCGGGCGAGAACGGTTTCGAGTCGGTCGCGGGACGGCATATCTGACGGGGGCAAGGAAGGACCTCGTGAATTGCGGCCCAAGTCCGGAGGGAAGTCCTTGGAAGCGCTCTAATATTTAAAGGATCGTACGATTGATGTACAATAGGAGGCGATAGCGACAAGCAATCGGGAAGACGCCGATGCGAATTCTACGATCCTCCGCAATCCTCGACTCCTCCGCCATCCACGAGGTCAGATACGATGCACCGCGCCGGACGTTGAGCGTCTGGTTCCTCGGCAACCGCAGGCCCTATCACTACCTCGACGTTCCGGAAGAGGTTTACGAGGAACTGTTGCATGCGGATTCCGCCGGCAACTATTTCAATCAGCACATACGCCATCACTACGGGTTCCTGCATTAAGGCCTGTTTCATTACTGAGATTCATTTCGGAGGACTGCAATCTCTCCTCCCTCGTCATCTCCGTGCTCGTCACAGAGATGAGAGCGGCGCCGCGTCTGCGGCGCGGGAAGCGTTCTTTCAGCCCAAGGACTTGGTCTGGCTGGATTCCTGTGACAAGCACAGGAATGAGGAAATCGAACAAGCGGCGGCGGGTAGCCCGAGCCCGTTTCACAGAACTGTCGCCAAACCGTCCGAATAGTTTCATCCGTCTGTAAAGCCGCTGACATCCGGCTGGCCAATGGTCCGCTCGCGAGAACCGACGATTCGCGAAACGGAACCGGAGGCAGGGATTGGCCGCTCTTCGAAACACCCTCACCAGGCGTTCTTTCCTCTTCTCCGCCGGCGCCGCCGGTCTTGTCGCTTCTTCCGGTCTCGCCACGCCGTTCTATGCGCGCGGCTACGGGCGGCCGGAATTCGCCCATGGGGTGCAGTCCGGCGATGTCGATACGGGCTCGGGAATGATCTGGACGCGGGTCGATCGGCCGGCGCGCGTTTCCGTCGAATATTCGACCACGGAGAGCTTTTCGAATGCCGTCAGGCTTGCCGATATCGATGCGACGCCGCTGACCGACTGCGCCGTCAAGTGCCGGCTCGACAAGCTGCTGCCGGACCAGGACATCTTCTATCGCTTCGTCGCGACCGATCTCTACGACGCCAATCGCGTCTCCGAACCGGTCGTCGGGCGCTTCCGGACGGCTCCCTTGCGGCGCCGCTCCGTGCGTTTCGTCTGGTCCGGCGACACGGCGGGGCAGGGCTGGGGCATCGACGAGATCGGCATGAAGACCTATTCGACCATGCGGCTGCACGAGCCGGATTTCTTCATTCATTCCGGCGACACGATCTATGCCGACAATCCCATCCCCGACGAGATCAGGCTGCGCGACGGCGGCATGTGGAAGAACCGGATCGTCACGCCCGAGAAGCGCGACGTCGCGCGCACGCTCGAGGAATATCGCGGCCAGTGGAAGTACAACCTGCTCGACGAGCATGTGCGGAGGCTCCATGCCGAATGTCCCACCTTTTATCAGTGGGACGACCACGAGGTCCTGAACAACTGGTCGGCCTCGACCGATCTCAGCGACGACCCGCGCTATCCGGAGAAGGATGTCGCCGTCTATGCCGCCCGCGCGGCCCGCGCCTTCCACGAGATGACGGCGATCCGCACGCTTCCGACGGAGCCCGGCCGCATCTTCCGCAAGATAGCCTATGGTCCGCTGCTCGACGTCTTTTTCGTCGATCTGCGCTCCTATCGCGGCCCCAACCAGGGCGAGGGGGGTGGCGACCTCTTCGGCTGGCGGCAGGCGGACTGGCTGAAGCGCGAGCTTGCGGCGTCCAGCGCCACCTGGAAGGTGATCGCCTGCGACATGCCGATCGGCCTCATCGTCTGGGACGACTATTCGGCAAGGCGCGGATCGGATGCCATCGCCGATGGCGACAATGGCGCGCCGAAGGGGCGCGAGGCGGAATTTGCGGATCTCCTGCGCTTCGTCCGCGACAACGCGATCGAGAACATTGTCTGGCTGACGGCGGACGTGCATTACACGGCGGCGCATCACTACGATCCCTCGCGGGCCGCCTTCAAGGACTTCTCGCCGTTCTGGGAGTTCGTCTCCGGGCCGCTGCATTCCGGCACCTACGGACCGAAGGAGCTCGACATGACCTTCGGCCCCGAGGTTCGCTTCATCAAGGCGTCGGGCGGAGGAATCGACAGCAACCTGCCGCCGTCGGCGGGCCTGCAATTCTTCGGCATCGTCGATATCAGCGGCCAGACGCGGCAGATGACGGTGCGGCTGATGGACCGGCGGGATCAGGAACTCTGGCGGGTAATCCTCGATCCGGCGGTGTCCGTTTGAGCCGGCGGCGCTTCACGCAGGTCAGCCCTGCGCGCCGGCCCCCTTTCGCTTCCGGGAAAAAACCTGTATGAGCGCGGCAACTGAAAAGCGGTACCTGCCTCGTCGCGCGTGCCCACGAACTTTCCGAGACAAAAAATGAGCATTCGCAACATCGCGATCATCGCGCACGTCGACCATGGGAAAACCACGCTCGTCGACGAACTCCTGAAGCAGTCGGGCTCCTTCCGCGAAAACCAGCGCGTCGCCGAGCGCATGATGGATTCCAACGAACTGGAAAAGGAACGCGGCATCACCATCCTCGCCAAGGCGACTTCGGTCGAGTGGAAGGGTACGCGCATCAATATCGTCGATACCCCCGGCCACGCCGACTTCGGCGGTGAAGTCGAGCGCATTCTGTCGATGGTGGACGGCGCCATCGTTCTGGTCGACGCCGCCGAAGGCCCGATGCCGCAGACGAAATTCGTCGTGGGCAAGGCCCTCAAGGTCGGTCTTCGGCCGATCGTGGCGATCAACAAGATCGATCGTCCCGATGCCCGTCACGAGGAAGTCATCAACGAGGTATTCGATCTCTTCGCGGCGCTGGACGCGACCGATGAGCAGCTCGACTTCCCGATTCTCTACGGTTCCGGCCGTAACGGCTGGATGAACGTCGCGCCGGAAGGTCCGCAGGATCAGGGCCTGGCACCGCTCCTCGATCTCGTTCTCGATCACGTTCCGGAGCCGAGCGTCGGCGAAGGTCCGTTCCGGATGATCGGCACCATTCTGGAAGCCAATCCCTTCCTCGGCCGCATCATCACCGGGCGCATTCATTCCGGTTCGATCAAGCCGAACCAGGCGGTCAAGGTCCTCGGGCAGGACGGCAAGGTGCTCGAATCCGGACGCATCTCCAAGATTCTTGCATTCCGCGGCATCGAGCGTCAGCCGATCGAGGAAGCCCATGCGGGCGACATCGTGGCGATCGCCGGCCTCTCCAAGGGTACCGTCGCCGACACGTTCTGTGATCCGGTCGTCAACGAGCCGCTGAAGGCACAGCCGATCGATCCGCCGACCGTCACCATGTCCTTCCTCGTCAACGATTCTCCGCTCGCGGGCACAGAAGGCGACAAGGTCACTTCGCGCGTCATCCGCGACCGCCTGTTCAAGGAAGCCGAGGGCAACGTCGCGTTGAAGATCGAGGAATCGTCCGAGAAGGATTCGTTCTACGTGTCGGGCCGAGGCGAACTGCAGCTCGCGGTCCTGATCGAAACGATGCGCCGCGAGGGCTTCGAGCTCGCCGTCTCGCGTCCGCGGGTGGTCATGCACAAGGATGAGAACGGGCAGCTTCTGGAGCCGATCGAAGAGGTCGTCATCGACGTCGACGAGGAGCATTCGGGCGTCGTCGTCCAGAAAATGTCCGAACGCAAGGCCGAAATGGCCGAGCTTCGCCCGTCCGGCGGCAACCGCGTGCGGCTGGTGTTCTTCGCGCCGACCCGCGGTCTCATCGGCTATCAGTCCGAGCTTTTGACCGATACGCGCGGCACGGCCATCATGAACCGTCTGTTCCACGACTATCAGCCCTACAAGGGTGAGATCGGCGGCCGGGTGAACGGTGTTCTGCTCTCGAACGACTCCGGCGAATCCGTGGCCTATGCAATGTTCAATCTCGAAGATCGCGGCCCGATGATCATCGACGCAGGTGAAAAGGTCTATGCCGGCATGATCATCGGCATCCACACGCGCGACAACGATCTGGAAGTCAACGTCCTCAAGGGCAAGAAGCTCACCAACATGCGCGCGTCCGGCAAGGACGAGGCGGTAAAGCTGACGCCGCCGATCCGCATGACGCTCGACCGGGCGTTGTCATGGATCCAGGACGACGAACTGGTCGAGGTCACGCCGAAGTCGATCCGGCTTCGCAAGATGTATCTCGATCCGAACGAGCGCAAGCGCTTCGAGAAGTCGCGGACGGCCGGCGCGGCTTAAGGGCTGGACCCGAGGAGAGGGCGAGTCCGACCCTTCTGATTTCGTCGATCTTACGAACCCCGGAGCGATCCGGGGTTTTTGCTGTGTGTGCCTTTCGCGGGCGGCTTGCGGATAAAGTTAAAAAGGCGTTAACCTTGGGGCAGGTGCCGTTAAAGTTGCCTGTGGGTTAACGCCGCGCGACAGTCCGGCGGGATTCCTGTCCGCCGCGTCGTGTGTTTAGAGTCGCAAGTCATGAAGACTGTTTCGATCGAGGTTCGGCCTGGGGAGCCGCATGAGGCGGCGGCAATCGCCGACGTGCATCGCGTTTCCTGGTTGCAGGCCTATGGCGGCATCATCCCGCACCGCCCCCTTGTCCGAATGGTCAATCGCCGCGACGAGACCTGGTGGCGCAAGGCCACGCGCGGACCGGCGACCCTTCTCGTCGTCGACGTCGCCGGCACGATAGCCGGCTATGCGACGCTGGGCCTGAGCCGGGCTCGGGCGCTGCCGCAGGAAGGCGAGATCTACGAGATATATCTGAGGCCGGAATATCAGGGCATCGGCCTCGGACGTGTCCTCTTCGGGGAAGCAAAGAGCCTTCTGAAATCGCTCGGCTGCGAAGGGCTGGTCGTCTGGTGCCTGGAAGACAGCGCGAACGCCTGTAATTTCTTCCATTCGGCAGGCGGTCGCGATATTGCCGAAGGGATGGAGGATTTCGGCGAGAAGCACCTGAAGAAGGTCGGCTTCGTCTGGAGTTGAGGGTTGCCGCAAGGCGCTGTCATCGGTCCGGGCGTTTAGGACAGCCTCATTTCGGCAGGAAGTGCATGGGTTCGCCCGCCTTGTCGCCGCGATTTCCGTGATAGGATGCCTGGTCCGTGCCGCAGCGGAAGCTTGCGGCTCTTTCGTCGGCTATCCTGCGCGCCAGCGTGTTCGCATCGGCATTGGCGAGCGCGTCGACATAGCCGACGACGCAGCCGTCGCCGTCCTCCTTCTGTGCGACCTTCGAAATCACCAGAACCTGTCCTTGGAACGCCTTCGTGCTCCTGTCCGTCTGCGGATCCGGGTTCTCGATGATCCAGCGCAGGATGGCGGCGATCGGCTTCCTCCTGTCGTCGAGGCGCCATTCGACGGTGGTTTCGGCATGGTTGAAGGGACCGAAACTCTCGAAGCCGTTCTCCAGATAGCTTTGCCTGACATGGCCGAAGAAGAAGCTCTGGCGGATATCGCTCTCGATGAAATGGACGGGATAGTCACCTATCCCGGGACAAAGGCTCTGCGACGAGGCACCTTCCCACTCGCGCAGGAGCCGGCACTTGTCACGGCTGACGTCTGTGTAGACGCTGTCATTGGCAAGTGCAGGCGCAGAGATCAGGGCGGCGGAAAGAAAATAGCGAAGTTTCGGGCGCATTGTCTCTCCTGCGAAGATAAATATCAGCCCCGCCCCTTTTTAGCCGCGTGGCGTGCCTAGAGCAAATCCGCCCGCCCGGAACCAAAGTCATGTTGCATCGCGGCATGTTTCCCTTTATCCGACGGGACGACTTTTCAAACGACCCCTGGAGGTGCTCATGCGGATCGACGCGATTTCCATCGGAAAGAATCCACCGGAAGATGTCAATGTAATCGTGGAAGTCCCGGTCGGCGGACATCCGATCAAATACGAAATGGACAAGGAGGCCGGCACGCTGGTGGTCGATCGCTTCCTCTACACGCCGATGACCTATCCGGGCAATTACGGCTTCGTGCCGCACACGCTTTCCGACGACGGCGATCCGATCGACGTGCTGATCTGCAATACCCGTCCGCTGGTTCCGGGCTGCGTCATCAATGTCCGCCCGATCGGCGTGATGATGATGGAAGACAATTCCGGCCAGGACGAAAAGATCATCGCTGTTCCCTCCGCCCATCTGACCAAGCGCTACGACAAGGTGCACGATTACACCGACCTGCCGGAAATCACCCTCAAGCAGATCGAGCATTTCTTTGAGCACTACAAGGATCTGGAGCCCGGCAAGTGGGTGAAGATCTTCGGCTGGAAGGATGCCAGCATGGCCAAGCAGCTGATCCGGGAAGCGGTCGAGCGCGCCAAGACGAAGAAATAATCGTTTCGCTGTTTTTCCGAAACTGAAAACCTCCGGCTCGACCTCGATCCGGAGGTTTTTGCGCTTTGGATCAGGACGATCTTAGGTCGGGTCGCCGTAAACTCTCGAATAGGTCGACGCGCGCGACGGGGGCGAAACTGCACACGCTTTTCCTCATCCCTGCTCTGGGGCGTGTTGAAATCCGGGCCCGTCGCCGCCGCCTGTTTGATCTCCTCATTTCTGTGCTTGTCACAGGAATCCAGCCAGACCAAGTCCTTGGGCTGAAAGGCTCTTCCGCGCCGCAGACGCGGCGCTGCTGGATCCCTGTGACGAGCACAGGGATGAAGGTGGAGAGGGTGCGGTCCTCGGCGCGTCTCATATACCGTGAAGAGAGTGAGGCGGCGCGGAAGGCGGGGCACGCCCGTGTACAGCGTTCCGCTTCGCTTCGATGCAGATGTAGACGTAGCCTTTATCGCGTGGCAGGTTGGCCATTCCCTCGCACATCGGCAAGCGAAAGTTGTAGTAGCCGCACATCCCCCGGTCCCTCATTCCTGTGCTTGTCACAGGAATCCAGCCAGACCAAGTCCTTGGGCTGAAAGAACTCCTTCCGCGCCGCAGACGCGGCGCTGCTGGATCTCTGTGACGAGCACAGGGATAAGGAAAAGGAGAGATTGCAGTTTCCGAAAAGTTTCCTGACGACGTCGCGCGTCTTATGAGACGCGCAAAGGTCGCTGCAGCACTTTGAGCTGCTGCATGTTTTTGTCCTTTGATCGACTACGATCAAAGGAAACGTTCAGTGGCGCACGAAGGAATTCGAGCGCATCGCCATGGGTGCCGGCAATCGCAACAGGCCTTAGCGCAGCAGCGCAGGAGCGATGGTGGTGTTCAGGAAGAGCTGGATGAAATAGAGGATCACCAGCACGACGAGCGGCGAAAGGTCGACGCCGCCCATGTCGGGCAGCACGCGCCGGATCGGCCGGTAGAGCGGTTCGGTCAACTGATAGAGCGAGCGGCCGATCATGTTGATCGCCTGATTGTTCACGTTGATCACGTTGAACGCATAGAGCCAGGAGAAGATGGCCGAGGCGATGATCAGAAACCACGCAATGTTGATGATGAAATTCAAGGTGCCGATGACAGCAAGCATGCCAGTCTCCAATTCGTTGTTGACAGACATGTAGACATTAGGAACTAAACGAGCAAGTACGCCGGCCCGTCTCGCGCGATCATGTCAATGGCACGGAGCGCGCCTTTCTTCCCTTCCCTGCAGTGCTCAGCGGTTTTCCGATGCGCAAGGATCGCTGCAGGATTCAATTTCCGCACGCTCCCGCTGTTCGATCGGCGACGATATCAGGAGCCTGCAGCAGGAGCATTTCAGCATGTCGGCCGTCCATGCCGCGCACCGCTTCGCCGCCTTCAGGCATGTCGGCTACCGGCGTTATTTCTTCTCCCGCCTGCTCGCCTATTTCGCCGTCCAGATCATGTCCGTGGCCGTCGGCTGGCAGATCTACGATCTCACGCGGGATCCTTTCTCGCTCGGTCTCATCGGCCTTTTCCAGTTTCTGCCCTCCCTCGCCCTCATTCTCGTGACGGGCAGCGTGGCGGATCGCTACAATCGCCGGGCGATCATGGGCATCTGCATGCTGGTCAGCACGCTCTGCGGCGCAGCACTTCTGCTTTTGACGGTGACGGGGCTGTTTTCACCCTGGCCGGTTTACGCGATCCTTGTCGTCTTCGGCATAGAGCGGGCCTTTCTGGGGCCCGCTTCCCAATCGCTGGCGCCCAATCTGGTGCCTGCGGAAGACCTGCCCAATGCAATCGCCTGGAACTCGACCTCCTGGCAGACGGCGATGATCGTCGGCCCGGTGGCTGGTGGGCTCCTCTACGGATTCGGCCCGACCGTGCCCTATGCGGTCAGCCTCGGCTTCTTCGCCGCCGGCGCCCTGATGGTCTTCGCCGTGCCGAAGCCCGCGAGGCGCTCGCCGCCGTCGGCCGCAAGCTGGCAGACGATCACCGCGGGTTTCCGCTACATCAAGGCCGAGAAGATCGTGCTGGGGGCGATCTCGCTCGATCTGTTCGCCGTGCTGCTCGGCGGCGCCGTCGCGCTCATGCCGGTCTTCGCGCGGGACATCCTGACGCTCGGGCCGTGGGGCCTCGGCCTCCTGCGGGCCGCACCCGGTGTCGGTGCGGTCGGCATGGCGGTGTGGCTGGCCGCCCACCCGATCCGCAATCGGGCCGGTCTCTATATGTTCGTCGGCGTCGCCCTTTTCGGCCTCGCGACGGTCGTTTTCGGCCTTTCGGCGACGCCCTGGATATCGATCGCCGCACTCGTCGTCATGGGCGCTTCCGACATGATCTCGGTCTATGTGCGCGAGATCCTGATTACGCTCTGGACCCCGGATGAGCTGCGCGGCCGCGTGAACGCCGTCAACATGGTGTTCGTCGGTGCTTCCAACGAACTCGGCGAGTTCCGCGCCGGCATGATGGCGTCCGGCTTCGGCGCGGTCTTCGCGGTCGTCTTCGGCGGCGCAGGCACGCTTTTCGTGTCGCTGCTGTGGGCACTCGGCTTTCCGCAATTGCGCCGGATCGACACGCTGGATGTGCCGGAGGCGCAGCGGAGGGGGTGATTGGGAGGGCTCAGGAAGCGGGCAATTGCTGCTGCACGCCGCGATCGCGCCCTCTCACAGCCCCGCCCTCCATAAAAATCAGCTCCAGAAAATTCTCCATCCATGTCCGCAAGGGATGGTCGTGCAGCATGCGGCCCTCCAGATGCGCTTTGCCCAGCTGGGCACCGGGGAGCTCGAAGCGATGGGCGCCGTGCACCACCCAGCGATGCATCATCGCCCGCGTCAGCTCGCCGTGGAACTGGATGCCCCAGGCATTTTCGCCGTAGCGGAAGGCCTGGTTGGGGTAGGTATCGCCGGTTGCCAGCAATTCGGCGCCCTTCGGCAGGTCGAAGCCTTCGCGGTGGAAGTGATAGACCATCGCCGGCCAGTCCATCAGGGCCTTGCCGGCCTGCGTGGCTCTGAGGGGATACCAGCCGATCTCGGTGATGCCTTCGTGATGGGCTGCGACCTTGCCGCCGAGATTTCGGGCCAGCATCTGCGCCCCGAGGCAGATTCCGAGATAGGGCTTGTTTTCCAGAAGCGGCACGGACAGCCAGTCGATTTCGCGCCGTACGAACTCCTCCTCGTCATTGGCGCTCATCGGTCCGCCGAAGATGATCGTCCCCGAATGCGCTTCCAGCGTGGGCGGCAGCTCGTCGCCGAGCGCGGGGCGGCGGATGTCGAGCGAAAAGCCCTTCCGCTCGAGAATGTGGCCGACACGGCCGGCGCTCGAGCGCTCCTGGTGAAGCACGATGAGGATGGGTCTCTTGGCGTCTCTTTGGGTGTCTGGGACCTCTGGCGGCATCGTCAGCTTTCCTGTTGCGCCTCGTTTTCCTCCACCATGTCGATCTTGGCGGCTGCTTCCTGGCGTTTCAAGACCCGGTCACGCCCGGAAACGCCGAGGAGGTCGGCAATCCGCCAGATCACGTGATCTTCCATCTCGCTGCGCGCACCGTCCGCGTAGACGATTTCCCACAGCATGCCGACGAGCTCGATGCGTTGCTCCTCGGGCAGGTGCCGCTTTATATCCGACGTGAACTGGTAGAAATCGATCGCTTCGCTCTCGGCGCTCTCGCCGGCCGCGACCAGGGCGTTGAGAGCGGCATCGTCAAGCTTGTAATGCTCCTTGATGAGCTTGCGCATCTTGCGGCGCTCGGAGCTGCGGACCGCGCCGTCCGCTTCCATGACCTGAAAGCAGAGGCCGATCACCGCCACGCGGGGGTCTCCCACTTCAATCCGCGCCGAGCCCGTCATTCCTTCCAGAAATGCGCGAAAACGTTCAAACATGCACTATCGCCTGCAGCCTGTGGATATGTCGGGGTTCAGAAAAGACGGAAGTTGGCGGTGGTCCGTTCCGTCGCCGCCGGTTCGCGCACGCCCGGATCGTCCGGGGGCGTCCGAAAAGGGATCCGGCGCCTCCTCCGCATCCTTGTCCTTTGCAGGCGATGCGGCCGGTTCCTTCCGGTCGGGAACGGTGATCGCCTTCTCCGGCTCGACCCGTTCTTCTCGGCCCGCTCTCCTTCGGCCCGTTCTCTCTCGGTTTGCTCGCGCTCCGCTGGCGGGGCAGCCTCGACCGTCCGTTCAGAAGCCGGTTCCTCGGCGGGGCGGAGCACCGTCGCGACTGGCGGGAGGCTGCGAATTGCCTGGTCGGGGTTCAGATGCCCGTCCTCCGTTGCCGCCGCGATCTGCGACGGCGGAGCCTTCCACTCGAAAGCGTCGAGTCTGCCGCTGACCGGCGAGACCGGCAGCCAGACGGGCGAGGTGACGCCGTCGGCGGTCCAGGCCGGATCACGCGGGCTCTTCAGTGCCTGCGCCATCCAGTGCCGGATACGGCCCTCGTCGCCAGTGTCGGCCTCCTCGATATCCGCGAGCAGCAGAAAAATGCTCTCCCTCGGCTCGAGCCGGGCGGCGGCCTCTGCCTTTGACCGGGCAAGAGCGAGCTCGCGCGCATCGAGCGCCGCCTCGGCGACGGTCGCCAGTGCTACGGCATTGTTGCTGCGGAGCGATTCGAGCTTCTTCGCCCGCTTCAGACGGTCGAGGGTGGAATCGCCGCCGCGCGCCCGCACATAGAGGCGCGCAATGTCCGGATGCGGATCCGATTTCCACATCCTCTCGAGGATCGAGGCACCCTTGCGCAGATTGTCCTCGCGAAAGAGCGCCTTGGCGGCAACGAGGGCCGCCGGCACGAGGCGGTCGTCGAGCTTCAGCGCCGCCTGCGCGTCGTCCCGCGCGGATTTCGGGTCTGCATCCAATCTTTCCATTGCCCGCGCCGTCAGAAGAACGGCCTTTTTCCGGTCCGCTTCCTTCCTTTCGAGCACATGGGCGGCGCGGCTCTGGTCGAGCAGACGGATCGCCTCGTCCCACTGGCGCGCCTGGCTGCGATGGTCGAGCGTTGCCAGGGTCGCCCACGGCAAGTGCGGCGCCTTCTCGGAGGCACGCTCGGCGTATTGGCGCGCGGCCTCGTTGGCGCCGAGGCGCTTGGCTTCCAGATAGAGCCCGCGCAGGCCGAGTTCGCGCGTCTCCGGGTCGTCCGCCATCGCCTCGAATTTCTTGCGTGCGTCGTCGTATTTGCCTTCGATCAGCGCGGTCTGCGCTTCGAGCAGATGGATGAGCGGCTCCTGATCCGAGCTGATGAGGTTCCGCGTGCGTGCGGCCATCTTGCGGGCGAGATTGGCGTCGCCGGCGCCGGCCGCGATCAGGCCGGTCGACAATGCCTGATAGCCCCGGTCGCGCTTGCGGGCGCGAAAGTAACGCGTGACGGTGTGCGGCGACAGCCAGATCGTGCGAAGCAGCCAGACGACGATCAGAACGGCAGCGAAGAGCGAGATCAGGATCGAGGCGGCGCGCATCAGGCTCATCTCGATGAGCTGGCCCTGCCAGATCAGCGACAATTCCCCCGGACGATCCGCGAGCCAGGCAAAGCCGAGAGCCAGGCAAAGGACGAGGAGTACGAAGAACAGTATCCGGATCATATGGTCTTCTTTCTCCCGCTAACCTTGCTTGCCCGTGCGCGTCATGGTGCCGGCGACGGCGGCATCGATCACCGTTTCGACGCCAAGCCGCCGGTCGAGCTTCTCTTTGAACCCCTGGCCAGCGGATTTCGCGGCTTCGGGAAGGCTGTCCCATTCGAGCGATGCGCCCTTGAGATCGCCGTTGTCGAGCTTGTCTTCGATGCGGGCGATCACCGCTTCCGGCGTGTCGCCTTCGACGCTGCCGACCGGTCGCACGCGAATGCCCGACATGGCGCTGGAGACGAGGCGATCGAAAATGCCCTGATCGGGATCGGGCCGATGCAGCGCGTCCAGCATCGCGTCCGCCGCCGGCCGGAAACTTTCCCTCAATTCCGTCCGTGTGGGGACTCCCGTCGCGGCGACATCGGCCAGCTCTTTGACGACCGGATCCTCGGGGGCGATGCTGCGCAATGCGTCGAGTTCCGCGAGGAACGGCCCGCCGCGATCGATCGCCGTCTTCAGCGCGGTGACGGCAACGGCTTTCGCCATCTCGATATCGTTCGCAGGTTCGTTGAGCTTCTGCTCCGCCTGGTCGATACGGCCGGCAAGTTCCGCCCTCGCGGCGTCCGCTGCCTGGCGAGCCTCGGCAAGCTCGGTCTTCAGGTCGGCCATTTCATTCGTCAGATTGGCGACCTCCGCTTCGAGCGCCTTGATTTCGGGAGCGTCCGCCGCAGCTGCGCCAGGCTCCCGGGCCGCCTGTTCCAGAGCGGCGAGGCGGTTTTCCAGAGGGGCGACGTCCACTGTCGCCGCCGGGGCCTGCGCCTGAAGCTCCGCCTTGATCGCTTCGATCTCGCTCGCAAGGTTCTGCTCGGTACCCGGCTGCTCCGGTCCGGGCGCCGGAACGTAGCCGGCATATTGCAGCACGCCGGCACCGGCGAGCGCTATGAGACCGCCGAGGATGCCGGCTGCAAGCGCACCTGCGCCTGTGGCCTGTCTCCTCTTTGCCTCGGGCAGTTCGCCGTTGGTCGCGTGCGGAAGCTCCGCGTCGAAGGCGGCCGCAGCCGCGTCGGCGCGTGCCTCCTCCGTCTCTGCTTCCTCTTGCGGATCGCCCGCCGGCAAAGGAGGTTCGCCGATGCCGGCTTCGTTGCTTTCGACTTCGCCGGTCCTCACTTCGCCGGCTTCCGCCGCCTCGCTCGTCGAAATATCCGCCGGCTCGCCCGGTGCCGCATCCGGCCCGGCCGCTGCCTCGCCCGCTGCAGGTTCGGTCTTCTCCGCCTCGAGATCGATCGTCAGCGGTTCTTTCCCGGGTTTCGAGCGGCGCGGCGGCTTTTCCGATGCCATGGTCACCTCATTACCGTTTCATTGCCTGTCGGTCGGGCCTGAGCGGATCTGCAGCAGGAACGCTCCGCACCTTCCTCCGTTCTAAACGCAAACCTAGTCAGCGAGGATGACGAGGGAAAGCCCCAGACCATGCTTTTTGACGGAAATGGCCCAGATGACCCGAGCAATGTGCACAAGGCAGGCGGAAAACCGGCGCCGACTTTGCTGATTTGGCCTCAAAGAAGCCGCAAGAGATTTTCCTCGTCCGGCGCTGCCGCGACCCCGCAGACAAGACCGTCCGGCAGGGTCTCTCTTATCGGCCAGCTCAGGCAGAGAAAGCGCGAGGCGAGGTCCGCGGGTTCAAGCCCGCTCTCCCGCAATGCTGCATCCAGGCGCCGCGCGCTCTGACGGGAATAGAGCATTACCGCATCGAAGGGGCCCGCGCGGAGGAGCCCCGGCAGCGTCTCCGCAGGATAGTGGACCGGCGCCATCCGGTAGCATTCGGCGGTCCTGTGCTCGATTCGCCCTTGGTGCAATGCCCGTTCAAAACCCTCGGTCCGCGGTAAACCGGCGAGATAGACCAGCATTTCGCCGGGGGAGAAGGGCGGCGACCGTCTCGGCGAGTCCCTCGCCGGTTCCCGGTCCGATGCGGATGTCGGTAAATCCGAGATCGCCCGCGGCGCGCGCCGTCGCTTCGCCGACTGCAAAGAGCGGTGTTGCAAGGTGTGGCTCAAGCGCCGGACCGAGCGCGCCGAGGACGCGGACCGCCTCCCCACTGGTGACGGCGATCGCCTGGTGGGGCTCGCTCAATGCTGCCCGAACCGCGCCGGCGAGATGCTGCGCCTGCATAAGCGGCAGGATGACCGCTTCATGACCCATGGCGCTGAGCCTTGCCGCCGTCCTTTCGGCGGCCGGGCGTGGCCGGGTCACGAGCACGCGCATCGGATCAGCTCCAGGTCGAGAAGAAACCCGGCCCCGCCTTGGCGCGGATCCGCTCGCCGGCCTCCTGCCCGAGCCTTTCCGCGTCTGCCGCTTTGCCGTCGATTTCGATCTGGTGGAAGGTGGTGCCGTCGGGCGTCAGGATCATGCCGGCAAAGCGGATATGTGTCCCGTCCGATTGCGCGTAGCCGGCGATCGGCGTACGGCAGGAGCCGTCGAGTGTCGCCAGGAAGCCGCGCTCGCAGGAGACCGCCTCGTGTGTGCGGGGGTCGTCGATTGCCGCAAGCAGCGTGTTGATACGGCCGTCGCCGATGCGGGCTTCGACGCAGATCGCGCCCTGAGCCGGCGCCGGCGGAAATTCTTCCGGGTCAAGCAGCTCCGTCGGCACATGCTCCATGCCGAGACGCTTCAGGCCGGCGAAGGCCAGAAGCGTGCCGTCGACCTGACCTTCGGCAAGTTTGCGCAGGCGTGTCTCGACCTGTCCGCGATAGGTGATCACGTCGATATCGGGCCGAAGCCGCCGGATCAGCGCCTGACGGCGCAGCGAAGACGAGCCGACGGTGGCGCCTTGCGGGAGATCGGCGAGCCTTTCGGCCGAGCGGCCGACAAAGGCGTCACGGATGTCCTCGCGCGGCAGGAAAGCCGAAAGGAACAGCCCGTCCGGCAGCTTCGTCGGCATGTCCTTGGACGAATGTACGGCGAAGTCGAGGTCTCCCGACAGAAGCTGCTCCTCGAGCTCTTCGGTGAACAGGCCCTTGCCGCCGATCTCCGCAAGCGACCTGTCGGTGATCCGGTCGCCCTTCGTGGAAAGAATGACGATCTCGAACATTTCCGGTGGCAGACCATGGGCGGCGGCGAGCCGGGCGCGCGTTTCATGCGTCTGGGCCATCGCCAGCGGGCTGCCGCGCGTGCCGATGCGGAAAGGTTTCGTTTGCATCCTTCGCCATCCGTTGTTACTGCATGCTTCCTTGGATCGGAACCGGTTCAGGACAAAACCATGCAGCAGTTCAAAGCGTTACAGCGTCCCTTGTGCGTCTGAAGGCGCACGGCGCTGTTTGAGTTTCGTGTAACCACCTTTCACTGCGACCGCAATCTTTGAGTATAGCACGTGACGTCCCCGCCTTTGCGCATCCTCGGCATTGAGACAAGCTGCGACGAAACCGCCGCTTCGGTCGTGCTGCGTGACGAAGAGGGCCACGGCCGGATTCTCGGCGACGTGGTGCTGAGCCAGCTGGAAGAGCACAGCGCCTATGGCGGCGTCGTTCCCGAGATCGCGGCACGCGCCCATGTCGAGGCGCTCGACACGCTGATCGAGGAAGCGCTCCTGCGCGCCGGCGTGACGCTCCGTGACATCGACGCGGTCGCTGCGACAAGTGGTCCCGGCCTGATCGGCGGGCTCATCGTCGGGTTGATGACCGGCAAGGCGATCGCGCGGGCGACCGGCAAGCCGCTCTATGCGGTCAATCACCTCGAAGGTCACGCGCTGACGGCGCGGCTGACCGACGGCCTTTCATTTCCCTATCTGATGCTGCTCGTCTCGGGCGGCCATACACAGCTGATCCTCGTCAAGGGCGTCGGCGAATACGAACGCTGGGGCACGACGATCGACGATGCGCTCGGCGAGGCCTTCGACAAGACCGCAAAGCTGCTCGGTCTTCCCTATCCGGGCGGGCCGGCCGTCGAGCGGGCGGCGCAGGCCGGCAATGCGGAGCGCTTCGATTTTCCCCGGCCGCTCGTGGGTGACGCCAGGCTCGACTTTTCTTTTTCGGGCCTCAAGACGGCCGTCCGCCAGGCCGCACAGTCGCTGGAGCCGGTGACGGATCAGGATATCGCCGACGTTTGTGCCTCTTTCCAGCGCGCCATTTCCCGCACGCTCAGGGATCGGGTCGGGCGCGGCTTGAAGCGGTTCAGGGCGGACTTCGCTTCCGTCGACCAACCGGCTCTCGTCGTGGCCGGCGGGGTTGCCGCGAACCAGACATTGCGCCGGACACTGCAGTCGCTTTGCGACGAGCACGGCTTCCGCTTCATCGCGCCGCCGCTCTCGCTTTGCACCGACAACGCCGCGATGATCGCCTGGGCCGGTGCGGAGCGCCTCGCGGCGGGCCTGCCGGCGGACGGGCTCGATGCGGCTCCGCGTTCGCGCTGGCCGCTCGATTCCGAAGCCAAGGCATTGATCGGCTCCGGCAGACGCGGCGCCAAGGCATGATGGACGGAAGATGAGCGGCAAATCGAAGAGCGCGCAAAAAATCGTGGTCGTCGGGGCGGGCGCCTTCGGAACGGCGCTTTCGGCCGTCGCGGCAGCGAAGGACAAGGCGAATGTCACTCTGCTTGCCCGGCGGGAGGAGGCGGCCGCGCAGTGTCGCCGTACCGGGCGGAATGACGCCGTTCTCCCGGGAATTCCGCTTCCCCCGCGCCTTGTCTATTCTTCACAGGCGGCCGCGCTCGAAGACGCCGACATCGTGCTTTTTGCGATGCCTTCGCAAGCGCATCGGGACGCGGCGCGGAGCTACGGTGCCGCGATCGGCGCCAGGGCGATCGTCGTCACCTGCGCCAAGGGCATGGAGCAATCGACCGGCCGACTCCTCACCGACGTTCTCGAAGAGGAGTTGCCGGGCCGCCGCGTCGGGGTGCTTTCCGGCCCGGGCTTTGCCGCCGATATCGCTCGCGGCCTGCCAACCGCCATGGTGGTCGCCGCCCCCGATACCGCGATCGCGACGGAACTCGCGGAGGCGCTTTCCGGGCGGACCTTCCGGCTTTATCCCTCGGCGGACCGCACCGGCGTTCAGCTTGGCGGGGCGCTCAAGAACGTGCTGGCGATCGCCTGCGGCATCGTCGAAGGCGCCGGCCTCGGCGACTCGGCCCGAGCTGCGCTGATCTCGCGCGGGCTTGCGGAAATGTCGCGCTTCATCGTCGCGAGGGGCGGCGAGGCGGACACTGTGCGCGGCCTTTCGGGATTGGGTGACCTCGTGCTGACCGCGACGAGCCACCAGTCGCGCAACCTGCGCTTCGGCATAGCCCTCGGTAAAGACGGCCGGGCTGCCGCCGGCAGCGAGTTGGTGGAGGGCGCTTTTGCCGCATCCGTCGCCGCCCGCGTGGCGGGCGGACTCGGCATCGAGATGCCGGTCACCGGGGCCGTCGCAGCCATCGTCGACGGAAAGCTGGATGTCCGCTCGGCTCTCGAACAACTGATGTCCAGACCGATCACCCACGAATGATGTCTTCAGGAGGATCCATGCTCTTCGCACTGCTCTGCACCGACAAGCCCGGCGCGCTGCAACTCAGGGTCGACACGCGGCCTGACCATGTCGCCTATCTCAACGACCTCAATGCCCGGGGCATCCTGAAGATCGCGGGGCCTTTCCTTGGCGCCGACGGCAAGCCGACGGGGAGCCTCGTGATCGTCAAGGCCGACACGCTCGAAGAGGCCAGGGCGCTTGCCGAGGCCGATCCCTATGCGAAGGCGGGTCTCTTCGCCAATGTCGAGATCAAGGCCTACAACTGGGTCTTCAACAATCCGGAGGCTTGAGGGGCGATGGCGTTCTGGCTCTACAAATCCGAACCGGCGAAATGGTCCTGGCAGATGCAGAAGGATGCCGGCGAGAAGGGCACCGAATGGACCGGCGTGCGCAACTACCTGGCGCGCAACAACATGCGGGCGATGAAGATCGGCGACAAGGGTTTCTTCTATCACTCCAACGAGGGGCTCGAGATCGTCGGCATCACCGAGGTCTGCGCGCTGTCGCATCCGGACTCGACGGCAGAGGGCGACGCCCGCTGGGACTGCGTCGACATCCGCGCCGTCATGGACATGCCACGGCCGGTTTCACTCAAGGAAATCAAGGAAAATCCGAAGCTCGCCAAGATGTCGCTCGTCACGTCGATGCGTCTTTCGGTGCAGCCGGTGACGGATGACGAGTGGATCGAGGTCTGCCGCATGGGCGGGCTGGACAATCCGCCTCGATAGCGACCCGAATGTCGTGAAGACCGATCCCGAAAGCTTCATCCGCGCCAACACCGACATTCTCGCGCCGCCGCACGTGCCGGAAATCCGCCTGCATCTTGCGGGCGAGGCGCATGAATTGTGGCTGAAGACCGAGGAAGAGCTGGAACGGATCGGTCTGCCGCCGCCCTTCTGGGCCTTCGCCTGGGCGGGAGGGCAGGGGCTTGCCCGCTACGTCCTCGATCACCCCGAAACGGTGCGCGGCCGCCGCGTCATCGATTTCGCCTCCGGTTCCGGCCTCGTCGCCATCGCGGCGAAGTTGGCCGGCGCCGATGAGGTCACCGCCGCCGACATCGACCCATGGTCCGAAACGGCCGCGCGGCTGAATGCCGGGCTCAACGGCGTATCGCTCGCCTTCACCGGAGACGATATCGTCGGCTCGGAACGGGCGGCCGACGTCTACCTCGCCGGAGACGTCTTCTACGACAAGAGCTTCGCCGATCTGCTTCTGCCCTGGTTCGACGCGCTCGAACGTGCCGGTGCCGTCGTTCTCGTCGGCGATCCGGGCCGGGCCTATTGTCCACGCGGGCGGATGACTGACCTTGCGACCTACGAGGTGCCGGTGACCCGGGCGCTCGAAGACAGCGAGGTGAAGCGCACGACGGTCTGGCGGTTCGGTCCGGCTGTCGCCGCCGGCGACGATTGAGGGGAACGTCCGGCCTCTACGGCCGGACGACGCAGACGCCGTGCTCCCAGGAGCAAGCGCTGGCGTTTACCTGCGGCGAGACGATGATGATCTTCGCGCGTTTCGAAGATGGGCTGGCTGCTGCGGTTTCGCCGGCAAGATAGGCGTAGCCGCCGTCCCGGCTGAAATAGATGCCGTTTCCTTCATCGCGGAACGCCGAAAGGCCGCCGGCATAGGTGCCGATGTCCGGAATGGGTGTCGGGAAGTCGTAGCTCCCATAGCTGCCGTAACCGCCGGACGCGTATCCGCCGCCATTGATAACGATCACAGGACCACGATCCCGCCCGGGGCGAGCGTAACGATGCCGGGAGTATCCGGGCCAGGGATATCTCGGCCGGACATGCCGGGTGCGGGTCTGAACATCGGGCAGGCCCATGGAACCGGCAGATGCGAAACCGCCGACGGTCGTTACTGACCGGTGGCGCGCCTTGCGCCAGGTGTGATGGGGCGTGCGATGCTTGATCCGGACATGGCGGGTTCGGGTCTCCACATTGCCGAAACCGTCGCTTTCGGCGGCCCGTGCCGGCAAACCGGCGGGCATCGCAAGTGCGAAGGCCACGACTAGAGCTTTGGCCACGCGGACCATTTGCGAGGGGTTCATGTCTCGCTGCCTCCGGATCATCATTAACAAACCGTTAAAGTGCATCCTGCGGCAACCGACGGGAAATGTCACGGATTCAGCTGGGTTTTTTCGTGCATATCGTTAAAAGGCCGGATGTCTCTGCGAGGCGGGAAAATGCCGTTTTCCGTCAAATCGATTAAATTGATTTTGCACTGCAAACACACTTGTCGTGAAGCCCCATGGTGATTAAAGGTCCGGGTGACTGAATTGCGCACAATCGGGTGCGATACCGGACGAAAAGAGTCCAGTTTTGGATGCATATCCGGTCATCCCGCGAGGTTCCGATGACGAATGTCACAAGAAGCCGGCCGCTCTCGCCGCATCTTCAAATCTACAAGCCGATCCCCACCATGATCATGTCGATCATGCACCGCATCACCGGCGGCGCGCTCTATTTCGGCACCGTCCTGGTGGCGTGGTGGCTGATCGCCGCTGCTTCGGGCGCTGCCTACTACGACTGGGTGAACTGGCTGTTCGGCACGTTCATCGGCAAGGTCGTCCTCTTCGGCTATACCTGGGCCCTTGTGCACCATCTGCTGGGCGGCATCCGCCACCTCGGCTGGGATCTCGGCTACGGCTATGAGAAGCACTTCGCGACGAGAATGGCGAAGGCCATGATCGTCGCATCGGCGACGCTGACGCTCGTCATCTGGGTCGTCGGCTACCTCGCTCGTTAAGGGACTTCGACATGAATATGCGCACACCTCTCGGCAAGGTCCGGGGTCTCGGTTCGGCAAAGGAAGGCACGGATCACTTCTGGCGGCAGCGCCTCACGGCCGTCGCCAGCATTCCTCTCACGATCTTCTTCGTCGTCTTTCTCGCCCATTATGCGGGCGCACCGCATGCGGAACTGATCGCGGCCCTTGCGAACCCCTTCGTGGCGGTTGCCATGGGTCTGATGGTCGTCGCCGGCCTCGTTCACATGAAGATCGGCATGCAGGTCATCATCGAGGACTACGTCCATGCGGAGGGCGCCAAGATAGCGCTTCTCATGCTCAACACATTCTTCACGATCGCGGTCGGCGGGCTCTGTCTTTTCGCCGTCCTGAAGATCGCTTTTGCAGGGTAATTTCGTCATGGCATCGATCAGTTCACCCGCTGCAAACGGCAAGGCATATCAATATGTCGACCATTCCTTCGACGTCGTCGTCGTCGGCGCCGGCGGGGCGGGCCTGCGCGCGACGCTCGGCATGGCCGAGCAGGGCCTGAGGACGGCCTGCATAACCAAGGTCTTCCCGACGCGTTCGCACACGGTCGCGGCACAGGGCGGCATCGCCGCTTCGCTGCAGAACATGACGCCCGACTGCTGGCAGTGGCATCTTTATGACACCGTCAAGGGCTCCGACTGGCTCGGCGATGTCGACGCCATGCAGTATCTCGCAATGGAAGCGCCGAAGGCGGTCTACGAACTCGAGCACTATGGCGTTCCGTTCTCGCGCAACGAAGAAGGCAAGATCTATCAGCGCCCCTTCGGCGGCCACATGCAGAACTACGGCGAAGGGCCGCCGGTGCAGCGCACCTGCGCCGCCGCCGACCGTACCGGCCACGCGATCCTGCATACGCTCTACGGCCAATCGCTCCGGAACAATGCCGAATTCTTCATCGAATATTTTGCCATTGACCTGATCATGTCGGCTGACGGGCGCTGCACCGGCGTGGTCGCCTGGAACCTCGACGACGGCACGATCCACCGGTTCGCCGCCAAGATGGTGGTGCTGGCGACCGGCGGCTACGGCCGCGCCTATTTCTCAGCGACCTCGGCGCATACCTGCACCGGCGACGGCGGCGGCATGATTGCGCGCGCGGGTCTGCCACTGCAGGATATGGAATTCGTGCAGTTCCATCCGACCGGCATTTACGGCGCAGGCTGCCTCATCACCGAAGGCGCCCGCGGCGAGGGCGGCTATCTGGTCAATTCCGAGGGCGAGCGCTTCATGGAGCGCTACGCGCCTTCTGCCAAGGACCTTGCCTCGCGCGACGTCGTTTCCCGCTGCATGACGATGGAAATCCGCGAGGGCCGAGGCGTCGGCAAGAACAAGGACCATATCTTCCTGCATCTCGACCATCTCGATCCCGCAGTGCTGCACGAACGCCTGCCGGGCATTTCGGAATCGGCGAAGATCTTCGCCGGCGTCGACGTCACGCGCGAGCCGATCCCGGTGCTGCCGACCGTTCACTACAATATGGGCGGCGTGCCGACCAATTACTGGGGCGAAGTGCTGAACGCGGACGGCCAGAACCCGGAGCGAATCGCGCCCGGACTGATGGCCGTCGGCGAAGCCGGCTGCGCCTCGGTGCACGGCGCCAACCGGCTCGGCTCGAACTCGCTGATCGACCTTGTCGTCTTCGGCCGTGCGGCGGCGATCCGCGCCGGCCAGATCATCGACCGCAACGAGGCGGTGCCGGACGTCGACACGGCCTCCTGCGACCGCATCATGGAGCGTTTCGACCGGCTGCGGCACGCCAACGGCACCACGCCCACGGCAGTGCTGCGTGACAAGATGCAGCGCGCCATGCAGGAAGACGCGGCCGTGTTCCGTACGCAGGAGTCGCTCGAATCCGGCTGCCGTCGCCTGTCGGCGATCTGGAAGGAACTGCCGGACGTCAGGGTCACCGACCGCTCGATGATCTGGAATTCGGATCTCGTCGAGACGCTGGAGCTCGAAAACCTGATGGCTAATGCCATCACCACGGTCTACGGCGCCGAGGCGCGCAAGGAAAGCCGCGGCGCGCATGCGCGCGAGGACTACAAGGATGGCCCGCTCGCCGGTCGCGACGACGTCAACTGGCGCAAGCACACTCTTGCCTGGGTCAACGAAGCGGGCGACGTCCGGCTCGATTTTCGTCCGGTGCACACCGAGCTGATCGCCGAAGGCATCGATCCCCACAAGATCGAGCCGAAGGCGCGCGTCTACTGATCTCGAGGACTAAGGCACATGGTTGAACTCGCTCTCCCCAAGAACTCGCAGATCACCGAAGGCAAGGTGTGGCCGAAACCGGTCGGTGCGGCGAACCTGCGCGAATACCGGGTCTATCGCTGGAATCCGGACGACGGCAAAAACCCGCGGATCGATACCTATTACATCGATATCGACGATTGCGGCCCGATGGTTCTGGACGGTCTGCTCTACATCAAGAACAACATCGATCCGACGCTGACGCTGCGGCGCTCCTGCCGCGAAGGCATCTGCGGCTCCTGTGCGATGAATATCGACGGCACCAATACGCTCGCCTGCACCAAGGGCATGGATGAGGTGAAGGGCGCCGTGAAGGTGTATCCGCTGCCGCACATGCCCGTCGTCAAGGACCTCGTGCCCGACCTCACCAATTTCTATGCCCAGCACCGTTCGATCGAGCCCTGGCTGAAAACGGTTTCGCCGACGCCGGCCAAGGAATGGCGGCAGAGCCACGAAGATCGCCTGAAGCTCGACGGCCTCTATGAGTGCATTCTCTGCGCCTGCTGCTCGACCTCCTGTCCGAGCTATTGGTGGAACGGTGACCGCTATCTCGGCCCCGCCGTCCTCCTGCAGGCCTATCGCTGGCTGATCGACTCCAGAGACGAGGCGACCGGCGAGCGTCTCGACAATCTCGAAGATCCGTTCCGGCTCTATCGCTGCCACACGATCATGAACTGCGCCCAGGCCTGTCCGAAGGGGTTGAACCCCGCCAAGGCGATCGGCGAGATCAAGAAGATGCTGGTCGAGCGGCGGTTCTGACCCTTCCGTCCTGCAGGTGTTCTCAGCAGCATTTCAATGGCGGGCCCCGGCCCGCCGTTTTGCTTTCACGTCCGTCACATCGACGTGTTGCTAAGTGATTTGAAACGCGCAGCCAGGCAGTTAGGTAATAGCCGAGGATGGAGGGCCGCCGATGCTTCGCCTGCTGCTCGGTTTTCTCGTCACTTGTTTCCTGCTGCTGCCGGCGCGGGCGGCAGAACCGCAATATGCTATCTTCGCCGGCGGCTGCTTCTGGTGCGTCGAGAGCGACTTCGACGCCGTGCCCGGCGTTCTCGAAACGATCTCCGGCTATGCCGGCGGCAAGAGCGCGAACCCCACCTATGAAGATTATGCGACGGGTGGACACCGCGAGGTGGTGCGCGTGAAGTTCGACCCGGACCGGGTCTCCTATGCGGCGCTCGTCGGCGTCCTGTTCCGTACGACGGACCCGACGGATGACGGTGGCCAGTTCTGCGACCGGGGCTTCGCCTACACGACCGCGATCTATGCGCTGAACGAGCGGCAGGCGATGGACGCGAAGGCGGAAAAGATCAAGGCCGAGGCGGAGCTCGGCCGGCCGATCGTCACGCCCGTCGAAGGCGCAGCGAAATTCTGGCCGGCGGAAGACTACCATCAGGACTTCGGCAAGCGGAACCCGATCCGCTACTGGTACTATCGCAACGGCTGCGGCAGGAACCGAACGGTCGAGAAGCTCTGGGGCGATCGCGCCTATGCAGGCGTCGATCATTGATCGATTGCCCCTCATCCGCCCGTCGGCATCCTGCATAAGAAATGTTGTATAGGATCTCGGAATGCAACTGGCCGGTTTGCTTTCGCGCCTGGCCTCTCTTCAAGCCCATTTGCGGGCAGCCCGCGTCAATGCGTTTCTCAAGGCGCGCTCCTTCGCTGTCCGGAAGGCATCCTTTCTACTTTCGGATGACAACGCGCAGACGGCGTTGTGCCGCCGCTTGCTTGATCAGGGTGGCCACCTTGCGAACGAAAGCCGGACTGAAGGTGCCGATCGGCGTTGTCGACGCGAGATCATAGGCTTCGTCGAGACGGAGCAGATTGTACTCGTCCAGGATCAGCCAGGACGGGAAACGGAGCCCGCCACGGCGGCATTCGATTTCGCTGACGGTAATGTGGGCGATCGACGGATCCGGACTCCGTGAGGTGATCGGGAACAAAAACAGCTTCACCGGCTCCGTCGGTGTCTTCACCAAAAGGCAAACCGGCCGCTCCTTGCGGCCCGATTCCTCACCGTCGCCGGCTTGCCTCGCCCAAAGATAGTAGCAGCGAAGGACGTCACCGGCCTTGAACATCGTCGTGGTCATCGCTGGCAATGATCGCATCGAGGCCGGTCATGAGTTCATCATGAATATCGTCCGGCGCATTCTCGAGCGTGTAGGCGGCTGCGTGAGGTCGGCCAACCAGTTTCTGATACTGAGCAGCGGACAGGATGACGAGCTTTTCCTTTCCGCGCTTGGTAAGCGCTACGGGCTCGATCAACGCTGCCTCGAGGATCTCGCCGGACGCGCGATTCATTTCGCTGAAAGTGAATTGCTTCATCTGCGTCGCTCCGTTCCCAATATACGTAAAATACGTAAATTATGCGGCTACGTCCAGCGCTGAGTTGCCCCGTGGCCCGACTTGGTGAGCGCGTCAAACTGCGGCTCGATGTCCTCCGCCACTGCAGGCTTCTCCGGGCTGCATCGTAGACCTCGAGGGAGCGCCATCGACGAGCGCGGCGGACCCCGGTCGATCCGCCGTATCCCCCGTCAGCGCGCAGCCCAATTCGCGCCGCGGCGGAAGATCGTGCGCATCTCGGGCACCTCGAATTCCTTGGCCACATGGCCGAGCGAGGAGTAGAAGACCCGGCCCTTCCCATGCTTGCGCTTCCAGACCACCGGCATCGTCACGCCTTCGATCCAGGAGGCATGCTCGCCGGAGAAGGTGGTCGTCGCCAGCACCTCGTTGGACGGATCGACATGCATGTAATATTGCTCCGAGGTATAGGGAAAATCGGAGATGCCCTCCATCAGCGGATCGTCGGGGCGCGTGATGTTCACGCGATAATCGATGATGTTGCCCGGGTGGGCCACCCACTGGCCGCCGATTATGAACTGGTATTCGACGCTCTCGCGGAAGGCGTCACCCGCGCCGCCGTGATAGCCGGCGATACCGACGCCGCCCTCGACGGCCGCGGCAAGATTCTTTACCTCTTCCTTCTCGATCTTCGACATCGTCATGATCGGAACGATCAGCGACAGGTCGTGGATCGACGGATCGGCGAAGGCTTCGGTCGTGTGTTCCAGATAGACCTTGAACCCGTCCTCCTGCAGCATGTCGCGGATGATATGGGCGCATTCCTGCGGCTCGTGCCCGCTCCAGCCGCCCCAGACGATCAGTGCCTCGCGCATTCTCATTCCTCCTCAAATTAGACTAGCGGCCGATGCGGCCGTCGACGAGCGATTGCGACAGAGGGGCCGGCCGCTCGGCCTTCGTGCTGATGCTGACGGTGGAACCGGTATCGGCCGCCTTGTGGAACGCTTCCATGACCTCCAGCACGTGCAAGGCGAGGTCTCCGTTTGCCCGGTGCGGCCGGCCCGAGCGGATGGCATGTGCCATGTCGGCGACCCCGATCGAGCGGTAGTTGCCGTCGGCATAGGGCTCGCTCGTCGCGGTCTGCTCGAAGGCGCCGCCCTTTTTCAGTAGCTCGATCTGGCCGCCGAAATGGTTGGGATCCGGGACGATCAGCGTGCCCTCGGTTCCATAGAGCTCGAGAGGCACATGCCTGTGGCCCGCCACATCGAAGCTCATGCCGATCTGCACGACGGCTCCATTCTCGAAGGCCATGATGCCGGTGACATGGGTCGGCACGCGCACGGGGATGCGTTTGCCGTTGCGCGCCTCGCTGGTGATGGTCCGCTCCTTCCGTGCCGCCGTGGCAAATCCGGCAACCTTGGCCACGGGGCCAAGGAGGTTGACGAGGTCGGTGATGTAGTAGGGACCCATATCGAGCATGGGCCCGCCGCCGACGTCGTAATAGAAGTCCGGATTGGGATGCCAGCGCTCGTGACCCGGGCACATGAACGTGGCGGTGCCGCCGACGGGCGTGCCGAGCACGCCCGAATCGACGATTGCGCGCGCCGTCTGATGCGAGCCGCCGAGAAAGGTGTCCGGGGCGGCGCCGATCCGCAGGCCTTTCTCGCGAGCCAGCGCCACCAGCTTGCGTCCGTCAGCGAAGTCGGTGGCGAGCGGCTTTTCGGAATAGGTGTGCTTGCCGGCCTCGAGGACCTGCTTGGCGACGGCCACGTGCGCCTTCGGCACGGTCAGGTTGACGATGAGCTCGATCGACGGATCCGCGAGGAGATCGGCGACGCTGCGGGCCTCGACCTTGAACTCCGCCGCGCGCTCTTCGGCAAGGTTGCGGTTCAGGTCGGCGATGCCGCGGATGTCGAGGATCGGAAAGGCTGCCATCGCCTTCAGATAAGCCGACGAGATGTTGCCGCAGCCGATGATGCCGATACCGAGTTTTTCCATCAGTCTCCTCCCGAAATGGATACATAAGTTCGGCGCAGCGCATCAAAGCGCCGGCGCCGGTCCGGTCGTCCCCAGGGGGACTCGTAGAGTTCGCAGAGCGCCACGACCGCCGCCCCCTGGGCCCAGGTCTCGTCGGCCGATTCGTCGAAGACGAGTTCGGCCACCGTCGAGATCGAGGGCGGGATTGCGTTCTGAAAGGACCGGCGGATGCTCTCCACGAAAACGGTGCCGAGCGACAGGCTCGAACCGACGATGACGACGCGCGGCGGTCCGAACAGCGTGACGATGTTGGCGACGGCGAGCCCGACCGCTTCTCCGGCCCGCGAGGCGGCCGTGGTCAGCGCTTCGTCGTCGGCCGCGATCAGCATCTGCGCATGCGTCATGCCCCGTCCGAGGCGCACCGCCTCGGCGAATCGCCCGTCCATCGGGTGTTCGCCGAGAATCGCGTTCTCCCCGGCGAGCGTCGAAAGGCGCACGGTACGGCTCTCGCGGACGCCGAGCACAAGATCGCCGAGATTGTGGCTCAGGCCCCCGGCGCCTCGGAAAAGCTGGCCGCCATGCAGCACGCCGAGCCCGAGGGTCTGCTCCAGCGAAACGAGAACCATGTCGTCGAGGTCGCGGGCGCGCCCGAACCAGTGATGGGCAAGCGTGATGGCGTGCGCGTCGCTCTCGACGATGGTCGGGACGTTGAGCCTGCTCGTCATTTCGCTTGCGAAGTCGACGTCCGTTTCCCGGAAGATCGGGCTGGAGCGGACGTGACCGGTGCGGTGTTCGACCACGCCCGGCAGGCCGATGCAGATCGAATCGATGTCGTCGAGCGAAAGGTCGGCGTCGACCACGCAGCGGCGCACGCCGTCCTCGATCAGATCGGCGATGACGGCGATCGGCTGGCGGTCGACCCGGATCGGCAATGTCAGGTCGGAGAGTACCTCGCCGCGAAAGTTGGTGACGGCGAAAACCATACGATTGGCGGCGATCTTGGCACCGACGACGCGAGCAGCCTCCGGGTCGAGCTCCAGCATGACGCGCGGGCGGCCCCTTGCGGCAGCGTTGCGGATATCGCCCTCGTGCCGGGTCAGGATGAGGCCGTCGTCAAGCAGCGACGCGGTGATCGCGGAAACGGTGGTCGTGGACAGTTCGGTGCGTTCGCTGATCTCGACGCGTGAAATGGGGCCGTGCCGGCGTATCGTATCGAGCACGTTGAAGCGATTTATCGCGCGCATCAGTTCGGGATCGGCGGTCTTCATCGGTCTTCAGTATGCTCGCATGCTGGATTGGCTGGCTGGGCGGGGTCGGATTATTTAGCAGGAATACGAATTAAATAACGGGCAATTAGCGCCTCCTGTCAAGCGGAGCTCCCGAAATATTCGCGACGACTGTTGACATTTGCCGGCATCTCCTCTGAATTAATCCGCATCGGGGACAAAATGAAGAGGACGTTTTGCCCCCTTTGAAGGAGTTTGGGAGGAGAAAAATGATGATGCTCGAACGCGGGTCGGCGCCTCTGCGCGCCATCAGACTTTCCGCGCTTGCTGCCGTAGCCGGCATGGCGCTTCTCTTCGATGCGAGCCACGCATCCGCCGATACGGTGGTCAGGTGGCTTCATCTGGAGACTGTTCCGGCCTATTTAAAGATGTGGGAGGACATCGCCGCAAAGTACGAATCGGAACATGCGGGCGTCGATATTCAGCTCCAGTTCCTGGAAAACGAGGCATTCAAGGCGAAGCTGCCGACGCTTCTGCAGTCGGACGACGCGCCCCATTTCTTCTATAGCTGGGGTGGCGGCGTGCTGAAGCAGCAATCCGAGACCGGGGCGCTCATGGATCTGACGGAGGCGATGCGCGCCGACGGCGGCGCCTGGGAGAAGAGCTACAATCCCGCTGCGCTCAAGGGCTTCACCTTTGGCGACAGAATTTATGCGGTTCCCTTCAAAATGGGAACGATCAGCTTCTTCTACAACAAGGAGCTCTTTCAGAAGGGTGGCGTCAAGGCCGAGGACATCAAGACCTGGGACGATTTCCTCACGGCCGTGAAGACGCTGAAGGAGGCCGGCATTACGCCGATCGCCGGCGGCGGCGGCGACAAGTGGCCGTTGCATTTCTACTGGAGCTACCTGGTCATGCGCAATGGCGGCCAGCAGGTTTTCGAGGATGCCAGGAACAATGAGGGCGAGGGCTTCCTGCATCCGTCGATCATCAAGGCCGGCGAGCAGCTCGCCGAACTCGGCAAGCTCGAGCCGTTCCAGGGCGGTTATCTCGGCGCGAGCTGGCCGCAGACGCTCGGCCTCTTCGGCGACGGCAAGGCGGCGATGATCCTGAGCTTCGAGACGACCGAAGCCACCCAGCGCGCCAATTCCGGCGACGGCAAGGGCCTCGCGCCAGAGAATATCGGCCGCTTTCCCTTCCCCGCCGTCGAGGGCGGGGCGGGTGCTGCCACCGACACACTGGGCGGTCTCAACGGCTGGGCGGTAACCAAAAATGCTCCGCCTGAAGCGCTGGATTTCCTGCGCTACCTGACCAATGCGGAAAACGAGCGGCTAATGGCGAGCATCGGCATGATCGTCCCGGCGGCGGCAGGGGCCGAGGATGGCGTCACCAACCCGCTGGTGCGGGCTTCGGCCGACCAGCTCGCGGCCTCTACCTGGCACCAGAACTATTTCGACCAGGATCTCGGCCCCTCCGTCGGCCGCGTCGTGAACGACGCTTCGGTCGAAATCGTCTCCGGACAGATGTCCTCGGAAGAGGCGGCCCGGATGATCCAGGACGCCCGCGAACTCGAATGAGTGCGTAAGCGAGGGCGGCGGGAGCTCCCGCTGCCCGGCTTTCCTTCTACCATCCGGAACGAAAGGTGCGAGGACCAGATGACCGACGCGACTGCGACGATCACCGCGGTGCCGGCCACGGCAAGCCGCAAGAAAGTGCGGTACAAGAGCCCGACCGTGCGCGGGCGCCTGCCGGTGCTCATCCTCTTTCTGCCGCCGGCCCTGCTGCTGTTCACGGTCTTCGTCATCCTGCCGATGGGAGAGGCGGCCTGGTACAGCCTCTATCGCTGGAACGGCTACGGAACCCCGACGCAGTTCGTAGGCCTGCGCAATTTCGAGGTGCTGTTCAACAATGCGGCCTTCTCGCGGGCGCTGATCAACAACGGCATAATCATTCTCGTTTCGGTGCTCCTGCAGATTCCGCTCGCCCTCTGGCTTGCTATGATGCTCGCGCACAGGATCGCCGGCGTCGTCGCCTTCCGGCTGATCTTTTTTCTGCCCTACGTGCTGGCGGATGTCGCGGCCGGACTCATCTGGCGTTTCGTCTATGATGGCGACTACGGGCTCGTGGCCGCGGTCGCCGGCTTCTTCGGCGTCGCCACCCCTTACGTGCTCGCCGACCGCAGCCTTGCCATCTATGCGGTGCTTGCCGTGATCATCTGGAAGTATTTCGGGTTCCACATGATGCTGTTCATCGCCGGCTTGCAGGCCGTCGACAGGAGCGTGCTCGAAGCTGCCGAGATCGATGGAGCGACCGGTTGGCAGAAATTCCGCTACGTGACGCTGCCGCTCCTCGGCTCGACCGTCAGGCTGTCGATCTTCTTCGCCGTCATCGGATCGCTGCAGCTCTTCGACCTCGTCATGCCCCTCACGGGCGGCGGGCCGTCGAACTCGACGCAGACCATGGTGACCTTCCTCTACACCTACGGCGTCACCCGCATGCAGGTGGGGCTCGGAAGCGCGGTCGGCGTGGTCCTCTTCGTCATCTGCGTCACGCTCGCTTTCGGCTACAAACGGATATTCATGCGCCATGACTGACACGACTTCTTCCGTTCGCATGACCGCAGCCACCCGCCTCTATCTCTACGTGTCGCTGTCGCTGGTGGCGATGCTGGTCCTGCTGCCCCTGGTCACCACGGCGCTCGGCGGCTTCAAGTCGCTCGGCGATCTGCGCGTCAATCCGTTCGGCCTGCCTTCCGAATGGCTGTGGTCGAATTATCTCGATATCCTTTTCGGCGACCGCTACTGGCGGCAGATGCTGAACTCGCTGTTCATCGCGGCCATAACGGTGGCGCTGACCGTCATCGTTTCGGCCATGGCCGCCTTCACCTTCGCCCATGTCAGGTTCTTCGGTTCGAACCATTTGCTGAACTACTTCCTGATCGGGCTCATGTTCCCGGCGGCAACGGCAATCCTGCCGCTCTTCATCCGCATCCGCGATCTCGGCCTGCTCGACACCTATTGGGGCGTGATCCTGCCTCAGGTCGCCTTCGGCCTCGGCATGAGCATCCTGCTTTTCCGCAATTATTTCCGGAACCTGCCGGAAGAACTCTTCCAGGCCGCCTTCGTCGACGGCTGCGGCTACATCCGCTTCTTCTGGTACATTTCCCTTCCGCTTTCCCGCCCCATCGTCTCGACGGTCGGCATCATCACCTTCGTGCATAGCTGGAACAGCTATATCCTGCCGCTGATCATGCTGAACACGGAGGCGAAATATCCCTGGCCGCTCGGCATCATGGTCTATCGCGGCGAGTTCGGCACCGATTGGCAGCTCGTGCTCGCCTTCATCACGCTGACGATCCTGCCGACGGTGATCGTCTTCTTTCTCGCCCAGAAGCACATCATCGCAGGCCTGACGGCCGGCGCGGTGAAATCCTGAGCCCTTTCCTGACGCGTCGTTCCAAGGAGAAAGCACATGGCATCGGTCGAACTCAGGGACATCCGCAAGAGCTATGCTGCGCTCGAGGTGGTCCACGGCGTGTCTCTCTCGATCGCGGAGGGCGAATTCATCGCGCTCGTCGGTCCGTCCGGCTGCGGCAAATCCACGTTGCTGCGCATGATCGCCGGATTGGAAGAGATCAGCGACGGCGAGGTGCTGATCGGCGGCAAGGTGGTCAATCCGCTGACGCCGCGCGAGCGCAACATCGCCATGGTCTTCCAGTCCTACGCGCTCTACCCGCACATGTCGGTGGCCGAGAATATGGGCTTCAACCTCAAGCTCTCCGGTCTCTCCCGTCCCGAGATCGACAGAAAGGTCAGCGAGGCGGCGCGCATGCTGGCGTTGACGGAGCTTCTCGATCGCAAGCCGAGCCAGCTTTCCGGCGGCCAGCGCCAGCGCGTCGCCATGGGACGCGCGATCGTCCGCGACCCGGCCGTCTTCCTGTTCGACGAACCGCTCTCCAATCTCGATGCCAAGCTCCGGGTGCAGATGCGCACCGAGATCAAGGCCTTGCACCAGAAGGTCGCCACCACCTCGATCTACGTGACCCACGACCAGATCGAGGCGATGACGCTCGCCGACCGCATCGTCGTCTTGAACGGCGGCAGGATCGAGCAGGTGGGCACGCCGCTGGAGCTCTATCGCACGCCCGCCAACCTCTTCGTCGCGGGTTTCATCGGTTCGCCGGCCATGAACGTGCTCGACGGAACGGTCGATGCGGATGACGGGGAGCCGGCGGTGCGCCTCGGCGACGGGTCGGCGATCCGCATCGCGCCCGAGCGCAAGGTGCGGCCCGGGCAGGCGGTCCGGATCGGACTGCGCCCGGAACATTTCGTCGCGGGCGGGGAGGGCAATGCCATTGCCGGCCAGACGCTGCTGGTCGAGCCGACCGGTGCCCAGACGCACGTGCTTTTCGAATTTGCCGGCGAACAGATAACCGCCGTCGTCGACGGCGACCACCCCGCCCGCCATGGTTCTCTCTTCAAGGCGGCGATGGACCGCAGCCAGGTCTATGTCTTCGACAGGCAGACGGGCGCGGCACTGTGAGCATTACACCCGGCTGTCCGCCGGGGCGGGCTATGTCCGTGTGAAGGCACATGCGAGCGAATCCGCCGGGCGTCTCAATCCTGCAACTGCCGGACGCGAAATGGCTTGCCTTGATTTGAAAGGTGGTTTTGCTGTAATTCGGCCTATATTATCGCGTTGCGTTATGGTTCGCGGACAATGTCGGGGGTAAAGATATGCGGGTTTCACATGCGGCGGCCGGGTTGGCGGTTGTACTTGCGCTAGCCGGATGCCAGCGGACGTCCTTCGGTGGTTTCGGGTCTCAGGATGTTTCTCGCGCTCCCGCTCCCCTGCAGGCGCAGCCCGTACCTTCCGTCTCCGCGGGGCAACTGCCGCCTCCGGCGGGGGCGTCGCAGTTCCCGGCCGCACCGACGACAGGCACCGCAGCGCCCGGCGCGGCGGCCGGCACGGAAGTGGCCGCAGCCACCAATGCCCTCGACGTAACGAAGGAGTCGATGGTCGGCAACTGGCGCGTTTCGAGCGCCGGCAGTTCCTGCGACATGTTCCTGACCCTCACCAATCTCGGCAGCGGTTCGCGCGGCGGCACGCGCGGCTGCGCCGGCGAGCTGACGGCCATGGGATCCTGGGAAGTGGCGGGCAAGCAGGTCGTGCTCAAGGACCGCAGCGGCAATCCGATCGCCCGGCTCTACAAGACGGCCGATGCGCGCTTCGACGGCTCGACCAATGGCGGGCAGCCGGTCAGCCTCAGCCGCTAGCGCGGAGGAGAAGTGTGTGCGGTTTCGCCCGTATCCCACATCTCAACTTGCAAGAATCGATCACGACCGGCGATACGGCTCTGCGGCTTTCCAAGGCCTTTGGTACGACGCCGGAATTCTGGATTAATCTCCAAAGCCATTATGAACTGGAACGCGTGATGCCGCAGGTGATCTGAGCATTTCTCCGCTTCACGCCGCATGATGGACCAAAGCCGCAAAACCACGAAACGATAGAAGCGCATCGTGCTCAATCCCGACGACAGCATTCTTCGCAAGCTCGAGGCGCTCGTTGCCGCCGGCGAGCGGCAGCGCGACCCGGCTCAATTCGCAATCGCAAGACGGCTAGACAGCCTGACGGCAAAGCTCCTGGCGAGCCGCCCCTCGCGCAAGACCAATGCGCTCGGCTGGCTCTTTGCGGCGCGCAAAAAGGACCAGCCGCCGGTCAAGGGCCTCTATATCCACGGCGGCGTCGGGCGCGGCAAGACCATGCTGATGGACATGTTCTTCGACGCTGTACCGATCCAGCGCAAGCGCCGCGCCCATTTCCACGAATTCATGGCCGATGTGCATGAGCGCATCTACAGGCACCGGCAGAAGCTCAAGAACGGCGAGACGAAGCAGGCCGATCCGATCCCGCCCGTCGCTTCCGATCTCTTCGGCGAAGCACGGCTTCTGTGTTTCGACGAGTTCACCGTCACCGACATCGCCGATGCGATGATACTGGCGCGGCTCTTCGGCGAACTGTTCGCCAAGGGCTGCGTGCTTGTTGCGACCTCAAACGTTGAGCCGGACAATCTCTATCGCGACGGCCTCAATCGCGGTCTCTTCCTGCCGTTCATCGATCTTCTGAAGGCAAATGCCGAGATCATCCCGCTCGACACGGAAACGGATTATCGTCTGGGCAGGGCCGATGGCGCGCCCGTGTGGCTGTCGCCGCTCGGGCCCGAAACGGAAGCCGCCATGGATCGCGCCTGGTATCGGGAAACGGGCGGAGCGCAGGTCGCCTCGGCCGAGATCGGCCGCAAGGGGCGCACGATCCGCGTGCCGGCGGCCGCCGGCCGGGCCGCGCGATTCACCTTTGCAGACCTGTGCGCGCAGCCGCTCGGCGCCGCCGACTACCTTGCCATCGTCGCGCAGTACAGCACCATCTTCCTCGACCACGTTCCGCATCTCGGGCCGCACCTGCGCAACGAGACGAAGCGCTTCATCATCCTGGTCGACGCTCTCTATGATCAGGGCGCCCGCCTGTTTGCCTCGGCTGACGCCGAACCGCAGCATCTGCTGACCGCCAGGAAGGGCACCGAAGGCTTCGAATTCGACCGTACGGTTTCGCGTCTCATCGAGATGCAAAGCCAGGATTACGCTGCGGCTCACCCGCACAATTCAGCGGCGGAATGACGGTCAGGCGACATTAGTTCTTACGTTTACGTAAGATTTTTACGATCTAACCGATTGAATTTGCTCTGCCCAAAAGTATCGATTGATATTTTTCACTATGCCGTTTAAGGGCTTTCGGCGAAGGTTTGGCGTTTGCCGCGTTTCAGGCCTTGATCATTTTGGGATCACAAAGGAAGCACTTTCATGGCGCGCAACAAGATCGCACTTATCGGTTCGGGGATGATTGGTGGCACGCTGGCCCATCTCGCCGGCCTGAAGGAACTGGGCGACATCGTCCTCTTCGACATTGCCGACGGCATTCCCCAGGGCAAGGGCCTCGACATCGCGCAGTCCTCTCCGGTCGAGGGCTTCGATGCATCGATGACCGGTGCGAGCGACTATTCCGCGATCGAGGGCGCCGACGTCTGCATCGTCACCGCCGGCGTGCCGCGCAAGCCCGGCATGAGCCGCGACGATCTGCTCGGCATCAACCTCAAGGTCATGGAACAGGTCGGCGCCGGCATCAAGAAATACGCTCCGAACGCCTTCGTCATCTGCATCACCAACCCGCTCGACGCCATGGTCTGGGCGCTGCAGAAGTTCTCCGGCCTGCCGAAGAACAAGGTCGTCGGCATGGCCGGCGTGCTCGACTCTTCGCGCTTCCGGCTCTTCCTTGCGGAGGAGTTCAACGTCTCGGTCAAGGACGTCACCGCTTTCGTGCTCGGCGGCCATGGCGACACCATGGTGCCCCTCGCGCGTTATTCGACCGTCGCCGGCATTCCGCTGCCCGACCTGATCCAGATGGGCTGGACCACCAAGGAAAAGCTCGACCAGATCATTCAGCGCACCCGTGACGGCGGCGCCGAGATCGTCGGCTTGCTCAAGACCGGCTCGGCCTATTATGCGCCGGCCGCCTCGGCGATCGAAATGGCCGAGGCCTACCTCAAGGACAAGAAGCGCGTGCTGCCCTGCGCCGCTCATCTCTCCGGCCAGTATGGCGTCAAGGACATGTATGTCGGCGTGCCCACCGTCATCGGCGCCGGCGGCATCGAGCGCATCATCGAGATCGACCTCAACAAGGGCGAGAAGGAAGCCTTCGACAAGTCGGTCGCGGCCGTCGCCGGCCTTTGCGAAGCCTGCATCAACATCGCACCCAGCCTGAAGTAACCGCCATCCGGCCTATCAGACAGGAAAGAACCCATGAACATCCATGAATACCAGGCCAAGGCTCTGTTGAAGAGCTATGGCGCGCCGGTCGCGGAAGGCGTCGCGATCTTCTCCGCCGACGAGGCCGAAGCGGCTGCGAAGAAGCTGCCGGGACCGCTTTACGTGGTGAAGAGCCAGATTCATGCCGGCGGCCGCGGCAAGGGCAAGTTCAAGGAACTCGGCCCCGACGCCAAGGGCGGCGTGCGCCTGGCCAAGTCGGTGGACGAGGTCGTCGCCAATGCCAAGGACATGCTCGGCAACACGCTGGTGACCAAGCAGACCGGTCCGGCCGGCAAGCAGGTCAACCGCCTCTATATCGAGGACGGCGCCGATATCGACCGCGAACTCTATCTCTCGATCCTCGTCGACCGCTCCGTGGGCCGGGTGGCCTTCGTCGTTTCGACCGAGGGCGGCATGGACATCGAAGCGGTCGCCGAACATACGCCGGAGAAGATCGTCACCGTCGCGATCGATCCGGAAAAGGGTGTGACCGCTGAAAATCTGAAGACGCTCGCCGACGCGCTGAAGCTCGAAGGCGAAGCGCGCGCCGATGCCGAGAAGCTCTTCCCGATCCTCTACAAGGCATTCGTCGAAAAGGACATGAGCCTGCTCGAGGTCAATCCGCTGATCGTCATGACGAACGGCCGGATGCGCGTCCTCGACGCCAAGGTCTCCTTCGACGGCAACGCCCTCTTCCGCCATGAGGACGTGGTCGCGCTGCGCGACACGACGGAAGAGGACGACAAGGAAATCGAGGCGTCGAAATACGACCTCGCCTATGTCGCCCTGGACGGCAATATCGGCTGTATGGTCAACGGCGCCGGTCTCGCAATGGCGACGATGGACATCATCAAGCTCTACGGCGCCGAGCCTGCGAACTTCCTCGATGTCGGCGGCGGTGCCTCGAAGGAAAAGGTCACCCAGGCCTTCAAGATCATCACGGCCGATCCGGCGGTGAAGGGCATCCTCGTCAACATCTTCGGCGGCATCATGAAATGCGATGTCATCGCCGAGGGCGTGCTTGCAGCGGTCAAGGAAGTCGGCCTCAAGGTGCCGCTCGTCGTGCGCCTGGAAGGCACCAATGTCGAGCTCGGCAAGAAGATCATCAATGAATCGGGCCTCAACGTGATTTCCGCCGATGATCTGGACGACGCCGCCCAGAAGATCGTTGCAGCCGTGAAGGGAGCCTGAGGTTTCATGTCCATCCTGATCAACAAAGACACCAAGGTTCTCGTTCAGGGCCTCACCGGCAAGACCGGTACCTTCCACACCGAGCAGGCACTCGCCTATAACGGCACCAAGATGGTCGGCGGCATTCACCCGAAGAAGGGCGGCGAGACCTGGACCGGTGCCAAGGGCGAGCAACTGCCGATCTTCGCGACGGTCGCCGAAGGCCGCGATGCGACCGGCGCCAACGCTTCCGTGATCTACGTCCCGCCGGCCGGTGCCGCCGCGGCGATCATCGAAGCGATCGATGCGGAAATCCCGCTCATCGTCTGCATCACCGAGGGCATTCCCGTCGCCGACATGGTGAAGGTCAAGGCGCGGCTCGAAAAGTCGTCTTCGCGCCTCATCGGCCCGAACTGCCCGGGCGTGCTGACGCCGGACGAGTGCAAGATCGGCATCATGCCGGGCAACATCTTCCGCAAAGGTTCGGTCGGCGTGCTTTCGCGCTCCGGCACGCTGACCTACGAGGCGGTGTTCCAGACCACCAATGAAGGCCTCGGCCAGACGACCGCAGTCGGCATCGGCGGCGACCCGGTCAAGGGCACCGAGTTCATCGACGTGCTGGAAATGTTCCTCGCAGACGACGAGACCAAGTCGATCATCATGATCGGCGAGATCGGCGGCTCGGCCGAAGAGGAAGCGGCGCAGTTCCTGAAGGACGAGGCGAAGCGTGGCCGCAAGAAGCCGATGGTCGGCTTCATCGCGGGCCGTACCGCGCCTCCCGGCCGCACGATGGGCCATGCCGGCGCCGTCATCTCCGGTGGCAAGGGTGGTGCGGAAGACAAGATTGCGGCGATGGAATCGGCCGGGATCCGCGTCTCGCCTTCGCCCGCACGCCTCGGCAAGACGCTGGTCGAAGTCCTGAAGGGCTGACGAACAATCCCACGGCGCCCGCGCGTCCTGCCGGACGCATAAAGGTCGCCGTGGCACTTTGCAGCGGGGCGGCAGGCCATGCCGCCCCATTGGAGCCACGAAAGATACGATGATGAGCGTCAAGTCCGGTGCAGATGGCGAACAGCCGGAACCGGGCCGACGCAGCCGGAACGACGCGCCTGACCATTGAAGGCGCCGATCCGGCAGAAGGCAAACACGACCGGGACAACCCGGCACACCAACTTAAGTCAGGAGGCGGGCTGAAGTCCGCGATAGACCATGACAAGGCAAGAGGCCAACGAGCAATTCCAGCTCACATCCTTTCTGGACGGCGCCAATGCCGCCTATATCGAGCAGCTCCATGCGCGCTATGAAGCGGACCCCTCATCCGTTTCGGCCGAGTGGCAGTCCTTCTTCAAGGCGCTTGCCGACCGGCCCGAAGATGTGGTGAGGGCGGCCAAGGGCGCCTCCTGGAAGAAGCAGAACTGGCCGATTCCCGCCAATGGCGAACTCGTCTCGGCCCTCGACGGCGACTGGGGTACGGTCGAGAAGGTCATCGAAAAAAGGTCAAGGCGAAGGCCGAGGAGGCCGCAGCCGCTGCCGGCGTGGCGCTCAGCGAGGCCGAGGTGCATCAGTCGACGCGCGATTCCGTCCGCGCCATCATGATGATCCGCGCCTATCGCATGCGCGGCCACCTGCACGCCAAGCTCGACCCGCTCGGCCTTGCCGATCCGGTCGAGGATTATGACGAACTCTCCCCGAAGACCTACGGCTTCGAAGAGAAGGACTACGACCGCAAGATCTTCATCGACAACGTGCTCGGCCTCGAATATGCGACCGTGCGCGAGATGGTCGAGATCCTCGAGCGGACCTATTGTTCGACGATCGGTGTCGAATTCATGCATATGTCCAACCCGGAAGAGAAGGGCTGGATACAGGAACGCATCGAAGGCCCGGACAAGGGCGTCGAATTCACCCCCGAGGGCAAGAAGGCGATCCTGCAGAAGCTCATCGAGGCGGAAGGCTTCGAGCAGTTCATCGACGTCAAGTACAAGGGCACCAAGCGCTTCGGGGTCGACGGCGGCGAATCCCTGATCCCGGCGCTCGAGCAGATCATCAAGCGCGGCGGCCAGCTCGGCCTGAAGGAGATCGTGCTGGGCATGGCGCATCGCGGCCGCCTCAACGTTCTCTCGCAGGTCATGGCCAAGCCGCACCGCGCCATCTTCCACGAGTTCAAGGGCGGCTCCTACACGCCCGATGACGTGGAAGGCTCCGGCGACGTCAAATATCACCTGGGCGCTTCCTCGGACCGCGAGTTCGACGGCAACAAGGTCCACCTGTCGCTGACGGCAAACCCGTCGCATCTGGAGATCGTCAATCCGGTCGTCATGGGCAAGGCGCGCGCCAAGCAGGACCAGATGGCAACCGTATTCGAAGGCGACATCATTCCGCTGCGCGAACGCGTCAAGGTCATGCCGCTGATCCTGCACGGCGACGCGGCCTTTGCCGGCCAGGGTGTGGTCGCCGAAATTCTCGGCCTCTCCGGCCTGCGCGGGCACCGTGTCGGCGGCACGGTGCATTTCATCATCAACAACCAGATCGGCTTCACCACGAACCCGGCCTTCTCGCGTTCCTCGCCCTATCCGTCGGACGTGGCGAAGATGATCGAGGCGCCGATATTCCACGTGAACGGTGACGATCCGGAAGCGGTGGTCTATGCGGCCAAGGTCGCGACCGAATTCCGGATGAAGTTCCACAAGCCGGTCGTCATCGACATGTTCTGCTACCGCCGCTTCGGTCACAACGAGGGCGACGAGCCGGCGTTCACGCAGCCGAAGATGTACAAGGCGATCCGTGCGCACAAGACCGTCGTCCAGCTCTATTCGGACCGGCTGATCGCCCAGGGCCTGATCAGCGAAGGCGAAGTCGAGAAGATGAAGGCCGATTGGCGCGCCCATCTCGAACAGGAATTCGAGGCGGGTCAGTCCTACAAGCCGAACAAGGCCGACTGGCTCGACGGCGCCTGGTCGGGCCTGCGCACGGCCGATAACCAGGATGAGCAGCGCCGCGGGCGCACTTCGGTGCCGATGAAGCAGTTGAAGGAGGTCGGTCGCAAGCTGTCCGAAATTCCGGCCGGCTTCAGCGCGCACCGCACCATCCAGCGCTTCATGGAAAACCGCGCCAACATGATCCAGACCGGCGAGGGCATCGACTGGGCGATGGCGGAAGCGCTCGCCTTCGGTACGCTGGTGACCGAGGGCACCAAGATCCGCCTGTCCGGTCAGGATTGCGAGCGCGGCACCTTTTCCCAGCGCCATTCGGTTCTCTACGATCAGGAGACCGAAGAGCGCTACATTCCGCTCGCCAACCTGTCGCCGACCCAGGCACGCTACGAGGTCATAAACTCGATGCTCTCGGAAGAGGCCGTCCTCGGCTTCGAATACGGCTATTCGCTCGCTCGCCCGAACGCCCTGACGCTCTGGGAAGCCCAGTTCGGCGACTTCGCCAACGGCGCGCAGGTGGTCTTCGACCAGTTCATCTCGTCGGGCGAGCGCAAGTGGCTGCGCATGTCGGGCCTCGTCTGCCTGCTGCCGCACGGCTACGAGGGTCAGGGACCGGAGCATTCCTCCGCCCGGCTGGAACGGTTCCTGCAGCTTTGCGCGGAAGACAACATGCAGGTCGCCAACGTCACGACCCCGGCGAACTATTTCCACATCCTGCGCCGTCAGGTGAAGCGCGATTTCCGCAAGCCGCTGATCCTGATGACGCCGAAGTCGCTGCTGCGTCACAAGCGGGCGGTCTCCAGCCTTTCGGAAATGGCCGGCGAGAGCTCCTTCCACCGTCTCCTCTGGGACGATGCCGAGGTCATCAAGGACGGTCCGATCAAGCTGCAGAAGGATTCGAAGATCCGTCGCGTCGTCATGTGCTCGGGCAAGGTCTATTACGACCTTCTGGAGGAGCGCGAGAAGCGCGGCATCGACGACATCTACCTGCTGCGCGTCGAGCAGCTCTATCCGTTCCCGGCCAAGGCGCTCATCAACGAGCTCAGCCGCTTCCGCAACGCGGAGATGGTCTGGTGCCAGGAAGAGCCGAAGAACATGGGCGCCTGGGCATTCATCGATCCCTATCTGGAGTGGGTCCTTGCCCATATCGATGCCAAGTACCAGCGGGTGCGCTATACCGGCCGTCCGGCCGCCGCTTCGCCGGCGACCGGCCTGATGTCCAAGCATCTGGCCCAGCTTGCCGCCTTCCTCGAGGATGCGCTGGGTGGCTGACCAAGCCCTCACGGTCTGCCGCTCGCTGACGCGCTTTCAGCGTAGCGGTTTTCCGTCCGGGAGCGCGTAACTCAAAGAGCTAGAAACAGAAATCTGATCAACGGAACAAAACTCATGGCAACAGAAATCCGCGTTCCCACCCTTGGCGAATCCGTCAGCGAAGCGACCGTCGGCACCTGGTTCAAGAAGGTCGGCGACGCGATTAAGGCCGACGAGCCGATCCTCGAGCTCGAGACCGACAAAGTGACGATCGAAGTCCCGGCCCCGGCCGCCGGCACGCTCAGCGAAATCGTCGCGCAGGCGGGCGAAACCGTCGGCCTCGGCGCGCTGCTCGGCCAGATCTCCGAGGGCGGCGCGGGTGCTGCCGCCGCTGCGCCGGCTGCGGCCGAGAAGAAGCCTGAGCCTGCGGCCGCCACCGCTGCTCCGGCTGCGGCCGCACAGCCGGCCGCCGCTGCCGCGACGCAGACGTCCACGTCGATGCCGCCGGCACCGGCGGCTGCCAAGCTCATGGCCGAGAACAGTCTTTCCGCCGATCAGATCGACGGCTCGGGCAAGCGTGGCCAGGTGCTGAAGGGTGACGTGCTCGCAGCCGTCGCCAAGGGCATTTCGGCTCCGGCTGCAGCCGAGCCGGCCAAGATCCAGGCCCGCGCGCCGGCACCGGCGGAAGATGCCTCTCGCGAAGAGCGCGTGAAGATGACCCGCCTGCGGCAGACGATCGCCCGGCGCTTGAAGGACGCGCAGAACACCGCGGCTATGCTCACCACCTATAACGAGGTGGACATGAGCGCCGTCATGAGCCTGCGCTCGAAGTACAAGGACATCTTCGAGAAGAAGCACGGCGTGAAGCTCGGCTTCATGGGCTTCTTCACCAAGGCGGTGACGCATGCGCTGAAGGAGTTGCCGGCCGTCAACGCCGAGGTCGACGGCACCGAGATCATCTACAAGAACTTCTGCCACGTCGGCGTCGCCGTCGGCACCGACAAGGGCCTCGTCGTGCCGGTCGTGCGCGATGCCGACCAGATGTCGATCGCCGAAATCGAGAAGGAAATCGGCCGTCTCGGCAAGGCAGCGCGCGACGGAACGCTGGCCATGGCCGACATGCAGGGAGGCACCTTCACCATCTCCAACGGCGGCGTCTACGGTTCGCTGATGTCCTCGCCGATCCTCAACGCTCCGCAATCGGGCATCCTCGGCATGCACAAGATCCAGGACCGCCCGGTCGCGATCGGTGGTCAGGTCGTCATCCGGCCGATGATGTATCTGGCGCTCTCCTACGATCACCGCATCGTCGACGGCAAGGAAGCGGTGACCTTCCTCGTGCGCGTCAAGGAAAGCCTCGAGGATCCGGAACGCCTGGTGCTGGATCTCTAGATCACGGTGATTTAGGCCGGGTCGGCCTGAATGGCGGGGGCCGCGTGCCCCCGTTTCCATCTCCACCGATGCCCGGACCGGGACGCACGTCTGACGGGCATCGACAGCCACGGAACCAGAGGTTAGGTTTTGGGGGCACGCTATGCGCGCATCCCGGACAGTTGGGCATCGTAAGCACCGGTCGCAACCATGATGAGCTATCTGATCGAACTCGCTTCGCTAATGGCGATCTTCACCTTCGCCATCGTTTCGCCCGGCGCCGACCTCGCCATGGTGCTGCGCCAATCGCTGGTGCACGGCCGCCGCGCGGCGATCGTCACCTCCTTCGGCATCGGCGCGTCGCTGATGTTCCACGTGACCTACACCATTCTCGGCCTTGGGCTGATCATCTCGCAGTCGATCTACCTCTTCAACATCGTCAAGTGGTGCGGCGTCGCCTACCTGATCTACATCGGCATCAAAGCCCTTCGCGCCGGCCAGACGGAAATCGCGGTCGAGGCAGCGGCCGAGACCGGCGAAGCCCGCAGGCAGCAGTCGGCGCTGAAGGCCTTCGGCCTCGGCTTTGCGGCCAACGCGCTCAATCCCAAGGCGGTCTTCTTCTTCCTGTCTATCTTCTCGACGGTCGTCAGCGCCCATACGCCGATGACGGTCAAGTTCGGCTATGGCTTCGTCATGGCGAGCGCGCTGATCCTCTGGTTCGTCGGCGTCAGCCTGTTCATGACGACGCCGCGGATGCGGGCGGCCTTCACGCGCGCGAGCAAATGGATCGACCGGGCGAGTGGCATGGTCTTCATCGCTCTCGGACTGAAGCTGGCGACGGAAAAGGCCGCGTGATGATCTGCGGCCGCAACGTTCTCTTCGTTTCGCTTATGCTTTCGGCAGCACCGGCCCTTGCGGACGAGTGCACCCAGGCGCAGGCGGTCTACGCCGATCCGGCCGGAACCTATGAGCTGCGCTTCGAGCCCGTCGGATCGGAGGCAGCAGTCACCAGCAATCACTTCAAGATCAGGATTGGGGACACCGGCCTTCTGCTCGATGGCGTCGTGATGCAGTCCGGCGAACCGCTGCGGGCGAACGGGATCGTCATGAACGACTGCCCGACCGGCGACGTGACCGGCGCGGAACTCGAGGCCTGCACCGTCTGGCAGGGCCCGATCTATGCGGTCGACAAGGCCGGCCAGATCGGGCTGCTTCAGCCGGAGGACGCGCCCGCAGCCGATCGGATCCTGCTTCCGGATTTCGGACCGTTGCTGCGTGAATCGAGTGCCTGGGGCGAAGGCAAGGGCACCACAGACAGTTCGGATGTCTTCGAGTTCAAGGGGTGTGGATCATGAGCAGCGGACCTGTACTTCTCGTCACCGGGGGCAGCCGCGGCATCGGCGCCGCGGTCGCGCTTGCCGCGGCCAGCGAAGGCTGGCGGGTCGCCGTCAACTATGCGTCCAATCGCGATGCGGCCGAGGACGTGGTCCGCCGCATCGCGGAGGGCGGCGGCACGGCCGTTTCCGTCGAGGGCGACGTGGGCAGGGAAGAGGGGGTGAAGGCGATCTTTGCAGCCGTCGACACCGCCTTCGGCCGTCTCGACGGCCTCGTCAACAATGCCGGGATCATCGGTCCGCCGCAGCGCGTAGACGAGGTTTCGCCCGAGCGGATCGAGCGGCTGTTCCGCACCAACGTGACGGGCTCCATCCGTTGCGCCGCCGAGGCGGTGCTCCGGATGTCGACGCGCCACGGCGGGCGGGGCGGCTCGATCGTCAATCTCTCCTCCATCGCCGCCGTGCTTGGCGCGCCGGGGCAATATGTCGACTACGCCGCCACGAAGGGCGCGATCGACAGCTTCACGGTCGGCCTGGCGCGTGAAGTTGCCACCGAGGGCATACGCGTGAACGCGGTCCGGCCCGGCATCATCGATACGGAAATTCATGCCTCCGGCGGGCTGCCCGACCGCGCCCGCGACCTCGCACCCACGATCCCGATGCAGCGGCCCGGAACGGCCGGCGAGGTTGCCGATGCAATTCTCTATCTCCTGTCCGACAAGGCGACTTACGTGACGGGAACCATTCTCACCGTCAGTGGCGGGCGGTAGCCCTCCCAAGACCGTCCTCCCAAGAAGGATTATCAAATGGCCTATGATCTCATCGTTATCGGAAGCGGCCCCGGCGGCTATGTCTGCGCCATCAAGGCGGCGCAGCTCGGCATGAAGGTTGCCGTGGTCGAGAAGCGCAGCACCTATGGCGGCACATGCCTGAATGTCGGCTGCATCCCCTCCAAGGCGCTGCTGCATGCTTCCGAAATGTTCCATCAGGCGCAGCACGGCCTGGAGGCGCTGGGAGTCGAGGTCGCAAGCCCGAAGCTCAACCTTCAGAAGATGATGGCCCACAAGGACGCGACCGTTAAGTCCAATGTCGACGGCGTCTCCTTCCTCTTCAAAAAGAACAAGATTGACGGATTCCAGGGTACCGGCAAGGTTCTCGGCCAGGGCAAGGTCTCGGTCACGAACGAAAGCGGAGAGGAGCAGGTGCTCGAGGCGAAGAACGTCGTCATCGCCACCGGCTCGGACGTCGCCGGCATTCCGGGCGTGGAGGTCGCGTTCGACGAAAAGGTGATCGTTTCCTCGACCGGGGCGCTCGCGCTTGAAAAGGTCCCAGCGAGCATGATCGTCGTCGGCGGAGGCGTCATCGGCCTCGAGCTCGGCTCCGTCTGGGCGCGCCTCGGCGCAAAGGTGACCGTGGTCGAATTCCTCGACACGATTCTCGGCGGCATGGACGGCGAGGTTGCCAAGCAGCTTCAGCGGATGCTGACCAAGCAGGGCATCGACTTCAAACTCGGCGCCAAGGTGACCGGTGTCGTGAAATCCGGCGACGGTGCCAAGGTCACCTTCGAACCGGTTAAGGGCGGCGAGGCCACTGCGCTCGATGCCGAGGTCGTGCTCATCGCTACCGGACGCAAGCCCTCGACGGACGGCTTGGGTCTCGCCAAGGCGGGCGTCGTGCTCGATTCGCGCGGCCGCGTCGAGATCGACCAGCATTTCCAGACGAGCATTACCGGTGTCTATGCGATCGGCGACGTCGTGCGTGGGCCGATGCTGGCGCACAAGGCCGAGGACGAAGGCGTTGCCGTGGCGGAGATCATCGCAGGCCAGGCCGGGCATGTGAATTACGACGTCGTTCCAGGCGTCGTCTATACCCAGCCCGAGGTCGCCTCCGTCGGCAAGACCGAGGAAGAGCTGAAGGCCGCGGGCGTCGCCTACAAGGTCGGCAAGTTCCCCTTCACCGCCAATGGCCGCGCCCGGGCCATGCTGCAGACGGACGGTTTCGTGAAGATCCTCGCGGACAAGGAGACCGACCGCGTGCTCGGCGGCCACATCATCGGCTTCGGCGCCGGCGAAATGATCCACGAGATCGCGGTGCTGATGGAGTTCGGCGGATCGTCGGAGGATCTCGGCCGCACCTGCCACGCCCATCCGACGATGTCTGAGGCGGTAAAGGAAGCGGCGCTCGCCACCTTCGCCAAGCCGATCCACATGTGATTATCGGGAGGGCCCTGCCCTCCCACCGCATTGACCGGCCGGTCATTCCACCTGCGTCACAGTGAACCCCTGCTGACGCAGGAGTTCGACGAGGCCTTCCTTCCCGGGAAGGTGCAGCGCGCCCACGGCCATGAACACGCCGCCGCCCTTCAGGAGGGGCGCGGCGCGATCTGCCATGATCCTGTTGCGATCGATGATGATGCGCTGCTCGAACTCGGCATAGCCGGCGTCGTCGGATGAAATCCCGGCGGAGGCGAGTTTCATCATGGGCATGATCGTGCCCGTCTCGCCGGAGAGGTAGAGATCGGTGGTCGTCGTCATCACGTCGTCGATCGTCTTGCCGAGAGCAAGCGTTTCGATCAGTGCCTTGAGATGCATTTCGACCGGCAGCGAATCCATTGCCGAAAGCTGCTCGACCAGCGTTTCAAGACCCTTGAGCGTCTTGCCCTCCCTCAACGCGTCCTCGGCGAGCTTCTTGTCGAGGAAGGAGGCACCGGCCGCCTTGCGCGAGAATTCGCAGGCCGGCAGGGCGACGAAGCTGGCAATCATCCAGGGCTTCATCTTGGTGACGAGCGGCAGCGGGATGCCGCGCGCCTTGAGACCGCTTTCGAGTAGCGCGCGGTCCTCCGGCTTCAGGAAATCGTTGATCGTCTTGTCGCCGGTAAACATGGTCAGTTCCGGCTGCATCATGATCGCGGCGGTTGCCCTGTTCTGGTCGACGATCTCGTCGGACTCGACGATCACCGTCTCAGCCCTTGCGAAGGCCTCCGTCGCGCCGCCGGGCATCGCCAGCACGCGCGGATCGGTGACATGCATGGTGCCGAGGAGGAAGGAGGGCGCCTGACCGTGCCCTTCGATCTTCCAAAGCAGGCCCTTTCCGTTGGGCACCGCCGCCGCTTCCGCGCGCAGCGCCGCCAGGCGGGCCGGATCCGAATGTTCGAGGCCGGTCAAGATGTTGCTGCCGGCGCAGTCCGTCTCTTCCGCCCGTGCCTCCGACACATGGAGCAGGGCGGCAACGAGGCTCGCTGCCGTCAGTAGATTGAGCAGTGCCGTCAGCCACAACAGGCCGTCGGCCGCCTTGGCCGCGAGATCGCGGACGGGTCTGGTGAAAGTGTTCATGGATGCCCCCGGCATTGACGGAACCCTACTCCCCACGGTCACGGGTTCCTTAACACGCTTGGTTAACGGCCAAGGACGTCAGATTTTAGGCGCGCGGATGGGCGCGGTCGTAGATTTCCAGAAGCCGCGCCGAATCGACGCCGGTATAGACCTGCGTGGTCGACAGGCTGGCATGGCCGAGCAGTTCCTGGATGGTGCGGAGATCCCCTCCGCCCGCCAGAAGATGCGTCGCGAAAGAGTGGCGCAGCGCGTGCGGTGTCGCCGAATCCGGCAGGCCGAGTGCGGCGCGCAGCTTCTGCATCTCGCGCTGGATGATCGCCGGCTGGAGCTTCGCGCCGCGGGCGCCGCGGAAAATCGGCTCTCCGGGCTCGATATGGTAGGGGCAGAGCTTTCGATAGGTCTCGACCGCTTCGGCGGCGGCGGCGATCATCGGCACGATCCGTGTCTTGCCGCCCTTTCCGGTGACCCTGAGCGACGTCACCGGTCCTGAGAAATCGGCGGGGGTCAGGTCCAGCGCCTCCGCTATTCGCAGGCCGCAGCCATAGAGCAGGGTCAGCACTGCGGCATTGCGCGCCGCGATCCAGGGTTCCTCGGCCAGTTGCGCGTCCGCGGTGACGACCTTCAGGGCCTCCCGGTCGGTCAATGCCTTGGGGAGTGACTTCGGCTGCTTCGGGGACCGCACCGCCCCTGCACCCGCCGCATTGGCGAGCCCGTTTCTCTCGAGATAGCGCAGGAAGGAACGCAGACCTGCCAGGCCGCGGCCGAGCGTGCGCGCGCCGGCGCCTCCCTTGCGGCGCTGCGCCAGGAAGCCGCGCAGATCCGCGGGGCGAAGGGCGCGAATATCCGACAGCCGCGGCGGACCGGCGAGGTGCCCGGTCAGGAATGTCAGGAACTGCCGCGTGTCGCGCTCATAGGCGTCGACCGTCTTTTCGGACAACCGGCGTTCCTCGGCGAGGCTCGCAAGCCAGCGCCTTCGTTCCGCCATCACTTCGGGATGGCCTATGGCAAGAAGTTCGTTCATCATCGGGCCCGGCGGGTTCATCAGCGCGGTGCGCTCACTGATCCAGGCTCGGAGCATCGCATCGGGCGTGTTATGTTTTTGCTAACGTGCTGAAGTTTGCTGCTGCGGCCTCTTGGAATTTGTCATTGTTCGATCATATTGAACTGCAATGTTCGGCCAGCAACAGCGGATGGGACAATGTCGAGACGTGATTCGGCGAGCGCTCTGGCGCATTTTGCGGAGGCGGTTGCGCTGGTCTCGCAAGGGCGTCCCGGCCATATCGTCGATACGCTGATCGCGGAACGCGGCCAGAAGATCGTCTGCCATCCCCTGTGGCCCGTCATGCGGCCCTTTCTCTACACGCTGCTCAACTACCGCAAGGCGATCGAGTTCGCCAATGCCGTCGCCAATATGCCGGGCTTCCAGGCCTTCGAGCATCTGAGTTCGCTTCTCGCTCTCGAGATCCGCGCCGACAAGCCGGAGCGCATTCCCGAGAAGGGCGGGTTCCTGCTCGTCAGCAACCATCCGACGGGCATCGCCGACGGCATCGCCGTCTTCGATCTCCTGAAGAGCCGGCGGCCGGACATGATGTTCTTTGCGAACCGCGACGCGATCCGCGTCAATCCGCGCTTCGTGGAAATGGTCATTCCGGTGGAATGGCGCGAGGAATACAAGTCGAAGCTCAAGGCGCGCGAAACGCTGCAGGTGACGAACAGGGCCATCGAGGCGGGCAAGGCGACCGTGCTCTTCCCCTCCGGCCGCATCGCCTATTGGGCCGAGGGACGGCTCAACGAGCGCCCCTGGAAGAGCTCGGCGGTCGGCTTCGCGCGCAAATACGGCCTGCCGATCCTGCCGGTGCATATGAGCGCGCGCAATTCCGGCCTCTTCTACTGGTTTGCCAAATGGTCGACGGAACTGCGCGACATGACGGTGTTCCACGAACTCCTGAACAAGAAGGGCGACCGCTTCGACTTCCGGATCGGCAATCTCATTCCGGCGGATGCGCTCGACGGCGATCCGGTGGAGGTGACGCGTGCGCTGGAGCGTCATACGGTACACGCACTGGCTGCCGACAGCGATGCGGCGTTCGAGCTGTCTGCCAGGGCGGTTGTAGCGGGCTAAGCCGTCACCATGATGCTTCGCTCGATGTTCGCCGAGAACTACCGGTCGCTGCGCTCGATCCGAATGGATTTGGCCGGCGTCAATCTTTTCATCGGAGAGAACGGCGTCGGGAAGTCCAACCTCTATCGTGCCCTGCAGCTGGTTCAGGCTGCCGTGAGAGGCCATCTCGCCCGCGAGATTGCGGAAGAAGGCGGCATGGCGTCCGCCATCTGGAGCGGCCCGCAGCGCGTCGGCAAGCCGGCGCGTATTCGGCTGGACGCCGAACTGATCGACGAGGAGCGAGCGATCACCTTCCGCTACCGGATCGAGGCGGGTTTCCGCCCGCCAAAGGCGGCGGCGGGTTTCGCCTGTGAGCCGCAGGTCAAGGAGGAGGAGCTCACGATCGAGACGGGCCGGCGTCCGGTACCGGTGATGAAGCGCACCGGCCCCGGTATCTTCGTGCGCGGCGAGGGCGGCCGGATGGTGGACTATCCGGAGCAGGCGATGACCTCGGAGACGGCTATCGCGCTGCTCGGCGACGCCGGCCACTACCCTGAAATCGGCAGCTTCCGCCGGGCGGTCGACCAATGGCGGTTCTTTCACGGCTTTCGCACCGACCGCGAATCGCCGCTGCGGATGCCCTGCCTCGCCATCACCGCGCCATTGCTGGACGAAACCGGCGCCAACATGGCCGCCGTCTTCGCGACGCTCCGGCACACGAGGCAGGATACGGTCGATCTCGATCGCGCGGTTGCCGACGCCTTTGCAGGCGCCCGCCTGCAGGTGCCCGAACCCGGCCAGTTCGCCGAATTCTCGCTCGTCTTTCCGGACTTTCCGCACCGGGCATTTTCGCCGCGCGAGCTTTCGGACGGGCAGATGCGTTTTCTGGCACTTGCGGCGGCGCTGTTATCCTATCGCCGTCCCCGGTTCATCGCGCTCAACGAGCCCGAGACGAGCCTTCATCCCGATATGCTGCCGGCACTGGCTGCCATGGTCGCCAGTGCCGCTGGGGAGAGCCAGATCTGGATCGTCACGCATTCCGAACGCCTGGCCGAGCTGGTCCGGCAGCAATGCGGCGTTCGCCCGCGGCGTGTGATTCGCAAGGACGGAGCCACCTGGATCGATGGCATGCGGCTTACCGGCGCGGTCGAAGAGGAGGACGAATAAGGGCTCTCTTATCTGGCCTGCCGGCCACCCTGCAGGCAAGGCAACATGACGGCCGCGTACTCGTCCCCTCGCCCGCCTGCAGAGCGACCTTTAGAAGACGGGCGAACTCGGAAAAAAGGCCCCGCATCACTGCGAGGCCCCTTGTCAATTCCGTTCGACGCCGGAGGATCAGGCGATCTTCTGGCCGGTCTTGGCCCAGTCGGCGAGGAACATTTCGAGGCCCTTGTCGGTCAGCGGGTGCTTGACCAGGGCCTTCAGCGTTGCCGGCGGGGCGGTGACGACGTCGGCGCCGATGAGGGCGGCCTCCTTGACGTGGTTGACCGTGCGCACCGAGGCGGCGAGGATCTCCGTCTCGTAGCCGTAATTGTCGAAGATCTGGCGGATTTCGCGGATCAGGTCCATGCCGTCGACGGCGATATCGTCGAGGCGGCCGATGAACGGCGAGACGAAGGTCGCGCCGGCCTTGGCGGCGAGCAGCGCCTGGTTTGCCGAGAAGCACAGCGTCACATTGGTCTGGTGACCGTCCGAGGTCAGCGCCTTGCAGGCCTTGAGGCCGTCGAGCGTCAGCGGCAGCTTGATGCAGATGTTGTCGGCGATCTTCGAAAGGGCGGCCGCTTCCTTCATCATCGCGCTGTATTCGGTCGCGGTCACTTCGGCCGAAACCGGACCTTCGACGATCGAGCAGATTTCCTTGGTAACCTCGACGATGTCGCGGCCCGCCTTCAGGATCAATGACGGATTTGTGGTGACGCCGTCGAGCAGGCCGAGATCGTTCAGTTCCCGGATGTCCTTCACATCGGCGGTATCAACGAAAAATTTCATCGGAGTCTTCCTTTGGCACTCAGCCGTTTCGGGCGCATCTCCACAGCAGGAAATTCCATGGCGGATATCGCGCGCGTTGAAACTCGGTTGGAACCGTGACAAACCCTGCTTTCCGCAAGGCAGCGGTTCGCTGCGAGTTTTCTTTAACTGAAAGCGGTGGCAAGGTCACGGCAAAATGACTCTTGATTCAACCGATTTATTCGGCCCCGTACTCGACCGCCGGGTGGTGCCCGTCCTGGTGCCCATGCCGGCGCCGAGGGCCTATTCCTACGCGGTGCCCGACGGCATGGCGGTCGAGCCGGGATCGATCGTGCAGGTGCCGCTCGGCCCCCGTTTCGTCGTCGGCGTCGTGTGGGACGGCGAAGACGACGGCGGCGTCGATCCGAAAAAGCTGAAGCAGATCGAGAAGGTCTTCGACTGCCCGCCGCTCGGCCCGGACATGCGCGCCTTTCTCGATTGGGTGGCGAGCTACACGCTGACGCCGCCGGGCCTCGTCGCCCGGATGGCACTCCGGGCGCCGGCCGCGTTCGATCCGGAGCCGATGGTGGAAGCCCTGCGCTTGACCGAGATGCGGCCGGAACGGATGACTGCGGCGCGCGAGCGCGTCCTCGCCACCGCGAGCGACGGGCTTTCCTGGACCCGCTCGGGGCTCGCCCATGCCGCGGGCGTCTCGTCCAGCGTCATCGACGGCCTGACGTCGCAGGGCGTGTTCGAAACCGTCTTCATGCCGCCGCCGCCCGTCGTCGCCGCGCCGGATCCGGCTTTCGCCGCGCCGCGCCTCGAAGGCCCGCAGAGACAGGCGGCTGCCGACCTGCTGGTCGCCGTCGAGGAGCGGAAATTCTCCGTATCGCTGATCGACGGCATCACCGGTTCCGGCAAGACTGAGGTCTATTTCGAGGCGATAGCGGCGACGTTGCGCGCCGGCAAGCAGGTCCTGATCCTGCTGCCGGAGATCGCGCTGACCGCAAGCTTCCTCGAACGCTTCCAGGAGCGCTTCGGCGCGAAGCCCGCGGAGTGGCATTCCGATCTCGCGCCGCGCACGCGGGAAAAGGTCTGGCGGCAGGTGACGACCGGCCAGGTGCGCGTCGTCGCCGGCGCCCGCTCGGCGCTGTTCCTGCCCTTCGAGGATCTCGGCCTCATCATCGTCGACGAGGAGCACGACCCCGCCTACAAGCAGGAGGACCGCGTCTTCTATAATGCGCGCGATATGGCCGTGGTGCGCGGGCGGATCGGCAATTTTCCGGTCGTGCTCGTCTCCGCCACGCCTTCGGTCGAGAGCCGGGTGAACGGCGAGGTGGGGCGTTACCGGCCGATCCATCTGCCCACCCGCTTCGGCGATGCGGCGCTCCCCGATCTCGGCATAGTCGACATGCGCCGTCATCCGCCGGAACGCGGCGGCTTTCTCTCGCCGGTGCTCGTGAACCAGATCGGCAAGACGATCGGCCGGCGCGAGCAGGCGCTCCTGTTCCTGAACCGGCGCGGCTATGCGCCGCTGACGCTCTGCCGCGTCTGCGGCCATCGCTTTCAGTGCCCGGACTGCTCGAGCTGGCTGGTCGAGCACCGTTTCCGCGGGCAGATCCAGTGCCATCATTGCGGCTATTCGGAGAGGACGCCGGAAGCCTGCCCGGAATGCGGCACGCTCGATCATCTCGTTGCCTGCGGCCCAGGGGTGGAGCGCATCGCCGAAGAGGTCGAGCGGCATTTCCCCGACGCGCGCACCATTGTGCTCTCCTCCGACCTGATGGGCGTCAAGCGGCTGCGGCTGGAGCTCGAGGCGATCGCCCGCGGGGAGGCGGACATCGTCATCGGCACTCAACTCGTCGCCAAGGGGCACAACTTCCCGAACATGACGCTCGTCGGCATCGTCGATGCGGATCTGGGTCTTGCCAATGGCGACCCGCGCGCTGCGGAACGGACGTTCCAGCTCCTTTCCCAGGTGACGGGGCGTGCCGGCCGGACGGGCCTCAAGAGCCTCGGGCTTCTGCAGACCTATCAGCCGCAGCATCCGGTCATGCAGGCGATCGTGTCCGGCGATTCCGACGCTTTCTACGAACGCGAGATCCATGAGCGGGAAAGGGCGGTGCTGCCCCCTTTCGGCCGGCTCGCCTCGATCATCGTTTCGGCCGATACGCGCGGCGATGCCGAGGGCCACGCCCGCGGACTGCGCAATGCCGCGCCGCGCGTCGACGGCATATCGATCCTCGGACCGGCGGAAGCGCCGCTCGCGCTCATCCGCGGCCGACATCGCTTCCGGCTTCTCGTCCACGGGCGGCGCAACAGCGACATGCAGTCCTTCGTCCGGGCGATGATCGCTGCCGGCCCCAAGGAGCGCGGATCGGTCAGCGTCCAGCTCGACATCGATCCGCAGAGTTTTTTGTGATCACTGTCGGATCTTCGTCCTTCGACCGATTCACATCCGGAAGGACATAGGCTAGACCTCTTTCACGCATCGCCTCGGCTCGGCGCGAGGCGGAGGGTCCACAGCAACGGGCGGGGACGGAGATGGAGTTCTACATACCGACGGAAACCGGGGAGCTGCTGGCTTTTTGTGCGGCCGCGCTCGCGGCGCTGATCGGGCTCGTCATGCTCTTTGCGCCGCGCCTGACCTTTCGTGCCGCCGGGATCGGCATCGCCGAGGGGCGGCGGGGAGGGCTGGCGGAGGCCCGCTCCACCATGGGCGGCATGCATCTGGGCCTGGGCCTCGGCGCCATCCTGCTTGCCCAGCCAATGGTCTATCTCGCCGTCGGCGCGGCTTTCGCACTCGCGGCGTTCGGTCGCATCCTGTCGATCATGAGCGACAACGGCGCGACCCTCTTCAACTGGCTCGCGCTCCTGGTCCAGGCGGCGCTGGCGATCCTGCCTCTTGCCTATGTTTTCGGGCTGATCTGATCGCCGACAAGGGCCTGCGACACTATTTACGGCAAAATTCGGCCGAAGCGGCCGGGTAATGCCGCATTCCTGCCGTTGGCGTGTTGCGAGTCCAAACATCCTATGCTAGACGAACCGCGAACTGCGGGGGAAGTGGGTCGACCGGCCTCGATATCCTGCGAATTATTGCAGCAGATTCAAGATGTTAGGTCGACGGTTCGCCTGTCCTGGCATTCCTGGATGATTTTGAGAGAAGCTTGTGCCCGTGGCAGACACATCCCAGCTCATTTCCGGTGTTGCAGAAAGATATGCCTCCTCGCTTTTCGAGCTTGCCCTTGATGCCGGGTCGATCGAAGCAGTCGGCGCCGATCTGACGCGCATCCAGGCGCTGATCGACGGTAGCGACGATCTGAAGCGGCTGATCGTAAGCCCGGTCTTTTCCGCCGACGACCAGTTCAAGGCCATTTCCGCCCTCGTCGAGAAGTTCGGCTTCTCCGGGCTGGTCGGCAACTTCCTGAAGGTCGTCGCGCGCAATCGCCGCCTCTTCGTGCTGCCGGGCATCATCAAGGCGTTCCGTCTGCTCGCTGCCCGTCACAAGGGCGAAATCACCGCCGACGTCACGTCGGCACATGCGCTGACGCTGGCGCAGGAAATCGAATTGAAGGCGGCGCTGAAAGGCGTCACCGGCAAAGACGTGGCGGTAAACGTCACCGTCGACCCGTCTATTCTTGGAGGTCTGATCGTGAAGGTCGGGTCCCGCCAGATTGACACCTCCCTTCGCACCAAACTCTCTACCCTTAAGCTTGCACTGAAAGAGGTCGGCTGATGGATATCCGCGCTGCGGAAATTTCCGCAATTCTTAAAGATCAGATCAAAAATTTCGGCCAGGAAGCGGAAGTTTCCGAAGTCGGCCAGGTGCTTTCCGTCGGTGACGGTATCGCCCGCGTCTACGGCCTCGACAACGTCCAGGCAGGCGAGATGGTCGAATTCCCAGGCGGAATTCGCGGCATGGCGCTGAACCTCGAAGCCGACAATGTCGGTGTGGTTATCTTCGGCTCGGACCGGGACATCAAGGAAGGCGACACGGTCAAGCGGACCGGCGCCATCGTGGACGTTCCCGTAGGTCCGGAGCTGCTCGGCCGCGTCGTGGACGCGCTCGGCAATCCGATCGACGGCAAGGGCCCGATCAATGCCAAGCAGCGCGCCCGCGTCGACGTCAAGGCGCCCGGCATCATTCCGCGCAAGTCGGTCCATGAGCCGATGTCGACCGGCCTCAAGGCCATCGACGCCCTCATCCCGGTCGGCCGCGGCCAGCGCGAGCTCGTCATCGGCGACCGCCAGACCGGCAAGACCGCGATCATTCTCGATACGATCCTCAACCAGAAAGCCATTCACGACAATGGCCCGGAAGGGGATAAGCTCTATTGCGTCTACGTCGCTATCGGCCAGAAGCGCTCGACGGTCGCTCAGTTCGTCAAGGTGCTCGAAGAGCGCGGCGCGCTGCAGTATTCGATCATCGTCGCTGCAACGGCTTCCGATCCGGCGCCGATGCAGTATCTGGCTCCGTTCGCCGGCTGCGCGATGGGCGAATATTTCCGCGACAACGGCAAGCACGCCCTGATCGGCTATGACGACCTTTCCAAGCAGGCGGTCGCCTACCGTCAGATGTCTCTGCTGCTGCGCCGCCCGCCGGGCCGTGAAGCCTATCCGGGCGACGTTTTCTACCTGCATTCGCGCCTTCTGGAGCGCGCCGCCAAGCTCTCCGACGAGCGTGGCGCCGGCTCGCTGACGGCTCTGCCGGTCATCGAGACGCAGGGCAACGACGTGTCCGCGTTCATTCCGACCAACGTGATCTCGATCACCGACGGCCAGATCTTCCTCGAAACCGACCTGTTCTACCAGGGTATCCGCCCGGCCGTTAACGTCGGTCTGTCGGTTTCGCGCGTCGGCTCCTCCGCCCAGATCAAGGCGATGAAGCAGGTCGCCGGCTCGATCAAGGGCGAGCTCGCCCAGTACCGCGAAATGGCGGCCTTCGCACAGTTCGGCTCGGACCTCGATGCCGCGACGCAGCGTCTGCTCAACCGCGGTGCCCGCCTGACCGAACTTCTGAAGCAGCCGCAGTTCTCGCCGCTGAAGACGGAAGAGCAGGTTGCGGTCATCTTCGCCGGCGTCAACGGCTATCTCGACAAGCTGCCGGTCAGCGAGGTCGGCAAGTTCGAGCACGGTCTCCTTTCCTACCTCCGTTCGGAAGGCAAGGCCGTTCTGGATACCATCCGTACGGAAAAGGCTATCTCGGACGACACCAAGGCCAAGCTGAAGGGCGCAATCGACAGCTTCGCCAAATCCTTCGCCTGAGCGGACCTCAACTAGGACGGACAACGGATGCCTTCACTTAAGGATCTGAAGAACCGGATCGCCTCCGTCAAGGCGACGCAGAAGATCACCAAGGCGATGAAGATGGTCGCCGCGGCGAAGCTTCGGCGTGCGCAGGAGGCGGCCGAGGCCGCCCGGCCCTATTCGCAGCGCATGGCTGCCGTTCTCGCCAATATCGCCCAGGCGGTCGGCGCGGACGACAGTGCGCCGCGGCTGATGACGGGAACCGGCAAGGACGACACGCACCTGGTGATCGTCTGCACGGCCGAGCGCGGTCTTTGCGGCGGCTTCAACTCGCAGATCGCCCGATTTGCCCGCGACCATGTGCGCAAGCTTCTGGCCCAGGGCAAGACGGTCAAGATCATCTGCGTCGGCAAGAAGGGCTTCGACATGCTTCGGCGCGACTTCGCGTCGCTGATCATCGACCGTGTCGACCTGCGTGAAGTCAAGAAGATCGGTTTCGAGAACGCGGACCGGATCGGCCACAAGGTCATCGAGCTCTTCGACAACGGCGAGTTCGACGTCTGCACGCTGTTCTATTCCGAGTTCAAGTCCGTCATTTCCCAGATCCCGACCGCCCAGCAGCTCATCCCGGCATCGGCTGGCGAAGTGGCCGCCGAAGGCGAAGGGGCATCGGCGATCTACGAATACGAGCCGGAAGCCGGCGCGATCCTCAGCGATCTCATCCCGCGCAATATCTCCGTGCAGATCTTCCGGGCCCTGCTCGAGAACGTCGCGGGTGAAATGGGCGCGAAGATGAGTGCCATGGACAATGCGACGCGCAACGCGGGTGAGATGATCGACAAGCTGACGCTCAGCTACAACCGTCAGCGGCAGGCGCAGATCACCAAGGAACTCATTGAAATCATCTCTGGCGCGGAAGCGCTCTAAGGTTACGAGAAGAGGGTAAGAATTATGGCTAAGGCAGCTACCCCGAAAGAAACCGCAGCGGCGAAGAAGCCGGCTGCTCCGAAGAAGGCAGCTTCCGCCAAGACAGTCGTTGCGGCTACGGGTGCTGTCGGCCGCGTGACGCAGGTCATCGGCGCCGTCGTCGACGTCGCATTCGAAGAAGGCCAGCTCCCGCAGATCCTGAACGCGCTGGAAACCGACAACAACGGCAACCGCCTCGTTCTCGAAGTCGCACAGCATCTCGGCGAAAACTCCGTCCGCACGATCGCCATGGACTCGACCGAAGGTCTCGTTCGCGGCCAGAAGGTCGCCGACACGGGTGGCCCGATCGCGGTTCCGGTCGGCAAGGAAACGCTCGGCCGCATCATGAACGTCATCGGCGAGCCGGTCGACGAAGCCGGTCCGCTGAAGACTTCCGCCCGCCGCGCCATCCACCAGGACGCTCCGGCCTATGTGGAACAGTCGACCGAGGCGCAGATTCTCGTCACCGGCATCAAGGTCGTCGACCTGCTCGCTCCCTATGCGAAGGGCGGCAAGATCGGCCTCTTCGGCGGCGCGGGCGTCGGCAAGACCGTTCTGATCATGGAACTGATCAACAACGTCGCCAAGGCGCACGGCGGTTACTCCGTCTTCGCAGGCGTCGGCGAGCGGACCCGCGAAGGCAACGACCTCTATCACGAAATGATCGAATCCGGCGTGAACAAGCACGGCGGCGGCGAAGGCTCCAAGGCCGCACTCGTCTATGGCCAGATGAACGAGCCGCCGGGCGCCCGCGCACGCGTCGCGCTGACCGGCCTGACGGTCGCCGAACAGTTCCGTGACGAAGGCCAGGACGTTCTCTTCTTCGTCGACAACATCTTCCGCTTCACCCAGGCGGGCTCGGAAGTGTCGGCTCTGCTCGGCCGTATTCCTTCGGCCGTGGGCTATCAGCCGACGCTTGCAACCGACATGGGCCAGATGCAGGAGCGCATCACCACCACGACCAAGGGCTCGATCACCTCGGTTCAGGCGATTTACGTTCCCGCCGACGACTTGACCGACCCGGCACCGGCAACCTCGTTCGCGCACCTCGATGCGACGACGGTTCTGTCGCGTTCGATCGCCGAAAAGGGCATTTATCCGGCCGTGGATCCGCTGGATTCGACCTCGCGCATGCTGGACCCGATGATCGTCGGCGAAGAGCATTACGAAGTGTCGCGCAAAGTGCAGTCGACCCTGCAGCGCTACAAGGCCCTGCAGGACATCATCGCGATCCTGGGCATGGACGAGCTTTCCGAAGAGGACAAGATCGCCGTCGCCCGCGCCCGCAAGATCGAGCGTTTCCTGTCGCAGCCGTTCTTCGTCGCCGAAGTCTTCACCGGCTCGCCGGGCAAGCTGGTTGCGCTCGAAGACACGATCAAGGGCTTCAAGGGTCTCGTCAACGGCGAGTACGACCACCTGCCTGAAGCTGCCTTCTACATGGTCGGCTCCATCGAGGAAGCCGTCGAGAAGGCCAAGAAGCTGGCTGCCGAAGCCGCCTGATCTGCATCAGGAACCGTGGCGCGGAGTTCCTTGCGCCACGGCTTTCATCCCGCCTGACAGTCGAGGCGGAGAACGTGCACAGCCCGCCGACCAGCGGCGCGCTCACCAGAAGTGAATGGTCATGGCCGAAAGTTTCAATTTTGAGCTTGTTTCCCCCGAGCGTCTGCTTGTCTCGGAGAAGGTGACCGAAGTCGTCATTCCGGCGACCGAGGGCGAGATGACCGTGATGGCCAATCACGCGCCGACCATGACGACCGTCAAGCCGGGCGTGGTGGCGGTCAAGACCGCCGCCGGAAAGACCGAGCGCTACGCCGTCTTCGGCGGCTTCGCCGATATCCTGCCTTCCGGCTGCACGCTTTTGGCCGAATCCGCCGTCCACGTCGACGAACTGGACAGCACGGTTCTCGAAAACCGCATCGAAGCGGCACGCGCGGAACTCGAAGGCGCCGGTGACGAGAAGAAGACGCGTCTGGAACAATTCATCGCCGAACTCACGAAGCTCGGGGAGATCGTGATCCCGGCCTGAAAGGGACATCCCGATAAGGGATAATGCCTATCGAACCCCGCCTCGAGCGGGGTTTTTCGTCTCCGCGAGTTCGTGTCTCCCCGGAAGCGCCGATAGGGCGTTTCAAGTCACCCGGTACTCTCCGTCCCTTGCCGCCCCTCATCCCGCTGCCGCGACCTTCTCCCCGCAGGCGGGGAGAAGGGGCAAGCCGCGAGGGCCCGGCCCCATCCTGGCACTCGCTTCGAGGAAAGAGAACAGGACGCCGCCGCGTGTTTCTTCGCCCCGCTTGCGGGGAGAAGGTGCCGGCAGGCGGATGAAGGGGGCTGCAAGCAGAAACGAAAATGCCCGGACGAGAGGTCCGGGCATTTCGCTATTCGACCTAGACTAGCCTCGGCCTCGGCCTCAGCTCGCGGCGCGTTCCGTCTCGTGCTTCTGGGCGTAGTAGTGGCCGAAGCGGTTGGCGAGGAAGGCGTCGAGCGCGATGTCTTCCTGGCGGACGAAGCCCTTGGTGGGGATCTTGCCTTGGGCGAGCATGTCGAGAACGGCGCAGATGCTGCCGGCGGTGGTGATCTGGATGCCGCTCTGCATGCGTCCTGCAACGACGCCGCTATAGACCTTGTTGGCGTAGGTCTCCTGCACCAGGCGACCTTCGCGGAATCCCGAAACGGTAACGAAGATCACGACCACGTCCTGGGTGGTGGTCGGCAGGGCGTTTTCGAGGATGTCCTTCAGTACCTCGCGGCGATGACGCAGGCCGAGGTCGTTCAGGAGCGCCTTGAAGATCGCGGCATGACCGGGATAACGGATCGTCTTGTAATTGAGCGTGCGGACCTTGCCCTTCAGCGTCTCGCAAAGCGTGCCGAGGCCGCCGGAGGTGTTGAAGGCCTCGTAGGTGACGCCGTCGAGCGAGAACTCCTCGCGCTCTTCCATCGCGGGAACTTCGATCAGCGAACCTTCCACGATCGCCTCGCAGGGCTCGATATATTCGTTGATGACCCCGTCGGTGCTCCAGGTGAGATTATAGTTCAAAGCGTTCGACGGGTATTGCGGCAGGGCGCCGACGCGCATGCGCACGCTTTCGAGCGTATCGAAATGCCGGCTGAGATCGTTGGCGACGATCGAAATGAAGCCCGGTGCAAGGCCGCATTGCGGAATGAAGGCGGTGTCGGCCTCAGCTGCGATCGCCTTGACCTGGCGGGTGGATTCGACGTCTTCCGTCAGGTCGAGATAGTGGATTTTCGCCTCGGCTGCGGCTTCGGCGATCGCGACCGTCAGATGGAACGGCGCGGCGCTGAGCACGGCGAATTTTCCGGAGAGCAGGGCGACGAGCGCCTTTCTGTCGGCGATGTCGACGACTGCGGTCGAGACGGCATCGTGCTTCTCGACCTGCTGCAACTGCTCGGCGCTGCGATCGGCGACGCAGACGCGGTAGTCGCCGCTATGTGCCAGCATGCGCGCGATGGTGGAGCCGATCTTGCCGGCACCGATGATGACGATGTCTTTCATTTTGTATCCCCGGGGTATGAGCCTCTTTCACCACCATTGTCCCGCGCCCGTATATTGATTTGAAGCGTCGATATGGCTAAATCGTCGGTCTGTATTCGGCATTTTGCCGATTAAGGTCGACGATATGCATGTGACGGACAAGGATCGCGAACTCCTCGCCATACTGAGCGAGAACGCCCGCATGCCGACGGCGACGATCGCCCGCCGACTCGGCTTGTCGCGCACCACGGTGCAGGCGCGCATCGAGCGGCTGGAGCGCGAGGGGGTGATCGCAGGCTATGGCGTGCGCCTCTCCGAAAGCTACGAGAAAGGCCTCGTGCGAGCGCATGTTCTGATCACGATTGCACCGCGGGCGCTCGGTCGGGTCACGCCCGAGCTCGCCGCCATTCGCGAAATCCGCATGCTGCATTCCGTCAGCGGCAGCTTCGATCTGATCGCGGTCGTCGCTGCAGCGTCGATCAGCGAGCTTGACCTGTTGATCGACCGGATCGGCGAAATCGAGGGTGTCGAAAAGACCCTGTCCTCCATCATTCTCTCGACGCGCATCGATCGCTGATACGCAGGTTCGCATCAATGCTCGGGCGTTGCGCCCCGCCCGGCAGGCTGCCCCGCTGCACTTTGCGGTTCTGTCGATTGGACCGGCCGCGTCCAGGCGCTCGGGCCCCTGATATAGGAAACGCTCGCGCCGTCGCCCGGGACCAGCCATTTTTCGCGGTCGAAATAGAGCTCGGCGATGCTCTTCGGCCGCGCGCGTGCGGCCTGATTGGCAAGAAAGTTGTAGCGGGGCGTGTCCCCCATCTCCCGCTTGAACTGGATACGACTGCCGAAGCGCTTGAGGTCGAATTCCTGGAGACCCTGGATCTGGAGAGTGACGCTTGCGCTCCCCGCCCAACGAACCTCCCTCAAGAAGACGGATGCCGCCTTGGCAGCAGCGCTGGTGACGACCGGTGTGTCCCCGCTGTGCTCGATGTTGAGTTTTACGCGAAAGGAGGTGATCTCCTCCTCGCCACGGCCCTTGACCAGGATAAAGATGGACGAGCTCGGCTCCTGGCCCGGGCGGGCAAAGGGAACGAGCGACGAGCACTCCCAGCGGCCGCTCTCGGCGGATTTCCATTCGAGGTCGCGGAAGCCGGCTTCCCTCAGTCCCTCGCAAAGCGCCCGCGGGTCGCTGCGGATCTGACGGATGAATTGCTGTTCCGGCGTTGCAAGATCCGCGAAGATGTGGGCGGGCAGGAGTGCCTTTGGCGGTTCGGGCTTTTTACGTGGACCGCGGGCAGTCTCCGGCAGCCGCTCCGCTTGCGGCGGCGTCATCGAGAAACCCAGTCCTGCGAGCAGCTGCTTCAGGTGGCGCTGTTCGTTGGCCAGGAGCACGGTCGCGGCGATCGCCGTAAAGACGAGCCCCACGGCGACGAGGAAGAAAGCGATGCCGGAACGGCTTTGCTGTTTCCTCTCCATCTTGCGCCGTCGCTCCGCCACGGGAAGATCACGGCATTCCACCGGACCGCTCCAAACCTTCAGTCGTGGCGCACCATAAGGGATCATGGCGCCGGCGTCCAAGAGGTGAAAGAGAGGTCTTCCTTCCTTCTATTCCACGCTTGTCCGCTGCGCTTCGGCGCGTGCCACCTTCCAGGTGGAATAGGCGAAGGCGAGCAGGAATATCGCCGTCATCAGAAGGACGATGGTGGGTGCCGGTGCGCTGTCGATGAAGAAGGAGAGATAGACGCCGCAGAAGGAGGCGGCGACGGCGACGATCACCGCGACCGCCAGCATGTGGCCGAACGTCCGCGTGACGAGATAGGCGATCGCGCCGGGGGCAATGAGCATGGCGATGGCCAGGATCAGCCCGACCGCCTTGAGGGCGCCGACGATCGTCAGCGACAGGATCGCCAGCAGTCCGTAGTGCAGCCAACTGACCCTCAGACCGATCGCGCGTGCCTGAGCCGGATCGAAGGCGTGGAGCAGCAGGTCGCGCCACTTCAGGCCGAGAATGCCGGCGGCGAGAAGCGCGATGAGGCCCGTCTCCAGAATGTCGCCCCAGCCGATGCCGAGCATGTCGCCGAAGAGGATGTGATCGAGATGCACGTCGCTCTGGATCTTGGTGTAGAGCACAAGGCCAAGGCCGAACATGCCGGAAAAGACGACGCCCATCACCGTGTCCTGCTTGATGCGGCTGTTTTCCTTCAGATAGCCGGTCAAGAGTGCGCAGCACATGCCGGCCGTAAAGGCGCCGACGGCGAGCGGCAGGCCGACAATGTAGGAGACGACGACGCCGGGGAAGACCGCATGCGAGATCGCGTCGCCCATCAGCGACCAGCCCTTGAGGACCAGGAAGCAGGAGAGCATCGCCGTCGGAATCGCGACCAGGACCGAGATCAGGAGCGCATTGCGCATGAACTCGAACTCGAAAACGGCAAGGAGCATGTCGAGCGAAGGCATCATGCGGTCTCCAGAGCCTCGGATGCGCGGCGGCGTGCAGCGAGCAGCCCGTGTTTCGGGGCAAATACGAAGGCAAACAGAAAGATCGCAGTTTGCAGGACGATGATGATGCCCCCGGTTGCGCCGTCGAGGAAGTAGCTCGCATAGGCGCCGACGAAGCTCGTCAGGGCCCCGATCGCGACGCTGATCACGATCAGCCGCGGGAAACGATCCGTCAGGAGATAGGCGGTTGCGCCGGGGGTGACGACCATGGCGATGACGAGGAAGGCGCCGACCGTCTGCAGCGCCGCCACGGTCGAGGCCGAAAGGAGCGTGAAGAAGAGCACCTTCAGGAAGGTGGTGTTGATGCCGATCGAGCGGGCGTGGCTTTCGTCGAAGAAAGTCACCATCAGGTCCTTCCACTTCGCGGACAGGATCAGCAGCGAGACGATGCCGATGATGGCGAGCTGCAAGGTGTCGGCCGGCGTGATGGCGAGGATATTGCCGAGCACGATCGTCTGGATGTTCACCGAGGTTGGCGACAGAGAGACCATGAACAGGCCGAGACCGAAGAAGGAGATGAAGATCAGGCCGATGATCGTGTCCTCCTTCAGCCGCGTGCGCTGGTTGAGGAACAGCATGGCCCCGGCGGCAAGCGCACCGGAAAAGAAGGCGCCTAGCGAGAAGGGAAGCCCGAGCATGTAGGCCCCGGCGACGCCCGGCACAATCGAGTGAGAGAGCGCATCGCCGATCAGCGACCAGCCCTTCAGCATGAGATAGGCCGAAAGGAACGCGCAGACCGCGCCCACGAGTGCGCTTACCCACATGGCATTCACCATGTAGCTATAGGCGAAGGGCTCGACGAGCGTGGCGATCATTCGGAGTCCGCCTCGGAATCCGATTCCGGTTTGGCCGGCTGCGCAACCATGCGGTCGCGGGCGCCATACATGACGAGCGGACGCTCGTCGTCGCTGATGACCGAGAGCTGGCGTGGATCGGCATCGTCATGGAGGTTCTCTCCGCCGAGCACGAAGTGACGCAGGACGCCCCCGAAGGCGAGCTCCAGGTTTTCGCGGGTGAAAGTGGTTTCCGTCGGACCGTAGGCGAGCACCGTATTTTTCAGAAGGATGGTGCGGTCGCAGAATTCCGGCACGCTTCCGAGATTATGGGTGGAGACGAGCATCACGCGACCCTCTTCGCGAAGCGCGACGAGCAGGCGGATGATAGCGTCCTCCGTCTTCACGTCGACCCCCGTGAAAGGCTCGTCGAGCAGGATGACGCGGCCGTTCTGGGCAAGTGCCCGGGCCAGGAAGACCCGCTTCTTCTGGCCTCCGGAAAGCTCGCCGATCTGGCGCTTGCGGAACTCGCTCATGCCGACCCGTGCCAGCGCCGTCTCGACCGCCTCGTGATCGGCCTTTTTGGGGATGCGCAGCATGTTCATATGGCCGTAACGGCCCATCATCACCACGTCTTCGACGAGGACGGGAAAATTCCAGTCGACCTCTTCGGCCTGCGGGACATAGGCGACGAGGTTCTGTTTCAATGCCTGCGACACGGTGAGGCCCAGGATCGAGATGTCGCCCTTGGCCAGCCGGACGAAGCCCATGATCGCTTTGAACAGCGTCGACTTGCCGCTGCCGTTTACGCCGACGAGGGCCGCGATGGTGCCCGTCGGGATTTCGAAGGAGGCGTCGCGCAGCGCCCGGTGGCCGTTGCGGTAGGTCACCGTAGCACCGCTGACGCGAATGCCGCCATCCTCGTCTTGCGGAGCAGCTCCCGGATAGGCGGGGGCCTTTTCCTGAAGGTTCATTGCGACAAGCCTTTCGCGATCGTTTCCGATGTAACGCGCAGCAGATCGATATAGGTCGGAACGGGACCGTCGGTCTCGCTCAAGGAGTCGACATAGAGCACGCCTCCGTATTTTGCACCCGTCTCCCGCGCGACCTGCTCAGCGGGGTCGGGCGAAATGGTGCTTTCGGAGAAGACGACGGGTATCCGATTAGCCCGAACGACGTCGATCACCTTGCGCACCTGCTGCGGCGTGCCTTGCTGGTCGGCATTGATCGGCCAAAGATAAAGCTCCTTCATGCCGAAATCGCGGGCGAGATAGCTGAAGGCGCCCTCGCTTGAAACGAGCCATCGCCTTTCCGCCGGGATCCTTTCGAGCTCGGCGCGGATGGGTGCGACCGCCGCCTGGATCTTCTTCTTGTAGGCCTCGGCATTGGCTTTGTAGACCTCGGCATTGGGGGGATCGTGTTGCACGAAGGCGTCGCGAATATTGTCGACATAGATCAGTGCGGCCGATGGCGACATCCAGGCATGCGGGTTGGGTTTGCCGGTATAGGGGCCCTCGGCGATGCCCATCGGCTCGACGCCCTCGGAGACGACGACGCCCGGAACGCCGTCGAAGTTCTGGAAGAACCTTTCGAACCAGAGCTCGAGGTTCAGCCCGTTCCAGAGAATGAGGTCGGCATCATGCGCCTTGAGGATATCGCGGGGCGTCGGCTGGTAATTGTGGATCTCGGCGCCCGGCTTGGTAATCGATTCGACCACCGCGGCGTCGCCCGCGACGTTCTGCGCCATATCGGCGATGACCGTGAAGGTGGTGACGGCCTTGAGCTTTTCCGCCGCCCGGGCGGCCGCCGGCAGAAGCGATAGAGCAGCCATCGCCGCTGCGGCCGCCACGATCATGCGCCTCGTTGGATGGATCATCCGGCTCTCCTCTTTGCGAACCCTAATATGGGTAGGCGAATGGTCTGCATAAGTCAATGCAAATGAGAAGCATTTGCAACTAGCTATTTCCAAAAGGCGTCCCCTTGGCTAGTGTCGCGGGATGAGCCAGAGCAAGAATCGGATCGAGGAACTGGAAGGAATCCTGCGGGAAGGCGGCGTCCGTGTGACGCGCCAGCGCGCCGCGATCCTCAAGATCCTGGCCGAGGCCGCGGACCACCCGGATGCCAGCGAACTTCACCGGCGCGCGAAGGAAATCGACGCGACGGTGTCGCTCTCGACGGTATACCGGACGCTTTCCGCGCTGGAGCAGCAAGGGGTGGTGCAGCGGCATGCCTTCGAGAATGCGACTGCCCGCTTCGAGACGGCGGATGCGCCCCACCACGATCACCTGATCGATATCGAAACGGGTGCGGTGATCGAGTTTCGCTCCGACAAGATCGAGCAGTTGCAGGCGGAGATCGCTGCCGAACTCGGCTACGACCTGGTGCGCCACCGGCTGGAGCTCTATTGCCGGAAGCGCAAGGACTGAGCGGAATTACCCTCCGACAGCGGCAATCTTGGGGCGCGTCGGCATGGTCATGGCGGCGACGCCGGCGATGACGCAGCCGAGGCCGAGCCATGCGGTGGTCGAAAGCGTTTCCCCGAGAAATACCACTCCGATCGCAACGCCGATCGGAACGCGTACATAGGCCTGTGCCGTCGCGCCGACGGAACCGAGCGTGTGGATCAGACGGAAATAGATGACGAAGGCGAGCGCGGTCGAGAAGACGGACAGGCAGAGGAGCGCGATCAGCGATTCCGGCGAGGGATCGAGCGTCCAGGGCCGATCGACGACGAGGCTTGCCGGGATGAGCAGGGCCGCACCCGCGAGAAGCGACCCGCAAGCGGGCATCATCGGATCGAGACCCCTGAAGCCCTTCCCGAATATCGCCGCGCCGGCATAGCAAACCGTCGCAAGAACGACCGCAAGCTGCGGGATGAGCTGATTGCCGATGCCGCGGAAGGCCTCGAGACCGATGATCAGCGCGATTCCGGCGAGGCCCGCAAGGACGCCCAGGAACTTGCGGGCGGTAACGGGCTCGTGCCGGGTGATCAGCGCCGTCAGGAGAAAGGCGAAGATCGGCGTCGTGGAGTTGAGGATGGCCGCGACGCCGGCATCGATCGTACGCTCCGACCAGGCGATCAAGGTGAATGGGACGACGCTGTTGAGGCAGGCCTGGAACAGGAACCGCCGCCACATCGCCCCGTCTCGCGGCAATGTCAGGCCGCGCCATGCGATCAGCGCCAGAAGAACCATGCCGGCAAGCAGCGTCCGCGCGGCGATCAGCGTCACCGGGGGAATGGTTTCGACGCCGATCTTGATGAAGGTGTAGGAGGCGCCCCAGAGCGTTGCCAGGGCGACAAGCAGAAGCAGTTCGAGAGTGAGACGTGGCCTGTCCATGAATGCGGTCCTTGTGAATCGTTGTTCATCGGACCATTCCTAGCGTCCGGAGCCCCTGCGATGCTTCGGTGCCGATCGAAGTATGGCGCATACCCCGCGGGCCTTCGCCCGCGGGGTATCGCGGTTCAATGGCCGTCTGCCAGCCGCGCGGCCTCGACGCATGCGGAACGCTCGATGCTGAGGCCGTTGAAGAAGGCATTGAGCACGACGGCCGAGGCCGCGGCGAGCACTATGCCGGACTCGATGATGGGATGGATCGCATGCGGCATCCACATCAGGAAGTTGGGTGCGATCATCGGAATGAGGCCGAAGCCGACGGAGACGGCGACCACGAACAGGTTGTTCCGCGAGGACTTGAAGTCGACCGTCGAGAGTATCCTGACGCCGGTTGCCGCCACCATGCCGAACATCACGAGCCCCGCTCCGCCGAGAACGAAGGTCGGAACCGCCTCGACCAGCGCGCCCATCTTCGGGATAACGCCCAGCAGGATCATGATGACGCCGCCCATCACGCAGACGTAGCGGCTCTTGACGCCGGTGACGCCGACGAGGCCGACATTCTGCGAAAAGCTCGTATAGGGAAATGTATTGAAGAGACCGCCGATGATGGTGCCGAGACCGTCCACCCGAAGTCCGGCGGTCAATTGCTGTTGCTTGACCTCGCGGTTCGTCATCTCGCCGAGTGCCAGGAACATGCCGGTCGATTCGATCATCACGACGATCATGACAAGCGACATGGTGGCGATCAGCACCGGATCGAAGATCGGCATGCCGAAGCGCAATGGGGTCACGACGGCGAACCAGCCGGCGCTCGCCACGCGATCGAAATGCATCATGCCGAGCATGGCTGCCGCGACGCATCCGATCACGATGCCGATCAGAACCGCGATGTTGCTGATGAGCCCCTTGCCGAAACGGGCCACTACGAGAATGGAGACCAGCACGAAGGCGGCAAGCGCCACATGGCCCGGTTCAGCATAGATCGGGTTCGGAACCGTGGCACCTAGGACCAGCCCGTCCGGCACGGCCGGACCGCCGGTTGCGGCGAGCTGCTTCAAATCGGCCAGCCATTGCGCGTGAGCCGGATCGACGAGTTTCGGCGCCGTCGGACCGAAGGGGTTGCCGAATATCCAGTTGACGCCGACGCGCATCAGGGTCACCCCGATGACGAGAATGATGGTGCCTGTGACGACGGGCGGGAAGAACTTCAGCAGGCGTCCCATGATGGGCGCGATGAGAAGCGCGACGAGGCCGGCGCCGATGATCGCGCCGAAGATCGTCCTTGCTCCGTCGATGCCGGGCGTCATGGCGGCCATGGAGACCATCGGGCCGACGGCGGCAAAGGTGACGCCCATCATCACGGGAAGGCGGATGCCTATACCCCTGGTCAGCCCGAGCGACTGAATGATGGTGACGATGCCGCAGACGAACAGGTCCGCCGAGATCAGGAAGGCGACGTCCTCCGGGCTCAGCTGCAGCGCCCGGCCGACGATCAGGGGCACTGCGACGGCGCCGCCATACATGACAAGAACATGCTGTATCCCGAGGGTCGCAAGCCTGCCGATCGGCAGGCGCTCGTCCACGGGATGTATGCTGGATGCGTCGTTCATGGTTCCTCCTCCATCGCCGCCACCGTCCGTTCCCGTCCTCCAACGGGGAGGGAATTTTTCGCGCCGCAGGAGCATGCCGCAAGGGTGCAGGAAGTGAAAACACTTTCGGATTTTCGAGGGTAATCGGGCGCATCGCACGCGATCCGGACATGCGCCCGGATCGCGTTCAGGGGAACGGCTTGCCGGCCGTCAATGCGCTTCCGCGGCAAGCACGCGCACTTCCGTGCCGTTGGCGTCGTAGAGCTTGCCGTTGAGGAAATAGTCGCCGTCGTGCAGTCGCGCGATGTCCTGATAGCGGAGCGTCCGCTCCGTCCCGGCGACGAACACCGATTGCTGGTCCGAGTTCCCGGCGGTCATATGGTTGAAGATCAGGTTGAGGCCGATCGCCATCAGCGCGGCGGAGCTGATGCCGGAATGGAAGATCGTCTCGACCCAGGCCGGGAAATGCTCGTAGAAGGTCGGCGAGGCGATCGGGATCATGCCGAAGCCGATCGAGGTCGCGACGATGACGAGGTTCATGTTGTTGGCGTAGTCCACCTTCGACAGGGTGCGGATGCCGCTCGCAGCGACCGTGCCGAAGAGCACGATGCCGGCGCCGCCGAGCACCGAACTCGGAACCGCCGCGACGATGCGGCCCATGACCGGCAGAAGACCGAGCGTGACGAGAAACAGGCCGCCGGTTGCAACGACATAGCGGCTCTTGACCCCGGTGACCGCAACCAGCCCGACATTCTGGGCAAAGGCGCTCTGGGTGAAGGAGCCGAAGATCGGGGCGAGCAGGCTCGACAGCATGTCGGCCCTGAGTCCGTCGCCGAGCCGGCGCGAATCCACCTTCGTTTCGATGATCTCGCCGACCGCCAGAATGTCCGCCGAAGTCTCGACCAGCGTCACCATGATGACGATGAACATCGAGGCGATCGCCGCGACTTCGAAGGTCGGATAGCCGAAGTGGAAAACCAGCGGAAGCGCGAAGAAAGGCCCTTCGGTTACCTGCGAGAAATCAGCCATGCCGGCGAAATAGGCTATCACCGTACCGATGATCAGGGCGAGCAGGATCGAGAGCCGCGAGATCGCGGCGCTTCCGAGCTTGCTGAGCAGGAGCACGATGACGAGCGTGACCGCTGCAAGCTGGATATTGGCGGGACTGCCGAAATCCGGGGCACTGCTGTTCCCGCCCATGGCCCAGCGCGCGGCCACCGGCATCAGCGTCAGTCCTATGGTGGTGATCACGATTCCGGTGACGAGCGGCGGAAAGAAGCGGGTGATCCGCGAAAATACAGGCGTTATCAGCAGGCCGATCAGCGAGGCGGCAATGACGGCGCCGAGCACCGACTGAAGCCCCCCATTGCCGGAAATGGCGATCATCGTCGCCACGCCGGAAAAGGAAACGCCCTGGACCAGCGGCAACTGGCTTCCGAAGAAGGGCAGGCCGATGGTTTGCAATATGGTGGCGAGGCCGCCGGCAAATAAGGATGCCGTGATGAGCAGGCCGATGTCGCCGGGGCCGAGGCCTGCGGCCTGGCCCAGTATCAGGGGCACGGCGACGATGCCTCCATACATCGTCAGCACGTGTTGCAGGCCATAGGCCAGATTGGCGCCGATTCCGAGCTTCTCATCCTCCGGACGCGTTGGTGATAGGGTTTCCTCTGCACTGTTTGCCAAGGTAATCTCCTCCAATACCTTTGCATGTCATCCACTTCTTACGAAGAAGGTGGCGAATAATGTCAGCGACGATGAGGCGCTGCCTTACCGAAATAGGGGAAACAGTTTTCGCCTGGCGGGCGGTAATGCTGCGGTGATCGCAGCGGCGAGCGTGGGGTGGCCCCCTCGATTCGAAACGAAAAAACCGGGGCCGTTTCCAGCCCCGGTGCCGCATCTCCTTTTACGAACGCCGCCGACGGATCGGGCAGCGTCTGTCGATCAGTTCGTCTGCCAGCTCTTGACCAGCTCGTCGTAGTTGACGGTGGTCGGCTTTTCCTTCTCGTTCTCGATCTTGAGCTGCGGTGCGAGGTTGCCGGCCTTGACGGCTTCGGCGTTCCAGTATTCCAGATCGTGCTCTTCGGCGAGCTTCGGACCGATGTCGCCCTGGACGCCGGCACGTTCCAGGCGCTGCAGCACCTTTTCCTGCTCGGCGCAGAGCGAGTCCATGGCTTCCTGGGCGGTTTTCGCGCCGGAGGAAGCGTCGCCGATCGCCTGCCACCAGAGCTGTGCCAGCTTCGGATAGTCGGGCACGTTCGTTCCGGTCGGCGACCACTGCAGGCGGGCCGGTGAACGGTAGAACTCGATCAGGCCGCCGAGCTTCGGGGCGCGGTCGGTGAAGGACTGGTGGTCGAGCGTCGACTGGCGGATGAAGGTCAGGCCGACATGGCTCTTCTTAACGTCCACCGTCTTCGACGTCACGAACTGCGCATAGAGCCAGGCGGCCTTGGCGCGATCGTCCGGCGTCGACTTCAGCAGCGTCCAGGACCCGGCGTCCTGGTAGCCGAGCTTCATGCCGTCCTTCCAGTAGACGCCGTGCGGGCTCGGGGCAAAACGCCACTTCGGTGTGCCGTCCTCGTTCACGACCGGCAGGCCTTCCTTCACGAAATCGGCGGTGAAGGCCGTATAGGTGAACATCTGCTGGGCGATCTCGCCCTGCGATGGTACCGGACCGGATTCCGAGAAGGTCATGCCCTGGGCAGCAGCCGGCGCATAGGCCTTCATCCAGTCGAGATATTTCTGGATGGCGTAGACCGAGGCCGGACCGTTGGTGTCGCCGCCGCGCGCGACGCAGGATCCGACGGGCCGCGAGTTCTCGTCGACCTTGATGCCCCACTCGTCGACCGGCTTGCCGTTCGGGATGCCCTTGTCGCCGTTGCCGGCCATCGACAGCCAGGCATCCGTAAAGCGCCAGCCCAGCGACGGGTCCTTCTTGCCGTAGTCCATGTGGCCATAGACCTTCTTGCCGTCGATCTCGCGCCCGGTGAAGAACTCGGCGATGTCCTCATAGGCCGACCAGTTGACCGGAACGCCGAGTTCGTAGCCGTACTTGGCCTTGAAGTCCGCCTTGTTCTTCTCGTCGTTGAACCAGTCGTAGCGGAACCAATAGAGGTTTGCGAACTGCTGATCGGGAAGCTGGTAGAGCTTGCCGTCCGGCGCGGTCGTGAAGGATTTGCCGATGAAGTCGTCTATGTCGAGGTTGGGGTTGGTGACATCCTTGCCCTCGTTCGCCATGAAGTCGGTCAGGCTGCGGGCCTGCTGGTAGCGCCAGTGCGTGCCGATCAGGTCAGAGTCGTTGATATAGGCGTCATAGACGTTCTCGCCCGACTGCATCTGCGTCTGCAGTTTTTCGACCACGTCGCCTTCGCCGATCAGGTCATGGGTGATCTTGATGCCGGTGATCGCGGTAAAGGCCGGTGCGAGCACCTTCGATTCGTATTCATGCGTGGTGATCGTTTCGGAAACGACCTTGATCTCCATGCCGGCAAAAGGCTTTGCCGCATCGACGAACCATTGCATTTCCGCTTCCTGGGCGGCGCGGTCGAGCGAGGACATGTCGCCGACTTCCTTGTCCAGGAACTGCTTTGCCTCGTCCATCCCGGCAAATGCCGAGCCGGTAAATGCCAGCAGCATAGCCGCCGTCGTTGTCAAAAGGTGCCTTCGCATTAAATCCTCCCTTGGGTTTTGCGATTGCGTTCACTTGCAGTTTCAAAGGGCGCCCGCGGTGAGCGCCCTTCTTTTGGTTCCTCAGACGTAGCGGAAGACGCCGACCGCATAGATCACCGACAGGGCGACCGCCCACCAGAGATTTGCGCCGACCAGCCCCAGCCAGGCGAGGTGAATGAATGCGCTTCCGAGCAGCGACACGAAGAGCCGGTCGCCGCGGGTCGTCTCGAAGCGCAGGATGCCGACGCGCGGGTTTCCGCCCGGCCGGGCATATTCCCAGACGGCCATCAGCGACAGGAGCGCGAAGATCGTCAGAAAGAACATGGCGGTAGGGAAAGACCAGGCCATCCAGCCGCCGGGGATCAGCGGGGCGAACCAGTCGGTCTTGCCGTCCTTGGCCGGCAGAACGGAAAAAAGCAGGCCGGCCGCGATGAGATAGACGACGAGCACGGCGGCAAGCGCGACGGGCCAGCGGTTCTTGCGAGTGGCGATGGTTGCCATCAGACCCTCCCCAGGGCAAAGCCCTTGGCGATGTAGTTGCGAACGAAATAGATGACGAGCGCGCCGGGGATGATCGTCAGCACGCCGGCGGCGGCGAGCACGCCCCAGTCCAGACCGGAGGCGGAGACCGTGCGCGTCATCGTCGCGGCGATCGGCTTGGCGTCGGTCGTCGTCAGGGTGCGGGCGATCAGCAGCTCGACCCACGAGAACATGAAGCAGAAGAAGGCGGCCACGCCGATGCCGGACGCGATCAGGGGCACGAAGATCTTCACGAAGAAACGCGGGAAGGAGTAGCCGTCGATATAGGCGGTCTCGTCGATCTCCTTCGGCACGCCGGACATGAAGCCTTCCAGGATCCACACGGCGAGCGGCACGTTGAACAGGCAATGCGCGATCGCCACCGCGATGTGCGTGTCGATGAGACCGAAGGCGGAATAGAGCTGGAAGAAGGGCAGCGCGAAAACCGCCGGCGGCGCCATCCGGTTGGTGAGCAGCCAGAAGAACAGGTGCTTGTCGCCGAGGAAGCGGTAGCGCGAAAAGGCGTAGGCTGCCGGCAGCGCCACCGTCACCGAGATCAGCGTGTTCAGGACGACATAGGTGATCGAGTTGATGTAGCCGTTGTACCAGGAGGGATCGGTAAAGATCACCGCATAGTTCCGAAGCGTCGGATTCTGCGGCCACAGCGAGAAGGTGCTGAGGATCTCGCTCGTCTCCTTGAAGCTCATATTGACGAGCCAGTAGATCGGCAGGAGCAGGAAGACGATGTAGATCGTCGGCACCAGCCAGGAGAGGCGCTGCGAAAGTGGTTGCTTGTTGGTCATCATGATGTCTCCTCCCTCCTTCTCAGCCTTGCGCGTCGCTCGTGGTCATCACCGTGTAGAAGATCCACGACAGGAGCAGGATGATGAGGAAGTAGATGATCGAGAGGGCTGCGGCCGGGCCGAGGTCGAACTGGCCGATTGCCGTCTTGACGAGATCGATCGACAGGAAGGTCGTTGAATTGCCCGGGCCGCCGCCGGTCACGACGAAAGGTTCGGTATAGATCATGAAGCTGTCCATGAAGCGCAGCAGGAAGGCGATCAGGAGCACGCGCTTCATCTTCGGAAGCTGGATGTAGCGGAAGACCGACCAGCGCGAGGCGCCGTCGATCTTGGCAGCCTGGTAGTAGGCGTCCGGGATCGAGACGAGGCCGGCATAGCAGAGCAGCACGACGAGGCTCGTCCAGTGCCAGACATCCATGACGATCAGAGTGACCCAGGCGTCGAGCGGATTCTGAACGTAATTATAGTTGATGCCGAGCGAGGCGAGCGTGCGCCCGAGCAGGCCGATGTCGACCCGGCCGAAGACCTGCCAGATGGTGCCGACGACGTTCCACGGAATGAGCAGCGGCAGCGCCATCAGAACGAGGCAGATCGGCACGCCGATGCCTCTCTTCGGCATGTTGAGCGCGATGACGATGCCGAGCGGGATCTCGATCGCGAGAATGATCGCCGAGAAGATCAGATTGCGGGTGAGCGCATCCCAGAAACGGTCGGATTCGAGCACGTCCAGGAACCAGTCGGTGCCGGCCCAGAAGAACTCGTTATTGCCGAAGGTGTCCTGTACCGAATAGTTGACGACGGTCATCAGCGGGATCACCGCCGAGAAGGCGACGAGCACCAGTACCGGTAGGACCATGAACCAGGCCTTGTTGTTCCAGGTCTTTTCCATGTCAGGCCTCCCCGCCGACGCGCCAGGAATCGGCGTAGATGTTGATTGCCTTCGGATCGAAGGTCACGCGCGGCTCGGCGGGGATATCGCCGTCCTCGTCGACGATGATCGAGATCGGCCGGTCGGCGAAGCGGGCGCGTACGACCTTGTGGCGGCCGATATCCTCGACCTTCGTGACGGCGACCGGCATGCCTTCGCGGCCGAGGGAAATGAATTCCGGACGGATGCCGAGTTCGGTTCTGGCGCCCGGCTTGATCTGCGGCTGGAAATCGAGCGCGATCCTCTGGTCGCCGACGGCGGCCGTGTTGCCGGCGATCTCGGCCGGCAGGACGTTCATGCCCGGCGAGCCGATGAAGTAGCCGACGAAGGTGTGACGCGGCCGCTCGAAGAGCTCGGCCGGCGTGCCGATCTGGACGATCTGGCCGTCATACATGACGACGACCTTGTCGGCGAAGGTGAGCGCCTCGGTCTGGTCGTGCGTCACATAGACCATGGTGAAGCCGAACTGCTTGTGCAGCCGCTTGATCTGCGAGCGCAGGACCCATTTCATTTCCGGATCGATGACGGTCAGCGGCTCGTCGAAGAGGATGGCGCTGACGTCCGAGCGCACGAGGCCGCGGCCGAGCGAGATCTTCTGCTTCTGGTCGGCGGTCAGCCCGCGCGCAGTCTTCCTGGCCCAGCTGCCGAGTCCGGTCATCTCGAGGATTTCCTTGACGCGGCGGTCGACCTCCGTTTCGGGCACATGCCGGTTGCGCAGCGGAAAGGCGAGATTGTCGTAGACGGTCATCGTGTCGTAGATGACCGGGAACTGGAACACCTGGGCGATGTTGCGCTGCTGCGTCGTCAGATGCGTGACGTCGGTTCCGTCGAAGAGAATGCGCCCTTCGGAAGGGTTGATCAGCCCCGAAATGATGTTGAGCAGCGTCGTCTTGCCGCAGCCGGAGGGCCCGAGCAGAGCGTAGGCGCCACCGTCGTTCCACTCGTGATGCACTTCCTTCAGCGCGTAGTCCGCTTCCGATTTGGGCCTGGCGCCGTAGGCGTGGCGGATATGTTCGAGATTGATGCGTGCCATGGTTTCCTCCCCGACGCCCTTTCCTCAGGCCGTCCCACCGACCGCCCTGCCGTCCGGCCCGAAGGCCATGAGGTGGCGTGTGTCGACGAAGACATTGAGCGTTGCGTCCGGTTCGATCTCGTGAATGCCGGGTGCGAGCATGACCCAGCGTGCGCCCGCGAAGGCGACGTGAATGAAGCTTTCGGACCCGGTGATTTCCGAGATCGCCGTCTTGACCGTCAGCGGTTCGTCGCTGCCGTTCGGCTGGCCGAAAGAAAGATGGTGCGGCTGAAAGGCCACCGTGCAAGGGCCATCCCCAAGGGAACGAAGATGTGCGGGAACGGGAAGCACCGGTTTGCCTTCGAGCGCAAAATGCGTTCCCGCCTTCACGAGGCCGATGGTGTTCAGCGGCGGATCGGCGAATGTGCGGGCCGTGACGATGTCGACCGGGCGGCGATAGACGTCGATGGTGCGGCCGAACTGGGTGATCCTTCCCTCGCTCAGCGTGGCGGTGTTGCCGCCGAGCAGAAGCGCTTCCGACGGCTCTGTCGTGGCGTAGACGAAGATCGCGCCGGATGCGGCGAAGATCTTCGGCAGTTCCTCGCGCAATTCCTCCCGCAGCTTGTAGTCGAGATTGGCAAGCGGTTCGTCGAGCAGCACCAGATCGGCATTCTTGACGATGGCGCGGGCGAGCGCGGTGCGTTGCTGCTGACCGCCGGACAGGTTGAGAGGCGTGCGGTCGAGATAGGGCGTGAGCTTCAGGAGTTCCGCCGCCTTACGCACTTCGCGGTCGACGGCGGCGCTGTCGGCGCGCTTGATCCGCATCGGCGAGGCGATGTTCTCGTAGACCGTCATCGCCGGATAGTTGATGAACTGCTGATAGACCATGGCGACCGAGCGTTTCTGCACGGGAACGCCGGTCACGTCGGCACCGTCGAGATGGATCGAACCGGAGGCGGGCTTGTCGAGACCGGCCATCAGCCGCATCAGCGACGTCTTGCCGGAGAGCGTCGGGCCGAGCAGCACATTGAGCGACCCCCTCTCCAGCACAAGGTCGGTCGGGTGGATGTGCGTCTCTCCACCCACGACCTTGGATATCTTCTTCATTTCAAGCATTGAATTCTCCACCCCAACGGCAGTTCGGCCGTGGTACCTCAGGCGGCCGCGTTGACCGCGCCCCGCATATATTCCTCCAGTTCCGCGGTTTGCGCCCGCGAAAACTTCAGTCCCAGTTTCGTGCGGCGCCAAAGCACGTCGTCCGCGCGCAATGCCCATTCCTGGCCGATCAGCCAATCCACTTCCGCCGCATAGAGATCCGCCCCGAAGTGCTTTCCGAGGTCGGCCTCGCTCGCGGCATTGCCGAGAAGCTGCGCCGCCCGCGTGCCGTAGAGCCGTACCAGCCGGCGGGCGTGGGAGGCGGCCAGGAAAGGATAGCGCGTCTTGAGCTTCGCGACCTCGTCGTTATAGCCGCCGGTCGGAAAATCGCCCCCTGGGAGCTGCGAGCCGGCCGTCCACTTCCTGCCCTTTTCCCCGATGGTCTCGCCGATCTTCTCGAGCGCCGATTCCGCAAGCCGCCTGTAGGTGGTGAGCTTGCCGCCGAAGACGTTGAGCAGGGGTGCATCGCCGTTCTCGACGCGCAGCACATAGTCGCGGGTCGCCTCCTGCGCCTTGCTCGCGCCGTCATCGAAAAGGGGGCGCACGGCGGAATAGGTCCACACGATATCCTCTCTGCCCACCGGGTCGCTGAAATATTCGCTCGCCGCTTTGCAGAGATAATCGATCTCTGCATCGCTGATGCGCACGTCAGCCGGATTGCCGGTGAAATCGCGATCGGTGGTTCCGATCAGCGTGAACTCGTCCTGGTAAGGAATGGCGAACATGATCCGCCCGTCCGGGTTCTGGAAGAAATAGGCGCGCGGATCGTCAAACTTCTTCTTAACGACGATATGGCTGCCCTGGACCAGGCGGACATTGCGGACGTCGTTGTTGCCGACCGTCTCGGAGAGAACCCGGTCGACCCAGGGGCCCGCGGCATTGACGAGCATGCGGGCGCGTATCGTCTCGCGCGCGCCTGTCGCCGTATTCTCGATTTCGATCGCCCAACGGCCGCTCTCACGGCGCGCCGAGACGACGCGGGTGCGCGCCATGATCCTGGCGCCGCGGTCGGCGGCGTCGCGCGCGTTCAGCACCACGAGGCGAGCATCGTCGACCCAGCCGTCCGAATATTCGAATGCTTTGGTGAAGAGGCGCTTCAGCGGTGCGCCTGCGGGATCGCGCGTCATGTCGAGCGTCCTCGTCGCCGGCAGAAGCTTGCGGCCGCCTATGTGATCGTAAAGAAAGAGGCCGAGGCGGATCAGCCAGGCCGGCCGCGGACCACCCTTGTGGAAGGGCAGCACGAAGCGCATCGGCCAGATAACGTGCGGCGCCATCGCCCAGAGGACTTCGCGCTCCATCAGGGCTTCGCGCACCAGGCGGAATTCATAATGTTCGAGATAGCGCAAGCCGCCATGGATGAGCTTGGTCGAGCCTGAGGATGTTCCGGAGGCGAAATCGCTCATCTCCGCAAGCGCGACGGAATATCCGCGGCCAGCCGCATCACGCGCGATGCCGCATCCGTTGATGCCGCCGCCTATGACGAAGACGTCGAATATCGTCTGCTCTGACACTCTTGTTTTCCCCTCCACGCTCCGCGACACAAATTTTGTGCAATCGCGAAAGTGAAAACAGTTAAAGCGAAAATATTTCGAATGTCAAACGAATGTTCGGGCTTCGCGCTCGGGAATCGGAGAACGGATCACACCTCGGTCTCGACCAGCCTCACATCCTGGTCGGCACAGATTTTCCGAACGTTTTCAACGATGCAGCGGTCGGTGATGAATGTCTGTACCTGCGAGATATGGCCGATGCGCACCGGCGCGGTGCGTTCGAATTTCGTCGAATCCGAAACGAGGATGACATGGCGCGCATTGGCGATGATCGCCTGCGCAACTTTCACTTCGCGATAATCGAAATCGAGCAGGGCCCCGTCAGGGTCGATCGCCGAGGCGCCGATCACCGCGAAATCCACCTTGAACTGCTTGATGAAGTCGACGGCGGCCTCTCCGACGATGCCGCCGTCGGAGCCGCGGACGACCCCGCCGGCGATCACCACCTCGATCGAGGGGAAGACCCGCAACCTGTTGGCTACGTTGATGTTATTGGTGATGATCATCAGTTCCCGGTGGTCGAGGAGCGCCTCTCCCACCGCTTCCGTCGTGGTGCCGATATTGATGAAGAGCGAAGAATTGTCCGGGATGAGCGCGGCCGCGGCCCGGCCGATCGCCTGCTTTTCCGCCGCGGCGATCTGGCGGCGGGATTCGTATCTGACGTTTTCCTTGCCGCTCGGAAAAATGGCGCCGCCGTGAATGCGGTTCAAAACCCTGGCGTCGCAGAGATCGTTCAGGTCCTTGCGGATCGTCTGCGGCGTAACGGAAAAGCGCTGGGCGAGATCCTCGACCAGCACGCGGCCTTCCGTTTTCGCCAGTTCCAAAATCTCCGCCTGTCGTCCGGTCAGATACATCCGCCCCTCGCGTTTCGTTTTCTTTCATAATATGCAAAAACGAAAGCGGCGCAATTTCAGATTAGAAATATCCAGCGCGTTCGATTTTCGTTGCGGCTCGCGCCCGATCTGCGCTGTAATCGGTGGGGGCACGCCAGTCTGACGTTATCGGGAGGAAGAAAGCGCATGTATCATCCGGCCTTGTTCCAGGGCATGAACGTGGTGGTTACCGGCGGCGGAAGGGGCATCGGCCTCGAGGTCGTGCGGCTGTTCCTCGATTGCGGTGCGCGCGTGGTTGTGCATATGGGGCGGACGATCGCCGCCGACCGCCCCGAATTTCTCGACCTTGCAGCGGCCGAGGGCAGGGTGTTCCTCGCGGCGGCGGATTTCGTTGCCGACGGAGGCGTCGAGAGCCTCGCCGATGTGGTGAGGAGCCGCTTCGACAGCGTCGATGTCCTCGTCAACAATGCCGGCACGATGGTTGGCCGCTTTCCGGCGTCCGATCTCACCGATGAGCAATACCGCACGGTCGTGCAGCTCAACCAGACCTCGGTCGTCGAGATGACCCGGACGATGCTGCCGCTCCTGCGCAAGGGCAGACATCCTGCGATCGTCAACACGGTTTCGATCTCGGCGCGCATGGGCGGCAGTCCCGGCTCCTCGATCTACTCTGCCACCAAAGCTTTCGTCGCAACCTATTCGAAGGCGCTGGCGCGTGAACTTGCGCCGGACGGCATCCGTGTCAACTGCGTCTCGCCCGGCACGATCACGACGGATTTCCACGAGCGCTATTCGACGCCGGAGAAGCTGGAGGCGACGCGCAAGACCATCCCGCTCGGCCGGCTCGGGACGGCGGAGGATTGCGCGCCGGCCTATCTCTTCCTCGCCGCACATGCGCTTTCGGGCTATATCACCGGCCAGGTCCTGGAGGTGAATGGCGGGCAGCTCATCGCTTAAGCGCGCGTCCGCCCCTCATCCGGCTGCCGGCACCTTCTCCCCGCTTGGCGGGGAGAAGGCCAGTCCTCGGGTCAAACTCGAGGAGAGGCGCAAAAACGTGTGAACTGAGTGATCCGGATATGATCGACAAGCTGGAATTCTTTCTCGCACTGGCCCGCGAACGGCATTTCGGCCGGGCGGCGGAGGAGTGCGGGGTAACGCAGCCGACGCTTTCGGCAGCGATCCGGCAGCTCGAAGAACAGCTCGGCGTTATTCTGGTCAATCGCGGATCACGCTTCCAGGGACTGACGCCCGAAGGGCAGCGGGTGCTGGAATGGGCACGGCGGATCGTCAGTGACAGCCGTACCATGCGCGAGGAGATGCGCGCAGCGCGAAAAGGTCTTTCGGGGCATATGCGCCTCGCCGCGGTGCCGACGACGCTCTCCATGGTGCCGCTCATCACCGCGCCCTTCCAGGAGAAGCATCCGGACGTCACCTTCTCGGTGCTTTCGACCACATCGCTGCAGATCCTCGCGCTTCTCGAAAACCTCGAGATCGATGCCGGTCTGACCTATCTGGAGAACGAGCCGCTCGGCCGGGTGACGAGCGTGCCCCTGCAGATCGAACAATATCATCTGGTTACGGCCGCCGGTACGGCGCTTTCGGATCGCGAAAGCGTGACCTGGAAGGAAGTGAGCGACATTCGGCTTTGTCTATTGACGGCCGACATGCAGAACCGGCGCATCATCAATCAGCACTTTGCCGAGGCGGGCGCGGTTCCGAAGCCGACCCTCGAATCGAATTCGATGATCGTGCTCTTTTCCCACGTCCGGACCGGCCGGTGGGCGAGCATCATGCCTTATAACGTCGCGAAATCGTTCGGTTTTCATGAGGATATACGGATGATTCCGATCGTCGATCCGGACGTCCGCCATACCGTCGGCCTGGTCGCCACCTATCGTGAGCCGTTCACGCCGCTCGTCTCCGCGCTGTTGCACGAGGCGCGTATCCTCGGTGAGCGCAACCAGGTTCAATAGAAATTTTCTATCGATCGACGGAACAGCCATATTGACCCATGGAAGCATAAGCGCGAAGCTTGTTTCATGGGCAAAGAGCGTGGAATCTCCGATCTTTGCCAACTGGTTGAGACAGCGGCACGACGACGGTCGGGAGATCCTGGCGGCGCGGCCGCGAGCCGGGAGGGCTCCTTCAGTGAATATCCATCTGCCGCGCGCAGACGTGACCGAACGGACGCTGGCGATCGTCGGCGAGCTCAAGGGGCTCGAAGGCCCGCTTATTCCCATCCTGCACGAAATCCAGGACGAGTTCGGCTATGTGCCGGAGGAGAGCCTGCCGGTGATCGCGCGGGAACTCAATCTGTCGCGCGCCGAAGTCTATGGCGTGGTTACCTTCTATCACGATTTTCGCGAGCACCCGGCCGGGCGCCATGTGTTGAAGCTCTGTCGCGCCGAGGCCTGCCAGTCGATGGGCGGCGACCGGCTTGCGGAGCGCGCCAAGGCGCTTCTCGGGATCGATTTCCATGAGACGACGCCGGACGGCGCCGTGACGCTGGAGCCGGTCTACTGTCTCGGACTCTGTTCCTGCTCGCCGTCGGCGATGCTCGACGGCGAGGTTCATGCGCGCCTCGACGAAGCAGAGCTCGAAGCGCTGGTTGCGGAGGCGCGCCGATGACCGTCAGGATCTACATTCCCCGGGATGCGGCGGCCATTGCGCTTGGCGCCGAAAAGGTGGTGGAGGCGATGGCCGGCGAGATCTCCGCACGCGGGCTCGACGCCACGATCGTGCGTAACGGCTCGCGCGGCATGCACTGGCTGGAGCCGCTGGTCGAAGTCGAAACGGCCGCAGGGCGCGTCGCCTACGGTCCGGTGAAGGCGCGCGACGTCGCCTCTCTTCTCGATGCCGGGCTGATTTCGGGTGGCGCGCATCCTCTCTGCCTCGGCAAGACCGAGGAAATTCCGTTTCTCAAGCGACAGACCCGGCTTACCTTCGCCCGTTGCGGCGTCATCGATCCTCTCTCGCTCGAAGACTATCGCGCCCATCGGGGCTTGCTCGGTCTCGAGCGGGCAATCGCAATGCAACCGGCGGCGATCGTTGCCGAGGTCACGGAAAGCGGCCTTCGCGGCCGCGGCGGCGCCGGCTTCCCGACCGGCATCAAATGGAAGACCGTCCTGGAAGCACGAGGGCCGCGCAAATACATCGTCTGCAATGCCGACGAGGGCGACAGCGGGACCTTTGCGGACCGGATGATCATGGAAGGCGATCCCTTCGTGCTGATCGAGGGTATGGCGATCGCCGGTATCGCGACCGGTGCGACCAAGGGCTACATCTATACCCGTTCGGAATATCCGCATGCGATCGCGGTGATGAGCGCGGCGATCGAGATAGCCCGTGCCGCCGGTGTGCTCGGTGCTTCGGTGCTCGGCTCGGCGCACGCCTTCGACATGGAAGTGCGCACCGGCGCCGGCGCCTATGTCTGCGGCGAGGAGACCTCGCTCCTGAACAGCCTCGAAGGCAAGCGCGGGCTCGTGCGCGCCAAGCCGCCGCTGCCGGCACACAAGGGCCTTTTCGACCGCCCGACCGTCATCAACAACGTCATCTCGCTCGCTTCCGTGCCGGTGATCCTCGACAGGGGCGCCGGTTACTATCGCGATTTCGGCATGGGCCGGTCGCGCGGAACGATCCCGCTGCAGATCGCCGGCAACGTCAAGCATGGCGGCCTCTTCGAAACCGCATTCGGCCTGACGCTCGGCGAGATCGTCGACGAGATCGGTGGTGGCACGGCGAGCGCCCGGCCGGTGAAGGCCGTCCAGGTTGGCGGCCCGCTCGGTGCCTATTTCCCGCGGGCGCTGTTCGATACGCCTTTCGACTACGAGGCATTTGCCGCCAGAGACGGGCTCATCGGTCATGCCGGCATCGTCGTCTTCGACGACACGGCCGACATGTTGAAACAGGCGCGTTTCGCCATGGAGTTCTGTGCGGTCGAAAGCTGCGGCAAGTGCACCCCTTGCCGCATCGGGTCGACGCGCGGCGTCGAGGTGGCCGACAGGATCGCCGCCGGCATCGAGCCGGAGAAGAACCGCGAACTGCTCGCCGATCTCTGCAACACGATGAAGTTCGGCTCCCTCTGCGCCCTTGGCGGCTTCACGCCCTATCCGGTGATGAGCGCCATGACGCACTTCCCGGAGGATTTTTCACCGGTGCCGGTGGTGGAGGCTGCGGAATGAAGGCTGCATTGGCACTTGAATTTTTGCCCCTCACCCTAACCCTCTCCCCGCAGGCGGGGAGAGGGGACCGGAAGGGCACGGCATACTCCTTCTCCCCGCCTGCGGGGAGAAGGTGGCGGCAGCCGGATGAGGGGCGGACGTCGGTATCGGCGGCGGCGCGTACCCCCTCTGGCCTGTCGGCCATCTCCCCACAGGGGAGAATGGATGCGGCCCGCTCGGCGTCTTGACCGGAGCGCCCCACGTGCAGAAGCGTTTGTTTTGGAGCGAGTGGCCGGCCACGATTCGATCTCCCCGCTTGTGGGGGAGATGCCCGGCAGGGCAGAGGGGGTGAAGCCGCCCCCTTGAACGCAATTTCTCAGGAGGCCCGCTAATGTCTCTCATTCACGAAATCGACTACGGCACCCCTGCCTCCAAGTCCGAGAAGACGGTGACGCTGACGATAGACGGGCGCGAGATCACGGTTCCGGAAGGCACGTCGATCATGCGTGCGGCAATGGAAGCGGGCATCGAGGTGCCGAAGCTTTGCGCTTCCGACATGATGGATGCCTTCGGCTCCTGCCGGCTCTGTCTCGTAGAAATCGAGGGACGCGCCGGCATGCCGGCCTCCTGCACGACGCCGGTGGCGGCAGGCATCAGCGTTTCGACGCAGACGCAGCGGCTGAAGGATGTCCGCCGCGGCGTCATGGAGCTCTATATTTCCGACCATCCGCTCGACTGCCTCACCTGCGCAGCCAATGGCGATTGCGAGCTGCAGGACATGGCCGGTGCCGTGGGCCTGCGCGACGTGCGCTACGGCTATGACGGCGAGAACCATGTGACGGCGCGCAACAATGGCGAGATCAACGCAAAATGGGCGCCGAAGGACGAGTCGAATCCGTATTTCACCTATGATCCGGCGAAGTGCATCGTCTGTTCGCGCTGCGTGCGGGCCTGCGAGGAAGTGCAGGGCACCTTCGCGCTGACGATCAGCGGCCGCGGCTTCGATTCGCGCGTCTCCGCCGGCATGAACGAGGATTTCGTTTCCTCCGAATGCGTCTCCTGCGGCGCCTGCGTGCAGGCTTGCCCCACGGCGACGCTGACGGAAAAATCGGTGATCGAGATCGGCCAGCCGGAGCACTCGGTCGTCACCACCTGCGCCTATTGCGGCGTGGGCTGCTCGTTCAAGGCGGAGATGCGCGGCGAGGAGCTGGTGCGCATGGTGCCCTGGAAGGACGGCCAGGCGAATCGCGGCCATTCCTGCGTCAAGGGCCGCTTCGCCTATGGTTATTCCAACCACAGGGACCGCATCCTCAATCCGATGGTCCGCGAGAAGGTCACCGATCCCTGGCGCGAGGTCACCTGGGAAGAGGCTTTCGCGCATATCGCCTCCGAGTTCCGCCGCATCCAGTATCAGTACGGCCGTGATTCGGTCGGCGGCATCACGTCTTCGCGCTGCACCAATGAGGAAACCTTTCTGGTGCAGAAGCTGGTGCGCGCCGGCTTCGGCAACAACAATGTCGACACCTGCGCCCGCGTCTGCCATTCGCCAACCGGTTACGGCCTCAACCAGACCTTCGGCACCTCCGCCGGTACGCAGGATTTCGACAGTGTCGAGCACACGGATGTTGCGGTCATCATCGGTGCCAACCCGACCGACGGCCACCCGGTCTTCGCCTCGCGGCTGAAGAAGCGGCTGCGCCAGGGCGCCAAGCTGATCGTCATCGATCCGCGCCGGATCGACCTCGTCCGCTCCGCCCATGTCGAAGCGTCGTACCACCTGCCGCTGAAGCCCGGCACCAACGTTGCCATCCTGACGGCGATTGCGCATGTCATCGTCACGGAAGGCCTTGCCAACGAAGCCTTCATTCGCGAACGCTGCGACTGGTCGGAATTCGAGGATTGGGCCGCCTTCGTGGCAGAGCCCCATCACAGCCCGGAAGCAACCGAAGCCTATACCGGCGTTTCACCGGAACTTGTGCGCAGGGCTGCGCGGCTTTACGCCACCGGCGGCAACGGCGCGATCTATTACGGCCTTGGCGTCACGGAGCACAGCCAGGGCTCGACGACGGTGATGGCGATCGCCAACCTCGCCATGCTCACCGGCAACATCGGCCGGCCGGGCGTCGGCGTCAATCCGCTGCGCGGCCAGAACAACGTCCAGGGCTCCTGCGACATGGGCTCCTTCCCGCACGAGCTTCCCGGCTACCGACATATTTCCGACGATGCGACGCGTGAGATCTTCGAGAAGCTCTGGGGCGTGACGCTCAATCACGAGCCGGGCCTGCGCATCCCCAATATGCTCGACGCCGCCGCCGAGGGCACCTTCAAGGGCCTCTACGTGCAGGGCGAGGATATCCTGCAGTCGGATCCGGACACCAAGCACGTCGCCGCCGGCCTTGCGGCGATGGAATGCGTCGTGGTGCACGATCTCTTCCTCAACGAGACGGCCAACTACGCCCATGTCTTCCTGCCCGGATCGACCTTCCTCGAAAAGGACGGAACCTTCACCAATGCCGAGCGCCGCATCAACCGCGTCCGGCGCGTCATGCGGCCGAAGAACGGCTATGCCGATTGGGAGGTGACGCAGAAGATGGCGCAAGCCATGGGGCTTGCCTGGAACTATCGCCATCCGTCCGAGATCATGGACGAGATCGCGGCGACGACGCCGAGCTTTGCCATGGTCTCCTACGACTATCTGGACAAGATGGGCTCGGTGCAGTGGCCGTGCAATGAGAAGGCGCCGCTCGGCTCGCCCATTATGCATGTCGACGGTTTCGTGCGCGGCAAGGGCAAGTTCATCCGCACCGAATACGTGGCGACCGACGAAAGGACCGGTCCGCGCTTCCCGCTGCTTCTGACGACCGGCCGTATTCTCAGTCAGTACAATGTCGGCGCCCAGACGCGTCGCACGGAGAACGTCGTCTGGCATGCGGAAGACCGGCTGGAAATCCACCCGCACGACGCCGAGCAGCGCGGCATCCGCGACGGCGACTGGGTCAGGCTCGCCAGCCGCTCGGGCGATACGACGCTCCGCGCGTTGATCACCGACCGTGTTGCGCCGGGTGTCGTCTATACGACCTTCCATCACCCCTCGACTCAGGCGAACGTCATCACCACCGACTTTACCGATTGGGCGACCAACTGCCCGGAATACAAGGTGACCGCGGTGCAGGTCTCGCCGTCGAACGGTCCTTCCGACTGGCAGCGCGACTATGACGAGCAGGCTCGCCGGTCGCGTCGCATTTCCGGCAAGCTGGAGGCGGCGGAATAGGAGCGAGAATGGCGGGCAAGCGAGTTTCGTCCTCTCCATCCGGAACGACGGCGACGGTGCCGGAGGCTGCACGGCGCGGCGGCATCCTCGTCGCGCAGTCGCGCGTCGTGCCCGAGGAAACGCCGGTCGCCTTCACCTATGGCGGTTCGACGCATGCGGTGATGATGGCGACACCTGCCGATCTCGAGGATTTCGCCACCGGCTTCAGCCTGACCGAAGGGATCATCACCCGTCCAGAACAGATCGACGACATAGACATCGTCGTCGAGGACAAGGGCATCGATCTGCAGATCAGTCTCGAGGACGAACAGAACGATATTCTGCGCCTCAGACGTCGCCACATGGCCGGGCCGGTCGGTTGCGGTCTCTGCGGTATAGAGTCGATCGAGGAGGCCGTTCGCCCGACGCCCGACGTCTCCGCCTCGCTGCTTCGCCTTTCCGATCAGGACGTGGTGGACGCAGTTGCGCTTCTCAATGGACAACAGCCGCTGCATTTCGAGACACGGGCGGTGCACGGTGCCGCTTTCTACGTGCCCGGACGCGGACTGATCGCGGTCCGCGAGGATGTCGGGCGTCACAACGCGCTGGACAAGCTGACCGGAGCGGCCGCGCGCGCCGGGTTCAGGGGCGCTCAGGGCGCGGTTGTCGTCACGTCCCGCGTATCGGTCGAGATGGTGCAGAAAACCGCGATCGTCGGGAGCCCTGTGATCATTGCCATTTCTGCGCCGACGGCGCTCGCCATCCGCACGGCGGAAGGGGCGGGCATGACCCTCATCGCACTTGTTCGCGGCGACGAGTTTGAAATCTTCACCCATGCGGAGCGCATCATCCGGAATGACGAGGAGCCTGCGTCCTTGTCCGCCCGCGTGCCGCTATTCTGAATGCGGAGCAATCGTCCATGTCTGAAAACCGCCCCAACGCCAAGCTCGTCTATATGGCGAACCAGATTGCCACCTTCTTCCTGACCCAGCCGGCGGAGGGGGCGGCCGAGGGCGTGGCCACGCATATCAACAAATATTGGGAGCCGCGCATGCGCCGCAAGCTCTTCGAGCATATCGCGCATGGCGGTGAAGGGTTGAACCCGCTGGTGCTCGAGGCGGCTGAGAAGATCCGCCGTCCGGAGGCGGTTTAAGGCCTGTTGGTCTGGCTGGATTCCTGTGACAAGCACAGGAATGAGGAAATCAAACACAAACAAGCGGCGGCGGGTGGCCCGAATCTCAACACGCCCTTAGAGCGCTTCCAGGAAGTTTGTCCTTCGATCCTCGTTCCTGTGCCTTCACAGGAATCGAGCCAGCCCAAGTCCCTGGGCTGGAAAAGACCCTTTCCGCCCCGCAGGCGCGTCGCTGCGCTCATCCCGGTGACAGGTAGAGGAGGGAGAAGCTTATGCTCTTCCCCACCGGGCGCCGTTGCGTTCGAAGAAGAGTGCGGGTGGGAGTGCGGTCAGAAATTCTCCCAGTTGTCCGAGGCGGGAGCGAGCGCGAGATTGGACCTCGTGCCGCTACGCAGCGCCTTTGCAGTTGCGTGCAGCCGCGTGGGCGAATGGGGCGCTTCCATCCTGTTGTCGCTTGCGGGTGAAGCGTCCCGTCCGATGCGGAACTGACGCAGCAGGGCGTGCAACGCGTCCGCCTCCTGCGACATCCGATGGCTCGCCGCCGTGCTTTCCTCCACCATGGCGGCGTTCTGCTGCGTAGTCTGATCCATCGCATTGACCGCCAGGTTGATTTCCTTGAGCCCGGTCGACTGTTCGCGGGCGGCTTCCACGATCGCCGAGACGTTGTGATTTATCTCCTGCACCTGCGCCAGGATGGTTTCCAGGGCGGTGCCGGTCTGGCCGACCAGCGATACGCCGTTCCTCACATGCTCGCCTGAAGCGGTGATCAGGGATTTGATGTCCTTTGCCGCGCTGGCCGATCGTTGCGCCAGTTCGCGGACCTCCTGGGCCACGACGGCGAAGCCCTTGCCGGCTTCTCCGGCACGCGCCGCCTCGACACCGGCATTGAGGGCCAGCAGGTTCGTCTGGAAGGCGATGTCGTCGATGACGCCGATGATGTTGCTGATTTCGCGCGAGGATTGCTCGATCTGGCCCATGGCGCCGATCGCGCTTTTGACGACAAGTCCGGAGCGCTCGGCGCCATCCTTCGTCTTTGCGACCAGATTGCCCGCTTCCTCGGCTCGGCGGCTGGAATCCGCGACGGTCGTGGTGATCTCGTCCAGCGCTGCGGCCGTTTCTTCGACGGAGGCCGCCTGCTGTTCTGTACGTTTCGACAGATCGTCGGCTGCAGACCGGATCTCGCGTGCGCCGCCGGCGATCGCGCTTGCATTTTCGCCGACCGTCTGCATGGCCCGACAGAGGCGGACAAGCGCTTCGTTGAAGTCCTTGCGCACCGTTTCCATGCTGGGAACGAAGGGCGTGTCGAGCGATTGAGCCAGATCGCCGTCGGCAAGCGCTCGCAAGCCGGCTCCGAGCGCATTGATCGCGGCCATACGTTCGGTCACGTCTGTCGCGAATTTGACCACCTTGTAAACCCGGCCGTTCGGATCGCGAATGGGGTTGTAGGCGGCCTGGATCCAGACCTCCTTGCCGGCCTTGCCATAGCGCACGAATTCGTTGGCGATGAATTCGCCCTGGGCCAGGCGCTTCCAGAAATCGGCATATTCGGCCGTGCCGGTATAACCGGGCTCGCAGAACATGCTGTGGTGTCGGCCCTGGATTTCGGAGAGCTGATAGCCGAGCGTGTTGCAGAAGTTCTCGTTGGCTGTGAGCACCTCTCCGGCGGGCGTGAACTCGATCATCGCCTGCGAGCGGGAAATGGCGTCGAGCTTGCCCGCATCTTCCGTGGCCCGCATCTTGACGGCGGTGATGTCGGTTGCGAACTTGACCACCTTGTAGGGCTTGCCGTTTCGGGAGACCGGGTTGTAACTCGCCTGGATCCAGATCTCCCGTCCGCCCTTGGCGAGGCGCCGGTAGCTGTTGCTGTCGAATTCGCCGCGGCCGAGGCGTGCCCAGAACTCACGATACTCCTCAGTCGCCACGAATTCCGGCGCGCAGAAGATGCGATGGTGCTGTCCCACGATTTCCTGCAGACTATAGCCGAGCGCCTTGCAGAAGTTCTCGTTGGCGTCGAGGACGTTGCCGGCGAGGTCGAATTGAATGATGGCCTGCGATTTGGACAAGGCTTCGATGATCTGCCGTGCGTCACGGCTTCTGGTAAAAGAAAACATGATCCCCTCTGAAATTTTCGCGAAGAAACGGCCGCGGAGCGGACGTTTGTGATCTGCTTCGCCGTCCTTCAGGAAAGGGCGGCTGGCGGTTGCTGGGGAGATTTCGAAATCACGAAGGGCTTCATGCCGCTGTGCGATCTAAATTAGTAAAGCGAGCTTAAAATCGCGTTAAAATAGAATTTTTGCTTACATACTCGTAAAAAGATGTAGTCCTTTGCCACGCAGAGCGACTCACTGTTTCAAGGAAATAGTGAATCGCTCCCGATATGCAGATGCGCAGGCTCAGGCCGCCAGTTCTTCGGTTTCCCGCTCCTTGAACATGCGGGCGAGATTGAGGAAGCAGATCATGCCCGATTCATTGGCGATGATGCCTTCCGCAAAGCTCTTGTCGAAGGATGCAGTGACTTCAGGCACAGGCTGTACCTGACTGCCCTGCACGGTCAGAATGTCGGAAACGCGATCGACGACGAGACCGATGACCATGTTGTGGACCTCGGCGACGACGATCGCGCTGCGTTCGTTGGTGACGGTCGATTTCATGCCGAGCTTATGGGCGAGATCGATGATCGGGATCACCGTCCCGCGCAGGTTCATCACGCCGATCACTTCCGGCGGGGCATGCGGGATGGGCGTCGAGGGGGCCCAGCCGCGTATCTCGCGGATCGTCGTCGTCTTGACGCAAAATTCCTGATCGTGGAGGCGAAACGCTATGATTTCGAGCGTCTCGCCGTCGAATCCGGCTGCTCTCTGCGTGCTTGTCATCGAAGGTCCTTCCAGCTTTCCGGTCGTGGTGGTCCGCCGATGACATCCGGCGAGGCGCAAGCCGCTTCATGCGCGGAAAATCCGCCTTGCGCTCTGTATGCCTATATTAGGCGCGGATTCGTTAAGCCTTTACTGAACGTTCCCCCCTCGCAGGAGAGCAGGCGGGCGTGGCTTCAGGCCGCGCGCGTCGGGCGGTCGAGGATACGGCGTCCGAAGAGGCTTGCCGTCAGTTCGACCAGAATGCGTGCGCTCTTGCCCCGGTCGTCGAGGAACGGGTTGAGCTCGACCACATCGAGGGAAGAGACGAGGCCGCTGTCGCACAGCACTTCCATGATGAGGTGAGCCTCGCGGAAGGTCGCGCCGCCCGGGACCGTCGTCCCCACGCCGGGGGCCAGTTCCGGATCCATGAAATCGACGTCGAGGCTCACATGCAGCAGGCCGTTAGCGGCGCGAACCTCATCGACGATCTGGCGGATGATATGGGCCATGCCCATCTCGTCGATGGTCCGCATATCGAAGACATTGACGCCGTGCTCGGCAATTTCCTCGCGCTCACGCGCGTCGACCGAGCGGATTCCGACCTGATAGACCTTCTTCGGGTCGACCAGCGGCCGGTCCTTCGGGAGGATCGGAGCGAACTCCGCTTCGCCGCAGAAGAAGGCGACGGGCATGCCGTGCATGTTGCCGGAGGGCGAGGTCGCCGGCGAGTTGAAGTCGGCATGCGCGTCCAGCCATAGGACGAAGAGGGGCCGGCCGACGTCCTGGGCGTGACGCGCCATGCCGGAGACGCTGCCCATCGAGAGCGCGTGATCGCCGCCGAGAATGATGGGGAAATGACCCTTGCGCGCGGTTTCATGCACGGCTTCGTCGAGCGCGCGCGCGAAAGCTGCGACGGATTGCAGATTGTTGGCGCCGGGATGGTTGGCGAGATCGCGTGCCGGCAACGGCCTCAGATCCCCCTCGTCATTGACCGTATGGCCGAGTTCGGCGAGAACCGTGTCTATTCCGGCGATTCTGAGCGCCGTCGGCCCCATGGCCGCGCCGCGGCGGCCCGAGCCTTCCTCGATGGGTGCGCCGATCAATGTGATGGTTTTCATGTCCGCCTCGTCCCTTGGCCCGGTTGCCGGGAAGCTCGGTTCCCGTGAAGTCCGGCGGATTATCGTCAAAAAGCGTGGCGGCAAAAAGATGGAAAACTGTCGATTGGGAAGATAAGATGCGCAAAGTGTAAAGTCCCCTTTGACGAAGTGATAAGAATGGATGATCTCGATCAGGCGCTCATCGGCGCTCTCCGGCAAAATTCCCGCATGCCCGTCTCCGCGCTTTCGGCGATGACCGGCGTCTCGCGTGCCACGGTTGCTGCGCGCATCGACCGGCTCGTCGCGAATGGGACCATTGCCGCTTTCACCATCCGCACGGGCGCGGAAATCCCCGCCTCCGGCGTCAGGGCCGTGGTGATGATCGAGGTTCACGGAAAGATGGCGGACCGCGTCGCCGACCAATTGCGCGGGCTGCCGCAGGTGCGGGCGCTGCACAGCACCAATGGAAGGTGGGATTTCATTGCCGAACTCGAGGACCGGGATCTCGCGAGCTTCGACGAGACCTTGCGGCGCATCCGTTTGATCGATGGCATCAACGTGACCGAAACGAACATTCTGCTGAAGACCAGCAAGTTGACCGGGTCTTCGTGAGGCGATCGCCGCGACGCGAATTGGCGACGCACGGCTGCTTTTGTTCTTGATTTGTTCTCATCTTCGGATAAGATGTTCCTCTCAGCAAACAAGAGAGGCATGAGCACGGGCGCGGTCTCCGCGGCATGCGGTCTCATTTTGAACGATGGCGTATTTGATCGCGGGTTCCACCCGCTCGACATCATTGCGATCCAGGGAGATTGCCATGGCTAGTTATTCCGGCGGCCCGTCGGTACGGCAGATCTGCATAAAGCTCTTCGTCCGGCATGGTGACGAGGAGCGGGCGATTGCGTTCTACCGCGATGTCTTCGGCGCCGAGCTGCTGCAGCGGCACGAGTGGAGCGGCATTCTGACGAGTGCCGACCTCTGCATCGGCGACTCGGTCTTCCGGGTGGCCGGCGCCAATCCACGCCGGGACGCCGAACCGAGGCTCGGCGGCCCGCGATCGCCGCACGCGCTCGGAACAACGGCGGCGATCCTGGAACTGCACGTCGACGACGTGGACCGCGTGCTCGAAAGGGCGATGGGCTCCGGCGCCAGTCTGCGCAATGTCGCCGAAACGCTGCCGACCGGCGACCGGGTCGGCGCCCTCATCGATCCGTTCGGTCATATCTGGGCGCTGTTCACGGCAACGGACGAGAGCGAGGTACTGGATGCGTTCGGGGTCGATCGCAACGCGGCGTGAAGGGGCGCTCCTTCACGCCTTCACGCCTGACCCGAGCTCCCCTGTTCGCTTCAGAAAAATTCGTCCAGCAGCCGGTAAAGGGCGAATCGGATCATTTCACTGAAACAGCGAGATGATCCAGCCCTTGAGATTACGCACCTCCGGACGGAAGTGCTCTGACCCTTTGACCCAACGCACTTCCGGACGGAAAACCGTTATACACTTTTCCTGGAAGTGCTCTGGAAGCGGGTGAATCCCGCAAGTGGTTTCATGATGTGTCCGCGGCCGTCGCCGAAGAATTGGGATAGGCCGGCTGCGACCTCGTCGCTCGGATTGCCGTAAACCTCGAACTTCTCGACGCTGCAATGCTCCGATACCGCTCGGATGTGAGGGTCCGATATTTCCCAATGGCGCAGAACGTCTTCGCTATTCCGGTAGAGCTGAAAGCTGACCGCACGCATTTCCTGCTCGTCGATGAATGTCTGGACCATGAGTTGAGGTCCGTTTCGCTCGACGAACTCGATCGCTTGCTTCACCGCTTCGCGAAAGGGTTCCAGGCTGCCTTCCGTGATCTTCATCACGTTCCGGAAGAGTATCTGCTCAGTCATGTCGTACCTCCGTGTCCGTTACACGGAGTGATTTCTGCAACCTCAACCGTGCTTGAGGTCAAGACTCCGGTTCGAAAAATAATGGGACGACCCAGAAGATGGACCCGTCCGCCGGATCGGCCGGCGGGCGGCATCGTCAGGCCTCAATATTCCCTTTCGAAGAAGATGCCTCCGGCGGCCGAGCCATCGCCGGCCGCTTCTCCCTTCAGCTTCACGCCGCGGCCGATGTCGAGGTTGATGACCGCCTTGCTGGAAGCGGAGTCCGAGCCTTGTTGCAATTCGAGATAGGTGCGGTCGTTGAGATATTTGCCGGCGCGGACCTGGGCGCCGCCGCTCTCGTCGGTCGTGATGTCGAGATCGTCGACGCCGAGCTTGTTGCGCAGGCCGTCGAGCAGCGACGTCGATCCGCCGCCGGCAAGCTGGCCCACGGCCGAGGCGAGCTGCGCGATCTGGAAGGCGGAGAGATTGTTCAGCGACCGGTTGAAGATGAGCTGCGCCAGGATCTCGTCCTGCGGCAGGGCGGGCGACGAGGAGAAGGTCACCGTCGGGTTGTTGGCCGGGCCTGCAACGTTGACCGTGATCGTCGTCGATCCGGCGCTCGAGGTCGCGTCGAGATCGAGCGTCGGGATGAGGTCGCCGCCGAAGCCGATGTGACCGTCGGTGAAGGTCAGGCGCTTGCCGAGAATCTCCAGGCGCCCGCGACGCATGTCGAATCCACCGGAAACGATCGGCTGGACGGCGGTGCCGCGGATGGTCAGATCGCCGCCGAGTTCGGCATCGATGCCGCGACCGCGTACGAAGAACTGGCCCGGGGAACTGACGGCGAGATCGAAGGCGATCGCGCCGCTTGCCTCGGTGCCGGCGGACGTATCCCGGCGCAGATCTTTCGTCATCCGCTGTACGCGTGCCGGGGCGTTGCGGTGCTTGATGTCGATCTGCGAGAGCGAGGCCGGCAGCTTCTCCGGTATGGTGATCGCGGCCCTGCGGATCGTCAGCCTTCCGCCAAGTACGGGCGTCGAGACGAGCGGCCCGTTGAGCGTCAGGTCGCCTGCAAGGTTGGCGGTGAACAGCGTGCCGTCGACATAGGTCGCATCGTTGAGCCGGATTCTGAGATCCGCCGGGAAACCTGAACCGGGAACGATGCCCACGGTGCCGCTCGCCTCGATCGATCCGCCGCTGGCCAGATTGGCCGAGAGCCGAGAGATGGTCGCCTGCCTGCCGTCCAGTGCGACATTGGCGGTGAGGTCGTTGAGGGCGAGATTGCGGCGAACGTCCACGAGCCGGGCGCCGGCGGTCGAGACCGTGCCGGCAATCTGCGGCGCCTTGGCCGGGCCGGAGAGCGAAAGGTCGACCTTGGCCGATCCGGTCAGGGTGAAACCCTGTTGCGCCATGATATTGGCGAGCAGCGCGAAAGGTACGTCGCCGGCGAATTTCATCGAGATCGGCATGTTGCCGCCAAGCTCGACATTGCCGCCGCCCCGGAAGGAAAGGTCTCCAGGCCCGGAGACCGTGGCATCGACGGTTACCCGGTTGTCGGCGAAGCGCCCGTTTGCAGCAATCGCCAGCGACGATACGCCGGCGCCGCGCGCCGCTGCGACCGAGGCGTTGCTCCATCTGAGGTCGTAGACGACGACCGGAGCCGCCGCAGTTCCGTCCACGTCCACCGTCCCGGCGATCGTGCCTTCCGCCCCGAGCGTCGGGGCGAAGGTGTTGATCAGTGCGGCAGGCAGCGCGTTGAGTCTTGCTGAAATATCGAGCGTCGGTCCCGCAGAGCCGGCAACCGTGATCGTTCCCCTCGAAGCCTCGATGGTCAGGGCATCGAGGAGCACCGTGCCGTTCTCGATCGCGACGACGGTCGGGCGTGCAAGCTTCAGCGGTATCCGCTTGGGCGTTGCCGCGAAAGAGGCGAGACGGACTTCGGTGCGGCCGCCGCTTGCGACCATGTCGCCTTTGGCCGAAAGAGGGCCGCCGTCATATCTGCCGTCGACGGTAAAGCCGGTTCTGCCGCCCTGCTGATCGAAGGTGAGATTGAAGCCGGTGACACGGTTTTGACCCTGAGCGACGTTTTCCGCCTTGACGCTTCCCCGGATCGCGAGTGCCGCCACATCGGCGACGCTGATATCGGCGACCGGCTTTGTGATCGTCAGATCGCCACGCTTGATTCCGCTGCCGTTCGCTTTCAGCGTAAGGGAGGTCACACCGCCCACCGTTCTGATCGCTGCCGAGCCGGAGAGGTCTCCCGAGACCTTCTCGCCGGCCATGGCGGCAAGAAGGCCGAGATCGGGCAGATTGAAGTCGATCGTGCCCTCGGGCTTGAAGTCTGCCGTCAGATCGATCGCACCCGTCAATCTGTTGTCGCCGACCTTCGCCTCCAGGGTCGGGATCGAAGTGCGGCCGTCCTTCGAGACCACCTCGGCCTTCACGTCGATCGCCTGGCCGTCCAAAGCTCCCGTCGCCGTCAGCTTCGCCTGCGGACTGCCGGCTTTCGCCGTCGCATCGGCTGTGATCACGAAATCCGAAAGCGTGCGTCCCGCGAGGACCGCGCCGCTGGAGGTCACTTCCGCCTTGACGCCGAGCGCGTCGAGCGGCCCGGACAGGTCGGCGGTGAAGGCGGCCTTGCCTTCTGCCTCGGCGAGCAGCTTGCCGAGATCCGGTAATGCGCCCTCTATCTTGGCGGTCAACGCGCCCTCGGCAAGGGCGGCCGAACCGGTGGCGTTGACCGTCCCGGATTTGACTTCGAGTGCGCTCAGTTCGACGGCGCCGCCGGCCCCTGTCTCGACCTTGCCGGAGACGGTGATCGGCGCATCGAATTTTGCGCCGATGCCGGGCGGCAGCGCGGCGGGTTCGGCAACGAACTGGAAATTCGCCTCGGCCGTGTTGCCGGCGCGGTTGAGGCTAGCCGTCACATCGCCGCGAAAGCCGGCGCGTTCGATGACCAAGGGGTCGAGGCGGATGGTGTCGTCAGCGACGGTCACGGTTCCCTTCGCCGACAGGTCTTCCGCCGTTATGCCGGCCGACCGCACGGAGGCTATCGAGGCGCCGCTCCAGGTGAGATCGTAGCGGACGACCGGTGCCGCGCCATTCCCGGCAATGTCCACCTTGCCCGCAATCGTGCCCTCGGCCCCGAGCGTCGGCGCGACGGTGTGGATCAAGGTGGCTGGCAGCTCGCTGATATCCGCCGAAATATCAAGCGTCTCGCCTGCCGTACCGGTGACAGCGACCGTACCCGTCGATGCCTGGATCGTCAGCCCATCGATATGCACGACGCCGTTCTCGATGGCGATGACGGTCGGCCGGGCAAGCTGCAAGGGAATGCGCTTGGCTGTCGCCGAGGCCGATGCAAGGCTTATCTCGGTCCGGCCGTCACGGCTCGCCAGATCGCCGGTCGCTGCGAGCGGAGAGCCCTCATATTCGGCACCGACCGAGAAGCCGGTTCTTTCCGCCTGTTGCTCGAAGGCGATATCGATGTCCGTCAGGCGGTTTTCGCCTTGGACGACGCTTTCGGCCCTGACACTGCCCTTGATCGCCAGGCTGGCAAGATCGGCGACGTCGACGTCGACCACGGGCTTGGCAATGGTCAATGCGTCCCGCCTGATGCTTTCGCCGCGGGCCGTCAGCGCGAGCGACGTGACGCCGTCGGCGGTCCGGATTGTCGCGGAGCCGGCAAGGTCGCCCGATGCCTGCTGCCCGGCCATGGCGGCAAGGAGGCCGAGATCGGGCAGGTTGAAGTCGATCGTCCCGTTCGGCTTGAAGTCGGCTGTAAGCTCCATCGCACCGGTCAGCCGGTTTTCGCCGATCTTTGCCTCGAGGGCGGGGATCGAGGTGCGGCCATCCCGGGTGACGACGTCGGCGCGGACGTCGATCGCCTGGCCGTCGAGGGTACCGGTTGCCGTCAGCTTCGCTTCGGGGCTCCCCGGCGTCACGGTAGCGTCGGCATTGACGACGAGATCGTCCAGTGTGCGGCCAGCGAGCGTCGCTCCGCTTGAGGTTATCTCTGCTTCGATACCGAGCTTGTTCAGAGGGCCTGAGGCGACCGCGTGGAAGGCGGCCGAGCCCTTCGCATCGGCGAGCAGCCGTCCGAGATCGGGCAGCGTCCCCTGGATGTCCGCAGTCAATGTGCTTCCGGCAAGCGCAACGGAGCCGGAGGCGTCGACCGCACCGGACTTTATGTCGAGTTCGCTCAACCGGACGCTGCCGTCCTGTTCCACGACCGCATTGCCCGCAAGGGCGATGGTCCTGTCGAACTTGTCGGCGAGCCCCGGCGGCAGGACCTCTCTGACGGCAAAGGCCTTGAATGCCGCCTCGAGCGTCGTTTCGACGCGATCGAAGCTGCCGGTGACCGTGCCGCCGATGCTCGCGCTTTCGATCTCCAGCGGGTCGAAACGGATGTCTTCCGGAGCAACGGCGATGGTGCCGTCGAGCTTCAGGGGCGCCTGCACCGCCCGATCGAGATCGGCATTTGCAAAGCGGCTCTCGGCGATTTCTACGGTCGTCTTCAGAGGACCGGACCGGGTCGCCAGATTGAAGGCGTCGCTCTGTGCCGACAGCCGGATGCCGCCCAATCGTCCCTGCGGCAGATTCACGGACGGCACATTGGCGGCGATGTCGAGGATTGCCGACTGCCCGTCGCCGATCAGCGACAGGTTTGCGGTGTCGACGAGCGCCTGCAACTCGCCGTCTTTCAGCGGCCAGCGGAAATCGAATGGCCCGCTCGTACCGGCGAGCCTTGCCTGGAGGTTGTTCTCACCGCGGCTGTCGACCGTGCCGGAGACATCGAGCGTCATGGCGCCGGTCGAAATCTTGCCCGCATCGATCCGGACCTTGCTCGTGCCGTCGAAGGCGGCCCTCAGGTCGATCCTGCTCTCGCCTTCGAAGAGCGGCCTGAAGGCCGGCGGCGTCAGCGTGGCGAAAGCGCCGCCGCCGGATACGGTAAGCATGTGCATTCCGTCGGCCGCGAGCACGTGCTGCCCGTCGAGCCGAAGGATCTCGCTTCCGTCGAGCGTAACCGTACCCGAGCCCGCCCAATCGGAAAGCGGTCCCTGTCCGGTCACGGTCATGTTGACGGCAGGTTCTCCCGGCAGGCGGAGCAGCCTCGCCAGAAGGCCGCCCTTCGGCTCCGCAAGCTCGGCTTCAAGCTTCAGCTGGTTGCCGGCCGGGTTGAAGACGACATCGGCTGTCGCGCGCGCATCAGGGCGGTCCCGTTCGGCGGCATCGAGCTCGAGAGCGATGCTGGAATTCGTCGCGTAGAGCTTGCCCTTGGCCGTCAGGAAATGATCTTCGCCTGCGATCTGTTTGCCGAGCACGATTTCCTTGAGGTCGAAGGCATCGATCTTCACGTCCACCGGAAGGGCAAATGTCGAGCGCACTTCCTGGGTCTCGGTCGAGGGGACGGGCAACCGTTCGACGCGGACCGTGCCGGCCGAAATCCTGCTGGCGTCGAAGCGAAGCGAGAATAGTTCTGCGGGCGACCAGTCCACCGAAAGGTCGCGGACCTCCGCATAAATGCCTTCGCCATCGAAGAGCGTAATGGTGCCGGCCGTGAAGTCGCCGGTCAGAAGCGCGCCCGGGTCGGCGATGCGTACGATCTGGTCGGGGGTTGCCGCATATTTCTCGATCGCCCAGGCGACGACGCGGGCGCCGGGCACCGTGAAGCCCAGAAAGCCGACGAGCAGGAGGAGCACGACCACGAGCGTGCCGAGGGCGGCGAAGAAGTACCGCAGCGCAGATCGAAGGAAAAAGGTGACCTGATTCATGTCCTATCCATAGTCCATGTTGCGCCGCTCTGGAATCGGTAGAGTGCCGGCACATCGCCCGGCAGGCGGGACTTCGCTCATCTTACCACGGTGTCGCGCGCATGCAGCAAATAGTCCGGGCATTAGAAGGACTGGCCGATACCGGCATAGATTCCGTAAGTGGTGCCCCCGGATATTTGTTGAGCGGCACGGCGAAGTCGAGCCGGATCGGGCCGAAGGGCGTCGCATAGCGCAGACCGATGCCCGCGCCGGCCCGGATGTCGGAGAAATTGGGCGCCGTGTTTTCCGAAACGGTGCCGGCGTCGATGAACGGCACGATGCCGATCGTATCGGTGACGGCGATGCGGGCTTCGAGGGAGCCGCTCACATAGGAGCGTCCGCCGGTCAGTTCGTCATCGGCGTCGCGGGGGCTGATCTCCTGATAGGAATAGCCGCGCACCGACCCGCCACCGCCGAGGAAAAACCGCCGGGTCGCGGGAATATCGGAGAGTTCGTCGCCACCGACGAGCACGCCGGCGCCGAGCTTGCCGGCCAGCACGAAGCGCTTTTCCGTTCCAAACGCGTAATAGCCGGACGCGGAAGCTTCGAAGGAGCTGAAAAAGGTCTTTCCTTCGATTTCGTAGCTCGGTTTGGCATTGATCAGCGCCCGGTAACCCTCCGTCGGGTTCAGCTTATCGTCGCGTGCGTCGCGGACATATTCGAACGGGAGGGCGGCGGTGATATAGGAATTCGAACCGAAAGCGTCGTCGACATCCGCCCAGCCCACTTCCGCGCCGACGGAGAACGTGTCTTCGGGCGAAAGCTCGAAAGCGGCGCCAGCCGCAGCGGTAACCGTTTTGGCACTATAGGCGTCCGGATCGACGATCGCGGCCTTGACGCTTGCGGTAAAGGTCGATGCCGGTCCGAAGGCGCCGGGTTTCGCAAAGAGAATGCCGGCCGAATAATCGAGCCCGGCGACATCGGTGGTCTCGCCGAGGCGGTCGACCGAGCCTTCGATCCGAAGCGATTCTGCGCGTCCGAAGAGATTGCGGTGTCCCCAATAGCCCTGAAGTCCAAGGCCGTCCGTGGTCGAGACCTGTCCGCCGAAACCGAAATAGCGGTGCTTGCCTTCGGACACCTGGATGTTCATCGGGATCGTGCCGTCGGGCGCGAGCCCGTCGGCTTCGTTGATGGTGACGCTGGAAAACACGTTCAACTGCCGCAGCCGCTCGGCGGCCTTGCGAATATTCTCCGGCGAATATGGGCGGCCGTGGTTCAGGCGGGAATAATCCTTGACGAAATCCGGGTCGACCGTTCTGGCGCCGCTGACGGTCAGGTCGCCGACGGGCGCGACCGGCCCGCCATCGGCGCGGATCGTTACATCGACCGTGGAAGTCGCGTGATCGGCAACGACGCTGCGCTCGGCGAGCTTGGCCAGCGGCCTGCTCTGTTCCTTGAGATCGTTCACGATCTGCTCGCCCGCCTTGATGATCAAGGTCGAGTCGGCGCGGGCGCCACGCTTGAGGTCGTAGGCGGCTGGGTCGAGCCGCGCGGCGTCTCCCTCGAGCCTGACCGAGCCCAGCGTGAATGCCGGCCCGGGAGCAACGCGAACCACGACCGGTACGGGCTGGCCGTCGGGGAAAGCCGGGTCCGGGGGAGGCTGTCGATGTCCTGGCCGTTGACCAGAATGCTGACGGTGCCGCCGTAACGCGCCTTTTCGTAGAGGACGGCGAGGAGCCGATCGCGGTCGTCGCGCGCCTTGATCGCCAGGCCAAGATCGCCCGAGACCGGTTCTTCCTGATCCTGAACGAGCCGCGAGCCGTTTTCCAGCGCCTCCCGGAGCTCCTCGTCATCCGTTCCCGGCTCGAAAGTCAGCGTATAGCGAACCGGGTCTATGACCTGAACTTCTTCTTCCGCGCTTTCGAAAAACCGCATGCCGAAAATCTTGAACGCGTGGGCCTGCTCGACGGAAACCGGGCCGAGCACGGCCGATGCCACGATTGTGAGCGCGGTCGCTGTCTTCCAGTGCGCAATACTCGATCGTGGTGGAGACATTCCTCTCCGCATCCCGTTTCAGGCGACTCTGTACCAACTGCCTGCATACGCGGCGTCGGCCAAGCTAGCAGGACATAGTTTTCCATCTGTTAACGATGACCGCTCGCCGCATCCACCCCGAAGCGGCGATTCCAAGACGATTTTTTGGCAGAAAGGACTCCCCTGTGGTGCTTCAGGCACAACGGAATACTTTTAAGCGGTAAGCGGCTTCTGCCGCGAAGCAGGCCCGCACCGAGGTCAGCTTACGAAGCGACCGGTGGAAGCGGGGGCGTCATTTCGCCGAAGCGCGCGAAAGGAAATCTCGGCAGAGGGAGACGACCTCGGACAGGTTGGTCTCCAGCAACCAATGGCCGCCGTCGATGAGATGCAGTTCGGCATCCGGCAGGTCGCGGAGATAGGCTCGGGCGGAGGCCTCGGGCATGTAGCCGTCCTGCGGACCCCAGACGATCAGCGTCGGCGGTCGATGTTCGCGCAGGTAACTCTGGTAGCGCTCGAACCAGGCGAGATTTTCCCGCAGCCCCGCGATGACGTCTATGGCGATCTCACGCCGCTTGGCCGTTGTCATGGACCAATGGAGCTTCCACAGGTCGGGAGAAATCCGCTCGGCAAGCTCGGGCCGGACGTCGTTGAGGTACTCGTCGCGGTATCCTTCCTCGCTTACGGCTTCGCCGAGTTTGGTCCGGCCCTCCGGCGTGGGATTGCGGAAATACTCCTGCAACGGTGCGTATTTAGGTCCGAGCTCATCCTCGTAAATGTCGCCATTTTGAATGATCAGTGCGGAAATGCGCTCCGGCCGGCGAATGGCCAGCCGAAGGCCGATCTGAGAGCCGAAGTCATGTAGATAAAGTGCGAAACGATCGAGGCCCAGGCGCCGGATGAAGGCTTCGAGAAAGTCTGCGAAGCCGTCGAAGCCGTAGGCGAAGTCGTCCGGCGTGTCGCTGTATCCGGATCCGGGGAAATCCGGAGCGACAAGCCTCCACCGGTCGGCCAGCAGCGGCATGAAATTGCGAAACTCGTAGGATGAGCACGGGTAGCCGTGGGGAAGGAGCACGATCGGCGCGTCCGGCGGTCCTGCCTCCCGGTAGAAGACCCGGATGCCGTCCAGATCGAGGAAGCGGTGTTTCACGGAGCCTGGCGAATCGATCATAGGAGCACCTCACATGCGCTGACCAGTGCCGAACAATGAGCGCATGCGATGGTTCCATGCCTGTCGGCAGGCTGCTCCGCAGCTTCTTTTCAAGTGGCTGCTAATTTAGATAGGCGATCACGTCGGGGTGCTATAGAATCGCCCTGGACCGCTTGAACCCGGGAGTCCGGAAGAAGGTGCTCCCGCCAAACGTTTGTTGGCAAACCGATGGAACAGAGACTAGCCGCAGTGCTGGCAGCCGATATGGCAGGCTATAGCCGCCTGATGGAGGCCGATGAAGCCGGTACGATCGCCCGCCTCAGGACTCATCGGATAGAACTGATCGATCCGGCCATTGCAAAGAACAAGGGCCACCTCATCAAGACCACGGGCGACGGTATGCTGGTCGAATTCCAGAGCGTGACCGACGCGGTAAAATGCGCCGTCGAGATCCAGAGCCGCATGAAGCGGCGCAATGCCGACGTGGCGCAGGACCGGCGGATCGAATTCAGGATCGGCATCAATCTCGGCGACATCATCTTCGAGGAGGACGACATCTTCGGCGACGGCGTGAACATCGCCGCCCGTATTGAGCAGCTGGCCGATGTGGGCGGCATCTGCGTGACGGCTGCGGTGGCGACGCAGGTCGCCGACCGGATCGATGTCCCCATCGAGGATCTGGGCGAGAAGATGCTGAAGAACATCAGCCGCCCGATTCATCTCTTCCGAGTCGGGATCGAGGGGCCTGTCCTGCCATCCTTCCCGGAGGCTACGGATGCGCCGCGCTCCGTTTCCAAACCTTCGATCGTGGTGCTGCCGTTCGACAATATGAGCGGCGATCCCGACCAGGAGTTTTTCGCAGACGGCCTGACGGAGGACATCATCACCGAGCTGTCCCGCCGGCACGAGCTGTTCGTCATCTCGCGCAACTCCAGCTTCGTCTACAAGAACCAGCCGGTAAACGTGCGCGAGGCGGCCGAGAAGCTCGGAGCGCAATATCTGGTGGAGGGCAGCGTCCGCAAGATCGGCGACCGGGTGCGCGTGACGGTCCAGCTCATCGACGCGGTCAACGACGCTCATATCTGGGCAGACAAATACGACCGGAGACTGGACGACATCTTCGCCATCCAGGACGAGGTGACGGCGGCGATAGCGGCAACGCTTCCGGGGCGCGTCGAGGCCGCGCAGCGGGACCTGCTCGCCCGCACGAAGCCGGCCAATATGGCGGCCTACGAATGTGCCCTTGCCGCCAAGGTGCTGCATCACCGGAGCACCGTCGCGGATAACGAGCAGGCCCGGGCCCTCATCGACAGGGCTGTCGCGCTCGATCCCGACTATGCGCATGCCCATGCCTGGCGGGCCTGCATCCTCGGGCAAGCCTGGGTCCACGGCTGGTGCGAAGACAAGGATGCGGTCTGGGCCGAGATCGTTGCGGAGCTGGACCGGGCGCTGGCGCTCGACGACAACGACGCCGACGTGCATCGCATCCTCGCGGCGGTAAACGTGAACAACAATGCGCTGACGACGGCGCGCTACCATCAGGAGCGTGCCCTTTCCCTCAATCCCAATTACGACCTGGTTGTGGTCCAGCAGGGCGAACTGCTGACCTGGCTGGGGCGACCGGAAGAGGGGGTCGAGTGGATCCGCAAGGCCATGCAGCTCAATCCTCATCATCCGGAACGCTTCTGGAGCCACCTCGGCAAGGCTCATTTCGCCGCCCGGCAGTATGGAGAGGCGGTCGAGGCCTTCATGCACCTCTCGGTGATGGACCACGTCCAGCATGCATTCGTCGCGGCCTGCTACGGCTGGCTCGGGGATGACATTGCGGCTCACGCCCATATGGAGAAGGTCCGGGCGCTCGCCCCGGATTTCGACCGCGACGCGTTCCTCGCCACGCAGCACTACGTCCAGGAATCGGACCTGCAACACCTCAGCGAAGGGCTTGTCAAAGCGGGAGCGAAGGGCGGATCGGCGGCGGCGAACGGGATCGCAGCGCAATAGCGCTCCTTCGGGAACATTCCGGCGGACATGAAGGGCCCCGGATCGTTCCGGGGCCGTCGATCCGGCCGTTGCGGCACTCAGCAGCGGTCGATGTAGCGGCGGCCGTAGCGGTCGCGGTAGTAGCACTGGCCCGGCTGGTCGGTGACGTGGCCGATAACGGCGCCGGATACGCCGCCGATCGCCGCGCCGACAGCCGCGCCGCGGACGTCGCCGGTGACCGCGCCCCCGATGATTGCCCCGATACGGCGCCGATACCGGCACCCTTTTCGGTTTGCGTGCAGCTCGCGACCGACAGGGCGACCAACACAAGCGCGATGGCTTTCTTCATGATGTCCTCTCCGATTTCGACGGATTCAGCGTCCGCCTCGTCCGTCCTATAGTGATGGGAGGGTGCGAACCGCGGCCCTCCACTTGAACTTGCATTCGAACATAACCCGCCGCCGAGGAAAATGCACGGATACGGCGAGATCGTTCTTATGCCACATAATGCGATCTTTCCTGAACGGAACATGAAGGAGCTGTTGCCGGGGTTACATACGCGCTCGCATTTTTTTGCCCCTTGTGGCGCGAAACGGTTGCGGCGGCCCGAAAAAAAGACAAATGTTACAACGTCGCCACGCGGGCTCGGGAGGAGCGGACCGCTGGCGGAAGGGCAATCGATATCGGTCGGCGCGTACTTCGAGTCGCGTGAACGCATCTCACCCGATTTGAAGCCGCGCTCGACTCTGGACCGACCCGGAGGAGCGAAATGGCGAAAATAACGATGACGGTCAACGGCCGCCAGGTAAGTGGTACCTGCGACGACCGAACGCTGCTGGTGCACTTTATCCGCGAAAATCTCGGCCTGACCGGGACCCATGTCGGCTGCGACACGACGCAGTGCGGCGCTTGCGTCGTTCACATGGACGGGCAATCGGTGAAAAGCTGTTCCATCCTTGCCGCTCAGGCGGCCGGCTCGACGATCACGACGATCGAGGGCCTGGCGTCGAACGGCGAGCTTCACCCGGTCCAGGCGGCTTTCAAGACGTATCACGGACTGCAATGCGGCTTCTGCACGCCGGGCATGGTTATGACCGCCGTCGACATGATCCGTCGACATGGCGGCAATCTTGACGAGGCGACGGTCCGCGCCGAGCTGGAAGGCAACATCTGTCGCTGCACCGGCTATCACAACATCGTCCAGGCGATCCTGGCCGCCGCGGCCGGGACGGACGGCGTTCGCCAGGCGGCAGAATGAGGAAACCCAAAGGGAGCGCGATGCCAGGCGAGCATCGCACGTGATTTTCGTCATTCCGCTCGAGCGGAAATTCGTTGCAAGACTTCGGGAGGAGATAGGCAATGGGCGTTGAAGGCATCGGCGCGCGGGTGGCGCGCAAGGAAGACAAGCGCTTCCTGACCGGCAAGGGGCGTTATACGGACGACATGGTCGTGCCCGGCATGAAATATGCGGTTTTCGTGCGCAGCCCGCATGCGCATGCGACCATCAGGAGCATCGACGCGACGTCGGCCAAGGCGATGCCGGGCGTGATCGACGTGCTCGACGGCAAGCAACTGCTGGCGGATGGGATCGGCAATCTCATCTGCGGTTGGATGATCCACTCGAAGGACGGCTCACCGATGCGCATGGGCGCCTGGCGGCCGCTTGCCCACGAGACCGTGCGCTATGTCGGCGACGCGGTGGCGATCGTCGTCGCCGACAGTGTTGCGCAAGCCCGCGATGCGGCGGAAGCGGTGGTCGTGGATTACGAAACCCTGCCGGTCGTCACCGATACGCTCCAGGCTCTGGGCGAAGGCGAGCCGCAGATCCATCCGGAAGCGCCGGGCAATCTGATCTTTGATTGGGAGCTTGGCGACGCGGGCGCGACCGACCAGGCGATCGCTGCTGCGGCGCATGTCACGGAACTGAAGATCATCAACAACCGCCTGTCGCCGAATGCGATGGAGCCGCGCGCGACACTCGGTATCTATGATGCCGGCGACGACCATTTCACCTGCTATACCACCAGCCAGAACCCGCATCTTGCCCGGCTGGTGATGAGCGCCTTCTACAATGTCGCGCCCGAGAACAAGCTCCGGGTGATCGCTCCGGACGTCGGCGGTGGCTTCGGCTCCAAGATTTTCATCTATCCGGAAGAGATCGTCTGTCTGTGGGCCTCGAAGCGTACCGGCGTGCCGGTGAAATGGACCGCGGACCGCACCGAGGCCTTCCTGACGGACGCGCACGGCCGCGATCATGTGTCGACGGTGAAGATGGCATTCGACAGCAGCAATCGGATCACCGCGCTGAAGGTCGATACCATCGCCAATCTCGGCGCGTATATGTCTCTCTTCTCCTCCTGCGTGCCGACCTATCTCTATGCGACGCTCCTCTCCGGGCAGTATGCGATCCCGGCGATCCATGCCAATGTCCGCACCGTCTATACCAATACGGCGCCGGTCGACGCCTATCGCGGCGCCGGGCGGCCGGAGGCCACATACCTGCTGGAGCGCACGATCGAGACGGCCGCGCGCGAGCTCGGCGTTTCCCCTGCGGAACTCAGGCGCATCAACTTCATCCGCACCTTCCCCCATCAGACGCCGGTGATCATGAACTACGATGCGGGCGATTACGAAGCGTCGCTCAAGGGGGCGATGGAGGCGGCCGACTGGGACGGTTTCGCCGCGCGCAAGGCGGAAGCCGAGCGGCGGGGAATGAAGCGCGGCATCGGCATGAGCTGCTATATCGAAGCCTGCGGACTGGCGCCTTCCGCCGCCGTCGGCTCGCTCGGCGCCGGCGTCGGCCTGTGGGAATCGGCCGAAGTCAGGGTCAACGCGGTCGGCACGATCGAGGTGATGACCGGCTCGCACAGCCACGGCCAGGGACACGAAACGACCTTCGCCCAGGTGGTTGCGGAGCGTTTCGGCGTACCGATCGACAGCGTCAATATCGTCCATGGCGATACCGACAAGGTGCAGATGGGCATGGGAACCTATGGTTCCCGCTCCGGTGCCGTCGGAATGTCGGCCGTCTTCAAGGCGCTCGACAAGGTCGAGGCCAAGGCCAAAAGGATTGCGGCCCATCTGATGGAGGCGGACGAGAGCGACATCGTCATCGAGGACGGCGCGCTCAAGGTGGCCGGCACCGACAGGTCGGTCCCTTGGTCGCAGGTGGCGCTTGCTTCCTATACGGCCCATAACCTGCCGCCCGGCATGGAGCCGGGCCTCAAGGAGGGCGCCTTCTACGATCCCAGCAACTTCACCTTCCCGGCGGGTTGCTATATCTGCGAAGTGGAGGTGGATCCGGAAACCGGCCAGACGAAGATCGTGCAGTTCGTCGCGGCGGACGATTTCGGAAATATCATCAACCCGCTGATCGTCGAGGGCCAGGTGCATGGCGGGCTGGCGCAGGGCATAGGCCAGGCGCTGCTCGAAGGGGTGCATTACGACCAGAGCGGGCAGCTGCTGACGGCGAGCTACATGGACTACGCCATGCCGCGCGCCGACGACCTGCCTTCGTTCACGGTGACGACCTCGAACACGCCCTGCCCGAGCAACCCGCTCGGCGTCAAGGGCTGCGGCGAGGCGGGGGCGATCGGCTCGCCGCCGGCGCTGATCAACGCCATCACGGACGCGATCGGCACCAACGAGCTCACCATGCCGGCGACCTCGCAAAAGGTCTGGGCGGCGGTGCATAGCGCGCATTGATCGGGAGGACTTGAGATGTATGAGACCAACTATCATCGGGCCTCCTCGGTCGAAGAGGCAGCGAAGCTGATGGGGACCGCCGCGGAGGGAAAATATCTCTCCGGCGGCATGACGCTCATCCCGACGATGAAGCAGCGGCTCGCCGCCCCGAGCGACCTTGTCGATCTCAGGCACATTGCCGAGATGAAGGGGATCACCGTCGACGGCCGGTCGGTCAGGATCGGCGCGGCGACGACGCATGAGGAGGTCGCGACCTCCGCCGCGCTTGCCGCGGTCTGTCCGGCCATTTGCGGGCTTGCCAGCCACATAGGTGATCCGCATGTCCGCCACATGGGTACGATCGGCGGCTCCATCGCCAACAACGATCCGGCGGCGGACTATCCGGCCGCGATGCTGGCGCTCGATGCGGTGATCGTCACCGACAGGCGCGAGGTCAAGGCTGAAGACTTCTTCACCGGTCTCTTCGAAACGGCGCTCGAAGACGGTGAGATCGTGACGGCCGTCCGCTTCGAAGCGCCGGCGAAAGCGGCCTATCGGAAGTTCCCCAATCCGGCATCGCGCTATGCGATGACCGGCGTCTTCGTCGTCCGTCGTGACGATGGCGCAGTGCGCGTTGGCGTGACCGGAGCCGGGTCGGACGGCGTCTTCCGCCATCCGGACCTCGAGGCGGCGCTTGCCGCCAACTGGTCGCCGGGTGCCGTCGACAATGTGAAGGTGGACGATTCGAACCTGCTTTCCGATATTCATGCAAGCGCTGCCTATCGCGCCAATCTCGTCAAGGTGATGACGAAACGCGCCGTGGCGGCCGCCTGACGGACCAACTTTGGTATCGAAAAGGGCGGCAGCGGCCGCCCTTTTTCCGCAATTGCTTGACTTCGATCGATGTTCGGGAGAATGAAGTTTTGCTAGCCATTTTGGAATGGTTCAAAACTGGACTTTCGGACTCCGTGTCGAGGTCGAGTCTGATTACCGCGGAAAGGTTTGAAAATGTGTCGTCATTTTCCATCGCCTTTCCCGCTTGCCAGGCACGACACGCGCCGCGCAGAATAACCGGGGTCTGGGGGCCGAGAGGCCTTTTGCCGCAGCCCGCGCGTCGGAGCCTGTCCGGGGTTGACCACTGATCGCTTTGTAGGAAGAAAGGCGACAGGGCACTGGAGATGATGATGGATTTCGAGAGTTTCTTCAAAAACGAGCTGGATGGGCTGCATCAGGAAGGCCGTTACCGGGTTTTCGCCGATCTCGCTCGCCATCGCGGCAGCTTCCCCAAGGCGACGCGCTACACGGCCGATGGCGCCCAGGAAGTGACCGTATGGTGCTCGAACGACTATCTCGGCATGGGCCAGTGTCCCATCGTCACCGAGGCGATGAAGAGCGCGATCGATGAATGCGGCGCCGGCGCCGGCGGCACCCGCAACATCTCCGGCACCAACCATTACCATGTGCTGCTCGAGCGCGAGCTCGCCGACCTGCACGGCAAGGAATCGGCTCTTCTGTTCACCTCCGGTTACGTTTCGAACTGGGCCGCGCTCGGGACGCTCTGTTCCAAAATTCCCGGCGTTATCGTCTTTTCGGATGCCGGCAACCACGCTTCGATGATCGAGGGCATCCGCCACTCGAAATGCGAGCGGGTCATCTTCAAGCACAATTCGGTGGCGGACCTCGAGGCTAAGCTTGCAGCCGCCGACCCGCGCGCGCCTAAAATCATTGCCTTCGAATCCGTTTATTCGATGGATGGCGACATCGCGCCGATCGAGGCATTCTGCGATCTCGCCGACAAATACGGCGCGATGACCTATCTTGACGAAGTTCATGCGGTCGGCATGTACGGCCCGCGCGGCGGCGGCATTGCCGAGCGCGAGGGGCTGATGCACCGGCTGACGGTCATCGAAGGCACGCTCGGCAAGGCCTTCGGCGTCATGGGCGGCTACATCACCGGATCGGCGGCGCTTTGCGACTTCATCCGCTCCTTCGCTTCCGGTTTCATCTTCACCACGGCGCTGCCGCCGGCGCTCGCCGCCGGGGCGCTCGCCTCCATTCGCCACCTGAAGGAAAGCCAGGTCGAACGCTTCGCGCATCAGGAGCGCGTGCGCCGGCTTCGTTCGCTGCTCGACCAGCGCGGTATTCCGCATATGGTCAATCCGAGCCATATCGTGCCGGTCATCGTTGGCGACGCCGCCAAGTGCAAGTGGATATCCGACCTGCTGCTCGACAATTTCGGCATCTACGTCCAGCCGATCAATTACCCGACCGTGCCGAAGAAGACCGAGCGCCTGCGCATCACGCCGACCCCCCTGCATTCTGACGCCGATATCGACCATCTGGTCGGCGCGCTGCATTCGCTCTGGTCGCGTTGTGCGCTGGCGAGGGCCGTGGCGTAAGCTCCGGCGAGCTCTGGCGGGGAGAGGGACTTCCTCGCCCGAACCTCTGTTTCGTAGCAGCGCTCGTGTGGTGCAAGGCGCTGCCACTTGTCCCCTTCGCCCCGCCTACGGGCCAGCAGGCTGGATGAGGGCGGATTCACCCCCAACAACTCTCTACCGGATCATCTCGGCAGCCGCCCGCCGCGCTTTTTCATCCGCGGCAAAGACGTCGTCCATGTTCGCCGCAGCCGGCAGGCCGGCAAGCGCGTCCATCACTCTCTCGACGATTTCCGCCATGGCCAGGAAGCCGACGCGGCCTTTGATGAACGCCTCGAGTGCGGTCTCCTTGGCGCCGTTCAGCACGGCACCCTGGACGCCGCCTTCCTCCATGGCGCGGCGCGCGAGCCTCAGCGCCGGGAAGCGGACTTCGTCCGGGGCTTCGAAATCGAGCCGGGCGAGCCTGGCGAAGTCCAGGCGCTCGACCGGCAGACGGCAGCGCTCGGGGTAGGAAAGCGCATAGCCGATGGCCGTGCGCATGTCGGGGCAGCCGAGCTGGGCGAGGACGGACCCGTCCGTATAGCCGACCATCGAGTGGATCACGGATTGCGGGTGGACGATCACCTCGATCTGGTCCGGCCTCAGGCGGAAGAGGTGGCGCGCCTCGATCATCTCGAGCGCCTTGTTGAACATGGAGGCGCTGTCGATCGAGATCTTGAGGCCCATGGACCAGTTCGGATGGGCGCGGGCCGTATCCGCCGTCACATGCCGCATTTCGTCGAGGGTGCTGGTGCGGAACGGACCGCCGGAGGCGGTAAGCACGATGCGCTCGACGGCATGGCGCTGGTCGTTCTCCAGCACCTGGAAGATCGCATTGTGCTCGCTGTCGACCGGCAGCAGCCGTCCGCCGCCCGCGCTGACGGCTTCGATGAAAAGGCTGCCGGCGGAAACGAGGCATTCCTTGTTGGCGAGTGCGATGTCGGCGCCGCGGCGGGCGGCGGCAAGTGTCGGGCCAAGACCGGCATTGCCGACGATCGCCGCCATAACCCAGCCTGCGTCCCGTTCGGCCGCCTCGATCAGGCCGCTGCGCCCGGCGGCGACGTCGATACCGCTGCCGCTCAGCGCCTCCCTGAGTTCGCCGTAGCGATGCTCGTCGGCGGTGACTGCGAGCTCCGCGCCGACGCGGCGGGCCTGCTCCGCAAGCAACGGGATGTTGCCGTTGCCGGTCAGCGCGGCGATGGCGAATCGATCGCGCCCGCCGAGCCGTTCGACCACGTCGAGCGTATTGGTCCCGATCGATCCGGTGGAACCCAGTATCGTCAGACGGCGCTTGAAATCATCGCCGGATGCCATGCCAAAATCCCGTATTCTTCTCGTTCTAATGATTTTACTAGGCTCTACAGCCGAATACTGCCGGCAACAAGGGTGAAGTCATCGCCCTTCTCCAAGAGGCAGCGCTCGGGTAAGAATCGTTAACACCGTCGAACGATGATTTGTCTGAGGAGTTTTCGATGCTGCAAGCCCTGACCGCCGCATCTTGCGCCTGCGTGCTGATCGAGCTTGCCTCCATGCAGACGGTGGCTGCCGAAAAGGTGCCGGAGGCGCTCGTCGGCTCGTGGCTTGCCGAGGACATAGGCGGCCGGGGCGTGATCGATGATCTTCAGACGACGCTCGAGATTCGTGAGGACGGCACCTATGGCGGCATGGCCGGCTGCAATCACTTCACCGGAACGTTCGGCCTCTCCGGCGCGACGATCACCTTCGGGCCGGCTGCCGCCACCCGCAAGATGTGCGTACCGGCGGTCATGGACCAGGAGCGGAAGTTCTTCGAAGCGCTGAAGACGGAGCTTACCTGGCGAATAGAGGGAACCAAGCTCTTTCTCGGCGGGCGAAACGAGAAGAGCGTGCTGCAGCTAACCTCGATGCAGTCGCGGAACGGCAACCGGGCAGAACTGACGATCGAAATTCCCGACGTCGGCACAGTCGACCGGCGGACGGTTCTCTATGCCTGCGGCGACAAGACGATCGAGGTCGAATACATCGACGCCGGGTCCGCGTCGCTCGCGACCTTCACTATCGAGGGCACGTTCATCGTGGCATCGAACGTGATTTCCGGATCGGGAGCCAGATATGCCGGCGGCCGATATGTCTGGTGGACGAAGGATGGCGAGGCGACGCTTTTCGATACGATGAAGGGCGAGGAGGACCCGGGGATAGCGTGCAAGGAAGTAGAATAGCGGGGCCGCTCGACACAGGCTGGACGGGATTGTACGTCTGAACCATGCTGAGATGGAGGCCGGATAGAAGGGGAGAACGATCCGGAGGGATCGGGCAACGGCGAAGGCCTTCAGGGGGCAGGGCTTCGGAGCAGCCGCTACCGCCGGCTGGTCGGGCTTGCCTGAACTGCGCTCTCGTACCCTGTTCTACAGCACGGATCGAGAAAATCACGCATCGCAGCGCATTGCCGCCCGCCTCGGCCTTCGGCTTCGAGGAGCAAGCTTGAGGGTAGACTAGAGCCTTTCTCGGAATCGCGGAAACTCTCTAACCCCTTGTTTTCCGCAATGCCGGGCGGAAAACCGCTCAGCACGGGAACATGCGGAACTCACGCGCTGCTGTTTGTGTCGCTACCTTCGTCCAATTCATGGAATTGGATAAAGCCATATTGCTCCAGCCACTCGCGAAGGATGAGGCGGATTATTTCGTCCCGGGTCATCTGGAGTTCTTCGCAGGCCAGAGCGAGGGCCAACTCAACGTCATCCGCGAAGATCATCGCTTCACCTGCATAGTACAACCACGAGATAGAAGGGTCTCACAGCACCGGTTGCAGTCAAGGATTACGGAGCGTGCTCAATGGGATAAGCCAAAATGGGCTAAGACTATCGCCCATTTCATATCGGACTTAAGTCTCAAAGGAACGCACCGCGCGTCGGATACGCGCGGTGCTCGAACTTTCATCCGCTTCGATCAGGCGAAGAGAAAATCGGCGCTGCTGAAGTGGGAGGCGGCGAGGGTATTCGTCGGATCGTCGACATGGATCGACAGCGCATTGCCCGTCGAATCGTAGCCTTTCAACATCACGTCTCCGCTGGCGTCATCATACGCGAAAATCGTACCGGCCGTGCCGGAGCTCGAATATTGCTTGATTCCGAGGTTCTCCAGGACAAGCAGATCGGTGCCGTCCTGAAAGTCCATCACGGAGTCCCGTCCGACGAGCGAACCCGCGCCCTTGAAGACGAAGCGGTCGGCATCGGCGCCACCCCACAGGATGTCGCTTCCCGCGTCGCCAAGAAGGGTATCTCTGCCCGCGTCGCCGCGAAGCGTGTCGTTTCCGTCTCCGGCAATGACAAGGTCGTTGCCGAGGCCGCCAGCAAGCACGTCGTCGCCAGCTTCGCCCGTCAGGATATCGTCTCCGGCATCCCCGAATGCCCGATCGTTGCCGGCGCCTGCGGCAATCCGATCGTTACCGTTGCCGCCGTGGGCTTCGTCGATGCCGCCCTCGGAGTCGAGCACGTCATTCCCGTCACCGCCATCGAGGTAGTTGTTCCCGTCGCCGCCATCGACGATGTCGTCGCCGATGCCGCCATAGACCCGGTCGTTTCCGGATTGGCCCTTCAGGGCGTCGTTGCCCTCTTCGCCGTAGATCGTATCGTTGCCGGCACCACCACCGACCGCCTGCTGCGTCAGCTTGCCCGTCGCGGGATCAATGCGGTTGTTGAAGCCGTCGTTTCCAGAGCCGGCATAGATGATGTCGTCTCCCACTCCGCCGTCGATGTATTCCTCGCCGGCGCCCCCATAGATCTGGTCGTTGCCGGCGTCTCCGAGGATATGGTCATGGCCATCGCCGCCGTTGATGATGTCATTGCCGTCTTCGCCGGAAAAGATATCGTTGCCGAGCCCGCCGATCAGCGTGTCGGCGCCCGCGCCGCCGTCGAAGCTGTCATTGCCGTCGCCGCCTTCCGCGTAGTCATCGCCCGCTCCGGCCTTGAAAAAGTCGTTGCCAAGCCCGCCATAGAGCAAGTCGTTGCCAAGCCCGCCGTCGAGATAGTCGTCACCGGCATTACCCCAAATGGAATCACTGCCATCATAGCCGCGGATCGTGTCCGCAAGATTCGTACCCATGAGCTTGTTGGCGACGTTGGTTCCATTGATGTTCATTCGTTTACTCCCTGCTGTTTTGACGGCGGGGGTGGTGAAGTTCGAATGAGGCGTAACGGTGACACGCCTTACGCCGGAATTGCGCGCGTGGAACAAGCTGTTGTTTACGCGAAAGGAAAAGGGCGGCAGTTGTGTGGATAACGTTTTTTCCCGCCTCCTCGGAGAGCTTTCAGCTACCGGGAAGTTCGGGAGCAAGCGCAAGCCCTGTCCCTTTAACGAGTGCCGAAAGGCTTGGCCGATTACGGATTAATGCTTCGCAAGCGTAACGGTCATAAGGCTCTTTCCAGCCCCGCCGTAACCTGACTTAAAGGCGGCAGAAGGCAACAGCCGCGGCAGGACGTAAGACCAGACCGTCAGGTAAGTGTGCGGGAGAAGTAAGCTAGCCGGCCTTCTTCAGCCCGGCGGCCTTTCTAAGGTCGTCATTCATTCGGCTCTGCCAGCCTTTGCCGGTCGCCTTGTAATGCTCGATAATGTCCGGATCCAAGCGGATGGATAGCTGCTGCCTGGGCTTCTCGATGGCTGGCCGGCCCCTGGCACGCTTGATGCTCTCGGCGAGGTCGGGAAAAGCCTCGGCGAAGGGCTTGGCTTGCCTAAGCTGCTCGTCGGTAGCCTCGGGAGCATCCGGGTCGCTGGCTATCTTGCGCTGAATTTCTGCCTCCTCCTTGTCGGAGATATGGCGAATACGGCGGGATGGGTTCGTCATAGTAAGCTCCTTTCCTTCCGGCTGGCGTCACGCATGGAGATAATCGAAATACCTTCCGAGCCAAGGCGGGCGAAGACCACGGCAATCACGCCATTGCGCAGGACGCCGATTGCCATGAAGCGGCCTTCCTTGGCCGGGACCACTACGGACGAAGAGAAGAACTCCATGTCGAGCTCGGCGAAATCATAGGCGTGCTTGCCGATGTTGGTCTGGCGCTTGGTTTCGTCGTACGTGATCTTCATGCATTTTTTGTATCACGTTTAATTCCGAATGCAAAAATAAAAGTGATACGGAAAATGTGATACGGAAAAGCGAGGCTTTTGGATGACCGACGAAACCCGAAATAACGGCTTCCATCCTGCCGAAGGACCGCAACGTCAACATCAATATGGAAAACTGAGGGATGACCGGCTTATCATGTCGCATGGAGTCGCCAGCAAGAGGTTGGTAATGCTTGGAAATCAAGGGAGATCGTTGCGAGGCCGTGCGACACGGCTTTAAGCGGACCTCTCTGCGGCCGCATCAGCTAAGTTCGTGAATTTATTGATACGAAGATGGTGATCCCGGCGCGATTCGAACGCGCGACCCCCAGATTAGGAATCTGGTGCTCTATCCTGCTGAGCTACGGGACCACTCGGAATAGACCCATACAAAAGCGAGGCTCTTTCGCCAAGTGTTTTTCGGCGATCGCAGCCGATTTGCAGGCGCTCCCGAAGATCGGGAGCATATCCCGAAGAATTTGGGCCGGGTGGGCTCAAAATCATGAACGTGATCGATTCAAGTCGTTTGAGCGGGACGCGGGCGGCAAACCGCACACAGTTTTCCTCATCCCACTAGCGTCCCCGATACGGTGGATGCTAAGCAAGGCCCGCGGCGCCGGAGGAGAGGCTGCCGCTTCCTCGCCAACGATCTTTATCCCAAAGACCAGATATATGTTTATCGGAATTGACTGGGGCGGCACGAAAATGGAGGTCATCGCGCTCGATCGCGACGGCGAGACGCGTGCCCGCAATCGTGTCCCGACACCCACCAGCGGCTATGAGGATTGTGTCCGTGCCGTCGTAGAGCTCGTCGCCTCGGCCGAAAGCACCGCCGGCGAGCGCGGCTCGATCGGCATCGGCATACCTGGAAGTCCCAATCCGCGCACCGGCATCGTGCGCAATTCCAATGCGGTGCTCATCAACGGCAAGCCGCTCGGGCGGGATCTTGCGGCTGCGCTCGGACGTGAGGTGCGCCTGGCCAACGACGCCAATTGCCTTGCGGTCTCCGAAGCCGTCGACGGGGCGGGCAAGGACGCGGGCGTCGTCTTCGGCGTGATCGTGGGTACGGGCCATGGCGGGGGTCTGGCGATCGGCAAGAAGGTTCACGCCGGCTTTCAGGGCGTCGCGGCCGAGATCGGCCATTATCCGCTGCCCTGGATGACGAAGGACGAATATCCGGGGCACAGGTGCTGGTGCGGCAAGCTCGGTTGTCTCGACATGTATGCCTGCGGCACCGGGCTGGAACTCGACTACCGCATGACGACCGGGACGGACCGGCGCGGGCGGGACATCATCGAGGCGAAGCGCGCGGGCGATCCGGTGGCAATCGGTGTCTACGAGCGCTTCGTCGACCGGCTGGCCCGCAGCCTCGCGCTGTTGACCAACATCGTCGATCCCGACGTCTTCGTGCTCGGCGGCGGCATGTCCAATGTCGACGAGATTTACGGCGAGTTGCCGGCATCGATCACCAGATATCTCTTCGGCGACAGTTTCGAGACGCCGATCCGCAAGGCGGTGCACGGCGACAGTTCCGGCGTGCGCGGCGCCGCATGGCTTTGGAAGGATTAATCGCCAAGCGGGGGAATTTTGCAGGATCGCGCATCGCACTCGTCCAGTTCGACCACTGACCAAGCGGAGGCATTATGAACATAGACAATGATCTGCGCCGGATTGCGCTGCAGGAGCAGCAATTGCAGTTCGACCGCTTCGATCTCGATACGGCCTGGAAGCTGGGCGCAACGCTTCGCCGGATGGCCGCGGAACGCAAGCTCGGCTGCGTCATCGACATCACGCTCTTCTCCATGCAGGTCTTCTATGCGGCTCTCGATGGGGCGACGCCGGACAATCCGAACTGGGTGCGCCGCAAGCGCAACACGGTGTTCCGCCTGTTCAAGAGCAGCTACGCCACCGGGCTCAGCCTTCTCAAGCAGCAAACGAATTTGCAGGCGAAGCTCGGCCTGCCGGACGCCGAGTTTGCCGCCCATGGCGGCAGCTTCCCGATCGTCGTCAAGGGAACGGGCTGCATCGCCGCCGTCACCGTTTCCGGCCTGCCGCAGCGGGAGGACCATAATCTCGTGGTCGAGGCGCTGGCGGAACTTCTCGGCGCGGATCATGACGCGCTGAAGCTGGAAAGCTGACGGAAAGCGGATGGGCATGGATATTCATCTCCAGGCAGGCGAACTCGCGGGCTGGCTGAACGATGCTGCCTTGCCGCTCTGGCGGCAGAAAGGCTTCGACGGGGAGGGCGGCGGCTTCGTCGAGACGATCGACATGAAAGGCGAACCGACGCGGGCCGACCGCCGCTCCCGCGTGCAGCCCCGGCAGGTCTACTGCTTCGCCGCGGCCGGCCGGCGTGGCTGGAATGGAGACTGGCGCACCGCCGCCGAAGGCGGCCTTCTTTATTTCGATCGCGTCTACGGACAGCCTGGCGGCTTTTACGGGGCGCTGGCGAATGCCGACGGCAAGCTCATCGACGCTTCCTTCGACCTCTACAACCAGGCTTTCGCCTTGCTTGCCTTCGCCCATCTGGCGGAAGTCCTGCCGGAGCGCGGAGCCGAGATGGTGGGGCGCAGCGACAAACTCCGGCGGCGGCTCGAAGCCCGTTGCAAGCATCCGCTCGCCGGCTTCGAGGAGGACGAGCCGCCGCGCCTGCCGCTCGGCTCCAATCCGCACATGCATCTCTTCGAAGCCTGCCTCGCAAGCGAGGAGGCGGAAGGATTCGACCGCGTCGCCTGGACCAATCTCGCCGACGAGATTGCGCATCTGGCCATGGACCGGTTCATCGACGCCGGGAGCGGGGCGCTGCGCGAATTCTTCGATCACGACTGGGCGCCGTTCCCCGGCGAAAAGGGCCGTATCGTCGAGCCGGGGCATCATTTCGAATGGGCATGGCTGCTCCTGCGCTGGGCGGAACGGCGCGGCAATGCGCAGGCGATCGTCGAGGCCCGGCGGCTTTTCGATATCGGCGAGAAATATGGAACATGCCGCGAGCGGGACGTGATCGTCATGACGCTCCTCGACGATTTCTCCGTTGCCGATCCAACAGCGCGGCTTTGGCCGCAGACGGAGTGGCTGAAGGCGGCGATCCGATTTGCGGCGTTGACCGAAGGTGCGGAGAAAGAGCGCTATCTCGCTTCGGCTGGACGCGCCATGGGGGCGCTGCAGCGCTTTCTGGACGTGCCTGTCCGCGGCCTCTGGCGCGACAAGCAGAAGGCGAATGGCACCTTTGTCGAAGAACCGGCGCCAGCAAGCACCTTCTATCATATTCTTTGCGCGATCTATGAAGTGGAAGATTGCCTCAAGCGGATGTGACCGGCGGAAGACCGCACACGCTTCTCCTCATCCCGCTCTCTTATCGGCCCCCGCACCCGCGGCGGGCCGCTTTTTATTCACCCATCTGCAATTGTGACCATCACGTATGTTGACATAAAGATATCTTTATGTGAGTAAATCGATAATTCTTTGTCGTTTTCAGAACGGGAGATCTCCCATGTCCGCCGCCGACGCCCTCTTTGGAAACGTCTCGCCCAAGCCGGATGGTTCGGAAATTTTCCGGCAGCTCGCCCGGGCGGCGGCTGAACGCATCCTCATCATGGATGGCGCCATGGGAACGGAGATCCAGCAGCTCGGTTTCGTGGAGGATCACTTCCGCGGCGAACGCTTCGGTGGGTGCGCCTGCCATCAGCAGGGCAACAACGACCTCCTGACGCTCACTCAGCCGAAGGCGATCGAGGACATTCATTACCACTACGCCATCGCCGGCGCTGATATCCTCGAAACCAACACCTTCTCCTCGACGCGGATCGCCCAGGCCGATTACGGCATGGAGGACACGGTCTACGATCTCAATCGCGACGGCGCGCGGCTGGCGCGGCGGGCGGCGAAGCGGGCCGAGGCGGAGGATGGCCGGCGGCGCTTCGTGGCAGGCGCGCTCGGCCCCACCAACCGCACTGCGTCTATCTCGCCGGACGTCAATAATCCCGGCTATCGGGCCGTCAGCTTCGACGATCTGAGGCTCGCCTATGCCGAGCAGGTGCGGGGCCTCATCGACGGCGGTGCCGACATCATCCTGATCGAGACGATCTTCGATACGCTGAATGCCAAGGCGGCGATCTTCGCCACGCAGGAAGTCTTTGCCGAAAAGGGGGTCCGCCTGCCGGTGATGATCTCCGGAACGATCACCGATCTCTCCGGCCGTACCCTCTCAGGCCAGACGCCCACGGCCTTCTGGTATTCGGTGCGCCATGCGGAGCCGTTTACGATCGGACTCAACTGCGCGCTCGGCGCCAATGCGATGCGGGCCCATATAGACGAGCTCTCGGCGGTCGCCGACACGCTCGTCTGCGCCTATCCGAATGCGGGCCTGCCGAACGAGTTCGGCCGCTATGATGAAAGTCCCGAGCAGATGGCGGTGCAGGTCGAGGGCTTCGCCCGCGATGGTCTCGTCAACATCGTCGGCGGCTGCTGCGGTTCCACGCCGGCCCATATCCGCGCCATCGCTGAAGCGGTCGCCAAATATCCACCGCGCCGGGTGCCCGAGATCGATCGCCGCATGCGGCTTTCCGGCCTCGAACCCTTCACGCTTACCGACGAGATCCCCTTCGTCAACGTCGGAGAACGCACCAACGTCACCGGCTCGGCGAAGTTCCGCAAGCTGATCACGGCCGGGGACTACGCCACCGCACTCGATGTGGCGCACGATCAGGTGGCGAACGGCGCCCAGATCATCGACGTCAACATGGACGAAGGCCTGATCGATTCGAAGCGCGCGATGGTCGAGTTCCTGAACCTCGTCGCCTCCGAGCCGGATATCGCCCGCGTACCGGTGATGATCGACTCGTCCAAATGGGAGGTGATCGAAGCCGGGCTCAAATGCGTTCAGGGCAAGGCGCTGGTGAATTCCATCTCGCTCAAGGAAGGCGAGGAGGCTTTCCTGCACCATGCGCGCCTCGTGCGCGCCTATGGCGCCGCTGTGGTGGTGATGGCGTTCGACGAGAAAGGCCAGGCCGATACGAAGACCCGCAAGGTGGAAATCTGCCGGCGGGCCTATCGCCTGCTGACGCAAGAGGTTGGCTTCCCCCGGAGGACATCATCTTCGACCCGAATATCTTCGCGGTCGCGACCGGCATCGAGGAGCATAACAATTACGGCGTCGACTTCATCGAGGCGACGCAAGAGATCATCGCGGCACTGCCGCATGTCCACGTCTCCGGCGGCGTGTCGAACCTCTCCTTCTCCTTCCGCGGCAACGAGCCGGTGCGCGAGGCGATGCACGCCATCTTCCTTTATCACGCGATCCAGGCCGGCATGGACATGGGCATCGTCAATGCCGGACAGCTTGCCGTCTATGACGCGATCGACCCGGAGCTGCGCGAAGCCTGCGAGGACGTGGTGCTCAACCGCCGGGCCGATTCGACCGAGCGCCTCCTGGAGATCGCCGAGCGCTATCGCGGGAAGGGCGGGAGCCAGGGCAAGGAGAGGGACCTTGCCTGGCGCGAATGGCCGGTGGAGAAGCGGCTCGAACATGCGCTCGTCAACGGAATCACCGATTTCATCGAAGCCGATACGGAAGAAGCCAGGCTTGCCGCCGAGCGGCCGCTGCATGTCATCGAGGGGCCGCTGATGGCCGGGATGAACGTCGTCGGCGATCTCTTCGGCTCCGGCAAGATGTTCCTGCCGCAGGTGGTCAAGTCCGCCCGGGTGATGAAGCAGGCCGTTGCGGTGCTGCTCCCCCATATGGAGGAAGAGAAGCGCGCCAATGGCGGCGGCGAGGCGCGCGAGAGTGCCGGCAAGATCCTGATGGCGACCGTCAAGGGCGACGTGCACGACATTGGCAAGAACATTGTCGGCGTCGTGCTCGCCTGCAACAATTACGAGATTATCGACCTCGGCGTCATGGTGCCCTCGGCTAAGATCCTCGAAGTCGCGCGCGAGCAGAAGGTCGACATCGTCGGTCTTTCCGGCCTCATCACCCCGTCGCTGGACGAGATGGCGCATGTCGCTTCCGAGCTCGAACGGGAGGGCTTCGATGTCCCGCTGCTGATCGGCGGGGCGACGACCAGCCGCGTGCACACGGCGGTGAAGATCAATCCGCGTTACATCCTCGGCCAGACGGTCTATGTCACCGATGCCAGCCGCGCGGTCGGCGTTGTGTCGAGCCTGCTTTCGCCGGAAGTCCGCGACTCCTATAAGCAGACGGTCCGCGCGGAGTATCTGAAGGTTGCCGACGCACATGCCCGCAACGAAGCCGAGAAGCGCCGTCTGCCGCTTTCGCAGGCGCGGGCGAATGCCCTTCGGATCGACTGGGACGCCTACCAGCCGAAGGTGCCGTCCTTCCTCGGCACGCGTATTTTCGAGGGCTGGGACCTCGCCGAGCTGGCCCGCTATATCGACTGGACGCCGTTCTTCCAGACCTGGGAGTTGAAGGGGGTGTTCCCGAAGATTCTCGATGACGAACGCCAGGGGGCTGCCGCTCGCCAGCTCTTCGAGGATGCGCAGGCGATGGTCGAAAAGATCGTGGCCGAGGCATGGTTCGCCCCGAAGGCCGTGATCGGCTTCTGGCCGGCCGCCAGCATGGGCGACGACGTCCGCCTCTTTACCGACGAGGTGCGCGAAGCCGAGCTTGCCACCTTCTTCACGCTCCGCCAGCAAATGGTGAAGCGTGACGGCCGGCCGAATGTCGCCCTTGCCGACTTCGTCGCACCGGCGGCGAGCGGCAAGCGGGACTATGTCGGCGGTTTCGTGGTGACGGCCGGCATCGAGGAGGTGGCGATCGCCGAACGCTTCGAGCGGGCGAACGACGACTATTCCTCGATCATGGTCAAGGCGCTTGCGGACCGCTTCGCAGAGGCCTTCGCCGAGCGCATGCATGAATATGTCCGCAAGGAGCTTTGGGGCTATGCTCCGGACGAAGCCTTCACGCCGCAGGAACTGATCGCCGAACCCTATGCGGGCATCCGCCCTGCGCCCGGCTACCCTGCGCAGCCCGACCACACGGAGAAGGAGACGCTTTTCCGGCTCCTGGATGCGGAAGCCGCTATCGGCGTCAGGCTCACCGAAAGTTTTGCGATGTGGCCGGGTTCTTCGGTATCGGGCCTCTATGTCGGCCACCCCGATTCCTATTACTTCGGTGTCGCAAAGATCGAGCGCGATCAGGTGGAGGACTATGCCGATCGCAAGCGCATGAGCGTCCGCGATGTCGAGCGCTGGTTGTCGCCTATCCTCAATTACGTGCCGATGCCGGAGACGGAAGCGGCGGAGTAGGCCGCAGAATTCATCCGTCCGGGCGTGCGTCGTTTTCAGGTGTTGGCTAGAGCATTTCAAGGTTTCATGGAAACGCTGAAATGCCCAACCATTTAATCCAACGCACTTCGGGACGGAAAACCGTTACACACTTTTCCTGGAAGTGCTCTAGCGCCCCCCTGCCAGGATCATCTGAGCCGCCTTCTCGGCGATCATGATCGTCGGAGAATTGGTGTTGCCGGAGGTGATCGTCGGCATGATCGAGGCATCGGCGATGCGCAGGCCGGCAATGCCGCGCAGCCGCAACTCGGGATCCACGACGCTATCGGGGTCGCCACCCATGCGGCAGGTACCGACGGGATGGAAGATCGTCGTGCCGATGTCGCCTGCCGCGCGTTTCAGCTCCTCGTCCGTCTCGCAGTTCGACCCGGGCTTGAACTCGACGGGATTGTAGCGGGCGAAGGCGGGCTGCGCGACGATGCGGCGGGTGAGCCGGATCGACTTCACGGCCACGTCCCGGTCGGCCTCGGCCGTCAGGTAGCGCGGGCGGATGTCCGGCGCCGCGGCGAAATCCGGCCCTTTCAGATGTACGGAACCGCGGCTTTCCGGCCGCAGATTGCAGACGCTCGCGGTGATGGCGGGAAAGGGGTGTACCGGCTCGCCGAATTTTTCGAGCGTCACCGGTTGTACGTGATACTGCAGGTCCGGCGTTTCCTTCTCCGGGCCCGATCGCGTGAAGATACCGAGCTGGCTCGGCGCCATGGCCATCGGGCCGGAGCGGCGGACAAGGTATTCGAGGCCGATCGCGGCCTTGCCGAAAAGTGAAGTCGCCTTTTCATTGAGCGTCGGAACGCCGGTCACCTTGTAGGCGAGACGCAATTGCAGATGGTCCTGCAGGTTTTCGCCGACACCGGGCAGCTCGTGGCGGACCTCGATGCCGTTTTCGCGCAGCACGTCGGGCCGGCCGATTCCGGAGAGTTCGAGGATATGCGGCGAGCCGATCGCCCCGGCCGAAAGCACGGTTTCGCGGCGCGCCCGGGCGCTTTTCGTGATTCCGTCATGCTGGAACTCGACGCCGGCGATGCGGCCGTCTTCGAGAATGAGCCGGCGGACATGGGCTTTCGTCAGGATCGTAAGGTTCCGCCGGTTCCTGGCAGGTTTCAGGAAGGCCTTGGCCGTATTCCAGCGGATGCCAGACCGCTGGTTGACGTCGAAATAACCGGAGCCCTCGTTGTTTCCGCGGTTGAAATCGTCGGTCTCCGGAATGCCCGCTTCGGTCGCAGCCTTCTGGAAGGCGTCGAGCACCGCCCAACGGACTCGCGCTTTCTCGACCCGCCATTCGCCCCTTGCGCCGTGCATGTCGTCGGCGCCGCGATAATGGTCCTCGGATTTCCTGAAGAACGGCAGCACGTCGTTCCAACTCCAGCCGGGGCAGCCGAGCTGGCGCCAGAGGTCGTAATCTCGCGCCTGCCCGCGCATGTAGATCATGCCGTTGATCGAGGAGCAGCCGCCGAGCACCTTGCCGCGCGGGTAACCGAGAGACCGGCCGTTGAGTCCCTCCTCCGCCGCCGTGGTGAAGCACCAGTCGGTGCGCGGATTGTTGATGCAATAGAGATAGCCGACCGGAATGTGGATCCAGTGATAATTGTCGCTGCCGCCGGCCTCGAGCAACAGCACGCGGTGGTCCGGGTTTTCCGACAGGCGGTTGGCGAGCACGCAGCCGGCGCTGCCCGCTCCGACGATGATGAAGTCGAACGTGTCCATTGGTTTTCTCTATGTCGAGGCCCGACGTGGTTCGGACCGATGCATGGTCAATGCTTGTGTCGATGCTCGAAGCCGAGCCTGCGGCCAAGCCGGGAGTTGTAGAACTCGCCGACGATGCCGCGGCGGAACAGAAGCACGCAGACCATGAAGACGATGCCGGTTATGATCGTGACCGGAAATTCCGACGTCGCCAGATAGTTCTGCAGCGTCACGACGAGACCCGCGCCGAAGAGCGGCCCGATCAGCGTTCCGATGCCGCCGAGAAGCGTCATCAGGATGACCTCACCGGACATCTGCCAGCTGACGTCGGTCAGCGTCGCGAACTGGAAGACGAGTGCCTTCAGACCGCCGGCAAGCCCGGTAAGCGCCGCCGACATCACGAAGGCTGCGAGTTTGTAGTTCCTGACCGAGTAGCCGAGCGAGATCGCGCGCGTCTCGTTCTCGCGGATCGACTTCAGGATCATGCCGAAGGGCGAATTTATGATCCGCCAGATCATGGCGATGCCGATGACGAAGACGGCGAGCACGAAATAATACATGTTCGTCGGCTGCGAGAGATCGATGAACCCGAGGAGATGGCCGCGGGGCACCGACTGGATGCCGTCCTCGCCGCGGGTGAACCCGGCCTGGAGGCAGAAGAAATAGAACATCTGGGCCAGCGCCAGCGTGATCATGGCGAAGTAGATGCCCTGCCGGCGGATCGCGAAGAAACCGACGACCGCGCCGAGAAGTGCAGCGCCGACGACGCCGAGGAGGACGCCGAGTTCGGGCGGCACGCCCCATTCCTTGACCGCATGCGCGGTGAAGTAGGCCGCGCCGCCGAAGAAGGCGGCATGGCCGAAGGAGAGCAGCCCGGTATAGCCGAGCAGCAGATTGAAGGCGCAGGCAAAGAGCGCGAAGCACAGGATCTTCATGAGGAAGACGGGGTAGAAGAACAGGGGCGCAAGCAGCAGGCAGGCAAGGCCGACGCCGAGAAACACCGTCTGAACGATGGCCGGCGAGCGTTCCTTCTGCTTCGCGAGTTCGAGTGTCAGCGTCATATCAAGCATCCCGACCGAAGAGACCCGCGGGCCTCAGCAGGAGAACGATGGCCATGATCACGAAGATCACGATGTTGGAGGCCTCCGGATAGAAGACCTTGGTCAGTCCTTCGGCGATACCCAGCAGATAACCGGTGACGATCGCGCCCATTATCGAGCCCATGCCGCCGACGACGACCACTGCGAAGACGACGATGATGATGTTCGATCCCATCAGCGGCGAGACCTGGTAGATCGGCGCCGCGAGAACTCCGGCAATTGCGGCGAGCGCCGCGCCGAGCCCGTAGGTCAGCGTCAGCAGAAAGGGCACGTTGATGCCGAAGGATTGCACCAGGACCGGATTTTCCGTAGCGGCGCGCAGATAGGAGCCGAGCTTGGTCTTCTCGATCATGAGCCAGGTGCCGAGGCAGATCACCAGCGAAAAGACGATGACCCAGCCGCGATAGATAGGCAGGAACATGAAGCCGAGATTGGCCCCGCCCGTCAGCAGCGCCGGCGTCGCATAAGGCTGGCCGGACGCGCCGTAGAGATAGCGGAAGGTGCCTTCGATGGTGAGCGCCAGGCCGAAGGTGAAGAGAAGGCCGTAGAGCGGATCGAGCGTGTAGAGCCGTCTCAGCATCGTGCGCTCGATAACGGCGCCGATGAGGCCGACGAGAAGGGGCGCGAGAATGAGCGCCGGCCAATAGCCGATGCCGAAATAGGAGAGCAGCAGCCAGGCCATGAAGGCGCCGAGCATATACTGCGCGCCGTGGGCGAAGTTGATGACGCGCAGGAGCCCGAAGATGATGGCGAGGCCGAGGCTCAGGAGCGCATAGAAGGAGCCGTTGATGAGCCCGATCAGCAGCTGCCCGAGGAAGGCCTGGAGTGGAATTCCGAAAATCATCGTCATGGCCTACACCCCGAGCACATCATGCAGCATGTCCATGCGCGCGGAAAGCTCCGAAACCGGAAACTCGCCGGCCACACGCCCATGGTCCATCAGGTAGAAGCGGTCCGCGACCTTGCTCGCGAAACGGAAGTTCTGTTCCACCAGGAGAACGGTGATGCCGCGTTCCTTCAGCTTCTTCAGGACCTCGCCGATGCGCTGCACGATCACCGGAGCAAGCCCCTCGGTCGGCTCGTCGAGCAGCATCATCCGGACTCCGGTCCGCAGGATGCGGGCGATCGCCAGCATCTGCTGCTCGCCGCCGGAAAGCTTGGTCCCGGCGCTGTTGCGGCGCTCGTGCAGATTGGGAAAAAGCTCGAAAATCTCGTCGATCGTCATGCCGCCTCTCGCGACCGCCGGCGGCAGCAGGAGATTTTCGTAGACGGTAAGCGTCGAGAAGATGCCGCGCTCCTCGGGGACGAATCCCAGGCCGCGATGGGCGACGCGGTGGAGAGGCACGTGTATCAGATCCTCGCCGGCGAAGCTGATTTCACCTCTGCGCTCGCGCACGATCCCCATGATCGCGCGCAGGGTCGTCGTCTTGCCGACGCCGTTGCGGCCGAGCAGCGTGACCATTTCGCCTTCGCCGACGGTCATGTCGACGCCATGCAGGACGTGGCTTTCGCCGTACCACGCGTTAAGGCCGGCCACCTTGAGAAGCGGTTTCATCTGGAGGCCTCCTCCGTGCCCATATAGGCTGTGCGGACGCGCGGATCCTCCGAGACCGTCGCATAGTCGCCTTCCGCGAGGATCTCGCCGCGCTGCAGGACGGTGACGTGATGGCAGAGCGTCGCGACGACCGAGAGATTGTGCTCGACCATCAGCACTGCGCGCTCGCGCGCCACTTCGCGGATGATCTCGGCGACCATGCCGACATCCTCGTGCCCCATGCCGGCCATGGGCTCGTCGAGGAGCAGAACCTTCGGCTCGAGCGCCAGCGTCGTGGCGATTTCGAGTACGCGCTTGCGACCGTAGGAGAGGTCCGCGGCGAGGGCGTTCGCCTCCTTGTCGAGACCGACGGAACGGATCAGCTGCTCGGCCTTGCCGTTGAGAGTGTCGAGCGACGACAAGGATTTCCAGAACTGCGTCGCAAGGCGGTTCGGCCGTTGCAGCGCGACGCGGACATTGTCGAGCACGGTCAGGTGTGGGAACACCGCCGAGATCTGGAACGAGCGTACCAGACCCATGCGGGCGACCTTGTCGGGCGCGGTCCTGGTGATGTCCTCGCCGAGCAGGGTGATCGTGCCATGGCTCGGCTGCAGGAACTTCGTCAGGAGATTGAAGACGGTGGTCTTGCCGGCCCCGTTCGGGCCGATCAGCGCATGCACGCGGGCATGATGGATATCGAGGTCGACGTCCTTGACGGCGGTGAAGCCGCCGAAGTCGCGGCGGAGCCCGCGGGCGGACAGTACCACCCGCGGCGCTCGATTCTCCAAAGGCATGGCGACGGTCATCGTCTTGCCGGTCAGGACTTCACGAGCTCGCAGCCGCTCTGGGCCGGGTCGATGAAGGCTTCCTTGCCGGGAATGGTCGCGAGAACCTTGAAGTAGTCCCAGGGCTCCTTGCTCTCGTCCGGCTTCTTGACCTCGAGAAGATACATGTCGTGGATCATCCGCCCGTTCGGCGCGACCGTCCCGTTCTTCGCAAAGACGTCGTCGACCGGAAGAGCGTGCAGCTCTTTGGCGACAGCTTCCGTCTCGTCGGTTCCGGCCTTCTCGATCGCTTTCAGATATTGCAGTACGGCCGAGTAGGTGCCGGCATGAACCATATTAGGCATTTTGCCGGTGCGCTCCATGAAGCGCTTGCCGAACTTGGCGCTCTCCTCGTCGCGGTTCCAGTAGAAGCCTTCGGTGAGCGTCAGCCCCTGCGCCGCATCGAGGCCGAGACCGTGGACCTCGGCCAGCGTAAAGAGCAGGGCCGCCAGGCGTTGCCCGCCCTGGACGATGCCGAACTCGGCCGCCTGCTTGATGGTGTTCGAGGTGTCGAGACCGGCATTGGCAAGACCGATCACCTTGGCTCCCGAGGACTGGGCCTGCAGCAGGAAGGAGGAAAAATCGGTGGTGGCAAGCGGATGGCGGACGGCTCCGACGACGGTGCCGCCGTTCTCCTTGACATAGTTGCCGGTGTTCTCTTCCAGCGAATAGCCGAAGGCATAATCGGCGGTCAGGAAGAACCAGCTGTCGCCGCCCTGCTTGACCAGCGCGCCGCCGGTGCCGACCGCGAGCGAGTGGGTGTCATAGGCCCAATGGAAGCCGTAGGGGCTGCACTGCTTGCCGGTGAGCTCCGTCGTTGCGGCCCCGGTGACGATGTCGATCTTCTTCTTTTCTTTCGAGATCGCCTGCACGGCAAGCGCAACGGAGGAGGTGGTCAGCTCCATGATGCTGTCGACCTGCTCGGTGTCGTACCATTGCCGCGCAATGTTGGAGGCGATATCGGGCTTGTTCTGATGGTCGGCGGTCACCACCTCGACCGGGACGCCGAGCACTTTGCCGCCAAAGTCTTCGACGGCCATCAGTGCCGCCTCGTAGGAGGATTTGCCGCCGAAATCGGCATAGACGCCGGATTGGTCGTTGAGAATGCCGATCTTGACCTTGCCGTCGGATGCGTCGGCAAGGGCGGCGGTGCTGCCGGCGAGCACCATTGCGAGCGTGGCGATCAGTTTCTTGTGCATTTGTCCTCCTCCCAAAGGTTCTATGTTCTAAAGGGCGATGCGAAGCCGCCGTGCGGATACACATAGGGCTCAGCCGTGTCCTTTCGAGACCTCGGCCGCCTCCCCACATCGCTCTGTTCAAATTTGACCAGACATGCTCCTCAAATGTCGGCCGCGATGTTTACCATCCAGAAAATTCTGCTTGGAAGCAAGTCGGTCGACCCGTAAATTGCAAACAGCATCTGTTCATTTTTGAACAGAAGGGGAGGGACATGAATCCGAATTTTACCTGGGACGATCTGCAGTTCTTCCTCGCGGTCGCGCGAACGGGCCAGCTCTCGACGGCAGCGCGACGCCTGCGGACGAGCCACGCGACCGTCTCGCGCCGCATCGACCGGCTGGAATTCGCACTCAAGGTCAAGCTCTTCGAGCGCAACCCCCGCGGCTACGTGCTGACGACCATGGGCCAACGCTTCGTCGAAACGGCCGAGCGCATGGAGCGGGAGACGGAGCAACTGCAGCTCGACATCAGCGACGGCATGACGGCGCAACGCGGTGTCGTACGGCTGAGCACGCTCGAGGGTTTCGGCAACTTCTTCCTCGCGGACCGGCTTGGGGAGTTCGCCGAGCGCTATCCGAACATCTCGCTCGAGCTCGTGGCGATCCAACAGATCATGTCGTTGTCGCGCAAGGAGGCCGATATCGCGGTGGCGCTTGCCGCACCGAAAGCCGGAGCTTACCATGCCGAAGTGCTGACGCCCTATACGCTGCATGTCTATGGGGCACGCAGCTATCTCGCCGGTCAGCCGCCGATCCGCACACGCAGCGATCTCGGCTCCCACCGCTTCGTCGGTTATATTGACGACATGATCTTCACGCCGGGGCTCGATTATCTGGGCGAGATACAGCCGGGGCTGCGCGCCCATTTTCAAAGCTCGAGCATCCTCACCCAGTTGAAGGCGGTGCGCCAGGGATTAGGTCTTTGCGTGCTCCCGCACTTCATGGCGCAGGACGAACCCAACCTCGAGATTGTGTTGCCGGATGAAATCGAGCTGAAACGGACCTATTGGCTGATTTGCCACCGCGATCTGATCGCGATACCCCGGGTGAGGGCCGTACGGGATTTCCTGGTGGATGCCGCGGCCGAAAACCGAGGCTGCTTCCTGCGTGAGACGGCGCTCGCATCGACCGGTCCACGACGGGTTCTTGAACGTCAATAGCTCGTTAACCATATAGGCGAGGCAAACGCAGGGCCTTTCCGGATGCGAGGGTCCCAAAATGGATGCCCCGCCTGCCGGTTTCCGGCCCGGTTCGCAGACGCAGGAATAAACACTC
>NZ_CP104130.1:0-562919 GCF_029201645.2 Sinorhizobium prairiense
CGCTGTTCGTGGATTGGTTGGTGAGTTTGGGCTCATCGCCGCAAAAGGCCGCTACCGCATGTCAGAGCTGCGGCAGCGAATGAACGCGATGACGCCAGACCACCTGCCAGCGATCGCCTGCCAAGCTATCAATACCCTCTTCGATCATATCGATAAGCTTGAAGAACAGATCGCTGATGTCGAACGACAAATTGTCGAATGGCACAAGAACAACGAAGATAGCCGCCGGCTGGCGACTGCACCCGGCGTAGGCCCGATCACTGCGAGTGCCATCGTCGCAGCTGTGGGAGACGGTCGTCAATTCCAATCCGCACGGCACTTTGCGGCCTGGCTCGGGCTGACTCCGAGGATGCATGCGAGCGGGAAGAAGGAGCGTATAGGCAGGATCAGTAAGGGAGGCGACAGATATCTGCGGGCGCTTCTCATCCATGGCGCGAGAGCGATTGTCGGAACGCTGTTCCGCAAAAATGTTCCGCCTCGTCCGTGGTTGCTTGCCCTCGCGGCACGCAGACCGGCGAACGTCACCGCTGTCGCAGTCGCGCACAAAACGGCACGCGCCTTATGGGCAATGCTGACGCGTGATGAGAAGTACCGCAAGCCAATTGCTGCGACACTGTCTGCAGCATAACAGCTTCAGCACTGTTCCCACGACCAGTGCCGGCTTGCGAGGGTAAGCGAATGTGATGGCAACCGGTATGATCCGGGTTCGGCAAAGGCCCATGAAACGATGCGAGCCAGATGAGCTCGTCCATTTGTCTGGCCGCCGATCCGCGAATACCATCAAGGCCTGCGGCCGAGTGGCTCGCGCAAATAGGCCGGATACACGACCGCAAGCACCGTGTCTGCCGTTATGTTCAATTTCGCCTTGCAAACAGGGAGCGGTCCATACACATCGTTCTGCTCGAGCAGGATCGCGCCGACGAGACGGACGATGGCGTCATCATTGGGAAAGATGCCGACGACCTCGGTTCTGCGCTTGATTTCGCCATTGAGACGTTCGATCGGATTTGTCGAATGCAGCTTGGCCCGGTGCTCTTTCGGGAAGGTCATGTAGGCGAGCACATCCTCTTCGGCATCATCCATGATGGCGGCGAGCTTCGGCACTTTCGGCCGGATCTGGTCGGCGACATGCGCCACTGGCTGCTCGCTGCCTCTGATGTATCCTGAGCAAAGGCGGTGGCGATGAAAGCGGAGACGACGCGCCTGCTCTCTTTCCGGCATGTGCCAGCACGTTCCTCATGAAGTGAACCCGGGGGCTGTTGAAGAACCAATCGTCGGCGGAGCTATGCGGAAGCCACCAACAAGCCGATTCCAAAAACTTTTCCTTGCCTGAGGGAATGTCGGGCTGAACTGGTGGCTTCTTGGCTGTACACGAACAGCAAAATTGACAGAAAAGCACTCGCCAGTCGTTTCAAGTTGACTGCCGCGGCCGTCAGATAGGCTTGGATTTTCATATTTATGAGGCCGCGCCGGATCGCTCTCGATAGCCCGTGCCAAGTCTTCGCTTCGCCGTGATATCCCTCTGAGCGCCAGCGGTGACGTCGGTACAAAGCTCGGTCCTCGTCCGACCATCGTTCTCTTCGGCGACGAGCTCGGAGAAGCGCAGGAAAGTCGTGTCCGAGCACTACAGCTTTGTTGACGCGTCCCTTCGAAAGGCAAAGTCGGGACATATCACAGTGTCGGCAGTCGGCGGCTCGCAATGTAAAGAAGCGCCCATGTTTAACGGCACGGCCCGCCTTCAGCATCTTGCCACGCGGACATTTAGCCTAAGGGTATCGTGCTTGGCGTCATAACGAAAGCGGCGCATAGGCACAGGGCTACGGATTGGCTCTGCCTTTGCCGGAATAACCGCTTCGATCGCGCGTTGCTCCATACCTGCGAACACCTTAGCGTACGCATAGCCGGCGTCGGCCGTTGCCGTTTTGATTGTCGTGCCGGTCATCGCGGCGACCGCGTCGAGACGACCGAGTATGACTTGTCCCTCATTAATCTCGCCTGTGGTGATCTCCACATCTAAAATTACGCCGCAAGCATCGTCCACCACGGCATGTTGCTTGTAGGCGGGTTCTAACCGACGATTGCGCCCGTTGGTCGCCATGGATGCGTCTGGATCGGTAACGCAAACCTTCTTGTATTTGCCTGTTTTGCGGCTTTTTCGTTCGGTCTCAGCGGCTTCGTTGGCGTCGGTGACCGCATCTATGTGGCGGACCGCAAGACTTTCCCAACTGACGTCGGCCCGGATGAGTGAGGCGTCGACATCAACGACCTCACCCTTGGCGACTTTGGCCGCTACGCAGACCTTTACCGTCCGCTCAAAGATAGTTCGGAAACGTTCTGCACCCCAGCGCTGACGGATACGGGTTAACGACGAATGGTCCGGGAGAGCTTCGTGCAGACCGACGCCGATAAACCAGCGAATAGCGATGTTTACCTGAGCCTCGCGCATCAGCCGACGGTCATGGACAATCCCGAGAAGAAAGCCTGCAATCATCAGCCGGACTGCTACTTCCGGGTCGATGCCGGGTCGGCCGAGGCCCGCCGCATAAAGCTCAGCCACCTCATCGTGTAGCCAGGAGAGATCGAGAACTCGTTCGACCTTGACCAATACGTGATCGTCAGGGACCAGATCCCGAAGCGAGCCGCACATGTACAGTTCAAGCTGATCGCGTTCCTTACGGCCGAGCATCGTGGAGGCTCCAGAGAATCAACGATTGCTCAATTGAATCAGACGCATGAGACTTCTTCAACAGCCCCACCCGGCAGCGCTGCCAGGTCGCGCTGAGAACCTTGGTGACGGCGGCCTTGAGGCCCTCATGGGCATCGGAGACGACGAGCTTCACGCCGCGCAGACCTCGGCGCGTGAGCCTACGCAGGAACTCCGTCCAGATCGGCTCGGCTTCGGAAGTGCCGACTTCCATGCCCAGTACCTCGCGCCGGCCATCGGTATGGACGCCGACGGCGATGATCACGGCGACGGAGACGATCCGGCCGCCGCGACGGACCTTCAGGTAGGTTGGATGAGTAGGCGATACGCGCCTTACCGCATTACGGCGGCAGGTCTCGCATCGCCTCTCGCCGAACCGGACGTGCGCCTTTCGTTACGCATCCGGCTCTCCAGAAGACATGGCAAAGTCAGGCGTATCCATCCACGCGAGACGATATCTTTCGACAGGTGTCCAGCAGAGCACGTGCTGCTCAATGGATCCCTCTCTCCAAACTCGCCTCGTCGCCCGGCGTTTGCTTGGCTGTTTTGAGCCCCACAGTTCGCTCGGTGTTGCCTTTGGACGTTTCTTACGTAGCCAGCAGCACAGACGCAGGCCAATGTACCAGTCTAGAGCGACAAATACCCGGCCGGCACCTACACAGTAGCGATAGTAATTCGCCCATCCGCTAGTGATGGCATTCACCCCTCGAAGCTTTTCGCAAGACTGACGGATATGCTATCACGTTGCGTCAGTTGCTTGACTTTGTGACGCAGGTTCGCGGCCTTTGCCTTGGGTATTTCAACGCGCGGGCCGTAGCCATAGCGTTTATCCCAATGCACACTGAAGCGGAATCCGAGAAACTCGAAGCCCTCTGTCATGGCCGTAACCTTCGTCTTTTCCGGCGACAGCGTCAGTCCGGTTGTCTTGATCATGTAGTCGGCCAGAGCAGATTTCTCTGCCATTGCCTCCTCCAGCGATCCAGACACCAGAACCACGAAGTCGTCGGCGTAGCGCACCGGCAGATAGACACAGCGTCCTGCTATACGATCGCTGTCCCGGGCGCTCGCCGCTGCCGCCACCCCGTTGCTTTTGCGACGGGCTTGGGTCTTTTTGCGGTGATAGGTCCACCTTTCATACCGCTCCTCGATCGCGCTAAGGGCGATGTTTGAGAGCAAAGGTGAGATGATCCCGCCCTGAGGAGTACCAGCATCCGTTCGGAGAAACTGATCCTCCGTCAAAACGCCGGCCTTTAAGAATAATCCGACCAATCGCACCACTCGTCGATCACCGATGCGCTTTCGCATCCGCTCGAGCAGGTGATGATGATTGATATTGTCGAAGCATCCTTTGATATCCCCCTCAATAACCCAAGGGTATGGCAGCCGGTCTCGCCGGGTGTCCTTGTCCCGCTTCTGCGGCAGGCTGCCCGGCGAATGTACTCCAAGGCACCATGGGTGTTTCTGCCAGGTCGAAACCCGTAAGAGACATGCCAGAACTGTGCCTCGAAGATTGGCTCCAAAAGGATCTTAACCGCGCCTTGTACGACGCGGTCCCTGATGGTGGGGATGCCCAAGGGCCGGAATTGCCCCGGTTTCCCGGCCTTTGGAATGAGCTTGCGTCTGGCCGGACTTGGCCGATATGCGCCGCTGCGCAGATCCGCTTGGAGATCGACCAAAAAGCGCTGTTCACTCCTGTTCCGGATGCGCCCCACCGTCATCCCGTCAACCCCAGCCGTGCGCCCACCTTTGTTGGAGGCAACGCGCTGCCAGGCGTGCCGCAGCACCCTGAGGTCGGTCAACCAACCCCACATGTCGCGCCACTGGTCGTCGGGATTAGCCTTACTCCACTGATAGAGTTTGCGTTGAATGCCGAGTACCCAGACCTTATCGGTCCGATGATCCGTGTCCACAGATCACTCCTCCGTCGTTACAAGCCTATCGTCTTCCTGCTTCCCTTCGCCCTGTGCGTGGCTTTCCCACACTCCGACTACTACGAAAGCTCCGCCCTTGGTGTTGTCCATATCTGGCCGTCGCAGCGAGCCCGGCTTCCAACCGGGCAGACAATCCAAGTTCCCGTGTTCCGACTTCCAACCTTGTGCCGTTAGGCGGTGAGCTCTACCCCGTGCGATGCGGGAGATGGGGCATAGGAGCCAGTCCCATCTCGGGGTCTCGTCGAGAACCCGGCCGTAAGGATCGATGAGCCTTACCGCCTCTGATCGCTTTTTTTGTGCTCCCACGCCATCACGCTAATGGAAGCGATATCTGTGTTTCGAGGCTTCTGACGCTCACTTTGTTGTCTCGCCATGGGCATTGCGGTAGCCCGGCCTGCGGTTGATGGCCCGCATCCGGTACAGTTAAGGCCGATCTGCTTATGCAACCCAACCGACGACGCCCGGTCGAGCTTCTTGGCCCCCTTCGATCCACTGCTCCTGTAAATCGGGCGGCATCGCAGCCGCCGGTTAGAAGTCGGCAAGCTTGAGAGGTCACGCTAACTCATGCGCACCTCCCGCGCCGCACGGCGCACCATCGAGCCAGAGATAGGGCCAGGCACCGGAAAGAGGGCGCTTGAGGAAGGCGCTCACGCGTTCGTCGATGTCCTTGCACAGCTTCGACACCGACGATTTCGAGATGCCGGTCATGCCCATGGCCTGCACCAGCTCATCGACCTTGCGGGTCGAAACACCGTTGATCCAGGCTTCCTGAATGACGGCGACCAGTGCCTTCTCCACCGTTTTCCTCGGCTCCAGGAAGCCGGGAAAGTAGGTTCCGGTGCGCATCTTCGGTATTTTCAGGTTCATGGTGCCGAGCCGCGTGTCGAGCGTACGGTCGCGATAGCCGTTCCGCCATGTCTGGCGGGCTTCCCCACGCTCGTAACGTCCAGCGCCGATCAGGCCATCGACGTCGGTCTCCATGATCAGTTGCAGCACGCTTTCGGCAATGGCACGAAGAAAATCTGGGTCGCCACTCTTCGCGGCAAGCTCGGCAAGAGGTAATCTGTCGTCGGTCATCGGAGTCTCCGTTTCGGTCAGGTTGAAGCTTTGCAACTCCACCTTCTCCGACGGACCCGGTGCCCACCTGACGTCTTGCGGAAACCGCAGTGTAATTTCCGCCGCAACTTCCACTCAAATCGCCTCCGAAATTACACCACCTGCACGGACGCTATCATGTAGGATGCTGGAGATGCCTTCGGACGCAACATGGATCGATTCAGCTCGGTGCGCGCAAACCATAGGCATACTCACTGCAGCAGACCGCCTTATCAGCCTTTCAGATAGCTAGCGGGCGCTTTTGTCTTGGCGACCGTAATATAAGGAGATTTCTGACTGCGGGTGCGCGAACCGAATGCTGTCGTCGGTGAGGCCTTGGCGGTGCAGCGCCTCACAGGCCGCGGGCCGGAATGGTGATCAGCGGATGGGGTCCATATCTGAAAGACGAGCTTCCTGCTAAATTATCTGGAGACTACAACTGTACGTCAGTTTGCTACGCTCAAATCGCACGCGTGAAATCCGAACGAGTCACCGGCTTATTTTCAGCGCATCGTCAAAGGACTCCATCAAGCATATCTGGTCTTAAGAGTTCGACGAACTGTGAAAATAATATGGCATTCAAATCCTCCATCGTGTAATAACGCGCAACAAAAGATACAATTATCCTTAAAATATTTGGCATTGCCACTTCGGCAAATTCGGTAGATATTTACTTCAATGGATCAACGATAGCTGTATACGATGCTCCGTGGATTTACTTGTGCAGGGAAGATCCATGCCTACTTCAAAAACTCTGAGACGCGCCATGAAGGAGATGCCGAAACGTTTCGATCATCCGGCGTTCACCACTTCGTCCAAGGCGGTCTCGGCCTTAATAGGCCGCCATCCGAATACTCCGAGGCGAACTGTGACACCCCCGTCTGCTGCGGCGTCTTCGCGGTCGCGCAGGCCCGGGCCAATCGGCTGCGGGAGCTGGCTCGCGTCACGCGCAACGGACTTACCCTCGTGAACACTCGTAAGAGCTATGTGGAGGCCACATCCTTTGACGCGAAGGCGCCCCTACAGAATTGCGGCGCCTCTGCACCTGCGCCTTCTCCAAATGACGGCAGATACATCGCGGAAAAGGTGCCGACGACCCAGTTTTCAGGAGCTCCACAATACCAACACACCACAACGGAGAAGCGACTATGAGTACGCTACCGCAAATCTCACTGGCGAAACTGGCAGCTGATGCAACGCGACGTGAAGAGCGACAGCGCTTGGAGATGACCTGCGAGGAGTATGGGTTTTTCTACCTCATCGAGCACGGCATCCCTAGAGAACAGATCGCACAAGCCATCGAGGCTTCCCGGCGGTTCTTCGCGTTGCCGCAGTCGATCAAAGAACGCTACGGTCACGCCGCTCAAGAAGTTTATCCCCTACCGCCCGTGGATACAGTCCGTTGCACGGTGAGATGCTCCATCCCGAGGCGGGCGCCGATCCAAAGGAGCTGTTCGACCTCGGAATTGAGAACGAAGGCGACCGACGTCCGTTTGCGGGGCGGACGCACTTGCCGGATGACGCCGTGGCTCCTGGTTTCGCGAAAAGCCTGCTTGCTTTGCAGGCTACCGTGCTCACCGGGGTTGTGCCGCAGCTCGGGAATGCCCTTGCCGACCTGCTCAATATGGAACAGGGCTGGTTCCAACGCCATTTCTGCCCGCCCACGGTCCTACAACGCGTGATCCGGTATCCATCTAGCGGCGGCGCTTGTGCCAAACACACCGACAATGGCTTCTTCACGCTACTGCCACAGGAGGAATTGCCCGGCCGCCCCTTGCAGGTGTGGTTCGGCGGGCGCTGGATGCCAGTGCCGAGCCTGCCCGACAGTCTTGTAGTCAATCTGGGCGACATGCTTCAGGTCTTGAGCGACAACCGCTTTCAGAGTACGCCGCATCAGGTCGTGCACAGCGGTCCGACTGACCGAATTTCGCTTCCCTTCTTTATCTACCCCCACATCGAAGCTCGTCTGACTTCGCAAAAGGGGCACACCTTCAGTGTTTCCGAAATGATGCTGCGGAACTACGAGTCAATCTGGGAAAGCGGAACTGGCGCCGGACGCGCACTGGAGTTGCAGTAAGCGTTCGGTTCTCTCAAGCGTACCTAACCATGGCGGCGTCGCGGCGCACCTTCGCATCGTGCGTCGCAAGACGAGAAGCTAATTCGTCCCGCCGTCGCGCTTGTGTCACGACGGTCTGCAACGCGCCCCGGATTGAGGCGCGCTGGTGCTGTCACAACGCTTAAATGCCCACGCCGTACTTTTTCAGCAAGCAGCAGCGCCACGGCTTTCGTTGTGCATTGCGCTGAGGCGATGAATTTGGGGCGGAAAGCAAAGTGATTGGGCCGGATAGATCGAGATGATCGGCACCAAGGGAGTGTTCTTGGCGGAGGACACGCCCTTCAACACGGGAGAATGCTCCATGTCCCTGAGCCATGATCTCGACAGTGCACTGCAAACAACCCAAAATTGGATCAGCGATCTGATGTGGAGACTTCGCTGGGATGATCGCGAGCGAGTCTACCAAGCCCTGATTGCGACGCTGCACGCTCTGCGCGACTGCCTGGACAGAGACGAGGCTGTTTTCATAGGCCCCTATTTACCGCCCCTACTGCGTGGATTTTACTACGAGGGTTGGTATGACGGCCGCCGCGCCATAGCCAGAAACCGGAATTCGTTTCTTGACCGGGTGCACGACGGGGTCGAACGAGATCCGGCGGTGGAGCCGGAAGAGGTTGCCCGCTCAGTCCCGTTTGCCTACAGCAGAGCTCCAAGATGCCAAGGCCGCCGCTCCAAGAGTGCTGCATAATCTTTGGCCGAACTGAAAACAGACGGTCTTTGCCCTTGTCGGGGTATATACAGAAGGAGGAGTTGCCTTTGGTCTTTGACTATATCGTCGTCGGTGGTGGTTCCGCTGGATGCGTCATGGCGAACAGGCTCTCCGGCAATACAAATCGCGTTCTGCTCATCGAGGCCGGGCCTGATACGCTCCCCAACGCCATCCCTGACGACATCCTCGACGGCAATCCAACGCGTGCTTACTTTAATCCTGATTATCAGTGGCCGTCACTCGCGGCGGCAACGGTACGGGATGGACGCAAGCCCGTTCATTACGAGCAGGCTAGAGTAATGGGCGGAGGCTCCAGCATCAATGCCCAAGTGGCAAACCGAGGCGGTCCGGAAGACTACGATGGATGGGCCTCATGTGGTGCAACCGGGTGGGGTTGGGAGGACGTTCTGCCCTACTTCCGGCGGCTCGAATGCGATCTGGATTTCGGCGGCGAATTTCACGGCAAGGATGGTCCCCTGCCGATAAGGCGCGTTCGACAGTCGGATTGGTCCGGCTTTACCCGAGCGGTAGCGAGAGCGTATGAAGATGCAGGTATCCATTTCAGGCCGGACTTCAACGGACCATTTGCTGACGGGTACTCCGTTGTTCCGTTGACCAACCGAAACGGCCACCGTGTCTCAGCTGCTATGGCTTACTTGTCCGAGAGCGTCCGCTCTCGGCCCAGTTTGCGAATATTGTCGCAAACAACCGTTGTACGTTTGAACTTTTCAGGACGCGCCATAACCGGCGTCGAGACGGAAAGTACCTCCGGCCGGCAGTCATATCGCGCTTCGACCGTAATCCTCTGCGCCGGAGCCATCCACTCGCCGGCCATATTGATGCGCTCCGGGATTGGCCCGGGCGAGCAACTGACAAAGCTCGGTATTTCAGTCGTTGCAGACGTGAAGGGTGTGGGGCAGAACCTTCAGGAACATCCGGGAATTGCCGTTTCCGCGTATTTGAAGCTGGGCGACCGCATGGCGCCTACGGTGAGTGGTCACATCCAGATGCATGCTCGTTACTCGTCTGGCTATGATGGGTGTCCTTCTACAGATATGGCAATATCGGCTGTGGCCAAGTCGGCCTGGCACCCGCTCGGCAAGCGCCTCGGCTCCCTTTATTTGTGGGTCAACCGCAGTTATTCGACAGGGACCATCGTCCTCAAGAATCGCTGTCACACCGTAGAGCCGGAGGTGGATTTCAACTGGTTGAGCGACCAGCGAGACGCCGAGCGGTTGAAGCAGGGGTTCCGTTTCATGGGCCGCCTATTGAAGCAAAATTCACTGTCGGCCGTGGCGCACGACCCGTTCCCGTCAGCTTGGAACGATCGAGCGAAGCAGATTAGTAAGGTCAATTGCATCAATTACTGGGTAACCTCGGTGCTCGCGCTGCTAATGGACAGCTCTCCGCACGTGCGCCGCGGTCTCATTAGGCACGTCATGACCGATGGTCGTAGCATTTCAGATCTGACTAGCAACGAGGAGCTTCTGGATCGGTTTGTCCGCCAAAACGTGACCGGCAATTGGCATCCGACGTCGAGCTGCAGGATGGGGGCGGTCTCGGAGCCTGGCGCTGTGACCGATTCATCTGGCCGCGTTCGCGGCGTTCAAGGCTTGAGAATCGCCGACGCTTCAGTGATGCCATTCTGCCCCCGTGCCAACACAAATATCCCGACAATCATGGTAGCTGAGAAGATGGCTGACGCGGTTTTGAAAGAAGAGCGGAATGGTTAGCGGATAGGTGATCCAAGCATCACCATCCGGGCGACAGCTACCCGCTTCGCTGACCACGATCCGGCCGCGCTGAAACGACGCCGGCCTCGCGGACAAGTTCGGCGTGGCCCAGTCTCGTCAAGGAGACCGTCAGGCGCGTCGGTCATCATGAGCGACGCGCCCATTCACGTATTCCCATGGCTTCACATGTGGCGCAGCAATGGCGACGATAATGTCGTAATCCTTTTGAAGGTGCGGTTCGAGAGCCAGTTGTTCCGCACGACTGCCAGACTTTCTCCGCGCGGTTCGGTACGGTGGGCTGCTGGCAGGAGGACGATGTCGCCTACATGCTGAGTTTCGAGGTGCCACCCCTGACTGAATCAGAATAACGGCGGCATGCGCGTCGTGTTCGACGACCTGGCTGATTTAACAAAACGCTGGTGCATGCCTTCGGGTGTCTACAAGGCGCGCACGCGCTTTTCGAAACGACATCGGCGCCTAAAGATGTGAGCCCACACACGGTTCGCTGCTTCCGGAATGCGAATTGTCCGGTGCCACGACGGCGTGGTAACTTATACGCCACCATTGAGGCGCACCGTATGAAGAAAATCCCTGTGTTCGCCGTACCCCTTCCTCCGAACCGCTGATCCTTCGTTCCGCGAATAAGTGGCCGTTGACGAACGCTTCCGCCTTCTCCCAGATATTGTCGTCGCAAGTAATGCATCCGGGGGCTGTTGAAAAATCTATGTTGGCGGCTGCTATGCGGAATCCACCATCAATACCATTCCAGACATCGGGATGAACTCGTAGCCTCTCGGCTGCACACGAGCAGCAAAATGGAAAGGAATGCGCTAGCCAGGCGTTTCAAGTTAACTGCCGCGGCCGTCAGATAAGCCTGGATCTTCAATTTATGAGGCCGCGGGGGACCGCTCTCGATAGTCCGTGCCAAGTCTTCGCTTCACCGTGATATCCCTCTGAGCGCCAGCGGTGACGCCGGTACAAACCTCTGTCTTCGTCCGACCATCGTTCTCTTCGGCGACGAGCTCGGAGAAGCGCAGGAAAGTCGTGTCCGAGCACTACAGCTTTGTTGACGCGTCCCTTCGAAAGGCAAAGTCGGGACATATCACAGTGTCGGCAGTCGGCGGCTCGCAATGTAAAGAAGCGCCCATGTTTAACGGCACGGCCCGCCTTCAGCATCTTGCCACGCGGACATTTAGCCTAAGGGTATCGTGCTTGGCGTCATAACGAAAGCGGCGCATAGGCACAGGGCTACGGATTGGCTCTGCCTTTGCCGGAATAACCGCTTCGATCGCGCGTTGCTCCATACCTGCGAACACCTTAGCGTACGCATAGCCGGCGTCGGCCGTTGCCGTTTTGATTGTCGTGCCGGTCATCGCGGCGACCGCGTCGAGACGACCGAGTATGACTTGTCCCTCATTAATCTCGCCTGTGGTGATCTCCACATCTAAAATTACGCCGCAAGCATCGTCCACCACGGCATGTTGCTTGTAGGCGGGTTCTAACCGACGATTGCGCCCGTTGGTCGCCATGGATGCGTCTGGATCGGTAACGCAAACCTTCTTGTATTTGCCTGTTTTGCGGCTTTTTCGTTCGGTCTCAGCGGCTTCGTTGGCGTCGGTGACCGCATCTATGTGGCGGACCGCAAGACTTTCCCAACTGACGTCGGCCCGGATGAGTGAGGCGTCGACATCAACGACCTCACCCTTGGCGACTTTGGCCGCTACGCAGACCTTTACCGTCCGCTCAAAGATAGTTCGGAAACGTTCTGCACCCCAGCGCTGACGGATACGGGTTAACGACGAATGGTCCGGGAGAGCTTCGTGCAGACCGACGCCGATAAACCAGCGAATAGCGATGTTTACCTGAGCCTCGCGCATCAGCCGACGGTCATGGACAATCCCGAGAAGAAAGCCTGCAATCATCAGCCGGACTGCTACTTCCGGGTCGATGCCGGGTCGGCCGAGGCCCGCCGCATAAAGCTCAGCCACCTCATCGTGTAGCCAGGAGAGATCGAGAACTCGTTCGACCTTGACCAATACGTGATCGTCAGGGACCAGATCCCGAAGCGAGCCGCACATGTACAGTTCAAGCTGATCGCGTTCCTTACGGCCGAGCATCGTGGAGGCTCCAGAGAATCAACGATTGCTCAATTGAATCAGACGCATGAGACTTCTTCAACAGCCCCACCCGGCAGCGCTGCCGGTCTGTAAGGTCCATGACACAGGCTTGTAGAAACAAGCTCTCATTTTAAACTTAGACTCTGCGCTGAAATGCAATTGCAAAACTCCTTTGGTATAGATCACCCGAATGGCACAAATTTTGAAGCTCTTCGTCACGAGGCGGCGAGTTCTAGCGGAATGCTACCATTCGCATTTCATTGAAAGGAGGAGCAGAGCGGCGATGAACCCACTGGTCCTGATCTGTTCGCAAGATGCGGAGTTCTATTTGATCTACAGCCACATCCTGAGGATGGACGGCTTCGCGAGTGAGTTGGCCAGCGGCTTGGAGGATGCGCTTGCAATGGCTGGCGAACGGCGTGCGCAGGCTGTGGTGTTGGACTGCCAGCCGGCGGGCGCGGCAGCGTCCACTATCTGTACCGAACTAAAACGGGATCTCCAGATTGGCGATCTCCCTGTTATTGCGCTGATCGCGCCCGGCGCCGGAAGCCAGCAACTCGATCTCTTGAAGGCCGGCATCGACGAGAGCTTCCTGCGTCCAATCGCGCCAGCTAAGCTGCTCGACTATCTGCGCGCAAAGACAGTGTCGGCGCGACCGGAGCCCCACGAGATTGAAAATGGCAGATCACTTTGCTATGGCGACGTTGAAATGAGGGTTGATACGTTCCGGGTCCGCTGCGATGGCCAGGAGATGCATCTCGGACCGATTGAATTCAACTTGCTGCGGCACCTGCTTGAGCATCCTGGCAAAGTCTTTAGCCGAGGCGAACTGATCGGCGCGGTCTGGCCGGACAATATACATGTGGGTGAACGCACCGTCGACGTCCATATCAGCCGACTCAGACGAACGCTGGAGACTTCCTCGCCTCGCAGGATCATCCGCACTATCAGGTCGGCCGGTTATTCGCTCGAGGACCCGGGCGGCTGATAGGCAGTCGGCCATTCATGGAGGCGTACTAGCTCGACCAGAACAGCTTTTGAGCTTCTCACACGGCTGGCGGAAGCTGGGGCTTTGGGTAGTTCCACAAGGAAAGCATACAACAAGGGCGTCATTCTCGAGTTCTCGCGGCTCGGTAGGACGACCGGCAACGCTTGGCCAAGGCACTAACCTCAATGGGTGTGGTCAGCAACGTCATTTGCAATTGGTCACCCTCGGAGTGATTTTGAAGAATCCTCAGCACACCCGAAACAAGGCCGGTGCAGAAATTTGTTAGAACTTTAATCTAAGGAAAGCGCTTTCTGGGAGATCATGGCCACACGTCGGGCGTGCCGCTCGGTGATAGGTGCCGGCTTAAAGCCATCCTTATGCACATCCTTGAAAAGGACTGCCGTCGCGTAGGGGGGAGTTTCTTAAAGCCGAAACGCCTGGAGGCTGCCGATCCGAAATGCACCCCATGTAATAAGGAGCTTGGGTTATGAACAGGACATCCGTCGCTACGAGTGATGCGGGCATCGGAATTTTCGAGCGCCTCGAATCTGAGGTCCGTGGCTATATCCGGTCGTTCCCGATCGTGTTCGATCGTGGGGTTGGTACCACCCTCATCGATGCAGATGGACGGGAATATCTCGACTTCTTCGCGGGGGCGGGCGCCCTTAATTATGGGCACAACAATCCAGCTTTCAAGAAGCCCTTGCTCGACTACATTCAGCGGGACGGCATCATTCATGGGCTTGATCTCGCGACGAGCGCAAAGAAGGCATTCATCGAGGCTTTCGAGAAGTACATCCTGAAGCCGCGCGGTTTGAACTACAAGCTGCAATTTACCGGCCCGACGGGTGCCAACGCGGTCGAGGCGGCACTCAAGCTTGCCCGTCAAGTCACGAAACGATCGAATGTAGTCGCGTTTACCAACGGGTTCCATGGCGTCAGCGCCGGAGCCTTGGCGGCGACCGGAAACAAGAAGTACCGGACTGCGGCGGGGTTCGGCCTCGCGCACGTAACGGCTTTGCCCTACGACGGCTATCTCGGTCCTTCGGTTGACACGCTCGGTTACTTCGAGAAGCTGCTCAACGATCCGAGCAGCGGTCTGGACAAGCCTGCCGCCGTCATTTTGGAAGCCATCCAGGGCGAGGGTGGAATTCGACCTGCCAGTTTTCAATGGCTGCAGCGGCTGCGTGATCTCACCATGCGGCACGAGATCCTGCTTATTCTCGATGACATTCAGGCGGGCGTGGGCCGTTCGGGGAAATTCTTCAGTTTTGAAGCGGCTGGGATTGTCCCGGACATCGTGACTTTGTCGAAGTCGATCTCGGCGATCGGCACACCGATGGCCCTCGTTCTTCTGAAGCCTGAACTGGATATCTGGTCGCCTGGTGCGCACAGCGGCACGAACCGAGGCAACAATCTTGCTTTCGTTGCTGCCCGCGCGGCCCTTGAAACATATTGGGCCGACAACAAGTTCGAGGACGAGATCGCTGCCAAATCCGCCATTCTGGCGGACGAACTGAAGTCGATCGCCAACGATTTCCCCAACCTGGGATTTACCGTTCGCGGCCGAGGACTGATGTATGGTCTTGTCTCTGAGGCAGATCCTTCGTTGCCCGGCCAAATCCAGGCGGAAGCTCTTCGGCGAGGCCTGGTGATCGAGACCTGTGGGGGGCGGGGCGAGGTGTTGAAGTTCCTCGTTGCCCTCACTATCACCGAGGCTGATTTGCTCCGGGGTCTATCGATCGTTCGCGAGAGTATTGGCGCGGTGCAGGCCAGCTTGGACAACGGCCTGGCCAAAATGACTTCCGACATGCAGGTCGATGCGCCTTGACAATACGGCTAAAGGCGGCCGGCGGCGCGTGAGATGCTTCCGAGCAGAGGAATACTGGTCGCCTGACGGCAGACAATTTTCGCAAAAGACAAGCGCCGGTCCTCTAAATCGGAATCGCATAAATCGTGAGGTGACGAGTGGGGAACGCGCTCTGCCAGGCTGCGGTTTAAAGGATATGGATGATCCTGGGTAGGCGCCCGAAAGTGTGACGGCGCGAATACTGACCCAACCGTAAGACTGACACAGTCTTCGAAGGAACGTAGAGCGCAACGCCGGCAGGGAAGCCCAATCTCATGTGTGGGGGTCAGCCGTTACGAAAGGTGTAGCTGTAACCGTTGATTGCCGGGGCGCCGCCGAGGTGCGCGTAGAGGACTCTCGACCCCACTGGAAAGAAGCCTTTCTGGACCAAGTCGATCGTGCCTTGCAGCGATTTGCCCTCGTAGACGGGATCAGTAATCATGCTGAATTAGCCCCCGAAAGGCCCGGACATGCTCCCCCACTTAGTTAGTGTGTAGGAGTAATGTTGGTGATATGACTAGCAGCAATTTTAAGGTGGAAGTGCTCTCCGGGCCGGAACGTCGGCGGCGCTGGAGCACGGCAGAGAAGCTGGCGATCATCCACGAGACCTATGAGGCGGACGCGACGGTGAGCATCGTCGCGCGTCGGCACGGCATCCAGCCGAACCAGTTGTTCGCCTGGCGCAAGCTGGCGTCCCAAGGGGCAACTAACGGCGACTGCCGCCGAAGAGGAGGTCGTTCCGGCTTCCGAATACCGGGCGCTTCAGGCCCAGGTGAAGGAGTTGCAACGCCTGTTGGGCAAGAAGACGATGGAGAGCGAAATCCTGAAGGAAGCCCTCGAAATCGCCGGCGGCCCGAAAAAACATCTGTTGCGCTCGCTCTCTCTTCCGAGGGGGATTTTGGAATGAAGACCGTCTGCGAAACTCTAGATGTCGCCCGGTCGAATATCGCCGCGCGTGCCGCAAATTCCCCTTCCAGAGCCAGAGGACGTCCACCACTCCCGGATCGGGAACTGGTGGAGGATATCAAGGCCATCATCGCCGACATGCCCACCTACGGCTATCGGCGTGTCCATGCCATCCTGCGCCGCAATGCCCGGAAAGATGGACGTTCGTGGCCCAATGCCAAGCGCGTCTACCGGGTGATGAAGCTGCACAATGTGCTATTGGTGCGCCACACCGGAGCGGTCGATGATCGTCTCCACGACGGTCAGGTCGCTGTCGAACGTTCGAACATCAGATGGTGCTCCGACGGCTTCGAGATCGGCTGCGACAACAAGGAGAAGGTCCGCGTCGCCTTCGCTCTCGACTGCTGCGACCGAGAGGCAATCGCCCATGTCGCCACCGAGGGCATCAAGAGCCAGGACGTGCAGGACCTCGTGATCACCGCAGTGGAGAACCGCTTCGGCCGCATCAACATGCTGTCCGAGCCCATCGAATGGCTCACCGACAACGGCTCCTGCTTCATCGCCAGGGACACCGCGTCCTTGCTCCGCGACATCGGCATGGAACCGTGCACGACGCCGGTGCGCAGCCCGCAATCGAACGGCATGGCCGAGGCATTCGTCAAAACCTCACATGGGAGAGGGTTCGTCAAGGTACTTAAGCACTATGCATACACGTCTCCGATTGGTTCGCGAATTCCAGTTCTGAGCCCTGATTGCATGACGCGGTTCGTTTGCCGAACCTATCCACCTCGGCGCAAATCGCCGGACCAGGATCCCGCTTTCGGCGGTGTGGCTCAGGTGACGAAACCATTCTTCAAGCCGGCATTTCGCCAAGGTTTTGACCGGTTCATCGCCTGGATCCGCCAGGACTCATGTTGCCCTGGTAGATTTCGGAAAGGTGAGTGTGCGGAGCTTATGCCTTCTTCATTACGACGCCTTCGATGACGACACCCGAGGCGACATACTTCCAGAGCGCGACCAGCAGCTTGCGCGCCAGCGCCGTGATCGCCCGCTTTTTTCCGCTCCCACCGTTATAGGCGACACTCGCCTGATACCATTGGCTGAGCGTCGTGTCCGGTTGATGACGCAACCAGAGCCACGACATCTGGATCAGCATCTTCCGTAAACGCGGATTTCCCGCTTTCGACACGCCCTGGTCCCGGTTGACCTTGCCACTTTGCCAGGGTGTTGATGCAAGCCCGGCGTATGATGCGACCTGACGGCGGTTGTCAAACGTTCGCATGAAGCATTCCGACACCAGGACATTAGCAAACTCCACGCCGACACCCTTGATTCCGAGGAGCATTGCGGCCGGCGAGGTCTTGTCTTCGCTAACCTGCTGGACGAGCAAGGCATCGCGCTCGTCTTCGATAGCCTCGATATGGGCCACTACCAGTTCCAGTCGCTCCAGTTCCCGGACGATCTCCGCCTTCATGTGCTTCGGCAGGGGGCGACCGCCGTCGCCGGTCCGCAATTCCTCAAGGCGAGCGCGCCGATCCTTGTGAAGCGGCTCGTAGTCAGTGACTCCCTGGGAGAACAGCAGTCCCTTGATGTGGTTGGTATGCCGGATGCGCTCAGTGATGAGGTGATCGCGCTCGCGCCCGACCCGCCGCCGGTCTTCAGCCTCCGGCGAAGGCGCCCGGACCATCGAGCACACCCGCGGGTCACCGCGCAAATGAGCCATGAGAACCCGCAGCAGGACTTCGCCGTCGATGCGATCCGTTTTCACACGCCGGCGACGCCGCGGTGTCGCGATCGAGCTGGCATTGACGACGTAGCTCTCGACGCCTTCCCTTTCGAGCGCTCGATGAATCCAAAAGCCATCGAGTCCGGATTCCTGGATGCAGAGGAATGGCCAGATTTGGCCGGTCTTCAAGACACCGCTTCCGCAGCTTCATGAAGAGAGTGAACAAGCCAGGGAGATCTCCTGCAGGCACGAGGTATTTCGACATCTTCTCGCCGTTGCCGGGCAGTAACGCGGTGAGCAGCCATGTCTTTCGGCTGAGTTCCAACGAGACCAGGATCGACGTAATATTGGTTTGGATGGCGGCTACGGGTTTCTCGATTTTAAACATTGGGGGGCCTCAGGATATACGGTTCTTGACGGCCTTATTCTGCAAAAACGCTGGCCGTCATCCACCCCCATGGCATCTTCAAGCGCGATTACGTCGCGGTGAACCCCACCCCGGATGCCGAAACCGTCATGGCGCAACTGCCGTTCTGGTTCGAGCACTACAATAATCTTCACCCGCATAGTGCTTTAGGATATCAATCACCGCGCGAGTACATCAACTCGCAATCTCAAACCTGAGCATGTCCGGTCTTTTGGGGGCAACTCCAGGCGGTCGAGCTTCTCGATGGGCGTAGGTCCAAACGTAAGCGGGTAGCGTTTGAACTTTTCCAGCATGTTCACTCCAGTGTTCTGTCTCAGCTGTGCGCAAACTGCATTCTTCTACGTGCGTTTTTATTTGAAAGTCAGCCGCTTTCCAATTTCCAGAAGAACCTGTTTTTCCAGCGCCTTCCGCTGTCGCGACGACGCGACCTGCATACCGGGGTGCTCCGTTGAAGAAAAAAAGCTTATCGAAACGGAAAAGCTACATCTCCCTATGTATTGAATGCGGTCGCCTCTGGGCAGGTGAGGTAGGATATCCCTTCAGTGTGGCGAATGCTATGTGCGACCTAGCTCGTGCACATCTGAGTATTCATTCCTTAATAATACTGTTGCGACCGATCGCGAACTGTCCGGCGTTTACCGAAATACTCAGACCTTTGGGCATCTCTCTGACGCAGCTGGACCGCCAGATAAGAAAGAGCACGCTCGCGAAATAAGCTACCTGAAGAAGCAGCCAACCAGCCAACGTTGCGACGATTACTTGGCGGATGGAATTCGTGACAAAATAGACCGTCATAGCGTTGGTGCATAGGACCATCGGCAGAACGCGACAGAAGATTGGGAAAGACAACGTCGTCCTCCTGGTTTGTCGGTCACATCAAGCAGCAACCTTGTCAGCCGCAACGTGGGTCTGGCAGTTCTTCGGGCAGACGCGCGCGCAGGCTCCACAGCCGATGCAGCGGCCGGCCTGGTCGACGACCATGATCATGCGATTGAGCTCGCCATCGAAGTCGTCGTCCTCATCATCGCAGACGCCGAGAATTTCACCCGCGTCATCGACGCCGTAAAGATGCATAACTTCGCGCGAGCAGACCTTAAAGCAGCGGCCGCAGCCGATGCACGTCGTGCCATCGATAGCGGTCAGATATTCGGGCACCCATTTGGAGCCATCGCGGGTAAGAAAAGGGCTCGTCATCTTGAGTTCTCCAACGCGCTGAGCTCTCTCTTCGCAGCGTCCAACTGGGCAAAAGCGTCGAACGTTTTTTCGGCGACCGCCTTGATCTCGCTCCAGTTGACTGGGAGGTCCTCGGCGAGGTCGTGCAATTCCATCTTTGCGGTTGCCGCTCGCGACTGCAGTTTGCGGACCTTCTTCTTCAGCTCCTCGAGGTCTGACATGATCTCCTCCCTCGAAACCGGGGTCATGCCCGTGCCACGTCGGGATAGCTTTCGATGGCTGCGACCGCATCATCGACCAGTTTCGCACCTGCCTTCGCGAGTTTGCCAAGTGTGTCGAAGCCGAACCGATGGACGTCGCGAAGGGTCTTCGACAGGACAACCAATCGGCCGGTCGTGAGAACCACGCGACCGAAGCCCTCAGGGCTCATCATGATGGTCGACGATGCAATCAGCCCGGAGCGCTCCTCGATGGCAAGCGCTGCGCAGGTGTAGAAAATCTGGAGCCTCCACAGCACGTCCGGATCCGGATCGCCAATGATCGGGATCTCACGGCGCTGCTCCTTCGTGACGATGAAGTCCGCGAGCAGGTCGGCATCGGATTTGTCTTCCCACATTCCATAGGTGTCCTGTGCGCGGATCAGGCGTATGAGACATCTGAGGAAAGGGGTAGCAAGGGCCTTCTCGTGCGCGTCGACGGGACGGATGGCCTGGGTATCCGGTGTTCTCATCGTTCAGTCCTCGTCCTCAAAGGGCTTCTTTTTGGAGGCACCTGCTTCCGTCAGCACCTTGCGCAGCCAGGGCGGAGGAGCCGTCTTGAGCATGGTCTGGGTTCGCGACAGTACGTCTTCGATGGATTGAGGCTGCGGCACTTTGATCGGATGAATTTTTGCTGAAACAACCTTCGCTGCCGAAGGGCCGCCAATGGCCAGGCAAAATAGCAGGTGACAGCCCTTCAACGCTTCCACCTTCGTGGCAATGCGGTAATCGCCCTCGGGCCGGTGCTTCCCGCTTTCGTCGGAAACATCTTCAAAGGCAACGGCTTCCACGAATTTCCAGCCCTCGGACGTCACGTCATAGACCGCGAAGCGCTTGGCCGATCCAAAATGGGCGTTGAGGCTCTTCATATCCTGCGTGGCGATCGCTACACGCAATGAACCTGTTTCCCCTCTTGGCCCCGGTGGGTGAGCCTCGTCAGTGACGAGAGAAAGTCGGCGGGCGGCTGTCATCTGGCATTTCCCGGTTACGCAATGGATCGAGTGGTTGAGGCGTTGGAGCGTGCTGGTTGGCCTGGAAGATGTTGGCGACATCGAAGATCAAGTCGCGTGTCCCCTGATAGAGGATTGTGAGCTTGTGCTGACTGCCGAGGCGGTCGAAGATCGGGAACCCCACGCGCATGAGCGGAATGCCAAGGCGCTCAGCCGCCTGGCGTCCGTGCGAATGGGTGACGAGAAGATCAGCGCCCGCGCCAAGACCCTCAAGATCACCAAGATCGCCGACCTGGACCTGCTCAACCGGCACTTGCTCGAGAATTTTCGAGGTGCCGGTCGTGGTGACGGCCGCCACGATTTTGGCGCCCATGCCGGTGAAGAAGGTGGCGAGCTGGTAAAGCTGGTCCGGCTCGGCGGCGATGGCAATCTTTTTGCCGCCGAAATGAAAATGCCCGTCGAGCAAGGCGTCCTGTAGCTGTGCGCGGCGACGACGGATTTTCGCTGGCACCGGCCCACCGGAAGTCCAGGCAAGCAGCGAGATGAAACGGTCTGTGTTCGTCAATCCTGTAAGCGACTGAAACAACGCATAAGGCACTCCGGTCAGTTTCTGGAGAACCTCCGCCGGACGGTGCATATGCTCGCCGATTGCGATGCACTTCACCACCGTGCCGAGCTCCTGAATATCCTTGACGTTGGTGCCGCCATAGGTGGTCGGCACCCAACGATCGTCAGGCACCGTCCCGTCGAGCGAGCCGGACAGGTCAGGCAGAATCACTGGCTTGAGGCCGAAGCTTTCCACCGTCTCACGCAAATGCTCGATGTCAGCGACCGTGAGGTTCCAGCCTGGCAAAATCGCAATCTTCTTCGGCTGCCGCGCCTGTTCGCCGCGCACTGTGATCCTTTGAATCATGGCCGTGACAGCCTTGGCCCAGCCCTCCTCGATCGCGCCGTCGAAATCCGGCGTGTTGGCCAGCACAATCTCGGTGCCTGCGATTTCTTTGGCGCGCATCATTTTGATGTTCGAGAGATCCCTTGCAATATCCTCGCCACGGGTTTCGACCAGCGCAGTGGTACAGACCCCGATCAGTTCCGGGTTCGTGCGGGTCTTCAGATTGAGGATTGCCTCTTCCACATGGTCCAAGCCGCCGAGGATCGTCGCAACTTCGTCCATGGCCGTCGTCTGCAAGGGGATGGCTTCCTTGAAGTGCCGCACGAGAAGTACCAGTGCGAAGCTGGTGCAGCCTTGGCTGCCATGGAACAAAGGTATCGCATCATTGACACCTAGAAATGCGAGCGCAGCACCCAGCGGTTGCGAGGACTTTAGCGGATTGACCGCTGCCGATTTGGTTTGGGGAAGTATGCGGTTCATCGGCTTTCCTCAACGCCCGCCGAAGTCGTCGGCTGTTGTGGGGATACATTTTTGAACGGGTGGAGTGTCTCGGGTCCGCTCTGCGTGCCCGCAAGCTCTTCCTCAGCGGTAAGTTGGTATTCCCATGGTGCCGGCTCCCGCACCTGGCGCCAGATCGGGTTGTGAATGGCAAGGTCGATTTGGCGTACGAGTTCCACCATGCCGTCGTAGCCGGCATAGGCGTGCTGACGCTCCTGGTTGATATCGAGCCAAGGAGTCTTCGCCTTCAGCGCGATGAATTGCGTGCGCCCGCCCGACAGCATGATGTCAGCCTTATGCTCTGAGAGCATGTCGTAGAGGTCGCGTGCTGGCATAGACTCGAACATATGGTTCTCGTCCTTCAGGATCTGCTTGATGCGTTCCTTGTCCTCGACCGTCGATTTCTTGACGGAGGTGCCGACGATCTCAATGCCGATCTCCATCAGCGCATGGACGACCGACCAGGACTTCACGCCCCCGGTGTTGAGCAGCACGCGCTTGCCTTCAAGTCTCGGCCGGTACGTTTCAAGCTTCTTCCACGCAATCGCCTCCTCCTCCGCGATCAATGCCTCCGTGCGATCGAGGATCTCCGGAGCGGCGCCCTTCTTCACGAGCAGCTTGGCGATTTTTCTGAGTGCTTCCGAGGTGTCGGTGATGCCGTAGAACGATCCCTCGAAAAACGGGATGTTCCAGCGCTCCTCCATCTTGCGGGCAAGATTGATGAGCGCCGTCGAGCACACCAGCATCGCCGCCCGGGCACGGTGCGCGGAGGCCACGTCCAGGTAGCGCGCGTCGCCCGGAATGCAGGCCCGCACGCGAATGCCGAGCCGATCGAGGAGCGGCTTCACCAGCCAGAACTCGCCGGAAAGGTTGAATTCGCCCAGGATATTGATGTCGTGAGGGCCTATATCATCGGGCTCGACCGTGCCGATGACGTGATCGAGCAAGGCCTCGCCGGCAAGCTTGTTGCCGAGGTTCTTGGAGCCGACGAAGCCTGGCGTGTTGACCGGCACCACCGGCAAGCCGAACTTTTCCGCAGCGCGCTTGCAGACCGCCTCGATGTCGTCGCCGATCAGCTCCGTCACGCAGGTCGAATAGACGAAGATCGCCGGCGGAGCATACTTTTCCTTGATCTCGCGGATCGCCTTGAAAAGCTTCCGCTCGCCCTGCCCCATCACCACGTCGAGTTCGGTGAGGTCTGTCGTGAAGCTGGTGCGCCATAGCGTTGGCCCCGACGAAGCCGCGCCGCGGTTGTCCCAGGAATTGCCTTCGCAGGCGAGCGGTGCATGGATCAGGTGCGCGACGTCAGTGATCGGCTGCAGCACGATCTTGGCCCCGTCGAAAGCGCAGCCGCCGGCTGCCGCCCCGGGGTCAGCGGCTTCGAGCAGCCTTTCTGGCGCGCCTTGGCATCCTTGCTGCGATTCTTCTCGCAGGCGGGCTCGTCGAAGACATCATTGATTTTAACGGTGAGCGGTGACATTGCGCCGGTTTTTCAACTCCATAGGGGAAGACGGCCGGCCTTCAGCAAAGGCCAACCGCCGCTTTTTAGCGGGTCAGGTCGAAAGAATAGTCCGTCACACCCGGCTCGCTCGTCTCGCGATCGAGCTTGTCGAAGATCTTGTCGAGGATCGCGGTTAGGACGCGTAGACCCCCTTGGTAGCCCATAAGAGGGAAGCGATGGTGATGGTGCCGGTCGAAGATCGGAAACATCAGCCGGATCAACGGTGTGCCGGTGTCGCGCTCCAGATACTTGCCGTAGGAATTGCCGATCAGCAGGTCCACCGGCTCGGTGAAGAGCAGCGAGCGCATCGCCCAGAGGTCCTTGCCCGCCCAGACCTGGGCATCCTTGCCGAAGGGCGAGGATGCAAGGAGTTCCTTCATTTCGGCTTCCCAGGCTGGCGTGCCATTGGTGGCGAGGCAGTGGGTCGGCTCGCCGCCCGTCTCCATGACAAAACGGGCGACGGCGTAGACGAAGTCGGGATCGCCGTAGATCGCGTATTTCTTACCATGCAGCCAGGCTTGGCTGTCCGCTATGGCATCGACCAGTCGGCCGCGCTCCATACCGATTGCCGCTGGGATATCCTTGCCGGAAATCTCCGAGACCCTCATCAGGAATTCGTCGGTCGCCTTGACACCGAGAGGATAGTGGAACGAGGTCGTCGCCTGTCCGACCTCTTTGCAATATTCCAGCGTCTTACGGGTGTTGTAGTGCTGCAGCGACAGTGTCGCCTCGGCATTGAGTGCCGCCTTCACGTCCTCGATCATCGTGCCGCCGTCATACATGCGATACATCCCATCCGAAGGCGTGTCGAACTGGTCGGAGGCATCCTGGATGAACGTGTAGGACACGCCCATCAGGTCGAGCAGGCGCTTGAGCTCACGGTTGTTCCCGACGCAGAAGCCGTCGAATCCCGGGATGATGTTGATCGTTCCATCGGATTGTTTGCGCTCCTGGCCTTTCCAGAAGTGCTCCAGAACACCCTTGACCATGACGTCATAGCCGTCGACGTGGCTGCCGACGAAGGCGGGCGTGTGAGCGAAAGGAACATCGAAGTCGGGCGGGACCGAGCCTTCGTTCTTGGCGTTCTCGATGAAGCCGTGCAGGTCGTCGCCAATGACCTCTGCCATACAGGTGGTCGAGACGGCAATCATCTTCGGATCATAGAGTGTATAGGTGTTGGCAAGCCCGTCGACCATGTTCTTCAGGCCGCCGAACACCGCCGCGTCCTCGGTCATCGAGGACGAAACCGCCGATGCCGGCTCCTTGAAGTGCCGCGACAGGTGCGAACGGTAGTAGGCGACGCAGCCCTGGCTGCCATGGACGAAGGACATGGTCCGCTCGAACCCCGCAGCCGCAAACACAGCTCCGAGCGGCTGGCAGGCTTTGGCGGGGTTCACAACAAGCGCTTCGCGGGCGAGGTTCTTTTCGCGGTACTCCCAGGTCTTGGTGTATTCGCGTTGATCGGTAACGATCTGGTTCGGGTGCGGACACTCGAAATTCAGCCTCTTCTCGGCAAGCATCTGCCTGTATTCCGGCTCGCGGAACAACGGAGCATGGTCGAGAATTTTTTCGGCCGACTGCGGCATGGTGGTTACCTCTTTTCATCTGGCACGCCAGACGGCGGCACAGGGGATGTCGAGATGTTTCAGATCTCCCGCGGATGGGCGTCGCGGGCGTTTGTGGCCCCCTGCTCCTGGAGGCCCGGTTTTTCATTCGGCAGCGACAGCCATTGGCGGCCCGGCCTTCTTCCACGGGGCGTCGTAGAGGTCCCAGACGGGGCTGTTGACGGCCAGATCCATGTCACGGGCGAAAATGGCGAAGCCGTCGTAGCCGTGATAGGGCCCGGAATAATCCCAGGAATGCATCTGACGGAACGGAATGCCCATCTTCTGCACCGGATACTTCTCCTTGATGCCGGAGCCAACGAGATCGGGGCGGATCCCCTCGATGAACTTTTCCAGCTCGTAACCGGTCACGTCGTCATAGATCAACGTGCCTTTCTTCACGTAATGGCCTGTGCGCTGATAGTCATCGTTGTGAGCGAACTCGTATCCGGTGCCGACGATCACCATGCCGAGGTCCTCATAGGCCGTGACGACGTGGCGAGGGCGGAGCCCGCCGACATAAAGCATCACCGTCTTGCCTTCGAGGCGCGGCCAGTACTTGTCGATGACCGCATCGACCAGGGGCCGGTACTTGGCGATGACCGCCTCTGTCTTGTCCTCGATCGTCGGTCCGAAATGCTTGGCGATCTTGCGCAGAGACGCTTCAATCTGGGAGGGCCCGAAGAAATTGTACTCCATCCACGGGATGCCGTACTTTTCTTCCATGTGCCGGCAGATGTAGTTCATCGACCGGTAGCAGTGGATGAGGTTGAGCTTGGCCTTCGGCGCCCGCTCGACCTCGGCGAGGGTCGCGTCCCCCGACCAGTTGCCGACCACGCGCAATCCAACCTCCTCCAAGAGGATGCGCGTAGCCCACGCGTCGCCGCCGATATTGTAGTCGCCGATGATGTTGACGTCATAACGGTCGGCCTCGAACTCAACTTCGGTTTTGTCCAAGACCCAGTCGCGAATCGAGTCGTTGGCTATGTGGTGGCCAAGCGATTGGGACACGCCGCGGAAGCCCTCGCAGCGCACCGGTACGATCGTCTTTTCGTGCTCCTGCGCCTTTTTTCGCGACACCGCTTCAATGTCGTCACCGATCAGGCCGATCGGGCATTCCGATTGAATGCTGATGCCATTGTTCAACGGGAACAGCTCTTCGATCTCGTCGATGATCTTTTCCAGTTTCTTGTCGCCCCCGAAAACGATGTCCTTCTCCTGGAAGTCGGAGGTAAACTGCAACGTCACAAACGTGTCGATGCCCGTCGTGCCTACATAGTAATTGCGGCGCTGCGACCAGGAATATTGGCCGCAACCGACCGGCCCATGTGAGATATGGACCATATCCTTGACCGGACCCCACACCACACCTTTGGAGCCGGCATAGGCGCAGCCGCGGATCGTCATCACGCCGGGAACGGACTTGATGTTCGACTTTACGTCGCATTCGGAAAGGATCTCTCCCTCCTTGCCGGCCTCGTCTCCGCTCTTCGCGACGCTCAGGTGCTTCTTGCGGCGCTTCGCCGCCTTGTCTGGATACCGCGACAGCACTTGCTCGATAAGCTTCTCATGGAGAGCGCCGTCATTCTCATGGTCGAGGCTCATGGGCCCTGTTCCCTTTCAGCTTCGGTGACGCCTCGTCGGACGAGGCGATGTTCTTTAGGAAGAGCGCGCCGGGGTGGATGCCGGCGCGCCCCTGCCGGCGGCGGGGAGGTTATTGGGCAACCGCCAGCGTGCCTTCCTTGGCCTGAAGCTCGGCAAGCATCTGCTCGTCGGTCTTCATGATGCCGAAGTCGAGCAGCATGTCCTCGAGCTCCTCCATGGTAATCGGTGTCGGGACCGTGCCCTGGCCGGAATTCGCATGGATCTTCTCGGCCAGCGAGCGATATTCCCCGGCCTGCTTGGAATCCGGAGCATACTGGATCACCGTCATCTTCCGGAGTTCGGCGTGCTGGACGATGTTGTCGCGCGGCACGAAGTGAATGAGCTTGGAGTTGAGCTTGGCAGCCAGCGCCTCGGAGAGGTCGAGCTCCCGGTCGGTTTGACGCTCGTTGCAGATCAGTCCGCCGAGCCGCACGCCGCCAGAATGGGCATATTTCAGGATACCCTTGGCGATGTTGTTGGCAGCATATAGCGCCATCATTTCACCGGACATGACGATATAGATTTCTTGCGCCTTGTTCTCGCGGATCGGCATCGCGAAGCCGCCACACACCACGTCGCCAAGCACGTCGTAGGAGACGTAGTCGACGTCGTCGTAGGCGCCGTTCTCCTCAAGAAAGTTGATGGAGGTGATGACGCCGCGGCCCGCGCAACCGACACCCGGTTCCGGCCCACCGGACTCCACGCATTTGATGCCTTTGTAGCCGACCTTGAGCACGTCCTCGAGTTCGAGGTCTTCCACCGAACCTTCCTCTGCCGCGAGATGCAGAACAGTGTCCTGCGCTTTCGAGTTCAAGATAAGGCGGGTGGAGTCGGCTTTGGGGTCGCAGCCCACGATGAGAATCTTCTGCCCCAGATCGACGAGGGCCGCGAGCGTATTTTGGGAGGTGGTGGATTTGCCGATGCCCCCCTTGCCGTAGAATGCGATTTGACGCAAATCTGACATGTTGCCTTCCTTCTTTCGTTCCATCGATCGCGCAATGGCGGGTCGGCAGCTGGCGCCGCCTCGCAATGAAGGGTTCAAAACTCGTGCCAATTTGGCTGATCGAGCCCAAGGAAGCGCTTTTTGTTTTGTTTCAGCTATTTAGGCCGGACAAAACGGACCAGTTCGCGCAACAAGCCTGTGTCGCGGTTTCGACAAAGCCGACAGAGCTGTCAGCGCAATGCTTGAGACCGCCGGATGTTCAACTTGCCGGACGGCGACAGCGTTGCGGCGCATCAGGACATTTCGGTTACGCTTTTTGGACTTGCGGGCCCAAGTGACGACACCGGACGTAATAGGCGGAATGGGTTGCGTTGGATTGGCATGTGCCAAAAGTGCGAGACTTGCGGCCCGTCAGTGCAGCGTTTGTTCAAAGCCATTGCTGGTTGCTTCAAGTTCAACACGGGGTTTGATCGCCCCTCGACATCTTCTCAAAGTGGTCGGTACAGTAGCCGGGCGGCTGCTTTTGCAGGTCTACACCACGGCCGGTACGCTATTCCAGACCGCATTCCAGCACGTCGCTTTGGGCCACGAATTCGCAAGTATTATACGGCCACCGTCGACGGGCGTGACCTGGTGCAGCGCCCCATTCAAATCGACAATTGAATGAGGGATGTAGTAATTGGGTCCTACGAGCTATCCGCGAACGACCTGACCGCCGCGCGCTCTGAGCGCTGTTTTAGTACCCCGCGGCTACTACAACGAAGATAACCGCTTTTGTGAGTTCACGGCCTACACCTAAGCTTTTTTGGAGCCTCGTTAAAACTGCAGCGGAACGGTGAAGGTCGTTCTGCTTCGTCTCTTGGATCGGCGGCCCGGATTTCCACAATTCGAGCGCCTCAACCGCGCTAAATGCCCGCGTCGTCGACGGCGCGAACGTAGTCTCTTGTTTCGACCCTTCGCCGCAGCTATGACATGCTCTGGCGGCGCCAGGCCCTGACGGCGTTGGCCGTGTCGGATTTCGGCTCGGTCTCGCACCATCGATCCCAAAACGCCACCGTGTGGCTGTCGGGCTTCTTGGACGGCTCTGAAATCCGGATGCGGGTCGGCAGTAGGCTGGCGTCGCCGACCACGAGCGCCTCACCCACGTCGAGGACCGGCAGCAGTTCCCCAAAGCTTCCGAGCGAATCGGGGAGCAATCGCTTGATCACGCTCTGATCGTCCCCGTTCGTAAGACGCATGGCGATTACGTTGTTGCATTGGCTGAGCACCGTCCGGTTGACCTCCGAGGGCCTCTGACTGATAACCATCAGTCCGATCCCGTACTTTCGCCCCTCCTTGGCAATACGTTCGAAGATCTCCACCGCGACCGCGCCTCCGCTGTCCGCCTGCGTCCGTTCGGGAATGTAGAGATGCGCTTCGTCGCACAGTATGGCGATCGGGTGGCGCATCAAGGATTCAGTCCACAGGCTCGTCGTGAAGATGATCTGCGCCAGCAGACTCACCATGAGCGGCAGCACGTCGGAAGGGACTTCGGAGAAGTCGATGATCTTGACGCCGCCTTTGGCATGCTGAGCACCCCGGCCGGCCACCAGACGGTGCACCATCTTCGCCAGCCAGTCCATCTGCATGCATTCACTCGGAGGCTGAAACAAGAAAGCCAGCCGACGGTCGCTGCGCTTGGCTTCGAGGCGGGCGATCAGACGGCTGAGCTTGCCATGGAAGTCACCCTGCTTCTCCCGGCCGGAGCTTCCGGTGACCATCTCGCCGTCGAGCTCCTCTAGGGTCTTGAGCACGGAGTCCAGGTTGAACGGGACCGGACTGTCGATCGTGAAGTTGTCGAGAAGCTCCCTGTGCTCGTCATGGTTGAGCATTGCCTTCTTTGCCTCGGTGATCGTGCGCGTAATCACCATGGATTGGTTGGGCGCATTTTGGTCGCTGCGATCGACGAACATCGAGACCAAGGCCTCGTATCCAAGCAGCCAGTACGGAAGGTGCAGCACGCCGTCGTCGAGAGCCCGCTCCTTTTCGAGGTCACCCGGCCCGGCAATCCGGAAGTGCTGGAATGCCTCGCCTTCGAGTGGCGCGTACTCGCCATGGATGTCGAAGAGCACTGCGTTTGCCTGCGGCAGCGCAGCGATCTGATCCAGCAGCCGCGCCGTCGTCCAGGACTTCCCCGAGCCGGTGCTGCCAACAACGACCGCGTGCCTTTGGAACAGCTTGTTGCCGTTCAGGTATGCGACGGCCTCGTCGTCCAGCGTGAACGTTCCCAACGACAGCTTAGGCCCGTCCATTTCGACGTTCGACACGACCTGCATGAATCTCGTGAGACGGTCCCCTTCGAGCGAGAAGCAGTTCGCCTCGATCTCCGGAACGGTCTCCAGGGTGCGTCGAAAGACGTTCGACGCGAGGCCAACCTTGTCGATCAGCGTCCCGATAAGGGTGATCCTCACCAGGTTGTTTTCGTCCGGCTCGCTTTCCACGCCCGGTTCGATCTCGGTGTCGGCCGCTCGCTGGTCGGGCTTTCGCGTAATCTTCACGACGATTCCGATGAGATGTTGCCCCGCCCGGCTGCTTTGCAGCACAACGAGGCGGTTCACCTGCAGGCGCTTGAGCCGGTCAAGATCTTCGACACGGACGATGACGGCGCTCGTGTCAACCGAAACGACGGACCCGAGTGCTTCGGCATCGTCGAACTTTAAGATTCCCAATTTCAGTCCCCCTAGAAAATCAGCTTGTTGAATCCGTTCATCGACCAGAGGACGGGTGACGCCACGGCCACTCCCTCCGGGAATTCCGCTGTAAAGACTCGGCTGCCCTCGTCGGCCTGTTCGATGCCGAGATAATTGCTGCCGGCCTTCGACCGCAGGAAGCTTTTCGCCTCGTCGGTCAGCTCCTGCGCCAGCACCACGATCGGAACATTCTTTCCCGGCATCGCTCGATGATCTTCGGATGAATGTGCTTGTCGCGGAAGCCGAACCCAATGCAGAGGAAAGCCGCGGCGCGCTTGAGAGCGGTGTCGGCGCCGTTGATCGTCGTCCGGAACGGATCTTCCGAAGTCTTCTCGTACTTGTTGAGTCCCGGGGTCACGATCAGTGGAGTGACCCCGCTATCCGGGAGGGTGAATACCGGGAGCCCAATGACGCGCTCGTCGGCCGTCTGGAACCAGTCCAGGGAGCCGTGCACCTTCCAGATCTTTACGATACGCGCCTCCTTGTGGCCGCTTCGAAAGGTGATCTTGTTCCCCGCGTCCCACTTCTGGAGATAGCCGGGCGCGAATCCCGTCTGAAACAGCAGGCCCGCGGAGTTGCAGGCGTACTCGACTACCCGGTCGTAGTTCGTCGTGACGACGTCGACGGAGTTGGCGCTGCTATGAAACAGCTTCGCCAGCAGCTCGCCCAAGGGATATGCGAATGGATCCGCATAGAGTCTCCGGTAGAGCTCGGCGTCCTTCTCGTTGACGCAGTTCCAGGTCGATCCGACGATCTTGTGAAGCAGGCTGGCTGGCAGATTCAGACCTTCCAACGCCGCTTCGAGGTGCTCTCCGCGGTCCAGTGCCTGGGAGACCGCCGACCACTTCTCCTCCTCTGTGGAGCCCTTGGGATGCACCGACGAGTTCAGGTACTGGCTCAGGGCCTTCATGCCGGGCAGGCCATGCGGCATCGACGCGCCGCTGCCCAGCACGACCGTCGGGATGCTGGCAAAACACCGTTGCGCCACTTTTGCGATAGTCTCTATGTCCATGGGTGTTCCGCTTGACCACCTCGTCCAGAATTCGACGGTTGGAATATCCGGGCTGAAGCGAGGTTGGGCGCCATTAACGGCAAAGTCAGAGTTGGGTACCTAGTACTTGTAGTTGAGCTTCAGCTCAACTTGATCGACGTAATCCAGGGTCTCCTTGCGCGTACCATTCTCATACCCGATTGATATCGAGGTAGATCCGGTGGGGTCGAGATTGTAGGCGATTTCGGCGAGGTAGTCCGATATGTGATCACCGGACAGCGCGTCCCAATAGTGTTTCATGGTCCCTGTTATGACAACTCTGTCGGCCAGGACCTCGTTTGACGATTCTGAGAACGGGAAAAGATTGATTTTCGCGGTGAAGCCAAGCCAAGCGTAGTCATCGTCGCCGAGCTCGGTCCTGCCGGTATCCTGTACGTTTAGATAGTCAGCTTCGGCTGAGAACTGCCAATACCAGTCGAGCGGATCTCGATCGGAAACATAATTTCCGCCCAGCCTTCCCTCCAACCAATATGGCGACCAAATTGCGTTCACGCCGAACGCATTAGCTTTGCCGCGGAAGTCAGTTTGGTAGTACGGTGAAAGTGAAAAATAACTGAGATTCAATGGCGCGATGTCCGCCAGCTCCGATTGGAACTCGACTCCAAGCCGGAGATCGCTCGACTCTTTGTCGCCGGTCGACCGTGTTCCATTCGCTGAAAGCCACGGAACAACAGCGACAGCAGAGAAATACGGTGTACCGGGTTCTGCTCCCTCCGGGGAGAAAGGCATGGGTCCCGCCAAAGCGCAACACCAATAGCGCCATCAATCGACAGTGTGTTTTCGCCGGCTTTCTGGTCACTTGTATAGCTGATGGACGCACCTTGGGCTTTCGCGACAGGAACAAAATCAAACATCCAATTGTCGAGGCGGTCACGCCGAATGAACCACTGCTGCCTATCCTCGCAGGCACTGATCCGCTTTGGTTTCTCCTCCGTCAACAGTGCCTCGACTGGTATTCCCGCCAAGCGCTGTTCTTTACGGGTGCTCGCTCGAAAAATGCCTTCGGCACTAGTGGGAGTTCCGACGCTCCTCGCTTCCTCGGCAAGTTTGACAACTTCGCCGTATTTTTTCGTCGCCCAGGCGTCGAACTCCGTCTTCGAGACGACGAGGTCGTTGTCTGTGTCGATCTGCTTCAAGAGGGGTTTGTCGTTATGTTCATCGATGACGAACGCCTTTTCAGGCGGAATGTTTTTTGGATCAACATGGTACCTCGTGACCAGCTCATCCATGGTCGCGGCGGCCACGGGTTGGACCGCCGCGACCAAGGCGATAGAAAAATAGCGAGGAAACGTCATGTGGATCATCCTACCGAAACCTGCCAGCCATTTTTCCGGTACCAGCCGACGATAACACCGCCGAGCTGCCCCATATTTTCGACATCAGCAAAATCGCCTGGCAAAAGATGCAGTCCGTCAGGTTGGAATTCAGCGCTGTTGTTCAGGACTTGGGTAAAGGCACGGAGAGCTTTTGATCCTGAATCTTCGTCCGACCTGATGTACTCGCTCGGTGACGCGTCCGGGTTGATGTAGTTGGTCCGCAGGACCTTGCAGAGCCTGCGGTATATTGTTCTCCCCGTGATCACCTTCTCGAAGAATAGATTCAAAGTCTTCGCGTGCGTCTTGATGAAGGCTAACTCAAATATCGTGTCGCCAGGCGATTTCGGCCTGAAGTCCTTTGGTAAGCGTCGTCTCCGCAATTTTTGCGATTTCGGCTTAGCCTTACGCTTCGAGGCTGCTGCCGCCTGCTGTCTTTTTGACATTCTTCCCCCTTGCCCAATAGAATCTCGGCCCAAGACGATCTCTGGATTCGGCCTGGGTCGCGCCACCCTGTCCGCTTAACCGCCAAACCAGTAAAATGGTTTAGTCGAGCCACGTTACGTTCATAGGGACAACGATAAACTGCGTTTAACTCGGGAAAGAGCCGGAACGCTGCGATTTGCACGCATTGATGCAGGATTCGATTACGTGTGAGGTGAGGCCCCCTGCAGCACAGGTTAGTACGGATCGAGCACTTGGTTTGTGTCCCGGCACATCGTCTTAGCGCAAGGGGGTACCAGCTGCTGAACTAACGCACGAGGTCTTCGTCATGGGTTGTTGGAAATATGGAAGATTGGTGCCTCCATGGGGATGTGTATCCTGCCGCAGGGTAACTGGCCTGCGCAATAGTCGGTATTTAGACACTGGAATTGGAAGATCCGCCGCCCCTTCGGTTTGGGCGAAGGCGGGTGAGGAGTCTCGCGAAATCATCGTCGCTCGAGACAACGCGACAGCCGGAGAAGCGGCCTGTATAGAGCAGGTCCATGGCGTCGATGATCATCGCGCCGTCGGTCGCGTTCTTGCCCGAGGTATAGGAGAACTGCTGAACCTGCTGGAGCGAGTGCTCCAGCAGGCATTCCTTCCAGCCGTCGAGATTGGGTTTGGACCAATCGCCACACGCTTGACGCGAGCCCTACCGTAGTTGGGGATTTCAGCGCGGACGCCGGCAATAATCTTCGGTGAGGCGTTGTCGTCGATCAAGAGCGCGAGCGTCGAAGTGGTGTCGTTTGCCAGAGTAGGTTTCTCACGCGATCGCGAAGCTGCAACGTCGAGTATGAAGGTCAGCGTCATCTATTCGGAGCGACGACCTCGAGCCTCGTCGCTCCCGACCTCGTCGAGATCGTAGAGCCTGATGCCGGGGCAGACCTTCCGCGCAAGGGCCTGTAAGGTGCCGGTGATGAGTCAGGTAGATGCCAGTCCGTGACACGTGCCATATCCGCAAACAGCCTGAAGGATTCCTCCGCCCGGAAGTCGTCGAACGTGTCCTGATGTCGTCGGCGATGAAGCGCACCGACGACACTCTGTTTTCGACGAATTCATGATATCCAGCCACACGGAGGCCCCAGATACAATTGGAAGCGAGCGACCTTGGACAGTTCGTCTGCAGCTTTCGAACCACCTGGCGCCGTCACCCCGATCAGGACGTCTCTATCCTCGCCAGACTGGGCGGCGACGCCTTGATAGGCTCCGCGGCTAACCGTTCTGAAGGCCGTTGACGCCCGAGCCATCATGCCGCTGCGATGACGAACCCTGACCGCGCTCGGCGGCCGCGGCGCCTGCGCGGCAGCTCAATGTATCGTCGGGCGCTGTCTTCTATCTCCAAAAGCGTCGTTCGCCGCTGCTCCTCGATCTCCGCCACCTTCGCGTCGCCACGAATGGCGCCCAGCGCGTCCTGCGCCCTGAAACGGTCTCTGAACACTTCGCTGCATCTGAAGTCCTGGTCCCTAGGATGGGCGTGAGCCTGTCAAGCTCGTCTTCGAGTTACGTCTTCTCGCTGCGCCGAGCAACTGCTCGATACCCGCGATGTCGCTCGCGCCGCTGCTTTCGACCAGCTCCTGCTCCAGGTCAAAGATGCGCGTTCCCGACGCCTGCCTGCAAGGTCGGGTGTCCGATCCCACTGTTGCGCGTGCAGCAGAAGCTGGTTGAGCTTTCCCAGCTCCGCAAAATGCAGCAGGCGTTGAGTGAGCACACGATCGTCGGCCCGCATCGTCTCGAGGAGGTCGACCGAAGCGGCGCCCATTCTATGACAATGTTCCATCCACGCCCTGTCACGGGATGTGCGACTTGCCTCCCCGGTAGCCTCGTCGATCCCGGCGGCCTGACTACGCAGCGCCTCTGTCTTGGCGTCCAACCGCCGTGCCTCGGGCTCAAGCCGCTCGAGATCCGCGCACGCGGACCTCAAGTCCTCTTCGTAGCTCTTGAACAACGTCTTCCAGTTTCACGCGTCGCGGCCGAAGGGCACGCCATCATGCCGAGTTCGTCAACGGCGCCGTGCCAAGGTTGAAGACGCATCATCGCCTCCGACAGCGCGCCGGACGCGGTGTCATGTCGCCGTGAAAGCGACCGGAACAGGAGCTCCTCCTCCGACCGGGCTGCGCCAAGTCGCGGAAAGCGGTTCGAACGCCTTGGTCCATTCCGGCGACTGGATCGCCTCACCTTTTCGGAACCGACGCACCTACTTGCAGCAAGCCTGCGGATCAGCTGAAGAATTGCCGATATCCTGCGGCTTCGACCCTATGAACGCTGAATCTGACTTGGGCGCAGTCGTATAGTCGCTCCATAGTGAGGCTGGCCGTCAAGGTCCCCGACTGTTAGCAATTCAATTGAGGACTAGCCGTGACCGTCAATATCAGACATCAGCGAAAAGGGCCGCAACACAGTCCCGTACTTCACTCAGCTCAAGGTCCTAGTCGCCAGCATCACGCAAAACTTATCACTAGCCGCAGCAAGAAGGAGCATTAAATGGCAGGCAAGCCTGACAATCCGGGACACAAGCCCGGTGATCCCGAACATCCCGGTCATCCCGGTCACCCGCCTAGCCCACCGCATCACCCTGGTCCAAGCGTTCCGCCGAAAGTACCTCCGAAGCACGTTGGTTGAACATGAAGCCATACACCGACTTTCAGCCACCGGCTGCTTTTGCCGGCACACTGGCAGGGCGCAGGAGACTAGCGGAACTTGACAAGCTTCATTCTGTTGCTGGAAAGAGCCTCCTCATAGATGAAGAGGCGGCGGCTGCCGGTATCCTTGAAATCGAGTTTTCATGGCCATTGTACGACGGAAGAACAATTGGGCTGAAGGCAATTTATCCAGATACCTTTCCGCGCCTGCGCCCACATGTTTTTCTGACGTGCGACCCATCCGAATACCCGGAGCGGCACTGTGGACCCGAAGGAGCCCTTTGTCTGCTGGGGCGCGATACCCGCTATTGGCAGGCCAACATGTCATTGGCGGATATCCTCGACGAAAACCTCGCGCATGTCCTGAACGGCACAGGGGCGGAGGATCCACAAGGAGAGCCGATCGAGTACTGGTGGAACAGCCTCGGTCAAACGAGCGGGAGTTTCATCCTTGTTGACTCCGGCTGGAAACTCTCGGGCTATGACAAAGGGACCGTCGATGTCCTCGTAACCATAAGCAGGAAAAAAAACGGCCGAACCATCAGGGCTGCTATCTCAGCCGTCCACGCCGGTGACGGTAGTCTTTTGGCGAAGCGCGTTGCGCCTCTTCCTGCCGCCATTTCTTCGACTGCCATTCGCGCTAGCTTCCCTTGGCGGCGCGACGACCAACTTTCCCTACCAACAGGTTCTGCTGAAGTGGCCAAAGTCGCGTACGGGAAAACATATGTGACATGCGACGGAGCAGACATCCGGCTCTCATTCACGGTCAGCAAGACCGAACTTCAACACAACGAGCATGGAGATGCTTGGGTGTGCGCAATGGCGGTACAGGAGCGCATTTCAGGCCCGAGTCGAAGGGGACCGCGTCGTAGAGACACGGTCGCGTCCATCGTGCCTGTTCTACGGGACGGCGAGATAGACATCGGCTATCGAGTTCCATCGGTCGCGAGTCTGAGAGGCAAACGCATTGCGGTTGTCGGGCTCGGGGCCCTGGGATCACCCGCTGCCGTCGAACTAGCTAGAAACGGCTGCACCTCGCTCCATTTGATGGACGACGATGTCGTCGAGCCGGGCAACGCGATCCGTTGGGAACTTGGAGCCAGCAGCTGGGGAACGAAGAAGACGGACACCTTGAAGCGGTTCATCGAACGGGAATATCCATGGACCTCCGTTCTGGCCGTCCCGCACCGCATTGGATTACCAACCTGCGATCCGCACACTCCCGGAGACACAGATCGGCTGAACGAGTTGTTGGACAGCGTCGATCTCGTTGTGGACGCCAGTGCCGCACCGGGCGTGACCTACCTTCTTGGCGACATCTGCAGGGAGCGTGGTCTCCCGCTCATCTCCGTTTTCGCCTCACCCAACCTGCACGGCGGGGCGGTCGTTTTCCATCATCCGGAATCCGGTTGTCCTGTGTGCAGGGCGCACGCCAACGAGACCCCGGAAGGAAAGTCGGGGCACATCCCCTATCCGAACGGCATGAATGACGAATCAACTCTCGTTCAGCCACCTGGTTGCTCCGAACTCACCTTCACCGGAGCTTCGTTCGACCTGAAAGAACTGTCCTTGGAGACCGTCCGGATGGCAGTCGATGTGGTGTCCAGCCCGGATGAGTGGACGGTATCCGAAGTCCGCACTGTGAATCTGCATAACGGAAAACGTCGTGTGCCGCCCAATTGGCGGATCGATCCACTGGACCGACATCCGGACTGCGGATGCCGAAGCTGATCTGGATACCTGAGTCCGTCGTCGAAGCGATGCTGAAAGACGCGATCCTTTGGCACGACCTCGAAACAGGCGGGACCTTTATGGGATACTGGTCGGACACGAATGTCGCAGTGATCACGAAGATGATTGACGGCGGGTCGGAAGCGACCCGCACACGCAACAGCTTTTCCCCAGACCGCGAATGGGAGCAATCGGAGATCGACCGTCATTATCATGCGTCAGGCCGTATCGACACATACATAGGCGACTGGCACACGCATCCGAACGCCCAGAGCGGCGACCCAAGCTGGACCGACCGTCGCTGCCTCAAAACAATCATCCGCTCCCCAGAAGCGCGTGCGCCCAGACCAGTTATGATTCTCCTATGTGGCGGACCCGAGAACTGGCAGCCCCATGCCTGGGTCGGACAATTAAAACGTCGGGCGTTCTTTTTCGAAGGCGTGGAAACCACCGCGGCCGCGATCTCCACCTACAAGAGTTAGCTGGCCTTTGCAGGCCAATGGAGAAACCAATCCAAGTATCGGCCGCTGGACGCACAGGTCGAAGCTTTGAAGCGCCAACCGACATCGGACCAGCTCGCCGTTGCCGCAGTCTGGCCCTCGTCCCGCGTCGCCAAGCATAGTCCTCCTCGCTTGGGCACGCGACAAGCTCTCGGGATGGACAGCTTTGATGTGCTGGTACCGTGTCTGCGTCCCATACCGCTATAGCGGGTCTTGCTCTAAGGCCTATAGCGTTTGAGCCCTATGCAACCTTCCTCCATAGGTCGGATGCCTAGGCGACGGTAACTCAATCCTAGGTTGCTTGCACCGGGCCACCATAAATCTGGCTTTCTCCGCAGCCAGCATTCCTGCTGTTCGCGTTACAGGGCAAGCAAATAGGTAACCAATGCGTCCTTTTCTTGCTGCGTAAGCTTTGTCCCTAGAACCAAATTGAAGAACTCGACCGTGTCGGCGAGTGTCATCAGCCGACCATCGTGCAAGTAAGGTGGAGAGTCCTTGATGCCACGCAGTGTGAAGGTCTTGATCGGACCATCTGGTGACATCACGAGATCGTTGGCCCTCTGGCCGATCTTATAGAAGCGCTCGAGCTTCAGGTCGTGCATGTTGTTGTCCATAAAGGCCGTCTGCGGGACGTGGCAGAGGGCGCAGCGGCCCTCGCCCATAAACACCCGTTCGCCTTCCAGCTCCTGCTCGCTCGCCTGGCTCGGATCGAGCCGTCCCGACGCGTCGAGCTTGGGCGCGGGCGGGAAGTCTATCATATTCTGCATCTGCGCCATCATCGAGACCTGGCTCGAGCGATTGAGCAGGTTCACGCCCTTTCTCGCGGCGCTCACATGGTCGCCGTTGAAGTAGGCTGTGCGCTGCTCGAACTCAGTAAAGTCTTCGATCGACCGCAGCGACCGCTTCGAGCCGTGAATCTGCTGATTGAACAGGCCGCGCAGACTGGTAGTGTCGAGACGAAACCGCTGTGCTTGTGGCCGGACATCGGGGGTCAGGTGGAAGGCGGCATTCGTATGGAAGTTGGAATGGCAATCTAGGCAGGCGACGCCCAGGCTCTCCTCTGCAGCTTTACGGTCCTCGGTCTCGTTGAACTCTTCTTGCGGAAAGGGGGTTAGGAGAAGGCGAAGCCCCTCCATCTGCACCGGTGTGATGATCCCGCTCATAATCTCATTGAAGTTCCTGATCGTCAGAAGCTCGCCGCGCGACACGTCACCGAGTTCCGGATGCGAGGTCAGGAAGATCGGCGGCGGGAACTCCGGCGTCAGATGATCGGGGAGGTCGAAGTCCACATCGAAACGCCTGAGATCCCTGCCTTCTTGGCGGCCGATTTCATTGATCTGCACCGCGGGAAAAACCTGGCCGCCAGTTGCCTGCTTTACATGTGGCAGCGGCATAAAGCCGAACGGTAGTAGCCCCTGCTCTCTGATCTCGTCCGGGCTTTTCGCGTTCAAGACGTCCCAGGTTACCCCCTTCGGGAGTTTAACGCGAACGTCGGCCTGAACCGCTTTCCGGCGACCTGACATCATCACACCTTTCATGGGATGATCAGAAAGGTCGTATCGCTCCTCAAGCAGGCTCCTTTGTCGCTTCATGACGCGCGGCTTCGCACGTTCGTCGAGTTCCTTCACCTCGGAAAAGGGGAGGATGGGAAACGTCCTATAGATCAGATCAGCAGGCTGCGGATCAGACGCCGTCGCTAGAGCATGCGCCGAGACGGCGATTACGATAGTTACAGCGATCAGAATAAAAATTGCGATCTCACGCAGACCTGACATGTTGCTTTCGCCTTCTCCACTACGCAGGACGGCAGCTTCCTCCGCCGCTGATGAGTGACGTTCAAAATTTGTGCCAACGGAGCAGAAAAGCAGCGATCGTTTTGCGACGTACTCAGCCGCTGGAAGGAAGCGCGGCTGGACCTTGGCGAACATCAGCGTGTCAGATACCTGACAACTTTATCCAACGGCTGCAGTGCTTGCTTTCCAGCCAGTGGCGAAGCGGATTATATGGCACATAATCTGCCTGTGGAGATATTCATCCCGCGCGCCGCAACATACAGTCACCGCGGAAAAGCCGCGGCATTCGCCACTACCCACCACCTGATAAAGGTCTCACAGCCGCAAGCTTAGGTTTTTTAGGCAACCGGTGGTTAGCGGTCTTTTACAACACGACCGCCTTTGATTATTGTGCGAATGCGCTTGGTGTCGGCAAGGATCGACAGGTCCTTTAGGGGATTGCCGTCGATCACGATTACGTCCCCGAAAGCCCCCGGTGCGATGGCCCCAACCCTGCCCTCCAGCTGGAGGACCCGGGCGGCGTCCAACGTGGCGGAGCGGATCACTTCGTGTGCCGATAGGACACGGCCGCGTAGTTCAAACTCTTGCGCCTGATACTCGTGCATTCCGCCGAGTAGGTCCGAGCCGTAGCCCATTGTTACTCTAGCCTCCCGCAAGGTCTCCAATGCCGTGAGACCCGCAGACAGGATGAAATCGATTTTTTTCGAGCGACGGCGCAGGCATCCCATGTTCGGCGCCCTCGCGTGCCAACGCGGCATATGTGATGTTCGTAGGAACCACTACGGCGCCCAATTTGCGGATGCGCTTGGCGGTCGCCGGAGTAATCAGGTTTCCGTGCTCGATCGACCGTACCCCGGCCTCAAGCGCCCTGCAAATCGCTTCATCCGTGTATAGGTGAGCGGCAACATAAGTGTGCTGGTGCGCCGCTTCCTGGACCACCGCCTGCAGTTCGGGAAGGCTGAACGCCATCCCATCGATAGGGTCTGTCGGCGATGAAACACCGCCGCTGCCCATGACCTTGAGGAAGCGGGCCCCCGCCTTCAGCTCCTCCCTGGCCGCCCGTCGCACTTCCGATTCGCCGTCGCAAATACGGCCAAGCGCTCCGAGTTGGTCAACGTAAAAATCTGCAGTGCGCCGATTGTGCCGATCGCGAAAATCGGTGTGGCCGCCCGTCTGAGACAGTGCCTTGCCGCATATGACGAGGCGCGGTCCCTCGATAAGCCCGTGCTCGACAGCGTCCACCAGACCTCGATCGGCGCCGCCCATGTCGCGGACCGTCGTAAAGCCCCTGCTCAGCATTCCGCGCATGGTGTTCGCGGCATAGAGCGCGACGAGCGAGTTGGGCAGCTCAGCGTTCGCGGCAAGGTTTCCTTTCGCGGCAACCACATGCACGTGGCAATCAATCAGCCCCGGCATGACGAAGCGCCCCGCCGCGTCAAATATGCGGGCGCCCGCCGGGGCCTTTACGCGCTCTCCGACTTCAGCAACGAATCCATCCGCCAGCAGAACATCAACCCGATCCGCAGCACGATCCCCAGTGCCATCCACGATGGCAGCATTGCGAATAACGATTGCCTTCATCACGCATCCCCACGGTTTTCGCCAAAAGTCCCCACTGACCGAAAGCCATCACTCCTCTGAAATGACGTGCGGGTCTCCGTTTCCGCCTACGCCGCCCAAAGCAGTGATTGCCAGCCTTCACGGAGAGGCGGCAAAATCGATAGCGTCGCGAAGGAAATAGTAGCCGCGGGCGAAGAAGGCGGCCCGTTCACGATTGTCTATGCCGAAACCATGACCGCCAGCATCGTGTTCGTAGAAGTGGGCCGAATAGCCGAGTGCTTGCAGCTTTGCAGCCATCTTACGCGCGTGCCCCGGGTGGACGCGGTCGTCCCGCTTCGTTGTGGCGAGTAGGATCGGGGGTAGGATCGCCCTGGCTCGGCGGCGTGATAGGCAGAGATTTCTCTGAGGAAGGCCCAATCCTCCGGCTTGTCGGGATCGCCGTATTCGTCAATCCAACTTGCGCCTGCGAATAGCTTCGTGTAGCGGCGCATGTCGATGAGGGGAACTGTGCATAACAGTGCGCCGAAACGCTCGGGATATCGGGTAAGCATGTTGGCGATGAGGAGGCCGCCATTTGAGCCGCCTTCCGCGCCTATCCGCCCCGGCCGCGTGACGCCCCTGCGCACGAGGTCGGCGGCTACGGCGGCGAAATCGTCGTGGGTTAGACGCTTTCCCTCCCTTCGCCCCGCCTCGTGCCAACGCGTGCCGAACTCGCCGCCGCGGATGTTCGCCACCACGCTCGTGCCGCCGCGTTCCAGCCACAGCTTACCGATTGCGGAGTTGTAGCAGGGCAGATTGGAACTGCCGAAGCCGCCATAGGCGGTGAGGTGAACCGGTGCATCTCCGTTTTCTTTCGCCGGCCCGACCTGGGTATAGGGGATCATCGCACCGTCCGTCGAGACCGCTTCGTGGCGCGTGACTATCACACCGGATGCGTCGAAATTCTCCGGCGTGCTTTTCAGGATCACCGGGGCGCCGAGACTCGGCGCAGCGTTCAGATCAAGCAGGAGAAGCTGCGGCGGGTTTATCGGATCTTCGGCCGAAACGAGGACCTCTCCATTGCTCTCGTGAGTTGCCGCATCGAGCGACCAAACGTGAACAGTTCCCTCGGTGGGTACTGTGCTTAGAACGCAGCGCGTCCATTCCTGTCGGCCGGGGGTGAACACTTCAAAACCCGCGACGAGGTTGTCGAGATAAGAGACAACGAGCTTCCCGTCATTCCAGAAGAAGGATTGCAGAAAGCACCTGTCACCCGGTTCGAAGAAGATGGCAATTGCCTTCGCCGGCGATGAAGGCAGATAGTGAGATGCCGATCAGCACATCGGCGGCATACGTCTTACCGCCGATCGTCCAGGGGCTGCGCGGCTTTACCGCCAGCCAGTCGCCGAAGACGGTCCCTTGTGCGTCCCGAGGAAGATCGAGTTGCGTTTTCGGACCGTTCCTGTCGCCGATCCAGCAAATCGAATCGAGATAGGCCGTTTGATCGGTGAACCAAACACGCCCGCTCTCGGCGGTCCGGCCCAGCTCCACGAACGCACCGACGGATTCGGGGCCCGCCTCGAAGATGACCGGGGCGGCGAGTGGATCCGAGCCGCGCTTCCACAACCGCACCGTGCGCGCATAACCGGAGCGAGTGGCCATGCCATCCCCGAGCGCACTGGTAAGTAGAAGCGTATTAGGATCGAGCCAGCCGATGTCCCCTTTTGCCTCCGGAAGATTGAAACCGTCAACGACGAGGCTCCGCGAGCCGAGATCGAATTCGCGAAGCACGACTGCGTCGCTGCCGCCGCGCGACAGGCGCAGGACGGCTCTTTCGCGTCTCTCCGGCTCGACCGCGGCGCCGTCCCAGACCCAGTCTTCTCCATCGCTTGCCGCTAAGGCATCCAAGTCGAGAACGATCTCCCAATCCGGCTCTGTCGTCATATAGGAGGCGAGCTTCGTTCTACGCCACACGCCTCTCGGGTTTGCAGCAGCTCGCCAAAAATTATAGATGTACCGACCGCGGCGGGTGATCAGGGGGATCTTGTCAGGGCGGTCGAAAATCGCTGCGAGCGTGTCGCGGTCGCGTTCGAACTGCGGTCCGCCGAGGCGTGCCAGTGTTCTCGCCGATTGCTCCGCCACCCAGGCAAGGGCGTCTTCGCCATCGATGTCTTCAAGCCAGAGATAAGGGTCATTATCGGGGGCATTCAGCGCCGGGCGAAAATCGATACCAATCATGTCAGAACACCCATAACCGTAAAGCACTCCGTCATTCGGGGACCCGGAATTCCATCATCGCGGATGTTGCCCTTCGTTCTTCGTTCCACCTCCTGACAGCAGAGTCAAAAGTTGTGCCAACTGCACATGACGTTCTTCCCGGATGGATTCACGGGCTACAGCGGGAGCAATCAGCAACTGGCCGAACACTCCCGTGTCGCGGACTCGACATCCGGGCTGCAGGCTGCTGCTGCTCAATCGTTTCAAAAGCGACTCCCGGCCCTGCGAGACGGCGGCTGCTCCGGAGTGGCGTCGCAATCGTGGGAGCCTGAGCGCTGGTTCGCCCCGCGAGCCCGCCGGCGTTCAAGCTTCACGCGGAGGTCCCGATAGACGGCCCTTCATGATTGCGGCGATCGCCGCAGCTGCGTGGGGAGCGGAGAAGCTTGTCGTGCTCGCCAGGGGCAGCATAGACGCGCTTTGCTACCAAAGCGTGCCATGCCGCCTTTTTTCCCTGTCCCGGATGAAGCCGCGGATCGGAGATGAGCCGGTCAATACTCGCACTGGTCCGGTCGATGAGGGGCTAGGACACGGCAAGCGGCGAAACCATCCGGGACGCCTCCTCGGCCAGCATTTGGCGCATCCACAGGCTTGCCGGATCACTATTGTGAAGCGCGGGCCATTGAACGGCCTCGGTGAACGGAAGGTGTTGTGGCAGCGGAAGCTCGACCATCTGCAGCGGTATTGTTTTTGCCAAATGTTGCGCCAGCCGTAAGGGCATGGTCCCTATCCGCTCGGTGTCCGACAGCATGGGCGGAATCATACTGTAGCCGTTTACGACGACATCGATCCGCCTCTTGCGACCGTGCTCCAGCAAATACCGTTCCTCGATTCCTAGCCTCAGGGTGTCCCCGAATTGGACCGCAACGTGCCCCATCGACAGGTATCTCTCGAATGTAAGTGGCTGTAACAGCCGCTTGTTCGAGCGACAGCCTACACACACGTGCACATCGTCGAACAATTTCGTTCGAGGATGTGCGTTCGACATGAAGATTTCTGGCAGAATTAGAAGATCGACCTCACCGCGCCGGAGAAGGTCCTCATTGTCGTCGGTGGGAGGCCGAAATTCGAAGCTGACGGAGGGAGCTTCACGCGTCGCACGCTCCACAATCCTTTCAAAGAATACGAGCGTCACGTAATCGGAAACGATGATCCTGAAGCGACGATCTGATTGAGCCGGATTGAACGGCTTCCCGGAAATGATGGTGAGCTGAACGTGCAGCAAAGCCTCGCGCACCGCCGAGGCGAGCCCTTCCGCACGCGGCGTAGGGATAAATTCGCGGCCACTCATCGTAAACAGCTCGTCGCGGAAATAGGTGCGCAACCGGGCGACGGCCGCACTCATCGCCGGCTGACTGAGGTTGATGCTGCGTGCCGCCGCCGTGACGTTACGCTCGGTCATGAGCGCGTCGAGCGCGACGAGGAGATTTAGATCAAGGCCTTTGAACCGCATGTCTCTTTATCTATAGCGTGGATGTATGCCGCATTCGTCATTAGTGAAATAAATTGGCACTTTCACAGCACGAGACCGGGTACGAAAACTTTCATGCGCTAATCGCATATTGAAGGCGAATCCGAATATTGCGGTGTCGGATTGCGGACACGCGGTTGTTCTGGCAAGGTGAACGATCCAGCCTCGCGTCGCGCCGATTTTCAGCGGTTGAACGGTCGCCCTTTCCGTCATCCGATGCGTGTTCGGCCGAGAGCTTCTGGCAGTCGACGACACCGATTAGGGGGCGGTCAAACAACGAGGAGCGACTTCCGCTCGGGTCGCTTGCGAAGTTCATCCGTGAAGCGGCGAACAAATTGCCGACTACTGAAGCGTCCGAACGTGACGGATGCTGGCGAGGAGAAAGTCAGCGGCACCACCGGCAATCATCCGGCGGCGCAGAGGCTTATGTACGGGAATGGCTGTCTTTCGATCGCGCAGACCGCTCAATCATTTTTGCCGGTGAGCGCCTCGCGTTGTCACGGAGACCTACGAGAATATGATCCGCAAACGCGCCTCCTTGTTGCGGACGGATTTTCTCCATAGTGTGCCCTATAAACTGCGGAGAACCTCCCGAACTGAAAAAACCCCCATTTCAGGCAGATTTCCTTCAAGAGCATATGGTTCTCTGGATCGAGCAGGTCCTCCCGTGCTGCCCGTAATCGAAGCATCTGTAGATAGGCTGCAGGCGTTGTATCCTTGAAAGCACGAAAGCCAGCTTCGAGTGCTCTGGTGGAAACACCCGCTGCATCCGCCACCATTGGCATTGTAATCGGCTTGTTGATATTGGCGAGCATGAACTCGATCGCGCGGCGCACATGTCCGGGCGCAATCATGCAAGGCTTCTTGTTCAGTAGATGCGACAACCGATGAGGCACCATCCTTATTACTAGGTCGGCAAGTGCCTGCGTAATATGTGCCATCGCTACGGGAGACTGACTGAGAGGGCCATTATCGCGTACTCCCTCGATTATCGCTTCCGTGACATTGCCGATTGTCCTTCCAACTGGCATTGACAGATCGACTTCGGGCAACAGGTCGAGCGAGCCATTAAACGGCACATCGAAAGTTTCGCCAATGGTCCGTTGGATCAGCGACCAATTAAGCACCAACTCGTCTATCAGATTGGATTGCCCGTGCATTGAGACGCCGTCAGGCTCGAAACTCCTGTAAAGAAGCAATTTCCCTGGTTCGGCCCCGGCCATGCGCGAACCGTACGTAACCCCCATGCCACCTCTGCGCGGCACTACGATCGATAGGTGCTCTGTTGCATCGGAACACCCCTGAGCGCGGAACTGAAAACCTGTCTGATGGTAACCAGTAATCAATACTGCGTTCTCCGAGGCAGAAAGATCGATCCCCCAATGGAAGTCTTGAGCCCGGCCGACGAGCTCGGCGTCGAATGTGCCGAAAACCCCTCCGAGGCTTTCGATCATGCTATCGAACGTTGAACCACGATATCGAAGAACGGCATCACCGGCGCTATTTTTCATCATGCATTCTCCAGGTTCAGTATTGCTGCCTTTATCGTTCCTGCGGGTTCAATGGACAAGGACCTGACGAGAGATGTGCGCGTGCACTGCGATCGCGGCGCGTGTCGATAGTGCTGGCAGCCGACAAAAAATCTTTTGCCGATCTCGCGTTAAAGCGACGGCTTAGACTGAACATGATTCCGCCGGTCGAATTTGCATCGCTGCGATTTCAGAGCAACAGCTCGTCTTGGAAATAGGGGCGTACGGGGGGCCGCGCGCATGGCCGGCTGGCTGAGATTGATGCTGCGTGCCGCGGCCGGTGAGTTACGCCCGGTCTTCAGAGCGCTGAGCGCGACGAGGAGGTTTAGATCAAGGCCCTTGAACCGCATGTCTGTTTATGACCGGGCTGGATGTATGCCAGCCGAGCCCTTCATCGACTGCTCCATTGGGGGAAGGTCATTGCCAGAAGTCAAATGGACGGCCGGTAGATCGCCGACGCGGGCATTATGCGCGGTCGGTCCTGCCGGCCGTCGGCGTTGGACTGCGGGCGAGACCGCATGAGCTCGCCAATGAGCGTCGGCGCTTCGGACAAGCAACCGAGGTGGGTCATAGCTCTGGTCCGTTCCGGTCGATTATCTTGCCGGCGGCCAGTCCGAGATCGACCGTCCAACAGGTAGGACGATGACAAGTGAGTCCTCGACGCGCGTGGGCGACAGGTCGGTACGCGCGTGTGGGAGCGTGGAGCGTACGCCGGGCCTCATATCGAATATGTGGATTGGTGCCATCTAAACAATCAATTTATCACACCTGGTCAAATGCTTTAGAACAAGACGAGGTAGAGAACAAAGACAGGAGGTTTTGCGTGCGCTCATAGGTAGGATGTCCTTTATTGGTCACGGATCACCATCTCAGCGCGGCTAAGGCAGGTCCATGCGACTCCTGTCGTGGTCAACCGCAGCGGGACGCAAAAGCGGCACGGTCCCCACGTGACCGTTGTCCGTCGTGCGACTGCTCCAATAGCGTCCTACAATCGTGCCGCCGCGCTTCTAGAGCCCTGGGCCAAACAACTACAGTTCAGCTGCGAGGCCCTCCATCAGGGTGACTACATGCCGCAAGAAATCTCGCTCTCCGATGTCAGGAGCTTGATCGGTAGGGAGATCGGCGTCTCCGACTGGATCACTGTGACACAAGAGACCATCAACAACTTCGCCCAGGCGACGGGCGACTTCCAGTTCATCCACACCGACCCGGTGCGCGCAGCAACGGAGACGCCGTTCGGCGGCACGATCGCGCATGGGTTCCTATGTCTCTCGCTGCTCTCGGCGATGAACTACAATTGCCTGCCGAAGATCCGCGAACTGACCATGGCCATAAATTACGGCTTCGACAAAGTTCGCTTCATGGCGCCGGTCAAGAGCGGCGCACGCGTGCGCGGCCGCTTCACCATGGCCGACGCCCGCTTCTGTGCCGCAAGCATGCTGATGATCATCTATGACGCGACAGTGGAGATCGAGGGGGAAAGAAAGCCCGCGCTGAGTGCAACTTGGCAGACAATCATCCAATTCGACGCGAAGCTGATGTCTGAGCAGGTCCGGGCGACTTTCGCCGGCACGCGCAGGCGCACTATGTCGGCCGCCCCACAATAAAGGTTCGGCTCGCCGTGACCCGGCAGTTTCCCGGAATCCACATCCGCCTTCACTTGGGAGGGTAGGCGAGCCTCCCTCTGCGGCCCCGGACTAGCAGTTCTTACATGCTTCTCTTTGCACAAGGCGCGCGATCGGCAATGCAGGCGTCGAAAGATTCCTGGCTCGCAAAGTGGTCATCACCGGACGGCATGGATCATGCAGCGCCTGCCTTGCAATTGTCATACTTACCGCGATTATGCTGCACTGCAGCATGATCGGTTTGCCTGCCCCTGTAGCTGCCCGCTCCCTTATAATAGAGCATGATCGAAGGAGTACTTTATGACAGATTCAACGAGCAATGCAGGTGCGCCTGTCACGAACGGAGCATACGTCGACATCGGTGACGCTGTTCGGCGATCTCGCGAAGCGGTGGGATATAGCGTCGAGGATCTTGCCTTGACCTGCGGACTGACTGGCGCGGAAATCACAAGGATTGAACTAGGTGATGATGTCGACCCGGACAAGCTCAGGCGCATCGCGGCGGCACTTCGAGTGCCCACCTCCACGTTCCTGCTGAACTAGCGATACGTGCGTCACGCTGCTGGCGAGACCCCAACCTCCTGAGTGCAAAGGCCACATAGTGACACCGCCACGGCTTGTGGAATCTCGCCATGCTCGCCGATCATAAAATGACCATGTGGCCCTTGACCATGGACGTACTGGCTTTGGCCGCAGCAAGGTCGGGTTCAGCCCGGCCTTTTTGTGTACGCTACCGGACCCAATCGGTCCCCTCTGTTGTGCTCCTGCCAATAGGGCTACAACTGTATTATCAGCGGCTGGTTACACAGGCCGCCGCTGGCTGGAAGATGTGCGCTTTCGCCCCAACTAAGCGAGTTGCGCAATTCAGCCACTCAAGCACACGGTCTGGTCATCCCGTGGACACTTTCCACAGCGGCGCGGCCTCGGATGCGCATGGCGAGCACGTCGTGGTGATCACCGACAGGAGTTTTTACTCGGGCGATGGCGCCGCCATGCAATCTTCTGCTCTCCGAATCGGAGCACATACGCGCCACCTTCGGACCCGACCACCTCGGGATGCCCATCGACTTATTCGCGTCGGCAAAGGTCCAAATTTCGGAGATCCAGAATGGATTTAGATCAAATTGATCGAAAGATTCTCAACGCCGTGCAACACAACAACCGTCTTACTACAGAAGAATTGGGCGAACTTGCTGGCGTATCGAACACCGCTTGTCAGCGGCGATTGAAACGACTTAGGGAAGCTCGTGTCATTGAGGCTGATATTGCCGTGGTTTCGCCAGAAGCGGTGGGCCGGCCCATGCTCATGGTTGTCTCTATCAATCTCAAGCGCGAGCGCCTGGATGTCATCGACAGATTCAAACAAACTATCCAGCGCACGCCTGAGATCATGAACGCCTACTATGTAGCAGGTGATGCCGATTTCGTTCTTACAATCTCAATGCGGGACTTGGCCGAATATGAAGAATTTAGCCGTCGCTTTCTCTACGAAAACTCCGAAATAAGAGGATTGAACACGATGATTGTACTGGACCGGACAAAGGCATCACTAGCTTTACCAATTGACGAGTAAAACAACCACTTACACCAACTGTCTTGGCAGCACTGCGGCTTGAGATGCGCTTTTCAAGGTCAGAAAACACAAGCTTCTTCATACTCGCTTCCTCTCTTTCTGAAGCGCGCTAAAAACGGAGCAACCCACCGGTGGTGATCTTTCGAGCACGTCAAGAAAACACCCTCCGACGTGACTTCGCGAGGCGCAGACAATTGTGGTGGAGCCTTACTCCACCGATTACGCCGACCGTTTGTCGGCAGCACACGCCGTCACCATGTTGCTAACGCCCCGCTCCAAGGGGCCTCAAACATCGTGCCATTCGCGCCAACAAGCGTGGCGGACGTTTTTCGGTTCTTTCAAATGTTTAAGTGAGGGTGCATCGAGGGACGGGCCAAACAATGTGGCCGCGGAATCGACACAGCCGACAGCCACGCGTCCTCCCGCTCGAATACGACGTCTCGAAGGGCAATCGGGGCTGGCCACAGTGCGCCGGGTGCTTGGCGGGTGTGATCGTGCCGATGATCATCTGGAGCCGGCTTCGTGGGAGGATGTCCAACAATCCACAGCAGGGCTGCGTACACGGTTGCACCGCATAATATTTCGGGCATGCCACACCGGCTAGAGTCGTGTCCCTTGTGACGGGTCGCGACGCCGAGATCGAGCCTTGTAAACGTCGGCGCCGCTACATCTTCGACTTCGACAGACACGCACGGCCGTAAAGCCCTAAGAGTGGAGGGCATTCGCCCCCCCCCGCCGTGAGCCGCTGGAACACCAACGACCGCTGGTTTCCGTGAGGGGACGAACGCACTTTACCTGAAGCTCTCGCTAGCCGATGATGCGAAACGCGGGTTCAGGCGGGACTAGAAGTCCATTCCACCGCCCGGCGGCATTGCCGGCGGAGCCTCCTTCTTGGGCTTCTCGGCAATCATCGCTTCGGTGGTGACGAGCAGGCCGGCGATCGAGGCCGCATCCTGCAGCGCTGTGCGGACGACCTTGGCGGGGTCGATTACGCCCATCGAGACGAGGTCGCCAAATTCGCCCGTCTGGGCATTCCAGCCATAGGAGAATTCCGCCTTCTCGCGTAGCTTGCCGACGATGATTGAACCTTCCGCACCGGCGTTTTCCGCGATCTGCCGCGCCGGAGCTTCGATGGCGCGGCGAACGATCTCGACACCGACCCTCTGGTCTTCATTGACGGTCTGCACGCCATCGAGAGCCTTGACTGCTCGCAGCAGCGCCACACCGCCACCCGGCAGGATGCCTTCCTCAACTGCCGCACGCGTTGCATGCAGCGCATCATCGACGCGGTCCTTCCGTTCCTTCACTTCGACTTCCGTCGAGCCGCCAACGCGGATGACCGCGACGCCGCCGGCGAGCTTGGCGAGGCGCTCCTGCAGCTTCTCGCGATCGTAGTCGGACGTCGTCTCTTCGACCTGCACCTTGATCTGCGCGACGCGGCCGTCAATGTCGGCTTTGGCGCCGGCGCCGTTGATGATCGTCGTGTTCTCCTTCTCGATCGAGACCTTCTTGGCGCGGCCGAGCATCTCGAGCGTGACGTTTTCGAGCTTGATGCCGAGGTCTTCGGAGATCACGGTGCCGGCCGTCAGGATGGCGATGTCCTCGAGCATTGCCTTGCGCCGGTCGCCGAAGCCGGGGGCCTTAACGGCCGCGACCTTCAATCCGCCGCGCAGCTTGTTGACGACGAGGGTGGCAAGCGCCTCGCCTTCGACATCCTCGGCGATGATGAGGAGAGGCTTTCCCGATTGTACGGCCACTTCGAGAACGGGGAGCATCGCCTGCAGGTTGGAGAGTTTCTTTTCGTGGATCAAGATATAGGGATCCTCGAACTCCACCCGCATCTTATCCTGGTTCGTGATGAAATAGGGTGAGATGTAACCCCGGTCGAACTGCATTCCCTCGACCACCTCAAGTTCCGTCTCCGCGGTCTTGGCTTCCTCGACCGTGATCACGCCGTCATTGCCGACCTTCTCCATTGCTTCGGCGAGATAACGGCCGATCTCCGCGTCGCCATTCGCCGAGATGGTGCCGACCTGGGCGATTTCCTCATTCTTGGAGACCCCCCGCGCGTTGGCTTTGAGCTCGGCGACGAGCGTATCGACTGCGAGGTCGATGCCTCGTTTCAAGTCCATCGGGTTCATGCCGGAGGCAACGGCCTTGGCACCTTCCCTGACGATCGCCTGCGCGAGTACCGTGGCGGTCGTGGTGCCGTCGCCGGCGATGTCGCTCGTTTTCGACGCCACCTCGCGCAACATCTGCGCACCCATGTTCTCGAACTTGTCTTCGAGCTCGATCTCCTTCGCCACGGTAACGCCATCCTTGGTGATGCGCGGTGCGCCGAAGGACTTGTCGATTACGACATTGCGGCCTTTCGGCCCCAGCGTCACCTTGACTGCGTTGGCAAGCGTATCGACGCCGCGCAACATGCGATCTCGGGCATCGGAATGGAATTTTACGTCTTTTACACCCATTGTTCACTCCTTCGCTGAATTCTAGTGGGTGGCAGCCCAGCCCTCAGGCGGCCTTTTTGTCCGCGCCCAAATCTTCGATGACGCCGAGTACGTCGGGTTCCTTGAGGATCAGCAGGTCCTCACCATCGATCTTGATCTCCGTGCCCGACCATTTGCCGAAGAGCACGCGATCTCCGACCTTGACGTCCAGCTCGACCAGTTGACCTTGCTCGTTGCGAGCCCCCGGACCGACGGCGATCACCTCGCCTTGCTGCGGTTTCTCCTGGGCTGTATCGGGGATGATAATGCCGGCTTTCGTTTTCTCTTCGGACGAGACGCGGCGGACAAGAATGCGATCGTGGAGCGGTTGGAACTTCATGCCTTCCTCCTGAATGAACGAATTGATAATGCTCTTCGCCGGACCGATGCACTCCGGACGAGCGAGTCCGTTCCGGTAACTGGCAGTGGTTGATCTGGTCCTGTGGAAAATTGAATTCAAGAGCAGGCGACCAACTTTTTAGCACTCATCGGTCGCGAGTGCTAAAATGCCACAACGGCCGACGGAGGATTGCCTTTGCGCGGTCTTCGACAGGCGCGACACACTGGAATCCGCGTCTCTGGTTCTATCGAGACAGGGGCTTGACCGAAGCGGGCTGTCACCGGCCCTTAGGTAAGACGCTTGCGCCGAGGACATTGAAAAGGGATCTCAGCGCGGCACCACCATCTTCATGGAAGACCGGAGACGAGGAGGCGCACTTGTCGCGAGCAATCCCTCGTCGCGCGGGTGCTATTGAACAACCTGTTGAATGCCGGGACCCTCCAGAGTTTCCGGGGCACGCGGCGAGACCATACGCGACGCCTCCTCTACCAGCAGCTCGCGCATCCAGAGACTTGCCGGATCACTATCGTGAAAAGCCGGCCATTGGATTGCTTCGATGAACGGTGGGAGTGGGAGTGGCAGCGGAAGCTCGACTATCTGAAGAGGTATCGATTTGGCGAAATGCTGCGCCAACCGTAGGGGAATGGTCCCTACACGCTCGGTGCCCAACAGCATGGGCGGAACCATGCTGAAGCCCTGTACTGCGACCTCGATGCGTCTCTTGATACCATGCTCGAGCAAATACCATTCTTCGAAAGAGGGCTTCCGCGTATTTCCGAACTTCACGGCAACGTGGCCCAGTGACATGTATCTCTCGAATGTGAGTGGCTCTGACAGCTGCTCGTTCGAGCGGCAACCGACGCACACAAACGTGTCCTCAAACAGTACTGCGTGAGGATCCAGCGACATGAATGCTTCCGGCATGATCAGAAAATCGACGTCGCCCCGCCGGAGTAGCTCCTCGAAGTCGTCGCCAATCGGCAGACAATCGAAGCTGACCCCGGGAGCTTCCCGCGCCGCACGCTCAACGATCTTTTCGAAAAAGACGAGTGTGACGTAGTCGGAGAGCACGATCTTGAAGCGGCGATTTGACTGGGCCGGCTTGAACGGTTCCCAGGACAGAATGGAGTGCTGGATCCGCAGCAGAGCCTCGCGCACCGCCGAGGCGAGCCCTTCCGCGCGCGGCGTGGGGATGAATTCGCGGCCAACCAGCGTAAACAGCTCATCATCGAAATAGGTGCGCAACCGGCCGACGGCCGCGCTCATCGCCGGCTGGCTGAGATTGATGCGGCGCGCCGCCGCCGTGAGATTGCGCTCGATCATCAAAGCGTCGAGCGCGACCAGGAGATTTAGATCAAGGCCCTTGAACCGCATTCCGTTATCTATCCATATCGTGGATGGTTTCTATCCCAAACTGACAGCATTCTTTATTAGTAATACAAATTGTTCGAAATCAAGGCGGTCGCCGCCACATTTCTCCAGGGGGCGCATTTATGCGGTCGTCACCCGAGGCGGCGGTGGGAAAAAGCGATTGTATCGCGTTTCGCTGCCGTCTAGCCTTGCGGGCACAACAAGCCATCCAAGTCCGCTGGGAGACAACACGTTCTGGTAGGCCGCAAACTGCGCTACGATCGCGCGCAACCGGGCATGCTCGCCCCCCTCGTGCGAGACCAGCCACCCCGGCGAACCGAGAATCACCGAATCCGGGGTGAATGCCGCCGGCGGCATTCCCGCGGGCCGGAACGCCGCGTCGGACAGTACCGCCTTGGCCTCGTCGTAGCCTGTCACCCACCAGCCTTCGTGCCCGGACGGGAAACGCACGCGGTGGATCGGACCGTTGGCGCGTAGCGCCAACATCTCGGGCGAAGGCTCGATGTGCTCGACGCGCCACATCGGCAGCGTCGGCAACGGTTGTTCGGACATGGCGGCACTTCACTCTCGAAGCGATGGAAGGGCGGAAGGTGACCGGCAGGCGCTGCGGGCAGCGAATGACGTAAGACGGCTGTAGACGACGTCCTGCGCGGCGATGGTCAGCGCCAGATTCTCCAGCCGCACGAACAGCACGGGGAAGGCGCATCGCAATTCCAGGAGCGCCAGCGCAGCGCCCAGGCAGAATGCGGCCCCGACCGAACGACAGGTGCGGGTTGTGCCGCCGGGTGACATCGAACCTGTCGGCATCGCCATAGATCGACTGGCTGTAGGATTGGTGAAGCAGGTTCGAGCGTATCCGCCACCGACGTGTCCGCCAATACAGCCTCCGGACCAGTCCCACACCGCCGGTGGCAGTTTCACTCCTCGCTCAGGATCTGCCGCTTGGTTGCACCGCTCGCGACGAGCGCAATTGTTGTGGCTCCCAAAAGAAGAACCCTAGATCGCATCCAACACTTCCCTGCATTTTCTCGGTCCACAACCGGGCGCCAAGTTATTGCCACAGCAAACCGTCGGAACGGACCAGACGCGAACAGCGAGGCGCGCCGTGTCCGTCCCGATGACCATCGCACTGCGATTGGTGATGATGCCGGAACAAAGCAAGTCGCGTGCCGAAGTGAATTCGCAGGCTCAGCAGGCACTTCGTAGCGGCGCGTAGCGTCAGGTTTCTGGCATTTTGTCTCAATGCCGACACCGGCGCAGCAACTGCCCGACAAGGACCCTGCTCTCGCGCTGAAAGTGCGGGGCAGCCCTTGCGCGATGTTTTCCAGCATCCGGATTGGCTGCAGCAGGTGTGGTTCGCCGGAAACCACTCCAATGTCGGCGGTAGCTATCCGGAAAACGAAGCCCGCCTCTCCGACATCTCGCTCGGTTGGATGGCGCATGCGGCCGAGAACTTTCCCGAGGGCAAGACGCCCGACGGCTTCGGCATCGAGGTAGACGATAGATTCCTGAAGCTGAATCTGGATCCGCTTGGTCCGTGGCACGACGAGCGCGAACCCGGTCACTTGCGGGGGCAAGTCAAGTAAACATCAACCGTTTACGGCTTAGAACTTGCTTAAATTGCGCCGCTCCGGCCTTGGCGCCACTCACGTCGAGCGTGGCCGGATTGAGTCGCGGCCGGGCCGTTGGTGCGTAGCCGAGTTGATCGCCGGGATGATCTTGTCTCCTCAGAGTTCAATGTGCCTCAGCATCATTTTCTGGTCGAAATCGCCCAGTTGCGTCTGGATGGCAATCTGAGACGGCTTTAGCACACTGATTTCTTCAAGTAGGCGATCGATTACGCGATTCACACTGCCGATCGGCAGGTTCTCGCGCAGGATTTCAAACGACAGGTCCTGTTGCGTCGGGGCTTCCTCCAGCAGATAACCGTCCTGGCTCTGCTGGCGACGCTGTTGCAACGCTTCAGATAGTCGTCGCTGAAAGCGGGCGTTCTCGAGATAGCTGTTGATCTCCGCCTCGTGATCGCTGGCGTAGCAGCAGCGCAGCAGTGATATCTTGGCTTTGGTGACACTCTTCCTTTCGCTGGCCGCTGCCTTCTCGACGTTTTAACGGCGGCAGGCGCGCGGATAAGGCAAGGGGCGATGGTGGCTGTCCGAATGCCCCCGGGTCCGAGTTCGGCCGCCATGCACCTGGTCAGGATCTCGATCCCGCCTTGAGAGGCTTCAAAAACGTGGCGCGCTGCAGCCGGCAGAAAGTTTGATCGACGCAACGTTAAGGATCACCCCTCCGGGCCGCATCATCTTGATCGCCTCACGCGCGCAAGTGAAGCCGCCGGTAAGGTTGACATCCAGGACGCGCTCTGTCTGCACTTGTTGTTTCCCTGGGCCAAAACTATCGGCCACGGCAGCACTGTTGGCCAGGACGTCGATCTGTCCGAAGCGCCCTCGAAGTTCTTCGAACAGCCCCACCACCTCACCTTCGACGGCCACGTCCACGGCTTTCGCCACGTGCTCGCCGCCGAGGGAACCGATGAGCTCTTCCGCTGCAGCGCCATCTCTGTCGGCTATTACGACGGTGTCGCCGTTTGCGGCAAAGCGGCGAACGACGGCCGCGCCTGTGCCGTTGGCTCCGCCCGTGACAAGCACGATGCGCGATGCGCTGTACTCGGCCGGACGGGAGAGTTCGGCTTCTGGTGTCCCATACACCGGCGGGTGCGCGTCGCCCGGCTGGTTGAAACACACCGCCATCAACAGTCAGAAACGACCCGTTGATGTAGCCAGCCTCCCGGCTGGCCAGAAACCGCACAACCCGGGCGATCTCGTCGGGACGCGCCATTCGCCCCATCGGCACGCGGCGACGAACCGCCGCGAGATCGATTTCGCCATTGCGTTCCAGTTGGCTGAGCATTGGCGTGCGCACATACTGCCGTGACGCGGATGCCGCGCGGCGCCAACTGGCATGCCAATGATTTCGTGGTCGAGATCAGGCCCGCTTTCGAGGCTGCGTAGGCGTTTCTTCTTGGATTGGAGAGCACGCCCGCCAGCGAGGCGACGTTGACTATGACGCCGCTCGGCTGCATACGTCGCGCGGCTTCGCGAGCCATGGCAAAGGGGCCGATCAGCTTTACTGCCAGGGCACGTCGGAAAACGTCGACACCGGTGTCAATGGTCGCACTTATCGAAGGCCCGATAGCCGCGTTATTGATGAGCACGGCGACCTGCGCGAACCGTGCCTCGACGCGGTTGTAAAGCGCACGAATATCCTCCTCTCGCGAGACATCGAACTCAACGCCGAGATGCGAGCTACCCAGACCGCGACCAATTCGAGCACGCCGCTGCCCGGGAGGTCTGCGGCGACGGCAGTGTCTCCATCCTCTGCAAAAGCATCGACCAGGGCGCGGCCGATACCCCCTGCAGCGCCTGTAATAATGATGACGCGTTCTGCTTGTCTCATGAGATAAGTTCTCCTGACCAGCGTTAGTAATTTCACGCCAAAGGGAACCGTTGCGTACGGCGAGCAGCGATCGCCTCACCTTCGTGCAGGAGAGCGACGCTTGCAAAGCGCGTAGATCGGGTCGTCCGGATGCGATGTTCCGATCGGCTGTCGGAGACCGAACCGCTTTTTCTCTGAGGCCGTCTGCGGGGTCTGCTCCTCAAGCCAATCGTAGACCACCGTGCGCTCGGCAATTCGCCATTCCCCTTCCCTCTTCTCAAACAGGTCGCAGTATCGGCCGCAAAGGAGCGTCTGCCGGATTGTCCTTCCGCCGTCCGGTCCGCGTTGGAGCGCCGTGAAATAGCTCTCGACGGCGGCTTCTGTCGGGCTGATGAACTCGATCAGAACATTCGTGATCTGATGGACGTTGCGCGGTTCGGTCTTGAAGACACCGAGCGCGAACTCGATGAAGCCTTCCACGGAGCCGGAATAGGCGCCGTGATTGTCATTGGCATCGGGCCAGTAGGAGCTTCGCAGCGCCGCCTCGTCCGCCCGGTCTATTCCGCGGCAGTACCGATAGAGACAGTCGCGGATTGCCTCGCGGTCGAGCAATTCGGCGATTTTTTTGTGGTCCATGGTCTTGTCGCAAATTTTGAGTTGGAAAGAGGCGTTTCGGCGCAACCAGCCCAGCAGGTGCAATCTTCGTGTGTTCGGCGGTACGGCAGCCGCGCTCAGGCAAACCCGGCCTGGCCGCTGCGCTCTACTTGAACCCTCCACAGGCTTGATTGAACAATAACCGAGCAAGCAAGGCATCGGCTGTGCAATCGATTTCCAGCGCACGTTCGGGGCAGGATCGAGCGCCTCGTGACGCGAGGAGTTCGTCCCTCTCAGCTACCTCGATGTCTCCAGGTAGAACGTAACCCTCGTCATCCAGTTTGAAGATGTCCGGCGCTTGCGCCCAGCATCGGGCATGCCCTTGGCACTTGTCGTTGTGGACAATGATGCGCATGCGGTACCTCCGTGTGTTTGCCCGCGCCTATGGTCAGGACCAGTCCACAAACAGATTCTCGATTCCGAACACATGACCGCCATAGGTGATGGGTGCTGTACCTTCCTTGATACGGAAGTCAGGAATGCGGGATAGCCACTCCTCCAGGCCGATGACGATCTCCCGCCGGGCAAGGTGAGAACCAAGACACCGATGGGGGCCATAGGCAAAGGCGGTATGGCGGTTGTCTTCCCGTCCTAAATCGATCGTGTTCGGGCTCTCGAATTCGGCCGGGTCGCGATTGGAAATCATCGTGGCGCAGGAAACATAGTCCCCCTTGCGGATCGGCGCGCCATCGAAATCAATGTCTCTCGTTGCCACGCGGATCATCTGTACGGTCGAATAGGCGCGCAGCAATTCTTCGGCCGCGAGCCCGATGCGATCCGGTTCGCTCCGCAGCAATCGCTGGTCTTCGGGGTTGCGGGCGAGATGCGCGAGGTCAAATCCGATGGCCGTGGCGACCGTGTCGAGTCCTGCGACGAACAGAAGCACGCCAATGCCCCGGACTTCCTCATCGGTCAGCGGGCGACCATCGACCTGTGCCTCGACTGCGAAGGTCATGAAGTCATCAGCCGGTTCCTTGCGGCGCATGGCTGCAAGTTCGTCGATAAACGCCACAATCGCCAAGGCTGCCGCCGTTCGTTTGACATTATCTCCGTGGAGCAGATCCTTTCCCCAGCTGACAAATACGTCGAGCTGCTCGTCCGATAGCCCAAGAAAGCCGAGGAAAATACTGACGGCAAAGGGGAAAGCAAAATCTCTCATGACGTCGCAGCTTGTGCTCGCCTCGTAAAACCTGTCGATGAGCGAGACCGCGCGCTCACGGATGGCCGGCTCCAGAACCATGACCCGCTTGGGCGAAAACAGCGGGTTAAGTAGCGAGCGAAAAACGCCGTGGGCTGGTGGGTCGAGTTCCAGCGGTATCATCGGCCAGTTCTGTCCCAGAGCCGAGGCGAAGATGCTGCGATGGCTCGAGAACGTCGCGGTATCCTGTAACAATCGACGTTGGTCCTTGGCGCGAGTGATGACCCAGGTGCCCCGGCCATCTCGAGTGTTGTTTGGAGAATAAAAGATGGGCGGCCCGTCGTGGAGGCAAGCGACAGCTGCGTGAGGATCCCCGTTGGGCATGCGTTGCATGCCAGGCGACGTGAACAGGCTGAAGTCCCTCACCATTTCGGGCGGGACATGATCTGGAACCGGTTTGCGGGCCACGTGGTTTCTCCTCAAAGGTCATGCACTCATGCGCGCGTGTGAAATTGGCCCGGCGATCATCGGCGTTGATTACTGGCGAGGGCCGTTGGGCCTTGGATTCTGCTGCACCATGCGCCGACCCGCGCACCAGCGCAAAAGTGATCTGCCGCGAATCTAAGCAGCAGGGCATCCGGGTCGGTTCTCGTTCATGAAGGCTCAGCTTACGCGCGCTGAAGTTCAGATGTTGGTCAATCACCGGTGAGCTTTCCGAGGCACTGCGGACATCCGCCCTGCCACCATCGAAGCAAATTGCGTGCCGTTTAGGCCGCACCAATGGTCCACACCGGTTGCATGCCTTGCCTAACTGGTTAGGTCCGGTTTCCGACATAGTTGTTCCACTTCGAACATAAGGCGGTTTGCGGCTAGACACCGAAGAGCGCATGCAAACGCCGCGATGCAATCCGACCTCAAACACTCGCCTAAACATGAACCGGTGCAACCTGGATGATATGCGCCATTCGACAAACCTATCATAGAAATGGAGGCGACCCGTGACGGAAGAGTACAAGCCCCCTCATGACTTCGATTCTACGGCGCGCTTTTGGATACCAGTTCCTGATACCAATGCTGTTTGCGAAGCTAACCGCGAGCTTCACCCTGGACAACGGGCATAATTCCTCCTTTCCGCATTACTCATTGCTGCGTCATAGAACAGGCCGCCTCCCCTGGCGTACCCTTCTCTTGAGGTGGTCGCCAAGATATCTGACAGCTATCATTAGCCTCGACATTGTTGTCCGGCTTCGAACACATGAAGGTTCACTTCGGGACAACAAAGCAAACGCGACGACCCGCGCGAGCCAAGGCTGCTCGGCCTAAAAAGAGCGTGATCCCTCCCATCTCGAAATGGCATGGCAGTTGCACGACCGGCATGTAGTCGAAGGTCCGTACGCATCAGGCATCGAGAGCGATGCGTCCGTTTTCTTGTAGAGGAGCAATATTGATGACCATGAAGAGGAAGGTTCCCTTCGTCACCTTTCGCACGCGTGTTCGCGATGAGTCTATTGGTGGCGCAAACCCGTACCGTTGGGAAAACAAGACATCGGACGACTATTTCAGCGGCAAGCGCGTAATTCTGTTCTCGCTCCCAGGCGCCTTCACGCCAACCTGCTCCACCTACCAACTGCCTGATTTCGAGGACCTCTACACCGAGTTCAGGAAGGAGCGCATCGACGAGATCTACTGTCTCTCCGTCAACGATGCATTCGTCATGAACGCCTGGAGCAGGGCCCAGGGGCTGAAGAACGTGAAGCTCATTCCCGACGGCTCGGGCGAATTCACGCGCAAGATGGGCATGCTGGTTGCCAAGGACAATCTCGGATTCGGTATGCGCTCCTGGCGCTACGCTGCGATCATCAATAACGGCGTGGTGGAGCAGTGGTTCGAAGAGGAAGGCTTATCGGACAACTGCGAAGCCGACCCCTATGGCGTCACTTCTCCGCAAAACATTCTTGAAAGGCTTAAGGAACTGGCCGCCGCATGACCTAAGGAGCGATCATCTCACAGCTACCATCACGCACGGCCCAATGCGCCGCTCGGCAGGAGTTTCGCTCAACATGGAGTCCTCAGTAAGCCTTCTTCAGCGTCAGCAGCAATCGTTCGTAATGACGCCTCAACTCATCGCGTCGATTCGGCTGCTACAACTGGCGCATGCTGAACTGCATCAGTTCGTAGAGCAGGAGATGGAGAAGAACCCATTCCTGGAGTTAGCGTCGAACGATAGCGCGACCTCTGGCGATCTATCGTCGATGCCGGGAGAAGATCCAAACATCTGCACGCGGGAACACGACGTAGATGGGCCGAGGGCCGAGACCTCGGAACTGCTCACCCAGTGGAAATCGATCCGCGACACAGCCAATACCGCCGCGGCGGAAAGGCCTGCTCTAGAAGATTTTGTCGCCTCAACGGAAACACTGCACGACCACGTCGCTCGGCAGATCGCCCTCACTGCATTCACGCAGCAGGAGCGGCTGATTGCGAGCGAGCTTACCGATCATCTGGAGGACACTGGGTATATCCATGTAAACCTGTTGGAGCTGGCCCGGAGGCTGAATGTCCGAGAGGCTGATGTAGACCGGGTTCTCAAAACCTTGCAGCTCTTTGATCCACCGGGAATATTCGCACGAACTCTCAGCGAATGCCTTGAGATACAGTTGCGCCAGCGAGATCGATTTGACCCAGCGATGGCAGCGTTGGTCGCCAATCTTGAGATGCTGGCGCAACGCGACTTTCAGGCATTGACGCGGCATTGCGGAGTTGATGAAGACGACCTTCTCGACATGTTGCATGAAATTCGGACGCTCGACCCCAAGCCTGGTAACCGATATCAATCCGGAGGTCCGGACTATATCATACCCGACGTCTGGGTCCTGCCCTCGCCCGGTGGTGGATGGCAGATCGAGCTTAATCCGGACACGCTGCCCAAAGTGCTGATCAATCAGTCCTATTTTGCCGAAGTCTCTCGCCTGACCGCCCACAATCCAGCAGATCAGGCATTCCTGAACGAATGCTTGGAAAACGCAAGCTGGCTAGTTCGCAGCCTCGATCAGCGCGCCAAGACCATCCTCAAGGTAGCGACTGAAATCGTGCGCCAGCAGGATGTGTTTCTGGAACATGGCATCGCCCATCTGCGGCCGCTCAATCTCAAGACCGTCGCTGACGCGATTGACATGCACGAGTCGACCGTAAGTCGGGTGACATCGAACAAGTATATGCTCACTCCGCGCGGGGTGTTCGAACTAAAGTATTTTTTCACAGTCGCGATCGCCTCCACTCAAGGCGGGGATGCGCATTCCGCTGAGGCTGTCCGCCATCGTATCAAGGCGATCATCGCCGCAGAATCCTCCGATGAAGTGCTTTCCGACGATGAAATCGTCGCCCGACTCAAGGAAACCGGCATCAGCATCGCGCGCCGCACCGTCACGAAATATCGGGAGGCAATGAACATCCCCTCCTCCGTGCAACGCCGCCGCGAAAATCGTGTTCGCCGTCAAGGGCGATCAAGGGCCTGACTAAAGATCCCGCTCGCGATCCTGGTGAGCAGGTACCCTAGCCTTCCTCCGGACCGAAGCAACTCTTGAACTCTTTGCATTCCCGGCAAGTCGGTGCGGCACAGAGCGAAAAGCCTTCGGCCTCGCAGAGCTTGTGGTAGAGATACTTCTTCCACTTCATGTTGTTTGTGTTGCCCGCCGCCAATGTCGGGAAATGCGTCGCAAGCAAACGGCTGAGTTCGGACCGGTCGACGAGGCCGAGCTCCTCCCAGAGATGACCATCGCGCAAGGCACGCCGGGCGATGATTTTGGCAAAGCGGGCGCTTGTGGGGTCGGCGGGGCGGCCATGAGTCAATAGCAGGCGACGCAGAAGTTCTTCTTCCATGCCTGGCTCGGAGTCACGCACCTCTTCCAAGGAGAAGCCGTGAATGAGGCTTGTGGGGAAAATGCGGATCAGGATGTCCAGCAACTCGGCACGCGAAAGGCCGGTTGCCTCAGTCGCCGTAGCCTCACCGGCCTCTACCTCATCGAGCGCACGCGAAAGAACACAGGCAAGCACATGTTCCTCGAAATCCATCTCGAGGTCCATCCGCGGCCGTTCGCCAGTGCTGGGCGCTTGTGAGTGTCTTCGCCGACTGGGCTGATAGAATATTCGCACTCCGCGGGTGATGCCCGTTCCCGAGAAAATTCGCATCTGACGCCGATCTGACATGCTGCTTGTCCTTCCGTTGCCACCGATCGATGTCATATCGGTCGGCAGCTCCCGCCACCTTGTGACAAGGGACCTTCAAGAGTCGTGCCAGCCGTGCAGCAAGACTCTTGGAACTCATTTTCTACGCCTTTTCAATAACGTAGATGAGATACAGCAAGGATTGATCGAACAAAGTGTCTCGGAATCGACAAACGCGACATCGCCGCTCCTTTTGCCCCCGAGTACGGTTAGTCAGGGCTCTAGGCGAGAACGCGGCGCACCTGAGTGGCGATCGCGCCGTTACCCAAGACGGAGGACGAGGCCCTCGAGCCTGTGAGGCTGCGCAAGCCTGGGCGCTGCTTGGTACGGTCCTTGCTATTGACTCTGAAGCAGACGCAAGCGGTACGGCCGCAGTCGGGCCGCTCGCCGCAAAAATAAACATCTAGAAGGCTAGGTGCAGACCACAGGAGGAGCAGCAGCGGATGACGTGCATTGTCGGCTCAGTCAACAACGGGTCAGTTCACATCGGCGGCGATAGCGCTGCTTCGTCGGGCCACTCGCTTACCATCCGGGCCGATCGCAAGGTCTTCCGCAAGCAGGACTTCATCTTCGGTTTTACGACCGCTTTTCAGGATGGGCCAGCTGTTGGCGCACTCCTTCGAGCCGCCAGAAAGGCATGCCAAAACTGATGTTTTAGCTTTTATGGTAACCGAGTTTGTGAACGCACTCCGCCGATGTCTGCAAGATGGCGGCTTCGCACAGCGGCACAACGAAGCCGAGCAGGGTGGAACCTTCCTAGTCGGCTATGCCGGACGGCTCTTCAAAATCACCGCGGACTATCAGGTCGGCGAGTCGGTCGAAAGCCTTGAGGCCTGCGGATGTGGCCAAGAAATAGCATTGGGCGCGCTTTTTGCCTCCCCAACTCTCCGCCTCACGAAAAATTAACGATAGCTCTCAACGCGGCTGAGCGCTTTTCTACCGGCGTACGCGGCCCGTTTCACTTCGAAACGCTGGAACCGACCGAGTGAGTGAGGGTCGAAGTCAAGGTCGCCCTTATGGCACACTAGGTTAAGAGCAAGGTCCAGCAGCGCCGACACGCGCCCGACGGGCCCTTCCGCGGCGAGACTGCCGGGAGTGGCAGCCCCCGCAGGCAAAGCGTTATTCGACCCACCCCATCAAGGTGTCGAAACCTCCGGACAAGGGTTCGGCGAACCAATAACCGTATCGTGCAGAGCAGATGAAGTATTGACCGCGGCGAATTCGTGTTTGTCCTCTCTTCGACGATGTCGTCAATGGGACACAAACAGTGTTAGAGCCATCATGTTGTTTGTGCATGTTTTTTCCAAAAAAGAACTCGGAGCGCGACGCGAAGGTCCCGAGATTTCTCTTTTGGCGCCCAGGCTTCCGGCACCAGGTCGGCTCGAAGCAGATGCGCCAGCACTGTCGTATCGATCTTGTCGGTTTTGATCTTGGCGTCGGGGATCGCCTTGACCTTCAGCGGATGGGCGAGCACGACATCATCACAAATGTCGTCGAGCCAGTCGTACATCACCATCCAGTTGCGCGTCGCCTCGATGACCGCATGCGAGTTCTCGCGGTAGCGCTCGAGAAAGCCGCCAAGCGACTGGCGATCGTTCTTCACCCGACCTGAGCGCAGCGTCTTACCACTGCTGTCCTGCACAACCAGATGGCTGTAGGATTTGTGGTAGTCGACGCCGATATGGTAATTATAAGAGGCAGTCATGCTTCCAACTCCCTTATTGAGATCTGCGAAACCCCAATAGGATAAGCCGAAAGGCTGGAAGTGTGACTGTCCCTCGATCATCGACTGCATCTCAGTGATCCGTTCTCTCAACGGGCGCCACCTCTTTTGGCACGGTAGATGCTCGCTTACCCCCGAACGCATCCGGAACGAGGAGACACCGTCGAATGATCACGCTCACCGAGAACGCCGTCGCCATCATGAAGGCTGCGCTTTCCCGAGCCGCCGAGCCGGCGGAAGGTTTTCGCATCATGGTTCAGGCAGGCGGCTGCGCAGGCTTTAAATACCTGATGGGGTTGGAAAGCATGCCGCGGGAGGACGACACGGTCATCGAGGCCGATGGGGTTAAAGTGTTCGTAGACGCAGGCTCGCAGCCGCAGGTCGACGGTATGATCGTCGACTTCGTCACGGGCGTCGAATCCTCCGGATTTGTCTTCGATAACCCAAACGCGAGAGAGAAGTGCGCCTGCGGCAAGTCCTTTGGCTGAACACCTGACGCTGAGAGAAGGGTCATGTGGAACTCTTGGGAAATGGTCGAGGAATACTTCTTCGAGGTGATGAATGCTCGCGTTCTTGATGCCGCTAAGATTGGCGCCATCTCCTGCAGCGATGCGTTTGAACCGATGACTAGAAGCGATTCTGTTGCGGAAGCGATCACTACCGGGAAATCCCGGTTGTTGCGTTGCAGCTCTGCGATTGCCTCTTCGTCGGTATTTGCCGAACGCATCTTCGGAACGACAGGCTACGAAGCGCATCGACTCACTTATCGGGACACGGCGGGGTTCATCGACATAGTGCCGCAGGAAAGGACGCACCGTCCGGCAATGCGTTTTGCTGCGAGCGGCAATTTCCGCGGCATGGGGCGCGTCTGGTATCGCGAGAAATCCCTCTTCTGCGAGAGCTTCAGTGTCGATGAAGGGATGATCAGAAGGGCATCCGAACCAACTGTCTCACGGCCATCCCGCAAGTCACTTACGACACGGAGCCTCGTGGCAGCGAAGGCACGTGTTCCAAAGCAGTGGAGGAAATGCCCGTCGAGAGCAATGCAGCAGTGTTCGCCGAAGCCCTCGCTACCTGAGAGGAGGCGTGTACGCAAAACAAAGAACCCTGATGCAAATTCGACATATAGCATCACTGTCAAGGGCATGCGTTCACCTGGGGGCTGCCGAGACTGCGACACGCGTGGCCACCGCGGTGATCAAACTTCTGCCCGCCTCGGTCACCAATAACCGGACGCGCAACCAATGTGGTGGAGCAAATGAATGTTCATGTTGTTCGCCGCCGGCCGAGAGTGCATCCATGAGATCTGTCTATCTCGACAACAACGCGACGACACGCGTCGATCCTGAAGTGGTTGAAGCCATGCTACCATTTTTCACGGATCAATACGGAAATCCTTCTTCGGCGCACGCGTTTGGCTCTCCCGTCGGCGTGGCGGTGAGAAAAGCACGCCGGCAGTTGCAAGCGCTGATCGGCGCGGAGTTCGATTACGAGATCGTGTTCACCTCAGGCGGGACGGAAAGCGACAATGCAGCGATCCTTTCGGCGCTGGAGATGATGCCTGAGCGCACGGAGATGGTGACTTCTGCGGTCGAGCATCCGGCGGTGCTGACGCTCTGCGCGCATCTTGAGAAGACGCGCAGCGTCAAGGTATACAGGATCCCAGTTGATCGCCTCGGCCGGCTTGACCTCGACGCATACAAGGCCGCTCTGAGCCCACGCGTGGCAATCGTCTCGATCATGTGGGCGAATAACGAAACCGGAACAATATTTCCCGCGATCGAGCTCGCAAAATTAGCAAAGGAGGTAGGCGCCCTTTTCCATACCGACGCAGTCCAGGCCGTCGGCAAGGTTCCAATGGACCTCAAGTCGACCGCAATCGACATGGTTTCACTCTCCGGCCACAAACTGCACGGTCCGAAGGGGATCGGCGCCCTTTACATAAAGCGTGGCGTACGTTTCCACTCGCTGATTAAGGGAGGGCATCAAGAACGGGGCAGACGCGCGGGTACCGAGAATACGCCTGGCATAGTCGGGCTCGGCAAAGCAGCCGAACTCGCCGTGCAATTCATGCACGACGAGAACACACGGGTAAGATCGCTGCGAGACCGCTTGGAGAAAGGTGTTCTCAAGCGTGTTCCGTACGCCATCGTCACCGGCGATCCGCTGAAGCGGTTGCCGAACACTGCGAACATTGCCTTTGACCAGGTCGAAGCCGATGGCATGCTGCGCCTCCTCAGTCGTTATGGGATTGCCTGCTCCTCCGGCTCCGCTTGCAGCTCCGGCTCGCTGCAACCGAGCCATGTCTTGACTGCAATGGACTTCCCTCGTAGCGCGGCACACGGGACAATCCGGTTCTCCTTTTCGCGGCACAATAACGAGGAGGATGTGGACCGGGTTCTCGAAGTGATGCCTGGAATAGTCGAAAAGCTGCGCGACATGTACCGCTCTCGATCACCTGGCGAAGAACCACCGCCGGATCCGACCTGAGGAGAAGAGGCGGCCCGGCTCATGGAACGTCAAATCTTTTTCAACGACACGACCCTGCGCGACGGCGAGAAGGCGCCCGGCGTCGCCTTCACTACGGCAGAAAAGGTGGGAATTGCCGAGTCCCTCGCGGCCATCGGCGTCCCGGAAATCGAGATCCGCACGCCAGGCATGGGCGCCGAAGAGATGGAGGCAGTTCGCGCCGTGGTGACATTGGGCCTCCCGTTCGGCTCTTGACCTGGTGCCGGATGCTGTCAGAGGATCTCGACGCAGCAATTGAGAGCGGGGTGCCCGCCGTCAATCTGTCTCTGCCCGCATCGGATATCCAACTGACCCGCAAGCTCAGCCTTGACTGGGCAGGAGCGCTTGAAGTCGTCCAAAGGATGGTCGGGCACGCAGCCGCCCGCGGTCTCTTCGTCGCAGTGGAATGCGAAGATGCATCGCGGGCCGATCGGGCTCATCTCGCCGACGTAATCGAGACGGCTGCGCGCGCAGGCGCAAGCCGCGTTAGGCTCGCCGACACGATCGGAGTTCTCGACCCTTTCTCGACGTTCGATCTTGTATCCGAGATGGCGTCGCAATACCTGATGGATCTGGAATTTCAAGGCCGCAACGACTTCGGCCTTGCTACCGCCAACACGCTTGCGGCGATCCGCGCCGGGGCCCGTCATGCGAGCGTTACCGTCGGCGGGCTCGGCGAGCGCGCCGGCAATGCCGCGCTCGAAGAGGTGGCTGCTGCGCTGGCTATGCTCGACCGCGCGAATACCGGCATCGACCTCATAGCGTTACCCGAGCTCGCCGCCCACGTAGCCCGCGTTGCCGGCCGGCGGATACCAGCCATCAAGCCGGTGGTCGGCGCAGATGTCTTCACTCATGAAACAGGCCGGGATATCGCAGAGCTGCATAGGGAGCCCTGCACTTGTCAGAGACCCGACCCCGCCCTCATTGGCCGCCACCACCGGACTGTCATCGGCAAGCACTCCGACGCCACTGCCATTGCACATGTACTGAAGGAAAAAGGCCGCGAACTCGACCCGGACCTGACAGCCTCGAGTATCGCCCGCGTCCGCTCCAAGGCTTCCGAGACCAAGTCGACCATCGCTGAAACCCAACTGGTCAAGCTTTACGACGAACTGTGTCGTGCAGCACCTGATTGATCCCTTGGAAATGAGTGAGGCTGGTCATTTCACTCCACCAATTTCTTCGAATGGCAGCCATGTCGTGCGGCGAAAAAAGCCGTTTCGCCACCCTGCAGCCGGTCAAACAGGTTGATGAGCTGTTCGATATCGAGTGCAACATTGACGACCTGAGCGCCACTCAGCGGCGGGAGATCCGAAGAAACAAAGCACCCCATCGGCAAATCTGTTGCTCGGTTCGAAATGAAACACCTGACCGCCGCTACCCGGGCTGCCTGAGTATCGTCCAAGCTCGTCGAAATCACCTTAGCGCTGCCTGTGGCGGATTACGGGTAACGATATGCCGGTTCCTCCACTTTGCTTCAGGGGCGCAGAAACATCACGAAGCAACGTCTGCGTCAGGTATGCGCGGCCCGCTTAGCATGGAGCATCTACATGGACCTGATCACGTCGATCAGTGGATCATGCGGAAGGGCCGTCGATTCTATTGCACGCGAAAGAGCCTTGCCCTGATGAGAGAGGCTCGCTCGAATTTGGCGATCTGTGATAACCAGTTCTAAAAGCGACGCCAACTCAGCCACATCGTTGGGATCTTCGACGCGCAGGACATTTGTCCGATCCACCAGTTCGGCGGCGAAAGACACCTTCGAACAAATATCACCGCTCAACACCAGCGATGTGCCACACGCAAGCACCTCTCGGGGAACTTGAGGCTCATGAAACGTGATTGGAAAATTGTTTTCCAGGAATGTGATCACTGAGCAAGACCTTATAAAAGCCGGAACCTCCCACGGTGGAAGTGGTGGTAGGATGATTGTTCGACCTCTAAGCCGCTTCTTAGAGGCAAGGTGCTTAAATACCTGAACAAAGCGATTAGGTGCGGCACTCCACAGCGCGCGATACGCGACCGGGATGTTGCGACCCGCAAGAAGGTCCAGCGCATCAATTAGTCTGTAAGTCCCTTTCGCTGGGCCGATTTTCCCGTAACTGCCGACGATCGGATCTGAGCACCTCAACCCTTCCCTATTCCAATCTGTCAGCATCGTCAGGAAGTCGCGCTCGAAGCCGTAGTTGCTGAAGAACGCCTCCGCCTCTTCGACGAGTACCTCAAAGTCAAATCGGGTAGGGTCCCAGAACGAATCGTCGAGTCTCCTGCCGCGAGCTTGGACAAGGCTTTCTCGTCTGACGCCCGCATCCAAGAGAATCTGCACCGCATCTTGATTTTCGCTCGCCACCACGCGGCTTGCGGTCGCTAGGCAGTGGTCATAGAGTGGCGTCAAATCGGCAACTTTCCTCAACCGGCCAAGGTCGCTTCCGGCGTGCCGCAATACGACCTGTGTGTCGGCCAATCGACCAAAGATAGAAGCCGCAACGCCATAGGGTTCAAGATACCATCCAATCACCAAGTCGGGCGCACGCGACTTTGCGGCTGCGATGGCGTTTCCCAAAAGTTGACTTAGGTACGGCGATGCCCATGGAATGTAAGAGAGCCTTGGCACCGTCTTAACCTGCCGGATCACAAGCTTTCCCGCGAAGCGAGCAACCTTCGCCTCTATGCTGGATGCCGACGCCATTTGCCGGAATCCGTAACCCATGCTGTTGGAGTTAGAGATGAAGGTTACCGTGTGCCCCGCGGTCACAAGATCGGTTGCCGCTACCCAGGTTGCCTTGGAAACACCCCCCTGGATAGGAGGCATCTTGCCGAACATCAAAATATGCATGGCCCGTCCTGCTCGTTCTCAGCTGAGTAGCCTCGGCGAATGGCTCGGCTGATCTGGAAGCCGAGCCATTCGACGCGCTCCGTTTGCGTCGATGGAAAGCGGCACCGCTTCCACCTACTTGTTGGGATCAGCTGCCCTGCAGGGATCTTCAGCGGCTAGAGGGCGGTTATGCTCGATCCCGATCCCGTGCTCGCCCAGGAATAGAGTTTATTGGGAAGCGTGCGCCGTCGGCACCCGCTCGAGCCCGGGCGTGCCTCGTGGGCGGCGAGGACGCTGTGACACTACCGGGTACATGCCGAGCGTGATCCCATATCAAGTCGGCCGCCGGCCACCAAACGTTGGTCAACAATTGCGAGTGTCGACACCAATTGGCCAATCGGGGATCCCGATTCGCCGGCGTTGCTGCTTTGCCCTAGAAAGGGCATCTGACCCAGACCTGACATGAGGCTTTCCTTCCTTTGTTCCATGTATCCCGAGGGCGCCCACGACATGGTTTTCCATCGACAGTTTTGCCGCCTCGCCAAAATGGGGCTTCAACAGCCGTGCCAATTGCGCCGAAGCAAGCTCGGAAAGATCTTCTGCAGGCTGGTCAATGGTTTACGCAAGAGTTCAGCAGGAACTCAGGCCGAAGACACTTTGTCGCGGACTCGACAAACCCCCACAGTACGTGTCGGTTGCCCAACATCTTCCCGTCAATGGCGCACGAGATTCATGGCAGTGTCAGAGAGATTGCGCTGTGCCGCAGCGGTTTCTTCGTTTGGCACGGTCGCTGCAACATGACCGCAGACATGTGATGGACTGAGGAAAAATGGAGCCATTATTACGCCCACCGACACGCATTGCCGCCGCCAAGACTGCTTCTTCCCGCGCCAGCGAGCCGGCAGAAGGCTTTCGAAGCATTGTCCAGGCCGGCGGCTCGCGCGGGCTGCAAATACGGAATGGGCCTCTCCGACGTGCTTGGTGGGCATCCCGGTCGAATGCGGCGGGCTGCCGACGCGATCGCCCGCTTGCCGACCGCATTACGTCCCTCGAAGCCCGCACTTCGCGGCAGAAATCTCAGTTTGTAGGAACAAACTCGAGACCACTGTTTGCCGATCTGGGAGAATGCAATGAGCAGGTGTTCCAATAAGACTCATCATATTGGCGTAAAAGACGTCCTCGCGCGGCTGAAGAGCCTGTCGGCTGCAGAGGAGTTCTTCGCAGCGCTTGGCGTCTCCTATGACCCCAAGGTGCTTAACGTTTCGCGACTCCACATCATGAAGCGCATGGGCCAATACCTCGCGGAAGAGGACTTTTCCGGTCTACCCGACCAGGTGATCGCGGCCCGGGCCCACGCCATGCTGGAACGGGCCTACGAGGATTTTGCGACCTCCTCCCCGCTCACGCACCGGGTCTTCAAAGTGCTCAAGGACCACGATCCGGACAATCCCGCCACACCGGGCCGCGCCTTCATCCCGTTCGACTCCGCCCTGAAGCCGTTCGAAAAGGAATGAGCGCGTCGCGTTTGCGACACGACAAATGTCGGGAAGCCGACAAATCCAGTCATAATGCAGACACTCTTTGAAGGGAATACGCCCTTTTCTTTCAACTAGATAGAGGAGTTCGAAGCGTTTGGCACAAATGATGCTTTCAAGGAAATGAGTACCATGCGCGCTATCCAGATAGTCGGGAGTAAGACATCGCCATGCACATCGTAATCTGTATCAAGCAGGTGCCGGACTCCGCACAGATACGAGTCCATCCGGTGACGAACACAATCATGCGTCAGGGGGTGCCAACCATCATCAACCCCTATGACCTGTTCGCCCTGGAGGAGGCCCTCAGGTTGCGCGACTGCCATGGCGGCGAGGTCACCGTGCTCACCATGGGTCCGCCCATGGCAGAGGACGCATTGCGCAAGGCGCTTACGTACGGCGCCGACCGCGCCGTTCTTTTGACCGACCGACATTTTGCCGGCTCCGACACTCTGGCGACCTCATTCGCCCTTTCTCAAGCTATCGCGAAGATCGGCGAGACCTTCGGTGCGGCTGACATCGTCTTCACGGGCAAGCAAACGATCGATGGCGACACGGCCCAGGTCGGGCCCGGTATCGCCAAGCGCCTCGACCTTCTGCAGCTCACCTACGTCGCGAAGATCGTCTCGATCGATCTCAATGCGCGCGAGATCACGGTGGAGCGCCGCTCGGAAGGAGGCACGCAGACGCTGATGAGCAAGCTCCCTTGCCTCATCACAATGCTGGAAGGCACCAACGAGATCCGCCGCGGCTCACTCAACGACGCGCTACGCGCCGCGCGCAGCGAGATCGTGAAGTGGAGTGCGGCAGACGCCGGCATTGAGGACCTCACCAAATGCGGCCTGCGCGGTTCTCCAACCGTCGTCAAACGCGTCTTTGCCCCTACTGCGCGGGCCGACAAGGCGGAGCAAATCGACACCACCGAAAAGACGCCCCACGATCTTGCTGAAGAGTTGATCGCCGGGATCTTCTCGCGCCAGCCGGCGCTCGAAGACGAACTCGCCTTCGATGGCGACGATTGAAGGCAAGGAGCGACGATGTTGAGCACGAAACGAGACACCCCTCCTCCAGCCGCCGGCCGCGCCGGCATGAAGAAGGAGCTGCCCGAGCATTACAAGGACTATCGGCACGTTTGGGTTTTCATCGAGCTGGAGCGCGGCCAGGTCCATCCCGTCTCCTTCGAACTGCTCGGCGAAGGGCGCAAGCTCGCTGACAAGCTGGGTGTCGAGCTTGCCGGCGTCGTTCTCGGACCGCCGGGAGAGGCTACCTGGTGTGCCGTCTCCGAGGCCTTCGCTTATGGCGCCGACCTCGCCTACATCGTCGAGGCCCCGCTGCTCGCCGACTATCGCAACGAGCCTTTCACCAAAGCAATGACGGATCTTGTTGTTACCCACAAACCCGAGATTCTGCTTCTGGGCGCCACCACGCTCGGCCGCGACCTAGCCGGTTCCGTAGCGACGACCTTGTTGACAGGACTAACCGCCGACTGCACCGAACTTGACGTGGACACCGACGGCTCCCTCGCGGCCACACGGCCGACTTTTGGCGGCTCCCTGCTATGCACGATCTACACGCTGAACTGCCGCCCGCAGATGGCCACAGTGCGGCCAAGGGTGATGGCCATGCCGGAGCGCATGGATAAGCCGATCGGGCGTGTCATTCAGCACGACGTGCCGATGGTAGAGGAAGAGATCGTTACCAAGGCTCTCGGATTCCTGTCCGACGGCCAGTCGTTAAACGCCAATCTCGCCTATGCCGACGTCGTGGTTGCCGGAGGCCTCGGTATTGGCGCCGCGGAGAACCTGAAGCTTGTGAAAAATCTCGCACGTGCAATTGGGGCCGAATATGGCTGTTCGCGCCCCTTGGTACAGAAAGGCTGGATGCCGGCCGATCGGCAGATCGGCCAGACTGGCAAGACTATTCGGCCGAAGCTCTACATAGCGGCCGGGATCTCAGGCGCCATCCAGCACCGGGTCGGCGTCGGGGGCGCTGATCTCATTGTAGCGATCAACACGGACCCGAACGCGCCGATTTTCGATTTCGCTCATCTTGGCGTCGTAACCGATGCTATCCGCTTTCTGCCGTCATTGACGGAAGTCTTCACCCGTCGGCTGTCGCCGCACAGTCGCGACAAGCTTGCGAACTGAGGAACACGGCCATGACCGAGGAAAACTTCGACGCCATCGTTATCGGGGCCGGTATGGCCGGCAACGCAGCCGCTTACATGATGGCGAGCCGCGGCCTCAAAGTGCTTCAGCTGGAGCGCGGCGAGTATCCGGGCTCCAAGAATGTCCAGGGCGCCATCATGTACTCAAATATGCTCGAGAAGATCATCCCCGACTTTCGAGATGATGCGCCTCTGGAGCGGCATCTGGTCGAGCAGCGCTTCTGGATGATGGACGACACGTCCCACATCGGGATGCAATACCGGTCGGATGACTTCAATGAGTCAAACCCCAACCGCTACACGGTCATTCGTGCCCAGTTCGACAAGTGGTTTTCGCGCAAGGTGCGCGAGGCGGGAGCGACGGTTCTTTCCGAGACGACGGTGACGGAACTCGCCCGCGACACAGATGGAACGGTCATCGGCGTTCGCACCGACCGCGCCGGCGATGTGATCCTTGCGGACGTGGTCGTTCTCGCAGAAGGCGTCAATGGGCTACTCGGCACGCGGGCTGGCTTGCGTGAGACACCGAAGCCCGAAAATGTGGCGCTCGCAGTCAAGGAAATGCATTTCCTGCCCGAAGAGGTCATCGACCAGCGGTTCGGCCTTAAGGCCAACGAGGGCTGCGTCATCGAGGCAGCCGGCACCATCTCCCGCAGCATGGCGGGACTCGCCTTCCTCTACACCAACAAAGAGTCTATCTCGATCGGCATCGGCTGCCTCGTCTCGGATTTTGCCGCGACAATGGAGAGCCCTTATGTGCTGCTCGAAAACTTCAAGAACCATCCGTCGATTCAGCCGCTGATCGCGGGATCGGAGGTCAAGGAATATGCCGCTCATCTCATTCCGGAAGGTGGTTACAAGGCAATCCCGCAGCTCTTCGGCAATGGGTGGGTGGTCGTAGGCGACGCAGCGCAGCTCAATAATGCGGTGCACCGGGAGGGATCCAACCTCGCCATGACGTCGGGGCGCCTCGCCGGTGAGGCTATTCTTCAGGTCAAGAAACGCGGGCACCCCATGACAAAGGAAAACCTCGCCCTCTACAAGTCAATGCTGGACAAGTCCTTCGTCATAAAAGATTTGAGGAAATACAAGGATATGCCAGCCCTGCTTCACACCAATTCTCGCAATTTCTTCACGACTTATCCGCAGTTGCTGTCGCAGGCGGCACAGAATTTCATGCGGGTCGATAGCACCCCGAAGATCGACAAGGAACGGGCGACCATGGCCGCCTTCATCAAGGCTCGTTCGCGATGGGGGCTCGTCAGTGACGCACTACGCTTGGCATTCGCCTGGCGCTGAAGGAGAGATGAGATGACGATAGCAGTCACTAACTTGCGCGTAGAGGACAAGCTCTACCAGAACCGCTACGTAGTCGATCCAGGACGCCCGCACATTAAAGTGCGACCGCACCACTGGCCGAGCGCGAACCTGTTCGCCCTGACGAGTATCTGCCCGGCCAAATGCTATGAGTTGAATGACAAGGGCCAGGTGGAAATCACCGCCGACGGGTGCATGGAGTGCGGTACATGCAGGATCCTTTGCGAGGCAAGTGGTGAAATCGAGTGGAATTACCCGCGAGGCGGCTTCGGTGTCCTCTTCAAGTTCGGATAATCATCTCGCAGGTACTGCAAAACTCTCCCGCAGGTATTGAAAAAAACGCCGTCAGATTTTCAGGTTGTCAAAAATCTGCACAAAAGGACCTTGGAGTACTATGCTTCCAGAGTTCAGAACAAAAAGGTCGCTTGAGAGGAGCACCTGACAACCCCTGAGGAGTTTCAAATGCTGCACGGTCGGTTCGACGAAGGAGGGCGGTCTGAATCGACGGATCTCTCCGTCAGCGGAATTTACCAGATATCGAAAGTCCTGATGGCCCCCACCCGGCTGGAGATCACGCTCACTAATGTCGTGAACATCCTCTCCTCCATGCTGGAAATGCATCACGGAGCAATCGTCGTCCTCGAAGACGAAAACGAGCCAGTAATTAGTACGACTGCCGGGGTCACGCCCTCACCTCAATCCGGCGGTGACCGAGCTATACCGCAGACCATAGTAGACGAGATCGTTGCTACAGGGGCGCCCGTCGTCATACCGGATGCTAGCAAGTCGGAGTTATTCCAGGCTGATCTTCAGACGCCTCCGAGCGATGGCGTCATCCCCGGTAGCTTTATAGGTGTCCCGGTTAAGGCCGAGCGCAAAATTCTTGGGACACTATCGATCGTCCGCCTTAGGGGCGACGCCAGCTTTCCCCATGACGAGGACGTTCGCTTTCTCACAATGGTCGCCAACCTCGTCGGCCAGACGATTTGGCTTCATCGCGCTCGTGGCGTGGATGGTCAGCAGCTTCCGGAGGAGCAAGGCAGACGGGAGAAGTTCCCCGACAGTGAAAGGAACGACAACGGCGGGCGTCTGCCTGCCAAAGTTGACTGGATCGTCGGGGAAAGTCCCGCAGTCAAGCAGGTGCTCGCAATCGTTTCGGCCGTGGCACCGACCAATACTACCATACTCCTGCGGGGCGAAAGCGGCACCGGCAAGGAATTCTTTGCACAGGCCATCCATGAGCTTTCACGTCGAAGGACGAAACCTTTCGTAAAATTGAACTGCGCCGCACTGCCTGAAAGTGTTCTGGAGTCGGAGCTGTTTGGGCATGAAAAGGGCGCCTACACCGGGGCTATCTCGCAACGCGCGGGCCGTTTCGAACTCGCAAATGGCGGAACTCTGTTGCTTGATGAAATCGGCGAGATTTCCCCGCATTTCAGGCCAAACTGTTGCGCGTCCTGCAGGAAGGTGAACTGGAGCGTGTTGGCGGCACCAGAACGCTAAAAGTCGACGTTCGCCTCATATGCGCCACCAACAAGAATCTTGAGACGGCCGTGGCGAATGGGGAGTTCAGGGCTGACCTTTATTACCGCATCAATGTGGTGCCGATTGTCTTGCCGCCGCTCAGAGACCGGCCCGGCGACATTGCGCGTCTTGCAAGAGTGTTCCTCAAACGATTCAACAAGGAGAATGGCCGCGAACTCGCCTTCGCGCCGTCGGCGCTTGACCTCGTCTCGCAATGCCGCTTCCCGGGGAACGTCCGTGAGCTGGAAAACTGCATTCGGAGGACGGCCACGCTCGCCCAGTCAACGACGATCGTTCCGTCGGATTTCGCCTGTAGGAACAGCCAGTGCCTCTCTTCCCTCCTGTGGAAAGGAACCGATGGTTCAAACGACGGCTCCGCCATCGATGAGTTCTCGACCAGGCGCGCCGGCGCCTCGCAGGGCGAGCTATCCTCCAAAGCCTGTGATCCGAACGATTCTGGCTGCCCCGCGATAGGTCCCCGTCTGACGGAGCGCGAACGTCTGATCGACGCAATGGAGAAGTCGGGCTGGGTTCAGGCTAAAGCGGCTCGCCTCCTCCGCCTCACGCCGCGTCAGGTCGGTTATGCTCTCCGCAGGCACCACATCGAGGTAAAGAAGTTTTAAGCTGGGGTGAAGTCAACCGGCGGCCAGCCTCCCCCTCCTCCCCTCTTGTGCTTGAGGCACGACGCCTTCGGAACAGATATCTGTCCATTGTCGGAAGCCAGACAAAACGATGTCGGGAAGCAAATGGAGGAAATCGGACACGAGAACTAACCCATTGAAAAAAGCCCCTTTTTTTACTGGCATGGCGCTTGCTCTTTGAACCGCGACATTACGCAGCAACGGAGCCTTCAATGCCCGCACCGATGATTTCGCTTGAGAGCCTGACCAGCAGGTCAACAATGAACCAACTGCTGGCGACTGCGACGTCTGGTGCTTGCACATCCTCATCCTGCGGCTCGTCCGCAAAGCCGGACGACGTGGACTCGGCTATCTGGGAGAAGATCAAGGACCATCCCTGCTATTCAGAAGAAGCGCACCACTACTTCGCACGCATGCATGTCGCGGTCGCACCGGCCTGCAATATCCAGTGCAACTACTGCAATCGTAAATATGACTGCGCTAACGAAAGCCGGCCCGGGGTCGCGTCGGAAAAGCTGACGCCGGACCAGGCGCTCAGAAAGGTCATTGCGGTCGCCAATGAAGTCCCGCAGCTTTCCGTGCTCGGCATCGCCGGACCGGGCGATGCGTGTTATGATTGGGAGAAGACAAAGGCAACATTTGAACGAGTGGCCCGGGAAATCCCGGACATCAAGCTGTGCCTTTCGACTAACGGTCTAGCGCTGCCGGACCATGTCGGCGAGCTTGCTGCCATGAATGTTGATCACGTGACGATCACCATCAACATGATCGACCCCGAAGTCGGCGCGAAGATATATCCCTGGATTTTTCATGACCACCGCCGCTTCACAGGGCTGGAAGCCGCCAAAATTCTGCACGAGCGCCAGATGCTGGGCCTGGAGATGCTGACGGCGCGCGGCATCCTCACCAAGATCAATTCGGTGATGATCCCAGGCGTCAACGAAGAGCACCTGCTAGAGGTGAACAGATGGGTGAAGGAACGCGGCGCCTTCCTGCACAACGTGATGCCGCTGATTTCCGACGCGGCGCATGGCACGCATTACGGGCTGACCGGGCAGCGCGGCCCGCGGGCAACCGAACTGAAGGCGCTTCAAGATCGGCTCGATGGGGGCGCGAAGCTGATGCGCCACTGCCGGCAGTGCCGGGCGGACGCGGTAGGTCTGCTCGGCGAAGATCGTGGGCGGGAATTCACCCTCGATCAGATCCCCGATAAGGTGAGCTACGACGCCAGTAAGCGCGAGAGCTATCGGGAAGTGGTCGCGCGCGAGCGAGGCGATCACGTGGCGGCCAAGAGCGAGGCGATCGGAGTGGTCAAGGCGGCAGGCTCCGCCGGATCTCTTCTCGTCGCCGTTGCAACGAAGGGCGGCGGGCGAATCAACGAACACTTCGGACATGCGAAGGAATTCCAGGTTTATGAAGCCTCGGCGAGCGGGATCACCTTCGTTGGGCATCGCAAGGTCGAGCAGTATTGCCGCGGCGGCTGGGGTGAGGAACCCGCCCTTAAGACCGTCATCGCTGCGCTTGAAGGTATAGATGTCATACTGTGCGCCAAAATCGGAGATTGCCCTAGGGATCAGCTCACGGAGGCTGGTATCCGAGCAACCGACGATTATGGCTATGACTACATCGAGAGGGCCATCAGCGCGCTTTACGCCGCCGAATTTGCGGCCGAACCGCTGACGGCCACCGCTTGAGCCCTCATTCCAACCGAACCAGGAGCTGAATATGGCATTCAGGATCATCGCATCCCAATGCACCCAGTGCGGTGCCTGTGAATTTGAATGTCCCTCCGGCGCGATCAAGTTCAAAGGAGAGGCCTACGTGATCGATCCAAAAAAGTGCACCGAATGCAAGGGAGAATACGAGCTCCAGCAATGTGCCTCCGTATGTCCAGTGCCAAAGACCTGCGTTCCCGCCTAACCCGGACGGGTGTGCTTCCGGGGGCCCTCGAGCTCCTTCATCGACATCATGCACTTTAAAATGGGAAAGAACGCAATGGGCCTTTCACGCGAACAGGAGGTCGAGATCCGCAACCCGCCACGATTCATGCCGGGTGAGCGGGTCCGCGCTACCCGCCATATAAAGAATGACGGCACCTATCCCGGCAAAACTATCGGCGAAAACCTGGTGCGGAAGGGCGACGAGGGGTATGTGCGCGACATCGGTATCTTTCTCCAGCAGTTTTACGTCTATGCCGTCGAATGGGTCGATCGCGGCACCGTTGTCGGCATGCGCGCGCGTGAACTCAGGAGCGTCAAAAAAGCTGCCACCGTCCTCTCGGAAAGGATAGCCAAATGAAGGTCATGATCCGCAGAACCAGCACCGGTTTGTCGGCCTATGTTGCCAAGAAGGATCTGGAAGAGCCAATCATCAAGGTCGAGAAAGAAGACCTGTGGGGCGGGGCTGTAACGCTCAAGAACGGGTGGCGCATCGCCCTGCCCGATTTGCCACGCGATACGCGCCTGCCGATCACCGTCGAGGCCAAGAGAATCTTCGACGAGGACTGATACTGCAGATGCCAGGACACGCCGCAAGAGAAGACAGCATGAACTCGATCCTGACCTCGGAGCGGCTCTTGATCGTTCGCAACAGTAACGCCGGCAGGCGGCTTGAACTGCTGAAGGAAGCGCTGGCCGCCGACAGCATCATTCCCTATCTCGGTCCGGGTCTCCTGCTGCTCAACTCCGCGGAACCCACTATACCGCACACGCCGGAAGCCGTCGCCGCGGCACTTAACAGGCGGGCGCTCGCTCCTTCCAGAATACGCACCAATATGTGGTCGGTCGCGCAGTTCATTGAACAGCGTCGGCATCGCCGGACGCTTCAAACCTGGATGGCCGAGCTCTTCGCAGCCCCGGCGGCGCCGACCGCGCTTCATACCTGGCTCGCAACCCTGCCCCTCTCAGTCATCATCGATAGTTGGTACGACGGAACGATGCGCGCGGCCGTGGCGGAGACCGGCCGAACGGACGTGGTTGAGATACAAGGAGTCTCGCGGGCGAATGAAATCGGCGACATTTGGACGAAAGCCTACGATTTGTCCGGGAGGGAAGTCGAACTCGGATCAACGGCAAAGACGGTGCTCTACACGCCTCATGGCAGCGTCAGACCGGCCGCAAACTTCCTCGTCTCAGATTCCGACTATGTCGAAGTCCTGACTGAGATCGATATTCAAACGCCAATCCCTGAAGTGGTGAAAGACCGTCGCACCAGCCGCGGCCTATTCTTCCTTGGCTGCCGCTTCAACGACCAGATGCTGCGCATCTACGCCCGACAGATTATGAAGCGATCCAGCGGACCACGTTTTGCGGTGCTCGATGCGGCAGCGCTGACCAATAACGAGCGCCGTTTTCTTGCTGCAAGCGCGATCACGCTCATTGACATGCCGACTGGCGAAGCCGCGGCTCGGCTGGTCGGATGAGCCAAGTGCAGGGGACTGCCGACACGGAGATCCACCGAGACGCCGTTGTGGGCGCTCGACACGCGAATGACGTCGCAGGCGCATTTGCCGTGGCTTCGATCATCAAGGCTCATGAGACCGAAAAATGGCGAGCGGTTAGCATGTCAGGAACGTCTGAGACGTCTCTTGATCTCCCGTGGGGAGGCCATGCGGGACGCCTCCTGGAAGAACACCTCCCGCATCCAGAGGCTGGCCTGATCACTATTATGAAGGGCGGGCCACTGGACTGCCTGGGTGAATGCGGGCAATGGTAGCGGAAGTTCGACGATCCGCAGCGGTGTTGTTTTCGCGAATCGCTTGACCAGCCGCAAGGGCAGTGTCGCGATACGCTCGGTGCCCGATAGCATGAACGGAACCATGCCAAAACCCTGCACGACGACCTCGATATTTCTCTTGAGCCCATGCTCAAGCAGATACCACTCCTCGATAGAAGGCGTCCGGGCGTTCCCGAACTTCACCGCAACGTGCCCCATCGACATGTATTTCTCGAATGTAAGTCGATCTGTGAGTTGCTTGTTCGAGTGGCAGCCTACGCACACCAGGGTTTCGTCGAACAGCGTCGCCTTAGGATGCGTGCGCGACATGAACAATTCTGGGAAGATTAGAAAATCGGCGTTACCGCGCCGCAGGCACTCATCGAAATTATCGGCGAGAGGCAGCAATTCGAAGCAGACGGCGGGCGCTTCCCGAGCGACGCGCTTCACGACCTTTTCAAAAAAGACAAGTGCGGCGTAATCGGAAAGGATGACCCTGAAGCAACGATCCGATTGGGCTGGGCAAAACGGGTCGGAGGAAATGATGGAGATTTGGATGTGTAGCAGAGCCTCGCGGACTGCGGGCGCGAGCCGTTCCGCACGGGGGGTTGCAACGAGTTCGCGACCAATCATCGTAAACAGGTCGTCGTGAAAATAGGTGCGCAACCTGGCGACAGCCGCGCTCATGGCCGGCTGGCTCAGGTTGATACTGCGTGCCGCCGCCGTGAGGTTACGCTCGGTCATCAGGGCGTCGAGCGCGACGAGGAGATTTAGATCAAGGCCCTTGAACCGCATGTCTTCATCCGTGGCGAGGTGGCGAGAGAAAAGGTGACAAGGCTCGGCGTCGCGGTGCACGCCCGCGAAAGACCAGGAAGCAACGGCTCGCCTACATCGCAGCGGCCCTGCTTCGGACAGGATTTTCTCTTCGAGCGGGAGGATTGGAGGACCATGAGCCCGACCGCGCCGACTGCGCAGACGAAATAGGCAGCCGTCTAGTGACCAAAATCAAGCCGCTGCAGGAGATCTTTGTTTTTGGTTTAGTGGCGCAATCCATTCGCCCGGTGCCAGACAAAACTCCCGATCTGATCAATCGCCCCCGTCGGCATTTGCACTTAGACCATGCCGGTAAGGCCGGGAGCTCAGCCAGCCCAGGTTGACAGAGCGCAAGCGAGATTTCGGGCTTCTGAGAAAAGCAGAGAAAGTTGCGATAGGCCACTAGTGCTTCAGCCTCCGCCCGCCCTTCAACATCTGGCAAGCGTTGCGAGAGGCGTTTATGGGATCATCCGGTGTCCAGATGTCGACGGACTTGAGTACCGGCCCGTAGTGCGCAATGACAACGGTGAGCTTCGCCATCTTACCCCTCCGCTTCTTTAAAAGGGTTCGCTTAGTCTCGTCCTATCACCTCCGGCAGGAACCAGACTGGGGACCGAGCGGACACAAATCCGTTGCCACCCGGTGTAGAACCACAACGCGACGTATGAGTCGCACACAGACGGGCCTCAGTGCCCAGCTCCGTCAATGCAGCATTCCCCAAGACAGGTAAAATCGATTGTATGGATGGACTCCATTCTCGCGATGGATGCTAAAGACATGCGCCGGGAAGAGCAGCGAGCTTCACGGCTGAGGGGCCGAAGAGGTTTTCCGATCATGTGAAAGGATCGGGCGCTGAGACTAAACACTGGGCGCGGAAGGCTGCCTACCCGCGGATTGCCCCTCACTGGATTGAACAGACGGCGCAATCAAAGGAAAATTCCCTGCGCGAAGGGCCTCTCCCGCAGCGTCGCCGTCGAGCTTTCGACCGCGCGGCATCAATGGCCGCTCCAGCGGTGCGTGAGGCATGCGTCCGGTGAGGACCGCGGGTGTTACTGCTTCAAACCTTTACCCTTTGTCACAGGCTTGGGCGGCGCGTCACCCATTTCTCTGCGCACGTTGACGATGTGCTGAAGATTATCGACGCCGTCCTCCGTGAAGACAACGATAGGCTCGCTCAATTCTGAGGCTGGGAAGCTGTCGTAAGCGCTGAGGCGTCCGTCCTCGCAGAACATCTCGATGGAGCAATCGTGGAGAAAGTCCTCGTCCTCCTCGAGCATTTCGGCCACGTATCTAAGGGTGTAAAGAGAGGGGTTGCGGTATCCCATCGTCGGTCCAATCTCGATCAGGCAGCCCTCTTCGGCAGTCGCTTTATTTTAGAAGACCAATTTTCCACGGCAACAACTCTTCGTGCTATGCGACCGGCACGTCGGCAATGCGGGCCTCAGGTTCTGCAATCAGGTAGGGCAATCCTCGGTCTTCATTCAAGTGGAAGATTCTGCCACCCAAACGGATGCAAGTTCGTCCCAATAGCCAAAGGCGATGCGACTATCGCGCACAGCGAAGGCGCCACATCCTCGCCGGCCGATTGGATCGCGCCATTCAAGCACTGCGCTCATACCTATTTCATATATGAGCTCTGGAATGCAGGTCGTTCCCGCCACCGCGAAATCCTGCTCAAACATTTTCTAAATTGCAGAGCGACCTTCGATAGAACGCTGCTTTGCCGGAAGATGCACGGCGTCTTCACGATATAGTTCTGCAACGGCGACCGCGTCACACATCTTGAAGCGCCTAACCTACTTTTCGAGCACTTCACGCGGCTTCATCGGGATGTTCCTTTTCCGCCGGGTAGCATCATCGGAGCACGCCCTGAACTACGGCTCCCTGACAGTGATAGGAGCACTCGAAAACGCCTCGTCAGTTTCTTAAAAACGATTTTTCCGCATTCTGGCGCGGTCATCGTAGACGTCGAGAATTGCCGCACCCGCATCGAGCGCTATGCGCTCCAGCATTTCGCAAAGGGGCGTCATTTCTCCTCCATCCTGCGGTCAAGGAATTCCTCGATCGCGAGCGCCAGGTCGGTCGGTTCATGGCCGACGGTGCGTATATGGAGTTCCGGATTTTCCGGGGCCTCATAGGGCGAGGATACGCCAGTGAAGTTCGCGATCTGGCCGGCGAGCGCCTTCTCGTAGAGCCCCTTCGGATCGCGCCGCGCACACTCGTCGAGCGGCGTGTCGACGAAGATCTCGATGAACTCGCCCTCCTCCATCAATTCCCGCGCCATGCGCCGTTCGTCGCGGAACGGCGAGATGAAGGAGACGAGAACGATCAGACCGGCATCGGCCATCAGCTTGGCCACCTCCGCCACGCGACGGATGTTCTCTACCCGGTCCTCTTCGGTAAAGCCGAGGTCCCGGTTGAGGCCGTGACGTACATTGTCGCCGTCGAGCAGGTAGGTGTGCTTGCCCTGAGCGTGGAGGATCCTGTCGAGCTCGTTCGCGATGGTCGATTTTCCGGAGCCGGAAAGGCCGGTGAACCAGAGAACGGCAGGGAGCTGATTTTTCATGGCGCTACGCGCGCTCTTGTTCACCTCGAGCGCATGCCAGTGGACATTGTCTGCGCGCCGGAGCGGAAAATCGATCAACCCCGCACCGACCGTGGCATTCGTCACCCGGTCGACGATGATGAAATTGCCCGTCGCCCGGTTGTCTTTGTAGGCGTCGAAGGCGATCGGAGCCTGTGTCGAGATGTTGCAGACACCGACTTCATTCATCTGCAGCGACTTCGCCGCCTCACGGATGAAGCTATTGATGTTGACCTGGTGCTTGAGCGTGGTGACCGTCGCGCTGACGCTGTCGGTCTCCGTACGCAGGATGTAGCTTCGTCCCGGCATCATCGGGTTCGCATCGAACCAGATCACATGTGCCTGGAACTGGTCCGCCACGAAGGGCCGGGCACCGGGGGCGACGAGCATGTTGCCGCGGGACGCATCCACCTCGTCAGAGAGGACCAGCGTCACCGCTTCGCCTTCCCCTGCCGTCGCAAGCTCCCCGTCATAGGTCACGATCGCCTTGACCGATGTGCGCTGCCCCGTCTTCGCGACGACGACCGGATCGCCCACGGAAATCCTCCCGCAGGAGATCTGCCCGGCATAGCCCCGAAAATCCGCGTTCGGCCGCATGACCATTTGAACCGGGAAACGGAAAGGCTTTGCCTGGTCCGTTGGCTCGAGTTCTACCGTTTCCAGATATTCGAGCAGTGCCGCCCCTCTGTACCAGGGCGTATTGGCCGAAGCCGAGATGACGTTGTCGCCGTCGCGCGCCGAGATCGGGATCGGCCGTATGCTGGCAAAACCGAGCTCTTTGGCGAAAGCCATGTAGTCGGCGACGATTTCCTCGTACACCTGTTGTTGAAAATCGACGAGATCGATCTTGTTGACGGCCAGCACGACATGGCGGATGCCGAGCAGCGAGGCGATATAGGAGTGGCGCCGGGTCTGCTGGAGAATGCCCTGCCGGCTGTCGATGAGGATGATGGCGAGATCCGCCGTCGAAGCTCCGGTCACCATGTTGCGCGTATATTCCTCGTGGCCGGGCGTATCGGCGACGATGAACTTGCGTTTGGACGTGGCAAAATAGCGATAGGCCACGTCGATGGTGATGCCCTGCTCGCGCTCGGCCTCCAGCCCGTCGAGAAGCAAGGCGAGATCGATTTCCTTGCCGTTGGCGGCGCCGGGAGAGCCGACGCGCCCGAGGTTCGCGAGCTGGTCCTCGAAGACCAGCTTCGCATCATAAAGCAGCCGCCCGATCAGGGTCGATTTGCCGTCGTCGACCGAACCGCAAGTGATGAATCTGAGGATCGACTTGTTGTCGTGCTCGGCCAGATGCGCTTCAATGTCATGCGGCGGTATGGATTGAACATACGACATCAGAAGTAGCCCTCCCGCTTCTTTTTCTCCATCGCCCCGACTTCATCCGTGTCGATCAGCCGGCTCTGCCGTTCAGACGTGCGCACCGTCAGCATTTCCCGCAATATCTCGGGAACGGTGACAGCGTCGGACTCGACCGCCCCGGTCAGCGGATAGCAGCCAAGCGTGCGGAAACGCACGAGCTGTTCGGTAACCTCCTCTTCGGGTTGGATGGGCATGCGGTCGTCGTCGACCATGATCAGCATGCCGTCTCGCTTGACGACCGGGCGCCTGGCCGCGAAATAAAGCGGCACGATCGGAATTTCCTCGCGCAGGATGTACTGCCAGATGTCGAATTCGGTCCAGTTGGAAAGCGGGAAGACTCGCATCGTCTCGCCTTGCCCGACCCGCGTATTGTAGGTCTTCCACATCTCGGGCCGCTGGCGCTGCGGATCCCAGCCGTGCTGGGCGCTGCGAATCGAGAAGATGCGTTCCTTGGCGCGCGACTTCTCCTCGTCGCGCCGCGCGCCCGCGAGCGCCGCGTCGAAACCGTATTTCTCGAGTGCCTGCCGGAGCCCCATCGTCTTCATGACATGGGTGTGCACGTTGGAACCGTGCGTGAATGGGCCGATGCCCTGCTCGACCCCGTCCTGATTGACGTGGACGAGGAGATCGAAGCCGAGCTCTCGCGCCATCCGGTCGCGAAACTCGATCATCTCCCGGAACTTCCATTTGGTATCTACATGCAGGAAAGGAAAAGGCGGTTTGGCCGGATAGAACGCCTTCATCGCCAGGTGCAGCAAAACCGAGGAGTCCTTGCCGATCGAGTAAAGCGCGACCGGGTTCGAGAATGTTGCAACAACTTCTCGAATGACATGGATCGCTTCGGCTTCAAGTCGCCGAAGATGGGGAAGAGACATATCGCTCACCCCTGCGGGACTACTGCGTCATCAAGCTCGAAGAATCTGGCATAGGGTCCGCGAGCGAAGTGACGCCGCAACTCTTCGAAATTTTCGACCGTTTCGTCGAGCGGTCTGTTTTCTAGGCGCTGAAGGTTAGAGCGGCCAGAAAGTTGAAGTGCTGGAACGCCCAGAAATTGCCAAGCCACCTCCAGGCATCCGGCGGGTTCACGAATGAGCCTCTCGTAATCGATCTCAAGCAAGTTGGTCGAAGCGTAGGAGTGCGCCACTCGAGCGTGGAAATCATCAGCGGCCCTGAAGTAGTCTTCGCAGGAGGCGATCGACAATTTTACGCGTGGCGGTGGAGCCGTATCATCGCAGCTGAATTTCAGCCATTGCCGGCTTTGCCTTGCCTGCACCAGCGAGCGCAGCGATTCCAAGGTGTTTCTGCGAGATAACAGGATGACCTTGAGCCCTGGCCAACGGGCCAGCTCGTCAAAAAAGCGCGGACGTTCCTGAAACTGCGGTTCGTTGATCTTGCATCCAACATGCGTGACCTTCTTGTCGCTCGATGTAGGAAATCGCAAATAGGCGAGTTCCAGGAGCTCGCGATCGCTGCGTAGTAGGCGATCCTTATCCGGCCAATTCGCATCATACGTGTTGAGTAGCTCACCGTTGCTCAACACGTTCGGATGTTCATTCAGCAACTCTTCAAGGTAGTGCGTTCCAGTCCTTGGCATTCCAAGAATTGCAAATGGCTGAGGCGCCGGTTCGGTGTGGGTCATTGCATGTGTTCCCGACTTAAACTCGTTCGTGAAAGGTTGGGTGAAGCCCGCGCAACGAACTCCCCTCGCCCGAGTCGACGTGAGTTCCCCGCGGTTTCAACCCGCGTGACGCGTTGAGCAGTTCTCAAACACGCCCAGAGAGCGCCGACTTGGCGGCATTGCACCAGGAGGCCGCCGCCCGACTCATGGTGCTGTCGTTCCATAACGCTGATGGATCGATTGGATACCATCCAGGACTTCGCGTGACAGGCTGACTTCCAGGCTGCCCAGACCGAGCAGGCTTAACTTCAGACCGCTGGAGCCCAGTTCGCGAGACTGCATCGCGTTTCTCCTTCTCGTGTCGTGGTGGTGAGTAGCGTCAAGACATCAGGCGCCGACGAAACAATGCCGCGGACACGAAGAACGGCAAAAGTGCGTAGATGCAAAGCGCGCCGACATGCAGGCCCAGGCTATCCGCGGGGCGGCCAAGCATTGCCGGACGTATGAGGTCGATTGCATGCGCCAATGGCAAGAACTGCGCGACCTGCTGGAAGGCATGGGGCAACTGGGTGATTGGGAACACCGCACCGCACAGGAACAGCATTGGTGTGAGGACGAGCGTCTGGTAGAAAATGAAATAGTCGTAACTGGGTGCAAGCGCCGTGACGACCATCGCCAGGCTGGCGAAGGCAAACCCAGTCAGCACGATGATGGGCAGCGCATAAAGGACGGACGGCCACACCGCATACCCCAGCATGGTGGCGACGATCATAATTCCCGTACCGGCGAGAAATGCCTTGCTGGCGGCCCATGCCAATTCACCGAGAATAATGTCGCCGAGTGTCAGCTGTGTGTAGAGGATCCCTTCCCATGTGCGTTGAGCGTTCATTCGCGCGAAAGCCGCGTAAATCGTCTCGAATGTCGCAGACGTCATCGCGCTTGTCGCCACCATTCCGCCTGCCAAGAACGCAACGTAAGACGTGCCGTCAACGCGACCTACGACAAGGCCAAGGCCAAGGCCAAGGCCGAACAGGTAGATCATAGGATCGGCCAGGTTCCCGAGAATCGACGCAAGTGCCACTTTCTTCCAGGCCAGATAATTGCGTTGCCATACCGCGATCCAGTTCCAAGCATTGGCGGGCAGAGCCGCGGCACTTCCTTCACCCATCGGTTCACTTCTCCATCTCTCGCCCGGTCAGCCGCAAAAACACATCCTCAAGATTCGGCGGACGCTGCAGAACACGCAAACCCGCGCGCTCGCGCAGCCGCACCCGCACCTGCTCCGGATCGGCCGCGTAGCAAAAGAGTGTCTCGCCGCTCACTTCGATGCGATTTGCATATGGTCTAATCAGAGATTCCAATTCATGCGGATTGCCGCCGTAGATTTCGATGACCTCGCACCCGATCAGTTCATCGATCAGCGCATGAGGACGTCCTTCGGCAATGTTGCGGCCTCTTTCGAGCACGCAAATTCGATCGCATAACCGCTCAGCCTCTTCCATGAAGTGGGTCGTCAAAATGATCGTCTTGCCGCGCGCCAGCAGAGAGCGCAGGCGCTCCCAGATCAGATGGCGCGCGTGCGGATCGAGACCGGTGGTCGGCTCGTCCATGACAAGCAGCTGCGGGTCATTGATCAACGCTCGCGCCAATGTCAGACGCCGCTTCATGCCGCCCGAAAGTTCGGAGACGCGCGCATCCACCTTGCTCTCGAGGCGCGCGAACTCAAGAAGCGACGGCATGACCGCTTTGACCTCGCGCTTGTTCATGCCGAAGTAGCGCCCGTAGACCAGCAGGTTTTCGCGGACAGTGAACTCCGGGTCGAGGTTGTCGAACTGGGGCACCACGCCGATGCCCCTTCGCGCCAAGCGAGCCCGTGCCGGTACCGGCACCCCGAGCACCGTAATCTTGCCCGCATCGGGCGATGTCATGCCGAGGACCATACGCGCAATCGTGCTCTTGCCCGCGCCGTTCGGTCCGAGTAGCCCGAAGCATTCCCCCGGCGCAACGCTGAACGACAGCCCGTCGACCACGACCTTGTCACCATATGTCTTGCTTACGCCGGAAAGATCGATGGCTACCATGGACATGCGCTCATCTTACCGTGAGTGCGCCGTCGACTGGCGCTTCTTCGGTTGCGTGCGTTTTCGCGAACAGCAGGCCGTCGCACCATACGTGTTCAACGCGTCCCCACTCGCAGGCCGCAGCTGCATCCGGGAAAAAGCCCCTTCCATGGTAATTGGCACTGGTGTTGCAAAGCAGCGGAATGCCCGTGAGTTTTTCATACTCGACGAGTAGCTCGGCGACTTCATGTGGAGAGTGTCTGGATATCGTCTGCAGTCGCGCAGACCCATCAAGATGGACAACAGCCGGACTTTTGTCCTGCCACTCCACCCTCGTCTGATGATCGAACAACATGTAGGGATCCGGAGTTCCAGGGCTGAATATGTCCGGCGCGCGGTCCTCTAGGCATATCGGCGCCACTGGCCGGAAATGTTCGCGAAATTTGATTTCGTTGAGGAAATCTTTCATTTCCGGCGAAGTCGCGGCTGCGAGAATGCTTCTGCCGCCCAACGCCCGCGGTCCAAGCTCGGCACGCCCGGAAAGGAAAACCACGGGCTTATCGCTGGCGAGGATGGTCGCGAGTTCCTGCGTGCTGCACAGCAGGGCCTTCCATCCCGGCGGCACATACCCGATTTGCAAGGCCGGGCCATTGTAGACCGACCACTCCAGCGGCACGAAGCCTTGCTGCGCCACCATTGCACAGCAAGCCGCCCCGATTGCCGACCCGCTGTCATTCGGAAAAGGCGGTACCCAGACAGCATCGAAGACGCCGGTCTCACGAAGTGCACTGTTCCATTTGATGTTGAGTCCGCAACCGCCGGCTATACACAAGTTCTGCGGTCCCGGAAACGAATGCCGCCGCACGGCATCCGTCATTTCGAGGACAAGGAGACGCTCAAGAAAGATATGAAACGACGCGAGTACATCTTCCGGTGCCTTGGTCTCCAATCGGAGCACGCTGGCCTCGAAGAAATCATGCACAGCCGCGAGCGAGGACTCGGCGTCGGTGATGGTGGCGCGGTAGCGACTGGCAAGTTCCGTATCGGCCGCAAAGCGCTCCTCGTAAAGTTCCTGAAATATCGCGACGATCTCTTCATCAACCGACCCGAGCGCGATATAGGCCATCAGCTTTCCGGCCACCCCTAGATCCCAACCTACCCGGCTCGCCTTCTTATAGGGCCCGAAATAATGGCCCGCCGAAGCGTAGGCCTGGCCAATCATCGGGAAAAGGTTTTCGAGGAACCGTGCACCGCGGCCATCCACATGGTAAAGGCGCGGAAAGATACAGCCGTCCCACACCAGGCAGAACGCGGGCTCTCCGGCCTTGGCAAAGGGGCTGGTGCAGTATGCGGAGGCTACGTGGCCGGTAACATGTGGGTAGCTCTTATAAGAAAAAGCCAGGTCATCGAGAATCAGGCCGGAGCCGTCGAGGCATTCGAGAAGGCCGTTCGCATGGCGTTCGACATAAGGCGCCCCTTTGAGAACTAAGGGAGCCACGCCACTGAGAACTCGGAACTGCGTCTCGTCCTCGCCATCCCAGCCGTCGATCACGAATTGATCAACATCGCTCGGCTTTAGACCGTGTTGCGCCAAAGCGTCGACAACTGCGTCGAGATTATCGATGGTTTGATATCGCGGATTGTTGTCCCGCTTCTCCTGCTCTACGCAGAAGACGAGCCGTCCATCCTCGACAAGCGCGATCGCCCCGTCATGGGTCAGCTTGATACCACAGATGCGCATAGTGTCTCCATGTCTATCGTCGACGATTTGAATTCGTCAGGAAGCAGAAACCGGATTCCGGAAACGGGCGAGCAAGCAGTCTTCGTTGACCGCCTCACCCCGGCACTCGAGCTGCTCTACCTCGATCAAAGTTTCGTTCAGGATCGCGATGACCGTCTCAGCACCGGCAACGTGACCCCAGCGCCGGCAATTGGCATCCCGCGCCGATCCGAAAACCAGATGTCCGCCTGGCGCAAGCATCCGCACCAAATTGCGGACAGCCGCCCGCATCTCGGCTATTCCTCCAACATAGTAGAGCACTTCCGCCACAACGATCAGGTCGAAGACGTGATTGGTCGAGAACTGTTGAACATCGGAGACTATCCAGCTGATGTGCGGCGCGTCCTTCATCCGTCGGCGCGCCCTAGCAATAGCTTGAGGCACAACATCGATGACCGTGAGGCGTTGGCAGTGGGGTGCTAGCTGCACCGTGAAGGCGCCGGCAGCGCACCCCACTTCGAGCGCAGTTGCGATCAATCCTTGGGCAAGCGACAGCCGGAGCATTTGCGCATGACGCTCACGCTCGAACGGATTGGCATCGAGTCCCCATGGATCGTCTGCGGCCAGTTCCCGATCCAGCAATTGATAATTGTCGATCTGTGTCAAGGCGTTCACCCCGCGGTAAGTAGCTCTCACTCGTCCCTGCAAATGCACTCAGACGTCACGAGCCTTGAAGAATCGCGTGCAAGGTTGATCCTTCGAAGCGGCGTCGCACGTCCCGAGACTTCTGTACTGCGTGATTCAGTCTTCTGACGTTGGATCGGCGCCTGTTCCCCCTCTTTCTTAGAGGAGGGGCCAGCAGAGCCGCGCGACAGCCAGTCGCTATTGCTCAATGTGCACAAGGCGTAGGCCTTCAAGGGCAGCAACAGAAAGATGTTGATGAATGTGTGCAGAGAGAAGCCTAGAAATCGAAGTTGGCGGGCCCGAAACGCTACAATGCTGCAGCGAATCATGGTCATCGCCACAATCATCAGGACTGTCCACCAAGGCGGGGTCCCTGTCAGTGCGAGCTGTGCGAGCGCCGTTAGCACCGATAGCGCCAGCAGCAACGGTCCGAGATTCTGTCCGACCACGTCCAGCGTCAGAAAGCGATTAAGACCGGGCAATAGGCGCAGCCCAAGCAACGTATCCCGGAACGTGCTCCGCGCCCAGCGCAGTTGTTGGCGCAGATACGGTTTTAGCCTGTTCGGAACGACTGTTGCCGCGATGGCGCTTGGCACGTACTCGGTCCGGAAACCTGCCTTCAACATGAGAATCGTGAGATGGCGATCCTCACCGAAGTCGCTTGGCTTGCCCCGAAAAAATTGAGACTCGTACTGGTCCAGCAGCATGACGAGCGCAGAGCGGCGGTACATGGCACATGGGCCGCAGCAGCACATAACGGCACCGAAGCGAGCCTGTGCCGCGCGCTCCTCGTTGCAAGCCAGCCAGTACTCCATATCGATCAGCCGAGTCAGCCAACTCTCATTTCGATTACTGGCCGTCAACTGCCCCATGGCCGCGCCGACGGCCGGATCTTGCATCTTTGGTACAAGCTTCGTGATGACATCGGATGCGAGTATCGTGTCGGAGTCGACGTTTAGCACCATATCTCCAGCAGACCGGCGTATCGCGGCGATCTGTGCCTTGCGCTTTCCAACATTGTGGGGAAGCAGAATGATATTGAACCTGGGATCGCGTGCGAAGGTCTCGTGCACGGGTCGCAAAGCGTCGCGATTGCCAGAACCGTCATCAATCACATAGACGCGCATTTCCCCCGCGTATTCCTGATCCGCAATGGAAGCCAGGCACTCAGAAAGCGTGCCGGGATCCTCGTTGAAACAGGGGACGATGACATCCACGCTCGGCAGCTGGTCGAAGCCGGCCGGGCGCTCAGACGCCGATGAATCGGATACCGGCTGAGAGTAAACGGCTTGCATGCTTTTATAAGCAGTCGAGAGCAGCGCATAAAGCGAGATGGCGACAGTGCTGGTTGTATCAAGCAAGTTCATGGGATCTCTTCTTCAGTGATCTTGAGGAAGCGAGCGGATTACAAGGCCGCGGTCATGCAAGGCTGGGATTATGCTGGCTAGCGCCAAGATGGTCTGGTCGCGCAGATCGCGTCCAGTGCCGGGTTGCGACTCGCTGGGAGGACATCCGTCGTGCAAGAGCACGATTGCACCCGGCCGGATGGCGTCGAGCACTGATGAGACAATGGCGTCGACCCCGGGCGGGACCAGTCTCGAGGGTCTACCGACCAGTGGACCCCTCTCAGCCCAGCGTTCGCCGAGGCCGTGAGCACTTCATCGGTCCAGATGCCATACGGAGCTCGGATGTGCCGCACCGAGACATGCGAGGACGCAGTTTTGATGGCTCTGTTCGCCTCCAGGAGTTCACGCTGCACTTCGCCGGGTCCGCATTTGGACAGGTCCGGATGTGTCATCGTGTGGTTAGCGACTTCGTGCCCTTCCGCAATCATTCGTTGGATGAGGCTCGACTGGTCGGCGGCGTACTGGCCAATGACGAAAAAGGTCGCCGGCACCCGATGTTCAGCCAGAACATCCAGTATTGCCGGTGTGCAAAACGGATGAGGACCGTCGTCGAACGTCAAGTAAACGCTGCGCTGAGCGGCGCCGTCAGTGCACTCACTGTGCACCTCAGACAAGCAGTCGAGGTGGCTCATAGCTCTGGTCCGTTCCGGTCGATTATCTTGCCAGCGGGCCAGTCCGAGATCGACCGTCCAACAGGTAGGACGATGACAAGTGGGTCCTCGACGCGCGTGGGCGGCAGGTCGGTACGCGCGTGTGGGAGCGTGGAGCGTACACTAATCCCGGACATCACAGTCACCAGACCGTGTCGGCCGAACCGCTCAATGTGTTTGCGCAGCTGGTGGCGGACGGTACCGAATGCGAATGGAACTTGAAGCTCCTGCAGTGTTGGAAGCATGGCGTGGATCGAATGGGCGATTCCGAGTCCCTCAAGATCCGGACGCACCCCATACAAGCCGAGTTCAGCCACCAGCAGGTCGACTCCGTCAACCTTGATGAAACGGCGGAGTAAGCCCATGTGGGCCGCTACACCGCTCGAGTCATAGGCGATTGCACGAAGCTCAGGTCTTGCCCCGGCCCAGCTTTGACTGCCTTCGAACGGCTTCGCGTTAAAGGCCCCCGTCGGTCCATAGGTCCTTCGAAAGAACTCCGTGAGTTCGATATGCTCGGGGAGTTGCAACTCATTTTCCCAGCGTAGACTCCACCGCACCTCAGAGCGCATGCAAAGCCCTCCTTATTGTTTGCTGTCTTGCGAGAGGCCGATCACGCGATCGAAGCTGAGGGCGAATGGTGAATGTCACAGGCTGTCGTCAGCGATCGAAATGACATGTCATTAGACCACTTGAACCTTCGTAGCCCCGTTGCCGAGCTGATGGGCTGCCTCACCATTTCCGGTCCCTTCCTGCGCCACTCGTAAATGTGCCGTCCATGACCTTGATCTCTGTCAATTGTTGTTCTAATGCGGCAGGCTCATGAATTCGTAAAATCGATTGTTTGGATAGCAATCATCCACGGCATGGATACGTAAACCGCTTTGCTCTGGATCTCCTGATTGCGCTCGGCTCCCTGACGGGGCCTCACGGGTGAGGCGCGCAGCATCAAACGGAGCAAGCCGCAAACAGCGCGGCCGTCGCGGTTTTACACCTGTCTTCAATATGAACTGTGGACGATAAGAGCCTTCCCAATATCGAAGATTAAAGACGCGTGTCACCGCAGACGTTGACGTTACCAGCTGTCAATGGACATGGAACCTTGTTCCTCGCAAGCTCGTCCAGCCGCCCCCGCGTTGGACAGCCGGCAATTTGTGAGGGTCCCAAGCATATCTGCGATGCATTCAGCATATGGATGCATTGTATCCAAACAATTGATTTTACTAATCTTGGATTTAGCTACATGGATCAAAGCGCTAATTCTCGTGCGACGATACTTGAATCGTCGCGACCAACGTTAATTGCCGACATGTACGCTGGAAATGCGATCGCTACACAAAACAACATTGCAGTGGGCCTTCACTTCTAGGCACCGGACCTCACGCGAGATTCTTCGTGATTTTCTCGTCTAACCCGCCTTCGCTGCCACTAAAGCGGAATGAAGACTAACCATTCGTCCTGTTGAACAGACACAGAGTCCAGTCTGCAACGTCGGCAGACGTAACTAACTGGTCAGCTTTGTTGCGCAGGGAACTGAACGAGGAATTTGGGTAAGCTAATGGCTGATCAACTGGCAACCGAGATCATCGAAAAGATAAAAGCTCATGCGTACACCGACAAACAAATTACTATCCACTCCGAGCTCCAGTATCTCGAAATTCAGTCGCTCGAACTCACCGAGATCATGTTCGATATCGAGGAGTCCTACGGGATCCAAATTGAGTTGGATACTTCCGAGGCTTGGAGCAACCTCAAGAACGTCGGTGACCTCGTCGAGGCTGCACGTGCTTTGATTGCAGCTAAGGCTTAGCATTCATCATGGGCCGATCCCCTATCGTTATTACCGGCCTCGGCGGCATCTGCGGCATGGGCGTTGACGTGCCCGCCATCTGGGAGGCGATGCTCGCAGGCCGATCGGCCATCGGCGAGATCACCGCGGCGCCAATCCATCAGTCGAGAATCCGCACAGGGGCAGAGGTCAAGCAGTTGCCCGAGGTCGAGTTCGACCGCAAGCGTCTGGCGACGATGGACCGCTACAGCCTGCTGGCTGTTCTTGCCGCCGGCGAGGCGCTCCGCCAATCGGGGCTTACCGTGGACAAAACCAACACCGATCGCATTGGCGCGGTTGTCGGTACAGCCATCTTCGGCGCTGAGACGCTTGAAGAGAACTATCGCGGGCTCTTCATCGGCCGGAAATCACACACCAACGCCTTTGCGGTCCCTCGCGCCATGCCTGGCGCGCCGGCCAGTCAGGTCAGCATGGTCTATGGGCTGCGCGGGCCGGTGTTCGGGGTCACGTCGGCCTGCTCTTCGTCTAACCACGCGTTCATATCTGCGATCGACCAGTTGAGGCTCGGCAGGGCTGACGTCATGTTGGCCGGCGGCACCGACGCGCCGCTCGCCTTCGGTGTACTGAAGGGGTGGGAGGCCCTGCGCGCTGTCGCCCGCGAGACTTGCCGGCCGTTCTCGGCCGACCGGAACGGCCTGGTGCTCGGCGAAGGTGCGGGCATCGCGGTCCTCGAGACCTATCAGCACGCCCTCGCTCGCGGCGCCCCGATCCTCGCCGAGCTTGCAGGCACGGGAATGTCCGCAGACGCATCCGACATTGTCGCTCCGACCGTCGAAGGCCCGATGGCCGCGATAAAGGCCTGCCTCGCCGATGCCGGGCTCATGCCTGAGGACATTGACTATGTCAACGCGCACGGCACTGGCACCAAATACAACGACCGGCTCGAGACCCGGGCAATTCGCCGCGTCTTCGGCAGTCACGCCGATATCCTGTCGGTGTCCTCGACGAAGTCGATGCATGCCCACTGCATGGGGGCATCGGGCGCCCTTGAGCTGATTGCCTGTATCATGGCGCTCCGCGACGGGATCATCCCGCCGACAGCGAACTATCGGGAAAAGGATCCCGAGTGCGACCTCGACGTGACGCCCAACACTGCGCGCGAGCGCAAGGTGCGGGCAGCGATCAGCAATTCTTTCGCTTTCGGCGGCACCAACGCCGTGCTGGCAATTACCCCAACCTGATGGCTCCGGCGAAAAAAGTCGAACTGAAGCTAGAGCCATTTCTGCCGCAAATGCGGGCGGCCCGCGGGAGCTATTTTTCAAGCTCATGCAGGCCCGGCCTCACATGAACAAAGGGACGGCGGTCGTCGTGAACGCGATGACGGGCCCGCAACAGGCGCTTCGCACCGAAATTCCCAAAGGCATTAGGCGTAGTTGCTGGAGCAGCGCCCTGATGAGGCGGTTATCAGCAAGCCGATCAACCTAAGATAATCCGAAAGGCTGGGACCGGTTCAAAAGTCCCGCCATATAGAAGATCTAACGATTTTCATGACTGCACAGGCCTCGGCCAGGTAGGTACTCAGCCAAGCTGCCCGCGACAAGCATCCGAAATGCGTAGCCTGCAGGCATTCGCTGGGTCGGTTCGCTGGCCGCGTGTCTGGAATGGACGTTGTCTGGTGAGTACGTCAGGGCACTCTCGTACACAGGTCCCTCACAGCTCTGGCCCGTTACGTTCGATCATCGTACCGGCGGGCCAATCGGAGATTGACCGCCCCACTGGCAGAACGATGACAAGTGCATCTTCGATACGCGTGAGCGGCTTGTCGAGACGAGCGTCTGGCAGCGTGGAATGCACGCGAAACCCCGACAAAACGGTCACTGGGCTATCTCGGCCAAGCCTCTCCACATGCCTCTGTAGCGCGTGCCTAACGGTTCCGAAAGCGAATGGAACGTCGAGCTCCTTGAGTGTTGGAAGCAGGACCTGGATTGAATAGCCAATTCCGAGTCTTTCGAGATCCGGACGCACCCCATAGAGTCGAAGCTCCGCCACGAGCAGGTCGAGCGCGCCAACCTTGGTGAAGCGTCGCAGCACGCCCATATGAGCCGCTACACCGCTTGAGTCATAGGCGATTGCACGAAGCTCAGGCCGAGCCCCAGCCCAACTTCTACTGCCTTCGGCAGGCTACTCGGTTGAAAGCCACGCTCGATTGGTGCGCGTCTGCAGGGGGCGAGCGCGATGCGATGCCAGTCCATTGAGCTCGCACAACCCTCCAGCACTTACGGCTCCTTCCTGCGCCACTCGTAATTTGCCGTCGATGCCCTTGAATTCCTTGGATTGATAGCAATCTAATGCAGCAAGCCGATAAATCCGCAAATCGATTATTTGGATGGTACGCATCCTCGTCATGGATGGATGAAAACATGCGTTTTAAGGGTCTTGATCTAAATCTCCTCGTCGCGCTCGACGCCCTCATGGCCGAGCGTAGCCTCACTGCGGCGGCACGCAGTATCAATCTCAGTCAGCCGGCCATGAGCGCGGCGGTCGCGCGCTTGCGCACCTATTTCGACGATGAGCTCTTTACGAAGAGTGGCCGAGAACTGATCCCGACACCGCGCGCGGAGCGGCTTGCGCCCGCCGTGCGCGAAGCGCTGACGCTCGTGGAACTCTCAATCATTTCCTGGGATCCGTTTAACCCGGCCCAGTCGGATCGTCGCTTCAGAATCATCCTTTCCGATTACGCCACACTCGTGTTGTTCGAGAAGATCGTGGAGCGTGCGTCGCGAGAAGCTCCCGCCGTCAGTTTCGAATTTATGCCTCTTGCGGACGACTATGAGGATCTTCTCCGGCGTGGCGACATCGATCTCCTGATACTGCCTGAGATGTTCATGTCAGACGCTCATCCTCGAGCGAAACTGTTCGACGAGGTGCACGTGTGCATCGGTTGTCGCACGAACGAGGAGCTATCAGAGCCGCTTACATTCGAGAGATACATGTCGATGGGGCACGTTGCGGTCAAGTTCGGAAATACCCGCAAGCCAACCATCGAGGAATGGTATTTGCGCGAGCACGGCCTGACGAGACGTATCGACGTCGTCGTACAGGGCTTCAGTATGATTGCGCCCATGGTATCGGGTACCCAGCGTATAGGGACCATGCCTCTACGACTGGCGCAGCACTTCGCAAAAACGATACCCCTGCGGATCGTCGAGCTCCCGCTGCCGCTGCCCTCATTTACCGAGGCCGTGCAATGGCCTGCGCTTCACAATGGTGATCCGGCAAGCCTTTGGATGCGGGAGATGTTAGTACAGGAGGCATCCCATATGGATTTGCCGCCTAAGTTCACGTGATGTCTCGTCGCTCCTAGACTTCGAAGCTGCAGCGTCGGGTGCCGCGACTTGTCGAGTACGACGCGGGCCGAGGCCGGGCGATTCAGTTGGCGTTTCTTCGTGAAGCGCACCGGCGCAGGCGCTCATCGCTGAGGCCGCGGAGACCATTCATTGGAGACGGAGCGTGGCCGAGCTTTGAAGCTGAGGGTTTTCATCGTCAGCCAACTGGATCCATAATTTCCGATCGAATGATCGTTGCGGTGTATAGCGACGCCTCTAGGGGCAGATTTCCAAATGCGAGTTGACACAGAAGATAGTTAGCGCCTGCCGCTTCGAGCTGACCAAGAAGAGCTTGTCGCACAGAAGTCGCCGTTCCTACTACACACAATTCACTTTCAATCGCTGCAGCGAAGGTCAAGGGCAGGTTTGGTGGCGTCGGGATTTCATTGAGGTCGTAGAGGAATGTGAAGCTCTTGAGCCATTGTTCGTAAGCAGGCACCGCGAGCGCACGCGCTTCTTCCTCAGAGCGCCCAACGACGACCATGCGGAGCAAACCAAGGAATGGTGTTTGATCGTCCACGTCAATGCTGCGCTCTCGTTGGGCTCGGTAGGCGTCAGTTATCTTGCGGACTGTCCAGGAAGGACCAACGCACGCGATATTTGCGCCATTCGCAGCCGCCCAGCTTGCGGACTCGGGTCGGCTGGTGGCGATCCATGTCGGCGGATGCGGACGCTGATGAGGTCTGAGCGTCAACGGAACGCTGTTCAGCTCAAAATACTGACCTTGATAGGATAGCGTTCCGCCTCTCATGGCATCCATAAGTATCTTGGTAGCTTCCGCGTAGCGTTCCGGAGCCGCGTCCGCACCAATTCCGAAGTAACCCAACTCAATCGGAAGGGAGCCGCGCCCAAGGCCCAGCTCGAGCCTGCCGCCGCTCAATTGGTCCAACATGCAGATCTCTTCAAACGCGCGTAGCGGATGACAAAGACTAAGCAGCATTACCAGCGGGCCGACACGAAGATGGCGGGTTCGCTGTGCTACGCTCGACAGGAACAGATTTGGCGCCGGGCTCCTCCCATGAGGGGTAAAATGGTGCTCTGCGAGATGATACGCATAGAAGCCGAGGCGGTCACAGGTCTCGGCTAACGTCAGGCGATCCTCGTATTGTCGGGCGATATCGCTGCCATCCTCGTCCAGGTGATCGAAGATGCCGATGGCGAGTTTTGATGAAGAGGCGTTTTTCATTCAATTATCTCCAACTCTGGCGAAAATCTCGGCCGCTGCCCAAGCGACCACTGGCATTGATGTCTTTCTGGCTCGAGAATGGTCTTTGCTCCTCGGGTTGATATTGCTCCTCTCAGTGCGTCGCCGGCAGCGCCGTCTAGAAGCCGTCAACTCGCACGGCTTATCCCTATAGGAGCTTTGCTGAGCGGCTCCAGCGACAGGCGACGCCCCTTCCCCGTTCGCAGCGTTACGAAGCGAGGATGTCGGATTGCTTAAGTTTGAAGATCAGTGGAAGTGCACCCCTGGCTTAGCAGTCAGAACAACATCCGAGTCGTTTCGCAGCCGGCCGGAAATGTCGCTGACCGCGGCGAGAAATGCATCCATTTGGGGTTTTGTACCGATGCTCACTCGGATGCAGTTTTCCAGACCATCTTCAGGGAAGACGGCAACGAGTATCTTTCGCCTTTTCAGGGATGCTTGCCACCAAGTTCCGGCTTGTCCCGAAGGCGCTTGGGCCAGCAAGAAATTGGCGTGGGAGGGTGTTACAGAGAAACCAAGTTGCGACAGGGCGACGCTTACTCTCTGTCTTTCACTTTTGATATGTCTGTGGTTCCCTTCATAGGCGACGCGATGGGAAAGGATGCTGATGCCAACCGCGTGGCCGATCACGTTCATGTTGAAGACGTTCTGAAGATTGCGCAGCCTTCCAATAATCTCTGGATGACCAAAACCGAAACCAACGCGAATGCCGGCGGCGGCATAGCTTTTCGAGAATGTTCTCAAGACCAGAAGGTTGGAATAGCGATCGAGAAGGCGCAGCGCATTATCCGGTGCAAAGTCGACGTAGGCCTCATCGACGACGATCAATTGGTTCGATTGTGCTACGAGGCGTTCGATATCGGCCACCGGAACAAACGTGCCGGTAGGATTGTTCGGATTTGCTAAGAGAATGAACTTGGCATCTTTGGCGGGGCCGAAAAGCAATTGCTCTGTCGGCAGTGAATAAGCTTTGCTCAATGGGATCTCAAGAAATTGAGCACCCTGCAGCGTGGCGAGTTTGCGGTTAAATGAAAAACCTGGCGAAACCATCGCCACGGGGTCGCCAGGATTAAGGAAAGCCTTATAGATGAGCCCTAGCAGTTCAGATGATCCGTTACCGGCAATCACCTGTTCCCTGCCGAGGCCATAAGCTTTGGCGGCGGCTTCCCTCAAGCTGATGTTATCATCCTGCGGGTAGAGGTACTGGCGTTCGAGTGCCGCAAGGGCGCTTTGCATCACGGGTGGCGGCAGCGCAAATGGATTCTCATTCGTGTCAAGTTTGACACAGCGAGTATCAGGCACCGGCCAAGTAGACGGCAGAGCATTTAACTCACTCGCCTGCTGCGAAAGAGCTGAAAGCACGCTCTGCAATTTTGCGTCAGGCATATCTTTCTCCGTTTCAGTCCACTCGTGCGAAGCACCGCCGGTGGTTGAGTGATAAGCGGAGCGGGTGAGGCCCAGCTGGCGCTCCTCTCTGGAGAGCCGCCGAATCTTCTGCCTCAGATCGCCGCGCCGTAAAACACGCTCACGAGATCAGAGTGATGGAGGAGGGTCAACGAATTTTCTCAGCCAATGATAGGATTCTATCTTTAAATCTATCATCATGATAGTGTTCTCAAAACTCTCGGATCTCAGTCGGGTAGGAAATATTTTCCGGCAAGTAGATGTCGAACGGCAGGTCGATTTGCCCTGAAGGATCTGCAGTTCCGGTTTCGATTACCCGCGCCATCAACGTCGTCAGTTCGCGGCAAAGCCGCCGTAGCGGCGTGGCGATAGCCATCGTGATGACGCCTTCTACCAGCGCCGCCCGTGAGTCCGGTGTAATCTCATTGACGATCGCGACAAGATCCCGGCTTTCGCGCCCCTCGCGCAGAGCCGCGATGGCTCCCTCCATAGCGCCACCAGTCACATAAAGTCCGACGAGCTCGGGTTCATGGTGAATGAGATCGAGAGTAGCTTCATAGGTGAGCTGTCGTGTCCCAGGGCTGACCAACGTATCGAGCACCTCGAAGTTCCGCGCGTTCTCACGGAAATACGAACGGAATCCGATCTCCCGAAGCTCCTCTCCCTGGGAACCGTGACTCGCAACAAAGACCGCCACTTTACCCGACCGCCTTGCGGCTTTGGCTACCATCCAGGCGGCCGTTCGCCCAACCTGCCGATTGTTAAGCCCGACGTAGCCCGCGCGTGCGCCGGCGGCGAAATCGGAAAGCAGAGAGAAGACCGGGATGCCTTTTACCTTCAAATCTTCGACTGCTTCCGTGATCGTCGGGTGGTCCGGAGCGACCATGGCAATCGCATCGCAGCGTGCGCCCAAACTTTTCAGTAGCACGACCAGATCGCCGGGAGCGTTCGACGTTACGAACTCGATGGACGGAATGCCATGAAAAGAGGGTGCCGCATTCACTGCCGCCTGGACTTCGCACGCAAAGGCGGCAAAGAACGGGTGGGCGGGCTTCTTAAGAATAAAACCAAGCCGATAGTGAGGCAGATTGCGCTGCCTCCGCTGCTCCATGAGGAGAGCCGTAGGATAGCCGAGCGCGCGCGCCGCTTCGTAGACGCGCCGCGCGGTCTCTTCCCGTACCGGATGGCGGGCGTTCAAAAGCCGATCGACTGTCGCAACGCTGACTCCAGATTCGCGTGCGAGATCGCCAATTGTGGGACGCTTGGTCATGGCTTTATTTGATAAGTCGTCATTGGGAAGGATGCAAACGCATGATAGATATTGATGGGTGTCTATCAAACCATCCACGGCTTCTATGCTGACTTCCGATTGTATCGCGGCTGAAAAGCGACCGAGGCATAGACGCGAGAAAAGGAGCAAATGTGCACGGGCTGTTTCACTCTATGGTTGTTCATTTCCGTTCCTCTGAAACGCCATAGCCGGGTCGCAAACTCCCCTCAGCAAGGCCGGGACGATCGCCGTGAGCAAGGGCATCGCGGCGGCAAAACAGAGCCGCCCGACCGTGTTCCGGCGGCGCACCAAGGTAGTCATCCCGATGACCTGGCCGTCAGCAGGGCCTTCACGAACATCCACCACAATACGAAAATGCAAATGCCGGGCATCATACCCGAGCACAGTTTCCCGATCGTCGCTGTGCATCATCGGAATGCTGCCGATCAGGTCGGAATGCGTGGGTGCGGGGCTGCGTTCAGCCCGATGATAGCTGCCACACGGTTGCGCCATTCCAAAAAACTTTGCGCCCAGCCCGATGCGTTCCGAAGTGCTCGTAGAGCCGCTTCGGCGGCAGTCATCCGCTCGGCGAAAAGGAGAAGCTCGTGACGATCGGCCCAGTCTGCTCCCGGCAGCCAAGGGTTCGGCAGGCTGACGGCGACCCTTCGTGGTCTCATTAGTGCTTCCTTTCGGCTTTGCTGGCGCGTTGCCGGGGCGCTCGCCGCCACCCCGGATCGTCCATGATTGCTCCGGAAGCAGGTACCGGCTAGGAGGCGGCTCGTCGCAGCCGCGCGCAAATCGTCGCACAGTGCGTCCGACCAAAAAGCCGCAGCGGCTTTGGGATAACGACATGCATCAAAGCCCAAGGGCGTGCTGCATGAGCCATAAAGGCGCAACCCTGAGCACGGCGATGGCGTCAGTAGGCAGGCCGCATACTCAAATGCAAATCGGGTGGCAGCTCGCGTCCCGGCTTTGACGACGAGGCGAGCAGTCACGCTGGACTTTGCCGCCATTCATGGTCCACTCTTTCAGCGACGCCGCACGATTGTTGCCCCAAAAAGATCCTTCGGGTTATCGTCCGCCGCGAAAATGCGCCGAAGGTCATTCCGAGCTAGCAAAGTATTCCAATCTTACAACGGAGAAAAACCGGACCGGACCAGAAAAGAAAACCGCCCCGAAACGAAATCCGGAAGCGGTTTGCTAAAATCAATTTTGCCACAATCTGAGTAGCAAACCCCACTTCCCCCGTCAAGTTAAAAAACATCGTTTCGGTGAACGGGGTTGCTTTGTCTGGTCTCCAACACAGGAGACGACAGTGCAAGAACCGATGCCACCAAAGCGGTCGATCGGCCGTAGACAGACGCCCACTCGTGCCGAATTCCGCCGGCTGGCATTATCGGCTGAAATCGGGACCGTGACACGCGGACAGCTCGCCGTGCTTGCACAAAATCTGCCCTGCACGGGGATGGTCAATGCGACCGAAGCGTACCTTTTGACCACACTGATCAACACGGCACCTGCGGAAACGTTCGAGAAAGGCGGCCGGCCAATCATCTTCAAGTCGAACCAGCAACTCGCTTTCGAGATCAATCGTTCGGCCGGACGCGTGAGCCGGCTGCTGTCGAGCCTTTTTGACGCCGGGCTGATCACCATGCAGGACAGCGGCAACTACAAGCGATATCCCACCCGAGACGTCGAAGGAGTCATTGTCGACGGATGCGGGATCGACATGCGAATCCTCATCGTTCGTTACCGCGAGCTTAATGAACTCGTAAGGCGAGCCAGAGTCGAAAAGGCCGCCGCAAATGCCGCGCTGCGACGGTACCGTGGGGCGTTGCGTAACCTGCGACGTGCGCTTGCGTCCGCTTACTGCCTTCCCCAGCGCACGCGGGCGCGGCTTGAGGTGCGTCTTGAAAAAGTCATTACTTTGGTCGGCATCGCGACGCGGGCACCAAGCGCGCTATTACTTCGCGCGACCGCGCTTCTTGAGTGGTTTGTCGAGCGGGTCATGCGTCTCCCACGACGGCCTGAAGTTGCGTTCGTGCGATACGATTCGGCATGCAGGTGTGCCGGAAGCGGCATGCACAAACAGAATACAAGCCCTGATTCACTTGAAGAGAGTAACGATGACCAACGTTCGGCTACCGCTGGACCACTGACTTCGCCCAGGGTGGGCTCCGCCAGCGAAGGGGCTTCTGAAGCAAGCTCGAGGCGACGCAGGTGCGCAATCAATCAACCACGTCATTCGCGGCATGAGATGGTCGCACTGCAGGACATATTGCGAGCCATACCAGCACTAAGCACTTACGGTTTAGCGCCGCCCCGCAGTTGGTCCGATCTCGCCCGGCTCGCTCCGCAAATGTGCCGGATTGCCGGCATCTCGGACCATGCGCGGCGCCGCGCCGTCGATCAGATGGGCGAGCACCGGGCCGCCGTAGCCATCGCGATTACCCTGCAGAAGTTCGATCGGCAGGAAGTCTCCTCGCCGGACGGCTATCTGCGAGCAATGACGGAGCGGGCTGGCGCCGGCGAACTACACCTTTCCCGTTCGATCTTTGGGCTCGCAGCCCGCTACACCATGGAGCTGCTGCCTTAAGTTCGAAATGACATCTTGCACGGTAGACAGAAGAGCGTTCAAGTGCGCTCCTCCGTTGTCGCATGCCCGACAATATTCCGACAAACCTTACAACAGTCTTGAAGTATCACCCTGCTTCTAAACGACTTTCTCCTTTGGCACGGTACGTGCACGGCTATTCCCAGCCGCAGCACACGCAGGGAGAAGGGATTTGTCGCAAACTGATAGGCAACGACACGAGTGCTCCTCGTTTTCACACGCTGGCGCCGTGAGCGCCCCCCGCCGCCCTTCCTTACGCTGGAGGAAAGAAAGATGTGGCGCGCAAAATCCAATACATTCACCGGCAAAGCGGCGCTTGAGTCTGGGCATCGCTGGCAGCGGGAAGGGAACGCTGGTCGGTCAGTGGCACGCGACAGGCGCTTGGCCCTCGGACCAGTGGGAACTTGGTGCCGGATCGCTGCCGCACGATCCTGATGACAATGTCCGCATCTCCAGACGCGACTGCAGGATCGACAAGGACCGAACCTATACCGATTACCATAAGATGGCCAAGGAAGAAGCGGCTCGCCGAGATCGCATCGAAGCGGCAGCAATCTGCGCACGGCTACCCCTAGCGTCTATCGCCGGGGAGCAGGCCGGGCTCGACATCGTCGGTCTAAATATAAGCGCCGCTTTCCACGTCTGCGGAGCAACTGGCGGCCTGGACGACATCGCCTTCCTCATGTTTAACTGCAGAAATGGCGTCGCGGCCCTGTGGCTGAATAGGCGCTCAATGGCCGGGCAGACGATCGGCTGCGGGCTTCGCGGCCGGCGTTCGTCCCGCCGCCGGAAGTATAGTGGGTTTGCTCCGCGGCTACTGCAAACTTCGCTCCAAGGAGCCGAAAAGTTTCTGGCGGTCGCGCCAAAAGTCCGCACCAAGAGCGCCGCCGACGTCGTACAAAACTGCTCAAGGAGGACGCCGCGTCGGCCTCCATCACCGGCAGCACTCTCTCCCGGTGAGCGCGGGGCGAACGCAGTGAGTCGGGCATTTTCAAAGTCCGATGTGTCGGGCGAGCGAGATGCCGCAGGTCGCCGGCATCGTGCAGGGTCCACGCCCATGGCGTCAAAGCCGCTCTCCAACATATTCATGAAAGTGCGCCGGCCCTGACCGCCGCGCGCCTTCTCGTTAACACAATCCGCTCCATCGTCCGGCAGGTTTGAAACCGGGGCTTAGCTAAGGATTTCGTCCCCTCCCGCAAACGCCTCTCAAGCGGGTAAACTTGAGTTGGCTTTTCGTTTCGCAAAATCTCATCGAGGCCGGCGGCCATATACCGCGCGAAAGGCCGGACATGTGACCGCACCGGCCCAATGTATAAAATCGACCGAAAAAGCTCTTGCCACGCGTTCCACATATAGGGGCACGGTCAGGAGTCCATTCCGCTGTTGGCGGACTCGACGGTCCTATATCAGCAGCCGCGTGACCTGGGCATCATCAATTCCCTAAGCGGGTACCATTGCAGAATGGCCTACAATGCCCCAAGACGGCCTCGTCTGGGACGTCATGGCATTCATCGACTTCAGCATCGGCTCACAACCCATCGATCATGTGGGTGGGTCCTGCCTGGCCGGTGACGCGCTTCTCGTAGAAGATCACTGCATATCCGTGCAACATCCCTTCGCCGCGGCGAATATAGCCAGCCCTCTCATAAATTCTTTGAGCGCCTACTTGGATCTTTGTCGTGTCGAGCTTTATCCACTTGAATCCCAGAGCAACAGCTCGCGATTCCAATTCACTAAGAATCCTCCTTCCAAGCCCTCGTCTTTGAAAACCGGGATCGACCCGCATACGCTTCAGCTCTGCGACATCGTCGTCAACACGTTTCAATCCACCCATAGCAGCTAGCTGGGGACCAATATGCGCAACTACGAAGTCTCCACCTGACGCGATGTATGCTTCTTCGATATTGCGTAGATCATCCTCCCACATCCCTTCCGGGCCACGCACGCCAACAGCCTCAGATGCGCTTCTATGCAGATGCCATACATCATCGGCATCCCCTGACTCGAACCGACGAAAGGTCACTTCGACCTTAACCATCGCCCCTCCTTCTGATGTCCGACGTCTGCGAGCCTGTGACATGTTTTTACCTGGGCAAATGCCGCCGTTAGCTTTGACGTGCCGCCGTTAACAGCCGCTGTGAAAGCACAGCCTCAACACTTTCCGAAGCCTCAACTCCGACAATTGGACGGCCCGGATCAACCGTATATTTCAAAGCCGTACTGCGGTGCATCCGAGTAAACCGATCCAGCGCACAAACACAGGACGCGTGCAGCTTTCTGATTTCACTGTCGTGGCGTTCGATGACGGGCGAAACGGTTGCAACCTTGGGAAAGTCCGCTTTCCCTTCTAGCCAGCTTGGCTGGAGCCCCGCGCTGCCCTTGTCTGGTGACAACCAGCGGAATACCTCCTGAATGCATCCCTGCGGGTAGTATTCTGACAGCCGATATAAATCTATATAGAACTGCGGTTTCTGGTGGAAGAGTTCTTCACCGATCAGTAGCACCGAGACCGCCACGATGCGGGCAGAGAAACGCCCGCTTGGGCCCAGCCTATCCTTGTAAGGGTTTTTTCCATAAAACACACGAAATTGGCCGAATAGATCGGGCGCCATACGTTCATAAAAACGCGCCAGAACACAAATTGCTGACTCAAGGCGCTCCACGCATACCGCGAGGCATTGACGCGCATCCGCCCCGACCGCGTCACGCAACTCGAGCAGAGCGTCCATTGCTGACTGTAATTCACTCTCAATGAGTTGATGGCCCAGGCAAAAATCTCGCTCCTCGACTCCAGCCGAGCCGAGGCAATATACGCGTGGATCGCTCTGCAACGGATTGGTAAGAATCATATCCTCATAGGAGAGGACATCAATGCTCGGCTGCCTTTGACGACTTACGCGGGCAATATGGCTCAGCGGCTCTCCCACCGTCGTCGCGGCATCGACGGGATGAAGGCCGGCAAAGGCAGACATCTGATAAGCACAATTGACGAGGTACTGGATGTCTGTCTTAGCGAACCCGAACTCGGACTGGGGCAGATTCAGTAGCTGCGCCTCATAGTCCGTCTCCGCAATCATGGCGTTGATGCTGCATCCGAGCGCCTTAACCGCTTCATCTGGTCGTTCGCTGGCTTTTATCTCCGCAATACAGTACGGCAGTTGATCGGTGACAAAATTGCTGAGAAGCCCCAACGGGCGTATTCGCCCCCGGCGAGCAATGCTGTCGGTCAGATGAGAAAATATTCCCTGCGCCCCATAGGGCGGCTGTTCCGGCCTGGAAAGGGACAATTTGGTGACCATTGACGAGCGCGCTCCCGCTTCACCGAAAGACAGCTTGCATTTCTGCACTTGACCCGTATCTCGCCGCCGGCGAATAATCGTGCTTTTCGAGCAGATCAGTTCGTTTGTCTGTTATTCTGCTATCGTTGTACGCGACCCGTTCAAGCACATTGGCCGAGAAAAATAGCAGCGATACAGCGCCCGAATTGAGAATTCCGGCTGCAGTTAATGAAAGCACGCCATCGTTTGAGATGCAGAGTAAGCGCGTAGGGACCCCCACGTATCAATTGACGCGCTGATCGAGGATTTTCTGCATGAGTCATGCGGAGAATCCTATGAGCGACAGTGTGAATCAGCCACGAACATTCGAGGTTTTGACGGCGGCGCCGGTGCGGGCGCGGCGCAAGCCGCGAGACTGGCCGAACGAGGAGAAGGAGCGCCTGATTGCCGAGACGTTGTTGCCTGGAGCCAATGTCTCTGCGATCGCGCGCGCTGAGGGATTGGATCCCTCGCAGCTTTACGGGTGGCGTCGCAAGGCACTGTCATCGGGGTTGGTTGCGCCCCTGACGGAAACCGCGAAGAAGGAGGTCAAGTTCGCGCGCGTTGAGCCGGTGGCAAGCTCTGCGGTCGAAATCGTCCTCGGTGATGTCGTGGTGCGCGTCGGCGGCGATATCGAGTCGGATCACCTGGTGAAGATACTCCGAGCGGTCCGCAAGGCATGATCGCGTCCGGCGTTGTCGTTTACGTGTCGTGCCAGCCGGTCGACTTCCGCAAAGGTGCGGCATCCTTGATGGCTCTGGTCAGAGATGGCGGTCTCGACCCGTTCAACGGAGCGCTTTATGTGTTCCGGTCGAAACGGGCGGACCGTGTTCGCATCGTCTGGTGGGATGGCAGCGGTGTCTGCCTCTATTCGAAAACCCTCGAGGAGCAGAGCTTTTGCTGGCCGGGCATATCGGCCGCCAGGATACGTCTGGACCATTCGCAATTAATGGCGCTTCTGGCCGGTCTGGATTGGAAGAAGATCCGGCCAACCAAGGTCAGACGGCCGTTGCTGACGGGCTGAACAGGACTGCGGCAAGATGAATCATGTTGCTATAATGATTGGGAAAGCGGCTGTTTTTGTGCTCTATTCGCCCGCATGGATTTGCCCCTTAGCGACCTGCCGGACGACGTTGATGCGCTGAAAGCGATGGTTCTCGCGTTGGCGCGCGAACAAGCCGCGAAAGAGGTCCGGCTGAAGGTGGCCGAGGCTGAGATCGCGCGGTTGGAGGCGGTTGAGAAGAGCGCCACCGAGCGGATTGCCAACCTGACCTTGATCATGAAGGTTTTGCAGCGCACGCAAAATGGCAAGCGCTCTGAGCGGCTCCGCCTCGGGGTCAATGACGAGCAAGTCTCCTTTGCCTTCGAAGAGGTCGAAACCGGCCTATCGGCAATCCGCAGCGAGCTCGATCGCGCAGCCAAGGACAAGCCGAAGCGAGCGCCGCGTCCGCGCAAGGGTTTTGCCGCCCATCTCGAGCGCATCGAGGAGGTCATCGAGCCGGAAATCCCGGCCGGGTGCGAGGGGTTGTCAAAGGTTCTGATCGGAGAGGACCGCTCCGAGCGGCTGGACGTCGTGCCGCCGAAGTTCAGGGTTATCGTGACGCGTCGCCCCAAATACGCTTTCCGGGGCAGCGACGGCGTGGTCCAGGCCTTGGCGCCGGCACACATCATCGAAGGCGGCCTGCCGACGGAACGGCTGCTCGCCTATATCGCCGTTTCCAAATACGCCGATGGTCTTCCTCTTTATCGGCAGGAAGCGATCTATTTGCGTGATGGCGTCGAGATCAGCCGGTCGCTGATGGCCCAATGGATGGGGCATCTGGGCTTCGAACTGCAGATGCTGGCCGATTATATCCTGGAGAGGGTCAAGGAGGGCGAAAGGATCTTTGCCGACGAGACGACCCTACCCACTCTTGCGCCCGGTTCGGGCAAAACCACCAAGGCCTGGCTTTGGGCTTACGCACGCGACGACCGCCCCTATGGCGGAACCAGTCCGCCGATGGTGGCCTATCGTTTTGAAGACAGCAGAGGTGCGGATTGCGTGACGCGTCATCTCTCCGGATTCACCGGCATCCTGCAAGTGGATGGCTACTCGGCCTATACTAATCTCGCCAAGATGCGGGCCAAAACCGGCAGCAACGAAACGGTCCAGCTTGCAGGATGTTGGGCACATCTACGGCGCAAGTTTTATGACCTGCACATCAGCGGAGTCTCGCAGGCCGCCACAGACACTGTCCTGGCAATGACCGAGCTCTGGCGCATCGAGGATGAAGTTCGCGGTAAGGATGCCGACAGCCGCGCGGCCCGGCGCCAGGAGAAATCCTCGACCACCGTCGCCAGCCTCTTCGAGCTCTGGGAAAAGGAACTGGGCAAGGTCTCGGGAAAATCCAAAACCGCCGAGGCGATCCGCTACGCGCTCACCCGGCGCGAGGCGCTGGAGCGCTTTCTGACGGACGGTCGCATCGAAATCGACTCCAACATCGTCGAACGGGCGATCAGGCCCCAAACGATTACGAGAAAGAATAGCCTCTTCGCCGGCAGCGAGGGCGGTGGACGAACTTGGGCGACGGTGGCCACCTTGTTGCAGACCTGCAAAATGAATGGCGTCGATCCGCTCGACTGGCTCTCGCAGACCTTGACCCGCATCGCTCTAGGCTGGCCCGCATCCGAAATCGAAGCTCTCATGCCCTGGAACTTCAGGTCAGACGCCGTCAGCTAACCGCTTACGATGCAGACGAGTCCCGCCTCCCTCAGGATTTCAAGCTCCCGGCCAAAGCATTGTTCAAGGGGCACCCCAAATTCCCGCTCGAAGCGGGAGAGCAACACTCCGCTGCTTCGCAAGGCAAACATTAATGTTCTGCGCATGAGATCGTCTTGCGATAGTTCAACACCTTTCCACACTGGTTTTTCGCCCGCTTCGACTCTAGCCAGATAGCGATCTAAATCTGCTTCGTTATAGAACTGGCACTGACTCATGTAACCAAATCCTCCAACGCCAAACGGGACCAGATTATTGTCGTTCCAGGAATCGTATTTACGACGCTGTTGAACGGAGTGCGGCTGCGGCCGCTTGGTCCAGTAGAAAATCGGCCCATGTCGATAGCCAAGTCTCGTGAGGATGTGCTCTGCCATAAAATGCATAATGATGCGCTCTTTAGCCGGAGCGAATTGATATCGTCCTCGAGCCAATTGGCCGGCTATGGGATCCGTCGACTTAAACATCAACGGGAATATATTGAACTTCTCTATTCCCATATCCAATAGGCCGATAAGTGAGTCGTACCAGCTCCGGAGCGTTTGCTCAGGCAGCCCATACATGAGGTCGAGGGATAGATTCTCAACGCCCATCTCATTAAGTAATTTTACCGTTTGGGTCACCTCCTCCGCACCGTGCCCGCGATTTAATATGCGCAAGATATTTTGATCTAGAGTTTGAACGCCCAGAACGAAGCGGTTTACGCCGCCTCTAAGTAGAGTGGATACGCGGTCCGCAGCATCCGCATGCTTTACAAGTGAGGGATGCAATTCGAAACTTACTTCGGATTTGGACAAATCAAAGCGCTTGTTAATCATATCAAATAGCGATTTTAGTTGATGGTTGGCCAAATATGAGGGAGTGCCACCCCAAAAAAAGCGGTCTCAATAGCTCTGCCATCAAGCGCCGCCTCTGACCAACTCATCTCTTTATTCAAGGCCGCCAAATATCGTTCCACTCGCTCCGAGGAAGGATTTATTTCCTTGGCGAAGTGGCAAAAGGTGCAATACTGATGGCAGAAAGGAATGTGGAAATAGAGGTCAATTGACGATGCAACCTGAGTCAACAACTGTTCGCTGTTCAGCTCGCCCATTGCCTTGAGAGGAGGATATGTGCCGACGAGATAATCGTTGTACGTGTCAAGGTGCAAATTTCGCGACCTCAGCATATCTAGATTGATGTCGTACGAGCGGTCGATCGCAATTTCCAAAGCCTCGGAATAGCTCGGCGCGTTCATTTCTTTAGGACTCCTTTAGCTTTCGTGTGAAAGCAATGGGTGATGGCGCCACATTCGCGCTGCATCGCCGTCTTCTGATTGGGCAAAGAAGTGCGCTTCGATTCGCGCGATCCGGATTCCTTCTAACCGACGCTGCAAAGGCGTAGCATCTACGGTATTGGATCAAGCGATGAAGTGTCATTTGAACTCCTGCGGCGACTGGGGCACGTGGTCGTGCGGATCCTTTGCCGTCCTGCCCGCGCAATAGACGTGCCAACAGAGACTTTCATGCGGGCTTGCTCGAAAGACGGGAAAACCAGCACATCGCGTCGCCGCGTCGACGGAATACTTGCCCCTCAGCGTCGGCTTTCGGACATACGTGTCTTCAACCGGACACGGCTGAGCACGACATGTCGTTCGATGAGGTAATTGCTGTCGTTGGTCGGCGAACGACGCCGGCTAGGCAATCAAGGAGTTCGCAATCAGGTGATACGTCGGATTGGATGTGTCGCAGCGAGCAACTGCGATCTGCCGATGAGGTCACAAATGTAGTTTGAGGGTTCGATCCAGGCCCCTTGACAGAATTGTTGCGCAAGCGCACTGAGGTATTTGTGATCTGTAAAATTCCCCTTGCCCCAACATTCAGGCGTTGGATTCCTGCGCGCAGAAGGCGGAGGCTACCAATGAGATTCGCACAAGACACATACGTTTCGCCGTTTCAGATGCCGTAGCGGAGCTCAGGTTGTACTCGTGCGCTCGGAGAATAGCTGAGTTCACAAGCTCGACATGACCGCTCCCGGCGCAGTCCGAAAGACCCATCTTCTGTTATCGGCGTAACCTCCCTCAACGGTTCCGATAGTTTTTGCGCGTCGGCTACACAGGGCGCTGCCTGGCTGAGGCTCTCATCCTGCTTGACCCCCGATCGATCAAGGAGGCGATCGAGAAGGTGAGCCCATCTGGCTCTCGTTACATTCCGGGCCAAACAGATGACCGTGCAGAACGACACAGTCTCAATCGGAGCAGCAAAAGCCACCGGCATAACCTTCGGCCTGCCGCTTGCGAGCGGCAGGCCGCAAGGGAGGCTTCGCCGCGGCCGACCTTGCATGATTCACTAAATTGTGAGCCGCCCCCTTGCAGCCTTTGCTCTTCGCGGCCGCTCAAGCGGCGGACGGATAGTGCTGACGAATCGGAGGCGATCGCTCTCGCGATCGGAAGGAAAATGGAGAGACGAGAGATGGAAACGCTCCGCGGTAAGGTAAGCTGCGCCGCGGTGCTTGAACAGGCCGGCTTTGCCCACGACGCCAAGGAAAGCACCAGGCGGGCCATGAAGTTTCGGCGAGGCGGCGAGATCATTATCGTCACGCATGAGGGCCGTGGATGGTTCGACCCTCTCAGCGATGCAAAAGGCGATGTCTTCGGGCTCGTCCAGCATCTCGATCGCGTCGCCTTCCTGGAATGCGTTCAAAAGGTCGCGGATCTCGTGGGGTTCAAAATTTCCGGGCCCGAGTGGCAGCCTCGCATTGCTGATGACCACTCCGATCTTTCTCTTGCCGATCGTTGGCAGGCGCGACGCCTCCCTTGGCGAGGCTCATCGACGTGGCGCTACCTCCATGACGAGCGCTGTCTGTCGGTGGCTCTGCTCCGTGCAGCGATAAAGTGCAACCTCCTTCGCGAAGGCCCTCACGGCAGCATGTGGGCCGCACATACGAACCAGGCTGGTGAAGTCACCGGCTGGGAGGCGCGGGGTCCGCAATACCGGGGTTTCGCTTCCGGAGGAACGAAGGCCCTTTTTCGCCTCGGGTCTGGAACTGCACTGCGCCTGGCCGTCACGGAAGCCGCCATCGACGCCATGAGTCTCGCGGCAATCGAGGGATTGCGTGATGGTACGCTTTATCTCAGCACCGGCGGCGGCTGGTCGCCGACCACGGCCGCGGCGCTTCGCGAGCTGGCTCGGCGGCCCGGCGTCCAGCTCGTCGCGGCCACCGACGCCAATCCCCAAGGCGAGATATTTGCCGAGCGGTTGCGGATGCTCGCCGGTGATGCCGGCTGCGACTGGAAGCGGCTCCGGCCGTCGGAGGAGGATTGGAACGAAACGCTGCAGCTCAGGGAAAAGGAAGAGAGGGAAAGAAGAGAGGGAAAGGAAGGAAACAGGCAAAGGCGTGCCGCATACGGGCCACCCGCCAAGGGAGGCTTCGCCCGGCCTCAGCCGGGCCTTGACCCGGTCGGACGCGGTGCCGGCGGCCCGTTAATGAACGACTGAAGAGAATGGCGACGTCGAGAGGGCTGTGCCGCGTTTCGGTCCGGAATCCGCGCAAGGATCCACAGATGACCTCTTCTGCCGCAGTCCGCTAGGTGTTTCAGGGCGTCGCTAGCCGCCAGCGAATGTTCCGCATGTTTGATCGCCACGCCCAGGACCCAGTCGTTCCGGAAGCTGACGCGACCAAGCTCTTACCGCCGGCGAATGGTTCGAGATCGGCGACCGAGCATGATACATGTTCGACGTTTTGCCGCCGCTTGGATCCACGGCTCAATGTTCGGCATGCGCGAATCCCTGGCGGGCGCGGTGACGAGCGTGTTCTTCGCGCTCACAATCGACGAACAGACCCGCTATTTCCACGGCTACTACGACGTGTCCGACAATTCATCCGCGGAAACCATGCACGTCGCGATCGTCGCGCGAGAGCCGCCCCGTTCGGCTTCGTCATCGATGAGACACGGCATGCCGCCATGAGGGGTCCCCCAAGTTTCGCCGGTTGGCGCGGGAGGGCCGCGTGATATCCAGTTCCGAGCAGCAGGCCGCGCAGCTCGCCAGAATGGAAGCGGCGTGCGGCGGTAGACACAGCAACTCGAAGGCGAGGCCTGCCTCAACGCCACGGAATGGAACTCAGCCGCCTGATCCCTCAGAGGGAAGAGCAGCCGGTTACCACGGCAGAGGTGAGCTCCGGCCGTCTCACGCGCGAACCACTGCCGCCGCTGACAACCGGATAAGAAGCTGCACTTCAGATCTATGCCGCCAAGCATGGGCGGCGCTGGAAATCGATCCTCAACACGTCTGATGGGCGGGCCGTGGCACGATGACGGCGGTCTGCTGCGCCGGGTTCGCAACTCGCACGGTCCGACCTGGCTGCAACCCGTCGGCCGCCTGAGCCGGCGAAGTGAGGCGCGGCGTCGGCGAGCGGGAAAAGCGGAGACAGGTGGGAGCGCCCTCGTTTCATTCGAGGGCGTCATGATCCCTCCCCAGCCGGATGCCCTTCGTTTTGCTGCGGTCTGAACCGGCGGTCGCGCGCTAAAAGGCCGCTGACGCGCCGCGGTGCGGCCGGACCCCGCCGTCCTCCACAGAGCAGGCTCGCGTGCTCTTTCGAGGGCAGGTTGCCCTCTTCGCACGCAAACCGACTCCGCTCGTCCAGGTAGGGCCGGACCCTGAAGCGCCCGCCTTCCGCCGGTTCGGGATAACCGCACCGACGGGCGAGCCGGCATGGGGCCGGAACCGTTTCGGACGACTTCGAAAGGAAACGACCATGGCCAATCCCGCTACTTCCTCTCGCCAATCTGCGCGCTTCTTGCGACTGCGCAAGGGCGCCACCATCGAGATGGTCCGGCTGACTTGCCCCGACGCCGCGCAGGCGCTGAAGATCGCCGAGAGTTTCGGCACCGCGGTCATCGACAGCGACGGCATCCGCGACCTACACGAACGCCTTGTCATCGAGACCGCCGATGCGCTCGGCGACGGGCTTGGTGACAAAGCCATGCAGATCCACCTGCAGCGCATCGTCGGCGCCTTCGTCGGCTCCGCTCACGGCGCCGGCCAGTTCTATAGCCGGGCGGTCACGGAGGCGCGCGACGCCACGGCCAAGGCTGCAAACGATGCCCGCGACGAGGACCTCGACGGTCCCGTTGGGTATGATAGCGCCGCTCAGCGAAAGCGCGAATTTGCCGCCGACATGGGCGTGCAGGCCCATTCCCTTAGAATGGCGGCCGAAGGCGCTGTCGCCGCCTACGCTCAGGTGATCGGCGAAATCTGGAAGCCTTTCGACCGGCCGGTCGAACAGCCGGGCCACCCGCTCAACCGCAAGGCAGCTGAGGCGCAGATCTCGGCCTTCGATTAGGCGCCGGCGACGGGGCCCCGGCCTCGCCCCTCCGATCAACACGAGAACGGCCGGCTCCATGGCGGAGCCGGCCAGTTTTAATGTCGCCGACGCGGCCAATAAGGAAAACGAAAATCGGCAGATGGCACGCCCTGCGGCCCGTCCCGTTCGTCGGGTCTGCAGAAGCCGCCGGGGACGCAACGGCTCCGCCGTCCTCATTCGAGCATGACGTGATTCGACCATGACATGGCGAGCAGCCGCCTCAAGCCCATTGCGCCGAGGCGGAGGGACCAGTTCTATTTCAAAATTTCGACAAGGACTCGCGAACACGTCCGCCGACCCGGAGGCCTGATTAATACTTAACTTCCGCTATGCCGCTCCGCTGCGCGGAGATAAGAGCGAAACATAACCGTGAGCTGCCTTTCGGCCTCCTCGATACCATCGTCTGCTTCTTTGATCCCGGCACTGCCGCCCGCCTTAAGCGGTGGCTGGTGTCGACCCTCAAACGTCGATAGCCCCACTTTGCCAGCCGACTCGTCGCCCGAACGCCTGTATCACCCGCGACATCGACCGGCGTTGGCACGCTCGGTGCAGGAGATCAAAAGCTTGCTGAAGGAGAAACGCCCGTGACTGAAGCCGCCAATACATCGCTTACCCGTCATCCCGCTGCTGCCTTCAGCGGAGGAGCCATTATTGGCACACTTGGAGGCCTGATTGGCCTTGGCGGCGCCGAGTTTCGACTTCCGATCCTCATCGGATTCTTCAACTTCGCGGCCCTGGAGGCGGTAATCCTCAACAAGGCCACGAGCCTCGTCGTTGTCGCGACCGCGCTGCCCTTTCGGGCTGGAACAGTGCCGTTCAGCGCCATCGCCGGCAACTGGACCATCATTGCCAACCTTCTCGCCGGCAGCCTCTTCGGCGCCTGGTTCGGTGCGGGGTGGGCGACGAGACTTCGGTCAGAGACACTCTACAAAGTCATCGCGATCATGCTCGTGGCCATCGCGATCGTTTTGGTTCTGGCGCACGGTTCGACAGCGGGCCAACCTTTATTGACGGGAGTGGCGCAGCTTGTCGCCGGCGTCATCACGGGGTTCATCATTGGCATCGTCGCCGCGCTGCTTGGCGTTGCCGGAGGCGAACTGCTCATCCCGACGCTGGTTCTCCTCTATGGCGCGGATATCAAACTCGCCGGCAGTCTCTCGCTCGCGGTCAGTCTGCCTACCATGCTGGTCGGCTTTACCCGATACAGCCAGGACCAAAGCTTCTCGGTAATCGGCCGGAACAAGACATTCATGCTGATGATGGCGGCAGGATCGATCGCAGGCACGTTTATCGGTGGTTTGCTGCTCGGTATTGTCCCCACTGCGGTGTTGCTGCCGGCCTTGGCAATCATTCTCCTGATCTCCGCGGTGAAGGTGTGGCGGCATTAGCCGCGTGATCGCCGAGCTGATGGCACAGCAAATCCGACCATCCAACGCCGCGATCAAATGAAGCGCAGTCGTGCTTCCTCGCGTCGAGCTCTGCCCCGGCGTGGGCGGAGCGCGCGATGCCCGGCTCGCCCACGCAACGGCTGGTCGCCGTCCTCCGCTTACGCTGCGGCTCTGCGAGTGCGCAGTCGCGCCTAAGGCATCGCAATTCGCTGCTCCGACGCCGGGACAGGCCCGGCGGAGAAGGAGCACCGGTTATGACGAGACAAGAAAAACCCCACAACAGCCGCCCAGACGGGCGGCGGAAGAGGAAGAGAAAGGCCGGAGTCGGGCGGTCGGTTGATGGGACAAGAGAGGCTCGCACCGCCGGCCGCGGCGATTCGTCCCACACTTCAAGTTCGGCGAAGCGCGCCGACGTTTATTCCCGCGTCACGGCCGAGATCATCGCCGCTATCGAACAGGGCACGGGTGAATGGCGTGCGCCCTGGTTCCACAACGGGGCAAGTATCACCCGCCCGACCAACATCGCTTCCGGCAAGCGGTATCGCGGCATCAACACGCTGGCGCTCTGGGCGGCGAGCTTCGCGGCCGGGTACGGCGACGGCCTCTGGGGCACCTACAAGCAATGGCAGGACGCCGGCGCGCAGGTGCGTGAAGGAGAGCGCTCCACGACAGTCGTGTTGTGGAGGGAGATCCAGGCTTCACGGCAGGTCGACAATGGCAGCGACGATGATGGGCATCGACGGATGTTTGCCCGAGCATTCCCGGTTTTCAACGTCGAGCAGGTAGATGGATACGAGCGCCCGTCAACTCCCGTGCTGCCCGAGAGCGAACGTATGGCGCATGCGGAAGCCTTCATCGCCAATCTGGGCGTGAAGACCGTCTTTGGCGCGGCAGAAGCCTACTATCTCCCCTCGACCGATACGGTGTTCATGCCACCGTTCACCTCGTTTCGCGACGCCGCGTCGTTCTACGGCGTGTGGCTGCATGAGAATGGTCACGCCAGCGGCGCCAAGCATAGGCTCGACCGCGATCTCTCGGGTCGCTTCGGTTCGGCTGCTTATGCCGCCGAAGAATGCTGCGTGGAGATACTCAGCGGGCTTGTTCTCGCTGACTTGGGCATCGCCCATCATCCGCACCCCGATCATGCCGCCTATGTCTCATCGTGGCTCAAGGTCCTCAAGAAGGACCCAAAGGCCATCTTCACCGCTGCCAGCCAGGCGCAGCAGGCGGCTGACTGGATGCATACGCAGCAGCCCCAGGGCGAGGAGATGATGGTATGATCGGCATCATTTCCAGCCAATTTCACGAAGGGCTGGCTTTGTCAGGGGCAGTTGCTTCCTTTCGCCGACCTCGGCATTGCCAGCCCCGCCCCGATCCCGCCTCGTAACTTACCTCCTGGCTCAAGTAATGGCGAGCTAGCCATTCTTGAGCCAACTGGCAATATAAGCGGCGTGATCGTCGCGCGGCTCGATCGCAAGGCCAAGGTCAGCAGCAAAAAAGCCCTCCCTAGTTCGGCAACATATCCTGACAGTGAAGCAGCAAAGGCGCCTACTGGGCCCAAAGGGCACTCGCCCCTACTAAGAGCGCGGGATTCGGTCCGGTGTTCCGGATACGCAATGGGGTGACGCAAAACGCCGTGCGCCGGGCAACGGGCACGATTCTCCGGGCCGGCCTCAGGCCGCCTTCCGAAACTCCGCCCGCGCCTTGTCTATCTCCGGAAAATGCGCGAAGGCCCAGTCCACCATCGCCGAAAGCGGTACGAGGAGCCTGTGCCCCAACAGCGAGAGCTTGTACTCGACACTCGGCGGGGTGATGGGGAACACGGTCCGCTCGATCCGCCCATCGGCCTGCAGGTCGCGCAGCGTCTGGGTCAGCATGCGCTGCGAGATGTCGCCGATGTCGCGCCGCAATTCTCCGAACCGATAAGGCCGTTCCGCCAGCGCCGAGAGGATCAGCACGCTTCCACTTGCCGGCGATCTGATCAAGTACGCCGCGCACCGGGCATTGGCTCGCGTCGGGATAGGTCCGGCGCGCTTCGAGCATGTTCTCTTTAAAGCTGAGCCCTGGCCGCATGGTGGTTCTCCCAAGGTAACTATGGGGCTGAAAACTACCGTCTTGCGTCCTCAGCGATAGTTACTAACCTGCAGCTACACTCTAGTTGAGACAAGCTGCCAAATTGAATATGGAGTACGTGATGTCCCTTCCCACCCTCTTCGTCTCGGGCGCTGGCGGCAAGCTTGGCGGGCTCGTGATCGAGGCGCTGAAATCCCGCGGCTATGCCGGCAAGATTGTGGCCGGCACGCGCCATCCCGCAAAGCTCGCCGGGCTTTCCGGCGTCGAGGTGCGGAAGGCGGATTTCGCCGACAAAGCCAGCCTCGTCGCTTCGCTCCAGGGCGTCGATCGCTTCCTCGTCATCTCCACCGACCAGGTCGGCGGACGCCTCGCGGCCCATCTCACCGCCGTCGAGGCGGCCAAGGAAGCAGGCGTGAAGGAAATCTTCTACACCTCAATGCCCAATCCGGAGGCGCCCTCCGAGATCCCCTTCGCCCATGAGCACCTCGGCACCGAGAGCGCCATCAAGGCCACAGGCATTCCCTACACCATCGTGCGTATGGGCTGGTACATGGAGAATCTCCTGGGCATCCTGCCGAACAATCTCGAGTCCGGCCAGTGGTTTACCTCCACCGAGGGCAGCAAGACCAGCTATACTAGCGGTCCCGATTGCGCCCATGCCGCCGCCGGTGCGCTGCTCAAGGGCGCCGAGAACAAGACCTACACGGTCACCGGTCCTGCGGCGCTGAGCAACGCCCAGATCGCTGCCATCGCCACAGAGATTACCGGCAAGCCGCTAAGCGTGGTCGAAGTAAGCGACGAGCAGCTCGCTGCCGGCGCCAAAGCTGCCGGGGTACCGGATTTCGTCGTCGACCACTTCATCTTGCCGTTCGAGCGGTTTGCCCGCGCCGGTAAGGCCGCCCTAGTCACCAATGCGGTAGAAGCGCTCTGGGGCGAGAGGCCGCTTTCCGTTAAGGAATTCCTCAGCGCCAACAAGACCGCGCTGACGCGGGCGGCCTGACCCCGCAAGGCCGGTGGGGGAAGATACCTCCACCCTTGTTCCCCCGTATAGGTGTTTTCCCTCGTATAGGTATCCACTTCAGGCGCAATCCGGCCGAGGCTATGATCACGGTAGAAGCACTGGTTACGCGCCACGGGCTGGATGCTGATCACGGATGGGCTTCAGATGACCGCGATCTCGGGCTTTCTCGTTCGTGGATGAATGGAGAATTTTCCCGTATAAATCTGCGCTTCACATTCGCGGCAATCGTCGCTTGTGGCGAAAGCTCGTGCGTTGGCGTCGGGCTTGGTGCGGCACCTGGCAAGGACGAACCTCGGCTCTGGACGATCTCGAGTGCGGGCGCTCACCCAGGATGAAGAACGGGCCTGCGCTGGTTTTCGGACAGGCAAAGGACGGCCATGTTGCTCAGCATGTTCCCGTTCGTTGAGCTTGCCATTGCTGGCAGAAACCTTGAGCTTGCCCCCTGATATAAGTATCTCTCAGACGAGAGCAGAGATTTAGATAGGGCAGGATGCGGCAATGCTGAAAACCGATACCCGCCAAGCGAATTGGCGTCGTGCCAATCCAGGCAAATATGATGCTCACCTTGCTGTGCAGCGAGCAGTGAAGGCAGGCGAGCTGGAAAAGCAACCTTTGAGGTCTGCGGGGTCGAAGCGGTCGATGCCCATCATGATCAATACGATGAGCCTTTAAAGGTACGGTGGTTATGCCGGCGGCATCACACAAGGCTTCACCACTACGGCGAAGACATGTTTTTCGGTCGGGGATCGGCTTTAGAGACCGGACCAAACTGGCTGCCCTTGTTGCGGTCACGCCGCCAGTAACATGCCTCCAGCTTCCGGCGGCTAGCCGCGTTTAAGGGATGCCCCAGGTTACGCAAATAAAAATGCGCGCCGCTTTGGCCTCGGCCCACGCACGCGCTTGGGATGGACTCTGAAGCAGAGACGAGCTATCTTATCACTAGGTATCACTACGTGATAAGGCACCGCTATGGCAACGTCTCTCAAGATCGACGACACACTGAAAAGTCGCGTACAGCAGCTCGCCAGTCAGCGCCGCCGCTCGCCCCACTGGATCATGCTCGAAGCGATCCAACAGTACGTTGAGCGCGAGGAAGCACGCGAGAGCTTCAAGCAGGAGGCCTTGGCGTCCTGGGCCGCGTACAAGGAAACCGGCCGCCACCTCACCGGCGAAGAAGTCCGCACCTGGTTGACTACCTGGGGCACCGATGACGAAAAGCCGGTGCCAGAGTGCCACAAGTAATCGTCACCGAAGGCGCCGCGGAAGGCTTGGAGCGATGCCGGCGGTTCCTGGCCACTAAGGCCCCGGAAGCTGCCAGACGGGCCGGCCAGGCCATCGAGCGGCAATTCCTGCTGCTGGAGACGGCGCCCGACATTGGCCGGCCGTTCTCCGAAGCGCCTGAGCTGCGTGAGCTCGTGATTGCCTTCGGGGACTCCGGCTATGTGGCCCTGTACCATCACCAGCCGGCCGACGATGCGGTGTATGTTCTTGCCTTCCGGCACCAGAAAGAAGCGGGCTACTAATCAGAGATGAGCCGGGATGTGCTCGAATCACGCAAGAAGCGACTAGGCGATCTTGCGCGCTCTGCTCGCTTCCGATCCCGATCAGGCACTGGAATCGATACGAAAGTTACCGCCATTCGGCAGCGTTCTCGGAAACCTCATGCGCAACCACATCGCCCTGATGCGAGCCAGAGGTTATCGTTTCAGACACAGGAACGCTGGTTTTGGCGCTTCGATCGCTTCTTGCAGGCGCATCCGGAATTAGCGGGTGAGCCGGTATCGGTGATGCTGCAGCATTGGGCGGCGGCGCGACCGGGCGCCAACCACGCCGCCGAGTGCGAACGACTCGCTCGAGCCCTGAGTAAGGCACAGCATCACCTCGATCGCAACTCCAAACCGAGGCGCCCAGATCCGCGGCCGGCTCAGCAGGTCGCGCGGCAATGGCGCCGACCCCACATATACAGCCCGGAAGAGGTTCGTCGTCTGCTCGATATTGCGCGGAGCTATCCATCCCCGCGCGCGCCGCTGCGCCCGATCAGCCTCTATACCATGCTGGTCCTGTCCTGGCTTATTGCGCTGGATTGCGGCTGGGAGAACTCGCGCGCCTGAACCTTGCCGACGTCGATCTGCATGCCGGCACAGTCACCATCCGGGAGACGAAATTCTTCAGGTCCAGAATTTTTGCCCTTGGCCGACAGTGCGTTGTCGGCGCTGCGAGAATATTTGGAGGCGAGGCGCAAGGCGAAGGCGCCGCAAAGCCCAGATTCCGGCCTGTTCTGGCACGATCAGGGCAATGCGCGCTATACGTCTCACGGCATCGCGGGGTGCCTCGTCGATATCCTGCGGCGGGCTGCGATCAAGCCGCCGAAAGGCAAGATCGGGCCTCGCATCCACGACCTGCGTCACTCGTTCGTGGTGAATCGCATTCTTGAATGGTACCGCGCCGGCATCAATCCGCAGGACACACTGCCGTTCCTCGCGACATACCTGGGGCACCGCGACATCCACTCGACGCTGGTTTACATTACGGTCACGCAGGAGCTCTTGCAGCAAGCAAAGGACCGCTTTCGGACGTCGGCGCCGACCGATTGCTCAGCTTACAGTCAGCGCCTTCCTGCACCATACCGAGCAGGAACGCGGAGACACGATCGGCACGCGCAACGTCCGCCTGTCGGCATTGCGCAGCTTCTTCGGCTTCGTTGCTGGCCGCGAGCCGACCGCCATCGCACAGTGCACCGAAATCCTGCACGTTCCGATGAAGAAAGCGCCGATCCATGCACCGTGTTACCTGGAACCGGAAGAAGTGAAGGCAATTCGGGCCCAGCCCGATCGCTCTACGATCAAGGGCCAACGCGACCACACGCTCCTCTCCTTCCTCTACAATACCGGTGCGCGCATCCAGGAAGCGCTCGATGTTTGCCCGCGGGCAATCCGGTTCGACACACCGGCCTGTGTACGCCTGTACGGCAAGGGATGGAAAGAACGGTTGAGCCCTCTTTGGCCGGAAACGGTCTCACTGCTGAGATCCTTGCTCCAGCGGCAGCCGAGACGAGACGACGAGCCGATCTTCGTCAATCGGTATGGTATCCCGCTTGGTGCATCGGGCGTTCGCTTCAAACTGGCGGAATATGTCGCCCGGGCAATGAAGATCGCGCCAGGCCTGGCCTCGAAGCACGTGACGCCTCACAGCTTCCGTCATGCAACAGCGGTGCATCTGGTGGCGGCCGGGGTCGAGGTCACCGTGATCCGAAGCTGGCTTGGCCACGTCAGCCTCGACACCACAAACCACTACGCTCAGGCGAACTTGGAGACCAAGCGCCTCGCGCTGGAGCGGCTCGAAAGTCCGTCACGATCACCAAAACGGCCGTCATGGAAGCAAGACCAGAGCGTTCTTGCTTGGCTCGATAACGTTTAGCCGCAGCGAAATAATGTGGAGGAGATCTGGCTGCTGTGCCCCGCAAAAAAACGGCGACATAGAGCTCCTCCACATTATGAGCTGCTGCTGATTACTGAAGGTCCTGACCGACGACAGACCGGCGATATTCCAGGCGGCGGCACATGCGCAACGGGCCGCAAGCTTTCTGCATGGCCTGCAGGCGGAACACCCCGGGGAGCGGTTCGTGCGTGAAGCTGTTCAAAGTCGGTCGCTGGTCTCGCCGACGGCCGGCAACTCTTCCAGCTTGGTCGCGGTGAGCGTGTTGGGATCGGCCGGAAGGTCCAGTTTGGTCCAAGTCGCGGTTTCCGGTGGATTGGCTTGAGCTTCCGGACACGGCTTGATTTCGACGATAAACGGCTTTGTCTGCTGGCGGTAGATCCTGCAGGCGACGAATCGCGAGGCACGACGATACCGCGAAGAATGGGCACGCAATGCCCCCTGCTCAGCTGTTCTGGGGCGTTTGATTTGACATGTGGACGGAGCAACGGACCCACCGTTGCATGATTCCGGCAGGCAGTCGGAGAGCAGCTGTAATCGCCATATTCCTTCGATCACTGCGCCAGACCACGTCCTTCGCGCGCTCGATGAGGCATGTCTGATCGAGACCGGCTTCGCCTCGATCGTCTTCCCGCAACGGCCTTCCAAAACTTTCTTCCCCTGAGCGCGATGCGCTCATTCCTCGAGGGAACAACAAAGCTTCTTCTGGCCGCCCTCCACCTTGTTCCGGCCCTCCGGGTGCGGACCGATCGTCCCCGATCCTTGCGACAGCCATCGAGGCCGCGATGGGCGCGGCCCCGAAACAGCGAAAGGAATACGACAATGGCAACCATCGGCACCTTCACCACCTCCGAAACCGGCTTCAACGGCTCGATCCGCACGCTCGCCCTCAACGTGAAGGCCCGCATCGCCCGCATCGAGAACCCCTCCGACAAGGGCCCGCACTTCCGCATCTACGCGGGCAATGTCGAGCTGGGTGCCGCCTGGCACAAGCGCTCCGAGCAGACGGATCGCGACTACCTCTCGGTCAAGCTCGACGACCCGAGCTTCCCGGCCCCGATCTACGCAACGCTCACCGAGATCGAGGGCGAGGACGGCTACCAGCTGATCTGGTCCCGCCCCAGCCGGGACTGAGACCCAGACCAGGCCCCGCCTGCAAGGCGGGGCCATCTGGCTGCAAAGACAAGGCGGAAGCAGGCATCGAGCCTGGCCGGCTTTTTCGGTGCGATACGGAACCGGAATTTGTCTGCTCAGATGAGGCTATCGTGCCGCGAGGAAATGGCAGCCTCAAGGACGAGCGGTGCCCCCAATTTCGTCTCCGCTCCGGTTTCCTCCGCTCCAACAAAATCGGCTCCCCACGCGCCGGCTCCGCCGGTCGCTTCCACGCTCCTTGACCCCGTCATCTCTTCCTGCCCTGCGGCCTCGTCTTTCATGAACTCAAGGAGATGAGACAACGACCGTCGAACAGCACATCGAAGAACTGCGGGCCGAGCTCAAGAGCGCCTGCGATGCCATCGAGCGCCACCAGATCGAGGCTGAGCTTGAGCTCGCCCAAGCAAACCTGGTCGTGACGCTGGCCGAACAGGAGGGTGCGATGGAAGTAGGGCCGACCGTCTGAGCCGGCTCTTTTGGGCTGTTACATAAGCCGGGCCGCGGGGTCGACCGGCCTACCGGCTGTCATGGATTTCACCCCTCTACACTCGCCGGCGGCTGGCGCTGGATATGGTCGCGTCGCCTTCGGCTCCGCGGGTCTCTTCTCTGCGACGTCCTATTCTACTCCAACAACCTCGGCGCCTCTGGGATATCGGTTCTCCCGCTTGCAAGTCGCTTCGCGATCCTTGCCCCCTCTTTGCGCTGGAGTGGCCGATCTCCGTCATCAGACAAAGGAGATCACACTATGACATCTGACCAGGACCTTGCGCTCCAGACCAAGCTTTCCGGTTTCGCTCGATTCCTCGGCGCCACCGGCCGCCGGCTCCGCACTGGCGGCAAGGTGATCAGCCACCTCTTCCGCAAGGGAAGCTCGGACTGAACGTCGCCGTCAAGGTTCCGTTGTTGGTCGAAATCGAGGTCTTCTTCGCCTGGAAGCGGCGCCGATGAGGCGTCATGGCCCGATTAGCGAGCCTTTCTCATGTCGGCACGGAGGCGCGCGGGCGATAGCCGCGATTTCGCTTCTGTCGTAGCAGACCGAGAAACAGTTCTACCGCTTCCTCTTCCCGCCCGAAATGATGGATCATCGTCTGACCCTTTGCGCCAATGCGACCCCACGTCCTGAGCAGGCAAATATCCCCGAACAGGTTCGGCTCGATCGACATGGCGTAGTAGCGCGCCATGTTCTTTGCCGCATCCGTGCGTTCGACATAGAGGTGGTAGGGCTGCGAGATCATGAGATCAGAGTCGCCGATCCCGGCCATCGCGTCCAACGACATTTATGAATCGTTCGGTAGGGATCGATTCACATCGGTGATGATAAGCAAAGCCTCCTCAGGGATTTTTTGGGCGGGACGCCTGCGGCGTACGGCTCTACTCGCTGCGCTCAACAAACCGCGAGCGCGGTTTTGGCCATCCGGTGACGATCCTCCCGCGACGTCTTAGGCGCACCATCCATATCTTGCGCCGTCCCAGCGCCGGGCGAGGCCTTCATCGATGAGACTGTCTCCGAGCGAGCGCCCTCCTCGCGTGACGGTACGGAGTTTTGCGGCCATATTCGTCCTCGTCGCGCCAACCGGCCGACAGCAAGAATTTTCCGGCGTTGAGCAGCGCCAGCAGGCGTGCTTTCGCCGCCTCGCCTTTGATCCGTTCCGCCTCGCAGCGCGGCGGGCTGAGCTCCGGCGTGTCTATATCCGCGATGCGGATCTTCTCTCCCTTGAACCAGAAGGTGTCGCCATCGAGGACGCAGTTCATTCGCGTGTCGTCGCACAACGCACGGCGGACGACGTATCCGTTGGAGGTATTTTGGTCAGAGCGAGGACCCCGAGAGATCGCCGGCGCCGCCGAAGGCAAGCCATCCTCCCGCAGCAATGATGATGGCTTAGATGGCTGCTGTCAGCGATGTGCGCGGGCCGGTCTTTCCCGATCGGGGCGATTTGCACTGTGGGCGATTTCGATCGTTCCTGCTGCCGGACTTCCGCGCGCTTCTGAACGGAATAACATTCGATTTCGCCACTTGGCCTATCCTCTTCAGTTTGGCTCAACTTGTTCCGGACTCGGTTTTATCTGTCTTGACGGACATACAATCTTCAGGTGGTGTGCGAGGGGCGCGGCGCAGTCGGTCCCGCCTCCCCTTCGGGTAACTCAGTTGAGGCTCCTGCGGCAGCGCTCTTTCCCGCTCCTTGCACGACGAGAATTCCCGAAATCCCTCCCCTTGGGTGGCCGCGTCTCTAATCGGCGGGTCGAGGTCAAGTGCATTTCGAGCTTTCCACTTGGTGCGGCGTTCGACGTTTCTTCGCGGCCCGTGCTTCTCTCCGGGATCGGCAATCAGCCCTCCCACCATGGGGTTCAGTAGATGAAGTGGTCCAATCTATGCTGCAACCTGATGACGTGTCATCATCGGTATAGCGCCGCCCACGAACTCACATCACCATCGTCCGCGAAGGACGTCTTCCGCCGCGAGGCGGAACTTTGAATATGCTTTCCCTGATTTCGTGAGACCCAACTTTCTTACGCGGGCATGGGGCCGGCCGCTTCCCGCGTCCATCGGAATTTCTGTGCCGTCTACCCACATTCGATGCATCACCACCGCAAGTCTGCGCGCCAATGCAACGTTGGCTTTCTTTCTGCCATGCCGCCTGGCAATGTTCATTGCCCATGCTTTTAGCCAGCACCATTTCACCAAACGTGTCAGCATCGTCTGCGCCGCCTCATATAAAAGCGATCGCATCATCGCGTCTCCGCATAGGGAGATATGGCCGATCCTTTTGCTTTCGCCGGACTGGTTGAGCACCGGCGTGAGGCCTAGAGCGGCTCCCACCGACCGCGAATTGTGGAACCGGCTGGGAATGCCGATCGTCGCGACATAGGCTAACGAGACAACTGGCCCAACCCCGGGCACTGTCATCAGGCGCTTGCAAACTTGATCACGCTTCGCCTCCTGGACAACCTTCTTGTCCAGTTTGGCGAATTCCTCGCGCAGTTTGCGCCGTCCAGCGAGCAAAGGCTCCATGATCTCCAGCAGATCGGCGTCCGCCTCAACGAGCTCGCGTACCTTCTCCTCGAACGTCCCAGCGGACACCACGCCGACCTTAAGCCCGAAGTTGCGCAGGAGCCCACGCATATCGTTCTCGAGCGCGATCGCCTTTTCCTGCAGCAGCGAGCGAGCCGTCAGCAGGGCACGACGCTTCTGGCTTGTGAGCGTCTTCACGTGCACATTCTTGAAAAGACCGACCCGCATCATGTGCGCAATGCCGCGAGCGTCGTTGCGGTCACTTTTGTTCGTTTGCGAAGCTTTTAGGAAGCCCTTCGTATGACGCGTCTCGATGCAGAATACGGGGAGGCCGGCCTTCGCCAGTCCGTCGAAAAGCCATTGGGACATTGGTCCCGCTCCAGGCCAATACGCTCCAAGCTGAGTGCGGGATCGCTCAGGATAGTGACTAAATCTTCCGGGTGAGACACCACCTTTTTCTCTTGGCAGGTCCTTCCGCTTGCATCGACAATACAGACGCTCGTTTCTTTGACAGAGACGTCGAGGCCGGCGTAATGTTGCATGGCTGCGCTTCCTCTTTCTGATGCTTGTGGCTGTTACGAACAGACCACGTTTTATCATCAGCTCGGAGCGCAGCACCTCCCGTCCCGTCGGCGAAGATGGGGCACGAAGCCGATTACCCCATCTATGCTGATTTCTCCGATGCTCTTCATTTCTCCGGATCGACCCTGCTCGTTGCACTGGGCGTCGGCCGATCAGGCAACCTCGCTGCGTGGTTCTCGGCTTGGGAAAACCGGCTCGTGTCCACGCACCTCCTCATATCGTCACGCCGAAACCATATCGCGCGCCCGCATCTGAGCGGCGCGTTTCCTGCGGTGAAAACGATCTGTTCGTCGGCACGCATGCGCAGCACCTCATGCGGCTGAATCAGCGGTCTAGCTGCAAGTTGCTTCGAGCGCGTGCGCGATGACCCCTTCGACTGTAAGCTGCGGCTGACCTGATCGATCTCGACCGTAGTCGTGCCGCATCGGCGGGAAATGTAATCGGCAGTCTCCGGATCGTTGATCGCGGCGAAGGAAATCCAGCTGGCGCTCTCGAACCATTTGCTCGCCGCGTCCCGTCCGCCATAGGTCTCGCGCATCTGGCCGATCGACTGGTAGATCATGGTTAGCGTGATCCCATACTTACGACCGGCGTCCCGGGCGGTCTCTAGGATCCGCATGTAACCAAGGCGCGCCACCTCATCAAGCAGGAAGAGCGCCCTCCCCTGCATCGCGCCATCGCGGTTGTAGATCGCGTTCAGAAACGAGCCGATGATGACGCGCGCCAGGCCCGAATGCGTCTCCAGTGTCTTGAGATCGACGTTGATGAAGACGTCCGTCTTTCCTCCGGCAAGATCGCTCGTCGTGAAGGTCGTTCCCGAGACCAGGGCGGCATAGTTCGGGTAGGACAGCCAGTGCGTTTCCTTGACCGCATTGGCATAGACGCCCGAAAAGGTTTCCGGCGTCATGTTCACGAAGGCCGCGACATTTTCCTTCACGAAATCCGAGTCCGAATTGTCGTAGATCGACTGCAGGCGTTCGCGCAACTTGGGTTCCGGCTCGGAGAGATTCTTCGAACCTGCCGCAGCGTCTGGTCGTTTTCCGCGGTGTGGCCGGAGAGACAGACGTCAGCCATGAGCGCTGTCAGCAGTTGCAGAGCCGAGGCGCGAAAGAAGTCTTCGCGGACACCACGCGCGCCACCGCTGTCGCCCATGATCCACGATGCGACGGAGGCGATATCCTCTTCTTTCGCTCCGCCGAAGCGGCCGATCCAGTCGAGCGCGTTGAAACCAATCTCGGAGTGTTTCGGATCAAGGACGAAGACGTCGCGGTTGGCGGCGGCACGGTGGTTCGACACCATCGGCGCCACCTCGTTTGACGGATCGAGAACGACGAGCGCGCCACCCCATTTGAGCGCCGTCGGGATCGTGACTGACGTCGTCTTGAAGCCGCCGGAACCGGCGAAGACAATGCCATGCGATGAGCCGAACGAGCCGTCGAAGCAAAGCAGGGGCGACTTGCCGCCTGCTCCCCACGTTTCGGCGCTGTCGGCGCGAAACGATTGTGCCGCGACACTGTCCCTGTCGACACGGTAGCGCTCGCCGATGACGATGCCGCCGCTCTCGGGAAACAGCGTTCCGGCTTGCGACAGCTTCATCCAGTCGGCCTCACCGTGTAGAGCCCGCTTGCCGTAGATGCGCTTCGGCTCGGCCTTCGCGAAGGCGGCGTTGCCGGCAATCGCTACCCGCACGCCGAACAGCGCCGACATCAGCGTGGTGGCGACCCCGATCGAAGTCGCGGGATCGAGATAGTTGAAAATGGACTTGCCGGCCGGGACCTGTTCGGCGAATGCGGAGAGCCTCATTGCCTCGCGTATGGCTGCGATGAGGAGCGTCGCTATCGCACCAGCAACGACGCCCCGTCCAACCGTCCTGATCCTCATCGAGCCCGCGCTCGCGAACAGGAAGGAGATGCCGACGAGCGACACGACGACATAGGGCAAAGCGATGCCGGCGCGGCCGAGCGTCTGCCGTGCGGCATCCGTGTTGCCTAACGCGGAAAGCCATTGTTCGATCCCGGTCATGCCCACGGCCGCGACGACCATCAAGGCGCAGGGCGCAAGGAAAAGCAGGATCCTAGTCATCGCTCTCACCGAAAGCCTCTGCACCGATCGCCGTTAGCCGGGAGCGCTCCTGCTCGTCTCCCTTCAGCCGCCGGTTGGCGTCGATAAGGAGCCCAAGCAGCAGCGCCCGCTTTTCGTAGCGCAGCCCCGCCTTGACGATCAGTCCGCCGAGTTCGATCTTTTCTCGCGTATCCTTCTTGCGGGCGTCGGATGTCGCGGTTCGTCGCATCCGCTCAAGCCTCGCCAGCCCCGCCCTGAGCCGCGCCAGGCGTGTTCTGCGCGGAGAGCCTGTTGCTCTCTCCGGCACCGGCTGCCCTCTTCCCTCCGGTCGAACGGGCCTCGCCTCCGCGAAAGCGTTTCGCCAGATCCTCGAACGCCGCCTGAAGCTCGGCCTCCTCAACCTCGATCTCGCCAAGCCCGGCCTTGAGTGCGATCCGGCCGATGCGCTCGGCCTCGCGGGTCTCGGCGAGCTTGAGCTGCTCCTGGAGCTTGGCGATTTCGTCGCGAATTTTAATAGAGGGTTTTTTCATTTCGACGTCTCCTTTTGGTGCGAAAGCCTGTCTTTCGAACCCAACCTTCCGGAGCTGAGTGCGGAACGCACTACTGTGAATCATACAATCGCCAAGGGCGATGCCTTCGCGGATGATCCCGGCCGCTCGATGAGAGCGGCATCCAAGGGCGCAATTATACGTCGCTGGCGCGACGTTCTTCTTGAGGGCGCCTGGCGGGCCGATCTCCCCTGTCGAACACGTTGATTCGCTCGTAACCGGGAAAAACTCCGCCGTGCCCGTCCCTCATTTCTCCGTCAGCATCGTCGCTCGCGGCTCCGGCCGCAGCGCGGTGCTGTCGGCGGCTTATCGGCACTGCGCCAAAATGGGGTTCGAGCGGGAAGGCCGGACGATCGACTACACCCGCAAGCAGGGGCTCTTGCACGAAGAGTTCGTCGTCCCGGCTGATGCACCGCAGTGGCTGCGGGCGATGATCGCCGATCAACCGGTCTCTGACGCGTCCGAAGCCTTCTGGAACAAAGTCGAGGGTTGCGAGAAACGCGCCGATGCGCAACTCGCCAAGGACATCACGATCGCGCTGCCAATCGAACTTTCGACGGAGCAGAACATCGCGCTGATGCGGGATTTCGTCGAACGCCACGTCACCTCGAAAGGCATGGTTGCCGACTGGGTCTACCACGATGCACCCGGCAATCCGCATGTGCACCTGATGACAACGCTGCGACCGCTCACCGAAGATGGATTCGGGGCCAAGAAGATTGCCGTCCTCGGGCCCGACGGCAATCCGATCCGCAACGATGCCGGCAAGATCGTCTACGAACTTTGGGCCGGCAGCGCCGCCGACTTCAGTGCCTTTCGCGATGGCTGGTTCGCCTGCCAGAACACGCATCTGTTACTGGCCGGCCTCGATCTACGGGTCGACGGCCGGTCCTTCGAGAAGCAGGGGATCGAGCTCACGCCGATCATTCATCTCGGCGTCGGGGCCAAGGCCATCGAACGGAAATCAGCGGAAGCCGACCGCGATATTTCGCTGGAACGGCTGGAGCTGCAGGAAGAGCGTCGAGCCGAAAACGCGCGCCGCATCCAGCGACGTCAGGAGATCGTGCTCGACCTGATCACCCGCGAGAAAAGCGTCTTCGACGAGCGCGATATCGCCAGGATCCTGCACCGCTATTTCGACGATGCCGGCCGGTTCCAAAGCGTGATGGCGAGAATCCTGCAGAGCCCTGAAACGCTCCGCCTCGAGCGCGAGCGGATTGATTTTGCAAGCGGGCTTCGTGCACCGGCGAAATACACGACGCGGGAGCTGATCCGGCTCGAAGCGGAAATGGCCAACCGGGCAAGCTGGCTCTCTCAACGATCGTCCCATGGCGTTCGAGACGCCGTGCTGGAAGCAACGTTCTCCCGTCATTCCCGCCTTTCGCAAGAGCAGAAGACCGCGATTGCGCACATTGCCAGCGGAGAGCGGATCGCCGCTGTGATCGGCCGCGCCGGCGCCGGCAAGACGACGATGATGAAGGCGGCCCGAGAGGCCTGGGAGGCCGCCGGCTACCGCGTTGTAGGTGGCGCGCTTGCCGGCAAAGCCGCCGAGGGCCTGGAGAAGGAAGCTGGCATTCTGTCCCGCACGCTGTCGTCGTGGGAGCTTCGCTGGAACGAGGGCTGTGATCTGATCGACGACAAGACCGTCTTCGTGCTTGATGAGGCCGGAATGGTCTCGTCCAGACAGATGGCGCTGGTCGTCGAAACGGCAACGAAGGCCGGCGCCAAGCTCGTGCTCATCGGCGATCCGCAACAGCTCCAACCGGTTGAGGCCGGAGCCGCGTTCCGCGCCATCGCCGATCGCATCGGTTATGCCGAGCTCGAAACCATTTATCGCCAACGCGAACAGTGGATGCGCGACGCTTCACACGACCTCGCCCGTGGTGAGATCGGCAAAGCCGTCGAAGCCTATCGCGCACATGGGCACGTCAGTGGCCCGGAGTTCAAGGCCGAGGCGGTGCAGGCGCTGATCGCCGATTGGAACCGCGACCACGATCCAGCCAAAACTTCGCTGATCCTCGCTCATCTGCGTCGCGACGTTCGCATGCTCAACGAGATGGCGCGCGCAAAGCTCGTCGAGCGCGGCATCATCGACAAGGGATTTGCCTTCAGGACCGAGGACGGCAGCCGCGAGTTCGCCGCTGGCGACCAGATCGTCTTCCTGAAGAACGAGGGCGCGCTCGGGGTCAAGAACGGCATGTTGGCGAAGGTCGTCGACGCAGCGCCCGGCCGCATCGTTGCCGAAGTCGGAGAAGCCGAACACCGGCGTCGGGTCACGGTCGAGAGCCGCTTCTACAACAACGTCGATCACGGCTATGCCACCACGATTCACAAGAGCCAGGGTGCCACCGTCGATCGGGTGAAGGTGCTGGCGTCCTTGTCGCTCGACCGCCATCTCGCTTACGTCGCCATGACACGTCATCGCGAGGATCTTGTCGTGTATTATGGGCGAAGATCCTTCCCCAAGGCCGGCGGCCTGATTCCGATCCTGTCGCGCAAAAACGCCAAAGAAACCACGCTCGATTATGCGAACGGCAGCTTGTACCGCCAGGCGCTCCGCTTTGCCGAGGCCCGGGGGTTCCACCTCGTCAATGTCGCCCGAACGCTCGTTCGCGATCGGCTTGAATGGACCGTGCGACAGAAAGCGAGGTACGCCGAGCTCGGCGGACGTCTCGCGGCGATCGCCAGAAAGCTCGGTTTGTCCGCCGCCGCAGCCAGGACCTCTCAACCGCGCAACATCAAGGAGCCGAAACCTATGGTGTCCGGCATCGTCACCTTCGCGAAGTCTCTCGAGCAGGCTGTCGAGGACAGGCTTGCCGCCGACCCCGGCTTGATGAAGCAATGGCAGGAAGTCTCGGCACGTTTCCATCTTGTCTATGCCAAGCCGGAAGCGGCGTTCAAAGCCGCCAGTGTCGACGCGATGCTGAAGGACGAAGCTGCCGCAAAATCCACAATATCCAGGATCGGTTCGGAGCCGGAAACGTTTGGCGCGCTGAAAGGCAAGACCGGCATCCTCGCCAGCCGCGCGGACAAGCAGACCCGTGAACGAGCCGTCGCCAACGCGCCCGCGCTGGCGCGGAATCTGGAACGCTATCTGCGCCACAGGACGGTGGCGGAACGCAAGTATGAAATCGAAGAACGCGCCATTCGCCTGAAGGCGGCCGTCGACATCCCGGCTCTGTCGCCGGCGGCAAAGCAGACGCTCGAGCGTGTCCGAGACGCCATCGACCGAAACGATCTTCCGGCAGGGCTCGAATACGCGCTTGCCGACAAGATGGTAAAAGCGGAGCTCGAAGGATTTGCCAGAGCCGTTTCGAAGCGTTTCGGCAAACGGACCTTCTTGCCTCTTGCCGCCAAGGACACGGGCGGACAGGCGTTCCGGTCGGTGACGGCCGGCATGTCCGCAGGGCAGAAGGTGGAGGTGCAATCCGCCTGGAGTTCGATGCGAACGGTGCAGCAACTTGCAGCACATGAACGCACGAGCGAGGCGCTGAAGCAGGCGGAAACGATGCGGCAGACGAAGAGCCAAGGACTGACCCTGAAATGACGGCTGGAGCTGAAAAACGTCCACCGATCATCTCGCGACGGAGGCGAACGGCTAGCATTCTGTCGGTGGCCGCGGCCGCCATCGTCCTGATCGCAGTAAGTGGCTTCCTGGGCGGCTATCGGATTAATCAGACTCCGAGCGAGGCTCTCGGTCTCTGGCGCATTGTTCCGCTGCATCGTCCGCCGGGCGTCGGAGATTTGCTGTTTATCTGCCCCGCCGAGAAGGCCGGCATGCCGGAGGCGAGAGCGCGGGGATATCTCCGCTCCGGTCTTTGCCCGGGCGGTGTCGCGCCGCTCATCAAGACGGTCGTCGCCGTCGCTGGGCAGTATGTCAAAATCGGCGCCGAGGTGACAATCGATGGGCGTGCGCTTCCTTCTTCCGCTCTGGCAGAGCGTGACGGACAAGGTCGGCCGCTGAGGCCTTTTCCAGGGGGCGTCGTGCCGCACGGACATGTGTTCCTGCATTCCTCGTTCGTTGGCTCCTATGATTCCCGCTATTTCGGGCCTGTGCCGGCTTCGCGCGTTCTCGGTCTGGCGCAGGGGGTGCTGACCTATGCGCCGTGATTGGCGCCAGCCAACGCTGCTCATCGTCGCGTCAATCATCGTCGGCACGCTAGCATGGAGCGGCCATGTTTGCTGCTGCCGGTGGCGCTGGGATTCCCTGTTCTCTGGTCGCTGGCTCGAACGAGGTCGACGGCAACGCTCATCTCGGTCGGCTACTTTCTGGGGGCGTCACGTGGTCTGCCACAAGGTGCGGCGACCTTCTATGCATCGGATCTCTGGCCGGGACTGCTGCTTTTGATGGCGGCCTCTTCGAGCTTTGTCACAGTACACGCGCTGCTTTGGACGAAGGATCCCGGCAGCCGTCCGTTCCGCTATATGCTGGCGGCCGTCCTTATGGCGGTTCCGCCCCTCGGCATTACCGGATGGGCACATCCTATCACGGCGGCCGGCGTGCTCTTTCCAGAGTGGGGATGGTGGGGACTGGCTGCCATGACAGCCGGCCTTGCGGGCCTCGTTTCCCGTCTATCCTCGGCTCTCACTATCGTCCTCGGAAGCTTTTGGCTCTGGTCCGCCGCGTTGTGGACCGATCCGACGGTACCGCAAGCGTGGCAGGGCGTCGATCTCGAAATGGGTGCTTCACTTGGGCGGGACGCCAGCATGCAGCGTCACCGTGACCTGATTGCCACGGTGAGGAACCGAGCAGCGGGGGACGCCCGCTACATTGTCCTTCCCGAGAGCACCTTGGGTTTCTGGACGCTGACGGTCGAACGGCTGTGGACGCGGTCGCTGGAGGGGCGGGATATCACGATCGTCGCGGGTGCCGCGGTCGTCGACGCACGCGGATACGACAACGTGCTCATCACGCTGTCTGCCCAGGGCGGTCAGATCCTCTACAGGGAGCGGATGCCGGTGCCAGGCTCGATGTGGCAGCCGTGGCGGGCGCTTTTGGAAGAAAGCGGCGGTGCGCGGGCGCACTTCTTTGCGAACCCGATCGTCACTCTCGGCGCCAGTCGGGCCGCACCACTGATCTGCTATGAGCAACTGATCGTCTGGCCGGTGCTGCAATCGATGCTCAGTGATCCGGATCTGATCGTGGCTGCCGGCAACGGCTGGTGGACCAAAGGGACGTCCATCGTCGCCGTCCAGCGTGCCAGCACCGCGGCCTGGGCGAAGCTGTTCGCAAAACCGGTTGTTCTTTCCTTCAACACCTGATGCCCAAGGACACGCCATGCTCGACGCTGTCCTGATCAAAGACTGTGCCGACCCTTCTCTCAAGCCAGCGATCGTTGAGCAGTTCGTGACGGCGGCCGGCTCGACCGATCCCCGGCCCGTGACCGTCAGATCGGGTGGTCAATTGATCCTTGTGCCGACGGCCAAATCGGCCGACGAAGCGATGGCGATCGTGCGGCAATGACGCAGTTTCCAGTCGGCGTAGGTGTCAAGAAACCGGCGGACCTAAAGCGGAATCTGCTCGACGCTTGCCAAAACCTTCGCGAGGGCACGGCGATGTTCGCCAAAATCCTCAGGATCGTTATGTTGGAATTGGTTGCGAGGCAGGATTTGAATCTGCGGTCTTGAACGTATACGGACTCTCGACCTGCAGATTTTTGAAGAACTCATCACATTGAATATCCATGGTAATGTCCTTTACCATGGTATTCTGAGAACATTACTTCGATGAAACCCATCAGGCTATCATCATACATCTAGCAACAGATTCCATTGCCGATCGGCATTGAAGGCGACCTGACGATCAATGTCATCCACTGGAGACCACGCGCTAAAGAACTCGTCGACAAGTCCATCCATGGCTAGGGCTCCGAGGGACGCGGGGCCTGTGTACTTCCGACCGAAATACGCAACCCTGCTGTAATCCTCATCATCGATGAGAGATGCGGTGACACCCATCGTATTGCATGGTATGCCACATGTCATCGATATCGAGCAGAGCGAACTTTCTTTGGGGATGATACCTGTTTACCCGACTTTCGAGGCAGGCGAGATTGATTTGCGCCAAATCCGTCAGAACGCGGACGATATCTATCGCCTCTTCAACGGATACAATGTCATCACCGAATATGCGCAATGCCGTTGACGGGAATCTGTAGGAAAACAATTCCCGTTGGTCTTTAGCGGCGAGCAGCCTCGGTTTCACCGTATCTTCGTGACGCTGGCCGGGCCGTTTTAGCTTGTCGCCAGTCAGGTTGAGGATATTGCTGTGCGTCATTTCAATTGTCTTTTCACCCCGCCAATCAAGGCAGGGAAGGGTCAGAAGAAATGCGCGACTACAGTTTAAAATCGTGTAGTATCGGAGATATGGCAGCGTCACCTGTAAGTTTCGTTCTTCGGCATACTCAGCAGAGTTGGCAAGCACCGTAGAGCCCAACACGTATTTCAGTGCGATATAGCTTCGAATAAACCATTCGGTGTTGTGAACGTCTTCAAAAACACGCGCGATGGGATCAAGTAGATCACGCGTTCGGCTGATATAATTTTGAATCTCACTATCGAGCAACGAGTTGGAAGCTCCTTGTAGTTATAAGTGAAAACCGAGCCGGTCAGAGAAACGATTTCGTCAGAGTCCATTCAAACCATCCGAGTAGTGGTGTCCGTTGCACCATTCCCGCGAGCAACGAATTTATGATGCGGTTGGCAATCTATGGGCGATCAAGCTGCATACTTTCTCGTCAGGTTCAAGCCGTTGATCGATTTGATGCAGTTCCTCGACACCTGAGCATCAAGACGACCGGTATGGCTGCCAGTGTCCCCTGCCGACCAGTGCGACGATGACGATAGTCCAGATAGAAGGCAAAATCCCGAAGCCTGCCATTAATGCCGACATGACAAACGCTGCGACTGCTGAAGACACCTGCTTCGCCCGTGTCGACCAGCCGAGAAGCTTGCCGTAGCCACGGCGACCGAACAGTTCGAGCGGTAGCATGCCGTCTACCTACGGCCTCCGACCCAACTCTCAGCCGAGAAAAACCGCGACAGTCTCGCTACTCACCTGCATTCAACGGGTTTCCGCTGAAAAAAGGACAGCTCTTGGACTAGAAGATCGTGAACGCTCGCAAGGGAATTCAGCTCCCGCCGATCCGGTTCGAATACATCTTTACTGTCGTCTGCCATAAGTTCCGCTCTGGCCGACGCTTCTCTAAGAAGAGCCGCTATCCCCTCAACGCTCCGACCTTGCGCGTGAGCGCTAGCCCGCTTTTCCCAGTGATTAATTGCGTCACCGGTCATTCCGGATAAAGGACAACCTTGACCGAAAACGGCGTTTACCACCGACAGGAACTCGCGCTCTATTTTAATTCGAGATTCGAAGCGGGTCCGTCTTGTTTGATTATCCACTCGTTCCGACTCCCGATAACCTCTCGCTCAACACTTCCAACCATGGCCAAACGCGGGAGTGCACGTCAATAACGAACGCCGCGTCAACACCGTCCGGTGGCGGCGCGCCCCGCTGTCCCGCCATCCGGCAAAACATCGCCTGCTCAAACTCGACCTGGGACAACGGACAACGCGGCACCCCTCCAAGATTGAAGATGGAATACCTGGAAAAATCAGGCGCGTCACAGAGGTCCCAAGAAGCAGACATGGCAATATTGCGGAGACACACGTAGATCAGGCCGGCCTCATAGATCGCATTGCCTTGGTTGACGGCGATCTGTGCGGGTATCTCACGCATAACCTTGATGAACGATGCGACGTCCCTCTCCGTGTCTCTGTAAGGCGATGGGGTGCCAATTTTGGCCAAGAACCCTTGAGGATCGAAAAGCGGACGCGTCTCGCGATGGAGATGCCAGGCAAAAAGCTCACCATTGGCGAACATTTCACGCAGTCGGTTTTCGCCGTACCATGAGATCGAAGATTTCATACGACGGAGCGTAGCCGGCACGGTTGCCAGTACAACGTTCTCGGGGACCTTACCTTTGGCGTTTTCGACCACGGCAAGAATGTCGAGATCGCTGAGATGGTCCGCCTGACCTCTGCCAACAGATCCAAAAACATATGATGCGAGCAAAGTTCCGCCGTTCATCTGTGGGAGATCGACTTGTAAAGGACTGATATGAAGAGCCCGATGTAAATGTACCTATCGCCACGATCGCGAAATCGACCGCCGTGAAGCCAGCGAACGTCGGGTTAGGATTGAGATCAAGGAAAAGCCTGAAAACATAGTCGAGCGAGGCCAGCCCCTTCTCTGTTTCGCTCCAAGAAACACGCGGCAAGAGGCTCCAGAAATTTACGAGAGCGAGAAAACAAAGTATCGCGAAGCAGCTTGCTGCAAGCCGCCAAGGCCGTTCTCCGTGGCCCCATATAAGTCCACCCAACCACAGCCCTACCAGGTTCCCGCAGGCACGTGCCTTGGAAAGCATGTTTGGATACTTGTTTCTGTAGTAGCTGTCGTAACCCCTGAGGGCATACCTGTAGTGACGTTGTGCAGCCTCGATTTCCTGTAGGGTCAGGAGACCTAGGCTCGCGAAGTCGCCAGCTTCAACTGCGTTGGCCTTGAGATTCTGCAAGGATTCCCGTCGAATGTTCGGCTGATCCGGCAGCGATGCGATGATCTCGGCTGTATCGATCAGGCAAGTGCTGAAGCGCGCGAAACTGAAGTCGCATTTGTAGAAATTGGCGCTTTTGAAATTGCAATCGAAAAACTTGGTGCCGGAGAAGCGGCAATTGCGGAACACGGCATCGCGAAAGTAGCCACCGTCAATGATGGAATAGCTGAAGTCGCAGTTCTCGAACGTCGTCTTGAGGGCGTTTAAGTCGCATATCTCCGATGCCTTCCACGAGACATTGCGCACAGTCTTGCGTGCTACTGTAACTCGTTGAATGGCCGGCATGTCCGGTATTTTGTCGATGAGCGGGCGTTTGTCCGAAGTGTCGCCACTTACAAAATTATCCATAACCACTCACCGCGATCCAAGCCGATATGCTCCCCACTAGGAAGACACCCGTCCTTACTTGCCACCTATAGCCCGCTGTCGGCGTGCACATATGGCGTACCATTTTTCATCAATCAGATCACAAGTAGACCTACCCCCCAAAATATTTATGCAAAACATCAGAAAAACTCAAACCTAAAGTTGAACAAACGACAAAATCCGAGCAGATTGCTTCTGAATTTGCAGGTACTTGAAGGGTGTAGACTTAATGGCAGATAGTGCGAAGTTTTCAGCCGCGGTGTCGTTTATCGGTTACGTGTACCAATGTGAGTACCCCCTGTTCCGGGCTCTGGATACGGATAACACCGCTGATGGCGTTATCGAAGACCTCAGAACCAAAACCCAAAACCGACTGAGCTTCTTCGGTGCGGCCAGCGGCGCTTTAGAACAATTTACGAAAGCGCTTTTCTATGACAGACGATAGCAGCCATGCGGCCGGTCCAGCCGCCCTTGGCTTTTATTATCAGTCATTCTTTGCGTTGAAGACCCTGGTTGCATTAACAGGAGACGATGGAGCCGTTGCTATTGAAAGCGCGGACGACGTTGAGCTGAAAGACAACGGGCAGCGCCTTTTGTTCCAGCTCAAACACTCCCTCATATCTTCCCCATCGGCGATAACAATCAGTTCGAAGGGGCTTTGGCGGACGCTCAAGGTCTGGATCGACATCCTTCCCCGGCTGACGTTATCGGAGACGCAATTCTACCTTGTCACGGTCGCTCCTATCGCCGCAGGGAGCGTCTTGGAGGCTCTCGGCACACCCGAGGCTGACCGGAAACCACTTGTCGCCGCACTCGTCAACGAGGCAGAACGTGTCGTCGCCGAGCGGGAGGCAGCAGCCCAAGAAGAAAGGCCGCTTCCACACAAGGACCGGGTAGCGGGATGCCAAGCCTTCCTGAACCTGACGCCCGATGCCAGACTGAATTTATTGCGTCAGGCTCGAACACAGGCGGGCCATCTGCCGATCGATGAGATGGAGAGTGCGATCGCGCAGCTGCTGACGCTGATCAAGCCGGACGATCGCGAAAGTGTTGCACGACGCCTTATCGAGTGGTGGGATCGGCAGGTCGTCTATTCCCTCTGCGGGAAGAGACCTCAATTCATCTCGCGCGGCGAATTGCAAGAGCATATTACCGAACTGATCGGTGATATTGAGCATGACAGGCTTACCGCAGATTTCGAGACGATGGCCTATCCAGCCGACTATCAGCCAGACGGCATGCTCACCCGGCAAATCAGTTTGGTCGACGGCAAAAGTCATGATCTGGCTAAGGCAATTCGCGAAGAATGGAAGGCACGTCAGCAGCGTTCGCGATGGGTGAACGAACGACCCGGAATGGCGGCCCAGATCGCCTCCTATGATCATGTCCTCAAGGAACATTGGTCGGATAAGCAAGTAGAAATCGTCGAAATCTGTGAGGCGCTTGAGGAGGTCGAAAAGCGCAACAAAGGTCTTGGGCTTCTGCGGTGGGCACACAACGACGCGCCGACGACAATTCGACCGATCGTTGCCGGGTTCGAGGCCCCCTACTATATTCGAGGGAGTTATCAGGTGCTGGCGATCGACCGGGAGGTTGGCTGGCACCCCGAATACCTGGCCCTTTTGGCTGACGACGCATGAAGATCGCGCATGACCTTTATGCAGAGACAAATCCCGCCTTTGGCGCATACCTGCTCGTCTCCTTCGTGCGTGGTTTCGTCGAAGTCAATCCAAACGGCCCGGAACTGCCAGTCGCCTACCTGGCGTTGCCGCTCGCGATCTCAGGCGATTTGCATCCGAGTTTCGATCGAACGAACCGCAAGACAGGTCTTCAGGAATGGCTTGAGCGTAGCCCGCAAATCCAGGTCAATCTGGCTGAAAGATTAAACAGCTCTATGGATTTTGTCGCAGGCGCGATCCGGCTGGGCTGTTTCTCGCACGCGGTTAGACTGTCTGAGGGCGCGCGTCTGGTTGTGGGTACTCGAGGTCTGAAAAAGGATCTCACCTCCGGGCTTTCGGATGACCTCACTCAATCTGTGCGTTATGCCGACCGCCTCGGGTGTTGGAGCGCGACTGCGGGCTCGACAAAAACAATCTATGACATGATGGGACTGACCCTTTGAACCGCTGGAACATCGCCTCGATCTTCTTCCTCGGCCTTGATGGCCGGCATCGTCCTGTCACCTTTGAACCAGGCGTCAACATCATAACTGGCGCGTCCGGCACAGGTAAATCGGCTCTCATCAAGGCGATCGACTATTGTTTGGGGTCAAGCCGGTGCGAACTGCCCGCATATGTCCGAAAGCGCAGCATTGCAGTCGGTATCAAGTGGACTGCTGGCGAAGACGAGATGATTGTCGGCCGGCTGATTCCAGCAATGGGTCAGGGCACAAGTCATCAGATGTTCGCGAGCTCAGGACGCCATCTGCCTCTGCCGACAACGGTGGACCAATTCGAGGGGCCGACGACCCTCGACGCAGCCAAGGCCTTCCTCGAGCGCGCATTCGGCATTGGCGACCTGCCCGGGGAGCCTGACGCCTGGGGAAAGACGCGCGGCCGCGCCACTGTTCGCCACGTCACTCCGTACATGTTCGTCACCAAGGAGGTGATCTACAGCGAACAGGTACTTCTGCATGGTCTTGAACGCGCAGACAAGGCACCCGACATCGTCGCGACGATGCCGTATTTTTTGCGCGCAACCGACGAGGCCAGCGCCCTAAATGAGCGGCGGCTCCGCCAACTACAGCGAACCTTGGAATTGGAGGAGCGTCGAGCACGCACCCGTGCGACTGCGGCCAGTGCGTTTCGTGACCGCGCGTTCAGTCTTTTGGCGGAGGCAGAGCGATTGGAGATGGCCGAACCCACGCCAGCTGATACTCCGGATGCCGACTTATTGGAAAGGCTGAATGCATTGAACCAAGATACGGCCAAGGCAAAGGTCGTTCCAAGTGAAGGTCAACTTGCGGAACTGCACCGGGAAAGAAAGGCATTGTTGGCCGAACTTAGTGAGATCAGGCGCCAAGCTGCCGCAGCGCAGAGTGTCATGGAGGAAGTGTCGGGGTTCGAGGGCACAGTCCGCAAACAACGTGAGAAGCTAATGCTGGCTTCCCATCTTAAACTCGATGGTGTCGGGCATGTTTGCCCGGTCTGCGAGCAGCCGTCCGACGTTGGCGTCAACACCGTCGAAGCCTTGCGAGCAACCCTGTTCAAGGTGAGCAGCGAAAGTGCCGCTGTCGACCGAGTAAAGCCCAAACTCATTGAATTCGATGGCGCACTGCAGACCAAGCGCGCGGAGATTAATAGGGGTCTCAAGAGCGTTGACGACAAAATCAGGACTTGGCTGCGGCAGTCGGACGACGCCAGGATGTTCGCGAGTCTCGCTCATCTGCGCGCTCATCTCTTGGGACGCGTATCATTTTTCGTTGAGACGATGAATGATGAACGCCGACCCGATGGGCGTGACCTGACCGTTTTGAAATCGCAGATTCGAGAACTTGAAGGTCTGGTAGACCGCGACGCTCGTCTCGTCAGGTTGCGCCGTGCCGAACGCAAGATCTCGCAATATGCCACCGAGGCCTTCTCGAACCTTCCAACGATCGAGCCGTGCGTGGGATCTGAGCTATATTTCTCATCGTCAGAACCAGAAGTCGCGGTGATTGAGTCCGACAGCAGCATCGTGCTGCAGATGGCAGATGTTGGCTCTGACCAGAACTATCTCGCCATCCATATCGCACTTTCCTTCGCCCTCCAGCATTTCCTTGGCGAGGCCGGCTCGCCGGTTCCAGGTGTGCTGGTATTTGATCAGATCAGTCGCCCCTATTTTCCTGCAAAGGGCGAAGAGCAGCGCGACGAACGGACGATTACGGCTACAGGCGACGATGAAGAGGACGAAGACATCATTGCCATGCGACGCCACGTCGATTTCTTGTTCGCCGAAACCGCTCGGCGGGCCGGCCTGCAAGTTATTCTAATCGAGCACGCGTTTTTCGCCGATGATCCCCGTTATGTCGCGGCGACACGGGAACGGTGGACCCGAGCCTCCCGACGCGGCTTAGTCCCGAGCAATTGGCCCGTGCGTGCCGCCGATTAGAGGTAGTGGCTTGCTCCCCGCTGGCGGCTCCATTCAGCGATGGGTTGCCGTTGTTCGAGAACGAAGTGTCTGACGCAGATGGCACAGAGATTAACGGCGCCCGAAATCGTAAGCGGACGGGCTTGGCGGTCGTGAGAAAATAGTTAAGGGCAGTGTTATCAAATGGAACGGAAGCAGCTAACCGATGAAGAGGTAGTCGCCGCGCATCTAGCTGGGGGCGTCGCAACGGAACATTTTCGACAGACGCTAAATGCACTCGTGGAAGAGGCGACCGCCGTCGACGCACTGGAATTTCTAGCGCGGGGCGCAATGACGGTGATTATAAATAGATTGAATCAGAAGCCAGAGAAGAAAACGGACCTGCAGCTTTTTCATCTTGAATTGATGCAGGCGCTAGCCCTTTCGCGTCCGCGCGCGTCGGCCGATTCAAAAACCGATTACGCACTGGTCACGGAGCGTATCGTCGAACTGATCGCTCAAAATGCGCAAGCACATCAAGATCAGGCCAAAAGCAAGGTCTCGGCTGACGTGCTCGAGGACCTTCGACAGGAAATGTTGAACCTCATCCAACGTTGGACGCTGGCAGTAAGGGGCGCGCGACAAGGCTATCAAACTCGGCAATATGCCTTAGAGCTAGCGCTGTCGGTCAATGGATCGTTTCGGCATCACTACGGCTGCGACGCGACCGAAGTTGTCAAGGCACTCTCCGCAGTCATTGACGTTTGCGAAGACCGGATTACAGCTCATATGGAAGACATGCGATCGTGGATGATGCTGAAACATTCCGGAAAAGGGATGCTGGAGGCTTTCATCCGCAACCTCGAACCCGATGAACAGGCGGAGATATCGTCTCGCGCCGCGATGGTTCAACATGATCGCGAACAATTATTCGCACTTTTGTGGAACATCAACGAACATCGCTGGATGACGCTCTTCAAGTTTTCGTATCTTGATCTGGTCGCAACGGCACCAATCGAACAGAGGTATTCTATCATCGATGTGCTTTCGCAGTTGTCGCTGGATTTCGGCGACGTTACAGAGGCGAACCTCCAACACCTGCACCTTGATAATCCGGTCCAACGCAAACCGCTCATTAGGCTCGACGGTAACAACTTTTTTTGTGCTGGACCTCAGATCCTCGGTGTTCACTTGGCCGAGATTGTCGAGAACCTCTGCGGGACTGGGGACAATCTCAAGAGGGCCGCTGAGAAAGCCCGTGCCGACTGGCTTGAAGGTCGACTAAGCGCGACGGTGCGGCAATTCTTACCTCATGCAGATGTTCACGAGCAGGTAAAATGGAGCGATAACGGTGGCATAACGACGTGGGAATCTGACCTAGTGGCAATCATCGACAAGACCGTACTAATATTCGAAGCGAAGTCAGCTAAGATAAGTGCTCCTGCCCGCCGGGGAGCCCTCCGCAGCTTAAAAGCCGCACTGAACGACCTGATTGTCGCCCCTTCGGAACAGTCGCTCAGATTGAAACAATACATCCTCGGAGCAAGCGGTTCGGTATCATTCATCAGTCGCCAAGGCTCTTTGATCCTTCAGGCAAACGAGGTTCGCGACGTCATTCGAGTAAACATCGTCCACGATGCAGTTGGCCCTCTATCATCACACTGGCCACAGCTGAAGCACGCTGGGTTTGTTCCCGAAAACGCGGACATCGCTCCAACAATGTCGGTGTTCGATCTAGAAACGCTTTTCGAGCTTGTGCCCAGGGAGCTCGAACGCTGCCACTATCTCAGCAGAAGGGCGGAACTTGAGCGGAATGCAATCTATACAGCCGACGAATTGGATCTTCTGGCCTTGTATTCTAGAACCCGATTCAACATCGGTGAAGACGAATTCGATGGGAGGCATCATCCTTGGTACGGGTTATCCGGATCTCTGACGTACGTTCCAGACGAAAACCGTCGGGTTCGACTTTCCGCGATGTCTGCGATCACCACCGAGTTCTGGGCAAAGCTTTTGGACGCGCTTGAAGATAGGATGCCAGAAGGCTGGACCCGTTTTGGTCATCGCCTGCTGAACGTACATGTTTCCCACCAGAAGCAGATTGAGAAGTCCGTGAAAGAGGGAATGAAAAAGACGCGGAAACGGTCGGATCTTTTCTTTCATTCCGAATTTACTTTCGGCACGCGCGATAAGATGCAGACGATCTCAGTCGCTGTCGGCGCGGAAGTACCACCATGGCAGTTTGCCCTCAACCTGGTGACTTGCGCTGAGAGTGCACGTTCACAGGGAGATCAGGGCGACGTTTTGGTTCTATATTGGTTCATGCCACGTACTTCAGAACCATACGACTTTATTGGACTCGTCAAGCAGCGCCAAGCCCAAGCGCCCTACCCGCAACTCAATTTTGCCGGCACTTCCTCGTTAGGCTGACAATCCAATACGCAGAGTCGAGTACCTGAAATCGACAGTGGATTGCGTTGTCTCTATATCGAAAATCTCCTCGCTGTCGGACAGAGGCCGATCTGCTGCTGGCGTCAATGAATGTTTGCGCCTCCAAGTCGAAGATCAAGTTGCCCTGAATAGACACACTGGACCAGTGTCCAACGACGCGATCGTTTCGGGCTAACAGTTTGGAAGATTTTCCGGCGTTCGTCGTGACCTTGCCCCCAAGTTTTACCCAATTTTTGAGTTCGCTCCGGCGGTTTTGGGTCGCTGTATTCGAGGCGGTTGCGGCGGGTTGCGGTGCGGAGCCATTCCGGCTGCGCAGCACCGCATCACGCCGCGGGCTCATTGTCTGAGCGAACTCGGCAGGTGTCATCCAGCAGAGTCCGGAGTGTGGTCGATGATCGTTGTAATCGCTGCGCCAGTTTGAAAGCGCCGATCGAGCATGGGTTCAGTGACGAGAAGAGAGTTTCATTCAGGAACTCGTCTCGCAGCCGCCCATTGAAGCTTTCGATGAAGGCGTTCTGTATCGGCTTGCCCGGCTGCAATATAATGCCAGTCCACCTTGGTCCGGTCTGCGCATTCCGATGAAGCCGGCCATTGATTCCGAAACGAAGCCGGCCACCCATTCCGATTTCATTCCGACCACCATTCCGATCTGAAGCCGGCCAGTTGGTGCTCCCCTGGGTCGTTGTTTTGCATGGCGCGTGATTGTCGCGCGGTCAAGCGGCGGATGGAGTTTGACGCTACTTTCGCAAGCTCTCGCCGGACAGCTCGATACGGTAGGCGTTGTGGACATGTCAAGCGACACGAGGAATTGACCCCTTTGCCGACATCAGGAATTGACCCCCTTTACTGGCTGGACGTTTCGTTGGGTTCAAGCGCCGCTCCGGTCTTCTGCAGAAGGCCGGAGCGGCGCTTTTCGCGAAGCCGGTAGCTGTCGCCCCGGATGGTGATGACCGCGGAATGATGAAGCAAGCGGTCCAGGATCGCCGTGGCGACGACGGGGTCCCCGAAGACACCTCCCCATTCGCCGACGGATCTGTTTGAGGTGATCAGGATCGAGCCCTTCTCATAGCGCCGGGACACCAACTGGAAGAACAGGTGGGCGGCATTGGCCTCGAAGGGCAGATAGCCCAATTCATCGATGATCAGCAGTTTCGGCCGCGACAGAAGCGTCAACTGCTTGTCGAGCAAGCCGTCGCTATGGGCCTTGGCCAACGTCGCCACCAACGTCGCCGCCGTGATGAACTGCACGTTGTAGTTCTGGCGGATCGCCTCGCGGCCGAGGCTGACGGCAAGATGCGTCTTACCCGTTCCGGGCGGGCCAAGGAGCAAGAGCGTGTCGCCATGCGCAATCCAGCGGCAGGTCGCAAGCTCCCGGATCTGCCCTTGATCCAGCGAAGGCTGGGCATCGAAGTCGAAGCCATCCAGCTCGCGTACGAAGGGGAACTGGGCGATCTTGCTCGACATGGAGATACGGCGCTCATCACGCCGGGCGATCTCCCGCGATACCAGGAAGCCCAGAGCCTCGCGCAGGTTCATCTTCGAGCGAGCCGCCTCGTCGAGCAGCGTGTCGAGCTGGTCGCGGATCGCCGTCAGCTTCAGCCGGTCGAGCGTTGCGATGAGCAGGTCATGGTCCACCTTCGTCATCACCAGCCTCCTCCGACAACGGCTTCATATTCCGCAAGCGGCCGCAGCAGCGCCGCGGGCGCGATCTCGATCGGCGCCAGGCGCACGGGTCCCTCGACACCGGCAATGCCGACAAAATGGGATCGGTCGACAATCCGTTGCCGTCGCCCTCGGTTCAGGGCATGGTCGGCCACAACCTGGCCCGCATGGCGAATGATCACGCGACCGGCCAGCACCACGACCTGGACACTCTCGCCGATCAGGCGCCAGGGCACCGAATAGCTGTTCGTGTCGAGATCGATGGCGCAGTCGGCCTGAACCTTGCGGACCAGATCCCGCAACTGCCCGAACGCAGCCCTGCCGGAAAGCGGACGTAGCGCCCCGGCCTCCGCAGCAAAGCGTTCCGCCGGCGCAACACCGGTGGTGCCGTGTTCCCGCTGGTCGGCAACCTCGCGCGTCCACCGATCCAAATGCGCTTCGAATGCCGCCCAGGTCTCGAAGCGGCGGCCGGCGATCGCGTTCTTCTTGACATAGCCGACTCCGCGCTCGTCCTTGCCCTTCGTGCGCGCCCGATACGGAGCGCAGGCGCGCGGCCTCAAGCCCCAGTAACGGGCAAAGGCGTGGAGCCGGGCATTGAACCTGACCTCGCGTGTCACCGCATCATGGTGCTCGACCAGCGCCTTCGCATTGTCGATCAGCACTTCCGCGGGAACGCCGCCAAAGCGCAGGAAAGCGCCCTCCATCCCCTCGACCAGTCCGTCTGCCGCTGCCGCTGCGAAGCCCGGATATGCAGCCGGCGCGAATAGCCGAGCGTGGCGACAAACACATGAATCCGCACCCGCTCGCCGCCGATCCAGACCCGCGTGTCGCCGAAATCGATCTGCATCTGATGGCCAGGCGCCGTCTCATAGCGCACCGTCGCCCGCTTCTGCGCTTTCAGTTCACGCCGCCATTCCCGAACCCGGCGCTCCACCTGCCGTAGGCTGATGGCGATCCCGTGCTCGCTTTCCAGCTCCTGGCGAATGACGTCCGCGTTGCCTTCGTGGCGGAAGAAGCGCTCCCGCAACCACTCATCCAGACCATCCAGCGCCGACGCGCGCGGGCGTCCTTTGTAGGCAATAGTCCCGCCTTCCCGAAGATAACGGCGAACCGTATTGCGGGCGCACTTGAATTCCTTCGCTATCCGTTTGGCTCCCCAGCCACTCTTATGCAGACGCACCATCGACATCACTTCGTCAGGTTCAAGCATCGCATCTCCCCGCATCCCTCTCGGCAATGCAGGATTCATCGAATTCTCAATCGACATCTATTCCTCCTCTCTAACGAGAGGGGTCAGTTCTTGATGTCGCTAGGGGGTCAATTGTGCATGTCGCCCGACAGGACAAGGCGGTCGAGGATGGCATCGGCGATCGTTGGATTGCCGATCATGTCATACCAGTGATCGACGGGCACCTGGCTGGTGACGATGGTGGATCGCTTCTCGTAGCGGTCCTCGATGATTTCGAGGAGATCGCGACGCTGCTCGTTGTTGAGCCTCTCGGGACCGCAATCGTCGAGAATGAGCAGGTCGGTTCTGGCGAGTGCCTTGAGGACTTTCGGGTAGCGGCCGTCGCCGCGCGCGAGCGCAAGGGTGGCGAACAGCCTGGGCAGGCGATGATAGGCGACGGAGAAGTCCTCGCGGCCTGCTTTGTGTCCGAGCGCGCAGGCCAGCCAGCTCTTGCCGACGCCGGCAGGCCCGATCAGCAGGAGACTGTGATGTTGCCTGATCCAGTCAGCCGGCGAGCTTCAGGAAGAGATTGCGGTCGAGGCCGCGAGCGGCGCGGAAGTCGATGTTCTCGACCTGGGCGTCATGGCGGAGCTTGGCGGCACGGGCTCTCGCCTCGAAGCGTTTCTGGCGGCGCGCGGTCGTTTCCCGTTCGAGCAGGATCGTGAGCCATTCACCGTGCTCGAGTTGTCTCGCCTCCGGTTGCGCCTCTAGTTCGTGATAGGCGCTCGCCATGCCGGAGAGGCCGAGTTCGCGCAGCATGTCGATAGTGGGATTGGTCCAGCATTGTCGGTTGTCTCCTCAATGAAAGTAGCCGGGGCCACGCAGATTGGCGTGTTCCATGACGGCGGCAGGTTCGGTGGAATGCCGGGTGGCCTTGTGTGTGGCGATGAGCGCAGTGATGGTCTTGCAGGTCAGGCCGCCGATCTCGACGGCGCGTGCCGACACGGCCTCGGCGCGATCACGAGGAATCTCGCGATAGAGGCGCAGGATGCCGAGGCGGGTCCTGAAGCCCTGTTCGGGATGCGGCCGGCTGGCGAGGATTGCGGTGATCAGCCCTTTGGTCTCGGGGCCGATGGACGCAGCCCAACGCCGGAAGCGATCCGGCGTCCACTCGGCATAGCGCCGATGCGCGCTCGGCATGTGCACGGGGTCCGTCCCAAAACGCGGGCCCCCATAGCGGCGCTGATGCGCGGCGACGCGCTTGCCACGGTGGAATATCTCGATCATCCGGGCAGTGGCGCGTTGGGCGCGACCGCATTGCTGGCCGCCATCGGCGATGGGCTGCAGTTCCGCAAAGCCCGCGATCTAGCGGCCTGGCTGGGATTGGTGCCCAGACAATACTCGACCGGACGCGCGACCGGCTGGGGAGTTGGCTCGACGGCCTTGAGGCTCGAATGCATCCCAACAAAGCCGTCGTTGCCCTCGCGGCCAAGTTGGCACGCGTCGTCTGGGCCGTTCTGAACAAGCCGGGCGCACTCTACGAACGTAGGGATCCTGCTTTCGCTTGATGCTCTCGGCTCGATTGCAAGGCTCGGGACGAGTGATGACGAAACAGTGGATCAGCATGCCGTAAACCCTGCGCAAAAAAGCGGGCTTCGTGCCCGAACCACTTATTGGGAACGGCGTGCGCGGTTCTCATCATGGCCTCGCTGCAACCGCAGTCCACTCGCGAGAGGCCGGATACATTTACGCAACTGGAATCGTCATCTACGGCGTCGCGACCCCTTGCACGGACGGGGCGGACCATACATTCTTTCCCAAAAGGTCTTTCGAAGCGGCATTGTCGAGCATGGCGTCTGCCAGGAGCCGTTTCAGCCTTGTGTTCTCGTCTTCCAGCGTCTTCAGCCGCTTGGCTTCGGATACGTCCATGCCGCCGAACTTGGCCTTCCACTTGTAGATGCTGGCATCGCTGACAGCGTGCTTGCGGCAAAGCTCCGAGACCGGCGTGCCCGCCTCGTGCTCCTTCAGAATGCCGGTAATCTGTTCGTCCGTAAAACGGTTGCGTTTCATTCCCTGGTCCTCTCAATGGGCCAGAGCTTACTTCAAAATGGATTATTTCAACGGGGGCAAGGTCAGTCGAAGTCGGACATCGTCACCTGGACCGTCCCGATCACGCTATGGAGATTATAGAAGAGGGCGATTGCGAGCATATTCGATTCAACTTCCTGGATCGAGATAATGCTGGGATCCTCACCGGAGGCCGAACTCCAGCACAATCCGCGGCGAGGCCTGCGGCGTGACCTCAAACGTTTGCCATGAACAATCCAACCAGTTCCGGCAGTTTGAACGAGGGTTGTCGGCCTGATAACTTTCGCGCCATCAACTGCCGCGCCAGCGCCAGCCGGTCATGTTCCTTCAGCCCGATTTCTGCGGCCCCAGTCAGGGCGTGAGCAAAGCGCTTCGATTCACAAAGCAAAGGTAACAGCCAGTAAATTTGCTCCGGTTACCACCCTCGAAGCCATTTTGACCATCTTAGGCGATCATTAACCATCTGTATTAACGTCTTAACTCTGGCAAACGGAAGCCAATCGATAGCATACTTCCGTCATTCGGACGTCAGTTTTTGCAAGCTATGCCTATCGATAGGGCCCCAGTATCGATGTCAGGGTTATTCCGTGTATAACTTCAGCTCAAGGTCGGGTGTTATACATCTATTATCGGAGCGGCGAATTAATCGGGCGACAGCCGAACACCGTGCTTCGGCTATTTCCAAATCTACGCGGTTTTCGCAGCAAACGGCACTCTTGGGATTTAGAGGCACGGCGACGGTAGGCAATCTCGCCGGCCCAACTAAACTAAAAATTCCCCGTCGGTTAGACGGGGATGGTGACTGAGTTTCTAAGTGGTTCCGACGAACCGCGACGTATTACTGCAGAGGACGCCGCCTACGCATGGAAAACCGGAGGGTTCGAGGGCGTGAGAGTGCTTCAGGCTCCAGATCCGGGAGGCAACCTTACAACAGGATATGTGTCCCCTTTGCGTGCGGAAGACAAACACAGCGACGTCCACCCAAGAGATGCCACCGCCGACACGGCCGACACCGGCAACATCGGCCTGCGGATAGACCTGTCGAGGATCGGCGGCAACTGACGATGACCGATCCACGACCGGGAATGGCCACCGATTGCAAAGAAGATCTGCTCGCCTCGCGCAGTCAGCCGGATTTCGTCACGAGCGCGGCCGGCTCCACACCCAAAGCGTCGGCGATCTGACCGAGAACGGTGACGCTTGCTGAAGTATCGGCGCGCTCAATTTTTCCGATATGGCGCGCGCTCAGCCCCGAGAGGTGTGCCAATTCTTCCTGCGTGAGGTGTTTGCCATGACGTATCCGACGCAGGTTGATCGCCATGACCTCCTTGAGATCCATGATGCGAGCGGAACTCAAATAGGAAGAATCGTTCCAGGAACGATAGTTCCGATTCGTTCCCGCACGTGTTATTGGTTGTGTCGTCGCGCATTACTTTGCGTTGAATGGGCTGCAATTCAGACCGTGCAGTCATGGCGCAAACGATATATTGCGCACAGTAGTGTTCTTGTGAGTGGGTGACGAAATGAAAGTTGAGGACAAACGGATGCCCGAGTGTAACGCATCCGGGAAGGCCGAGGGAACCACAGAGGAAGGTTCTCGTTACAGCTCACTGAAGAAAGAAGAGCTGGCGGCTTTGGCGGTTTCTGCAATCCTCCAACACCGGCGTCTTCTTACCGCCGATGAAGCTGTCTATCAAGAATGGCTCCGCGCCAGCGCCGATCCGTCCGTCTCGAGCGCAGTTCTTCAGAGCCTGCAGGACGAACATCTGGCTCGGCAGAAAAAGTCGCACGCCCAGCAGGAAGAACTCTCTGAAATCGTCGAGGCGCTTGGGTATGTCCCTGATGTCCCCCCGGAGGATGAGGACTGATGCTCAGATCAGTCCGCGGTCTTTGACAATCGCAACAAGCTGGGCAACCGTTTTGGCGTCGAACTTTCGCCGCGCGCTATCCAGATAGTGCTGCACCGTCCTCTCTTTGATGCCCGTCAGCTTCGCGGTGTCCCCCGCGCTCCTCCCCTTTATCGCCCACATCAGGCACATGGCCTCCCTTGGGGAAAGCATACGCTTAGGTGCGACGCGCATCGAGGCGCCGATGATCTTCAGGCGGTAATGAATGGTCATGACCGCCTGTAGCGCCTTCCGACCGTCTTGCAGTTTCGAAATGTCAGCCTTCCGCTCCGATGACGCCAGGGTCAGCATCATCTTCGAGCCGAAGCTACCCTCGACCGGAATTGTCACCCCGCTATAGATGCCATGTTCGACAGCTTGGTCGCGAAACCGCCGGAGCTCGGAAGAGCCGCGATCCGGCCAGTCGTCCGCTGTCCAGGCAAACACGTCCATACGGCGCTTGGCCTCCGTGACGACAGGGTCGATACAAGCGTAGTGACTGTTGAGATAAACGTCCTGCCATGGCTTTGGATAGGAATTGAAGGTCCGGACTTCGAGGCCTTCGGTTTGCAGATAAGCGAAACGCTCGAATCCGCATGCCTGCGCGAAGCTTTTGACCGCGTGCTTGATCATACGTTCATCGTGCGCGGCTTCCGCCATGTCGATTAGGGAGCGAAAGTCTTCGTCCACTGCTGTTCTCCTACCCTTTGTTATTCTGGGAGCCTTCCACTTCGCCGTGCCAGGTGCCGGTTGTCCGGAGCCCACGCACATTCAACCCAATGTCGATCTAAAACACGAGGAAGATATGTAATACTTTTGTCGCGGTGTGGCTCGACGCGATGCTCGGAATGAGAGATGAGTGGCTCCTCTTCCGGTCTAGCGGCCGCTATATGCTGATGGAAAAACGATGTCCTGATCCACCAGCACATTGAACTTGTAGCCCGGGCGTATGCGGATAGACGGCTGGACAGTGAGGTCTTTCGAGATTGTCTCTTCAGCCACGCGACCGAAGCTCTCCGCGAAATTGCGTCGTGCCGCGTCCGACGCTGTATCCTGCGTCGCCAGGGTCGAGCTTTCGGGCATGGACATATCGATCCCGGCCCCGATCAGTGCGATCAACGCGGCTGAACCGAATGCCCGCCAGAGATGGCGATCCACCTTGTCCTTAAACCCGCCGTAGCCTTCCGCGTCGGTCCCGCCCATGCCGCCGATCTGCAGCGTCGATCCGTTCGGAAAGACAAGGTCGGTCCAGACGACAAGTACCCGCTGCTGGCCGAACGAGATCTTGGAATCGTAGCGCCCGAAGAGCTTCGCGCCCTGCGGAATGAGCAGCCGATAACCTGTGCCGCTGTCGTAGACGTTGTGGCTGACCTGCGCGGTAATGCGGCCCGGCAGGTCGGAATTGAGGCCGGTGATCAACGTCGCCGGAATGACCGAGCCGCGCTTCAGCTCATAAGGCGACATCTGCCGCACGACCTGGTGCGGCAAATAACCGACATCCTTGATGTCCTGGTTGACGAAGTCCTCCTTCGAGCTCTGGGCGTTCGGATCGACGTTCTGTCCCATCCACCCTGATTTCATGGCTGCCGCATAAAGGTCGGAGGCGCTGCCCGCCGTTGTGTCCGTGTTGTGGCGGCCGGTGACGTTGCCATCTGCCGACGCCTTCTCAGCATCGGAAATATCCACCTTCAGCGGGGAGTCGAGAGCGGTTGCACGCGCTTGGATGCGAGCCATTCTCTGGCGCTGAGCTTCACGTATATACTGTTCATCCTGCTCTCGTTTGAGGCGCGCCTTCCATTCCTCCTCGGATTCCATGCGTGGCCGCCGTTCTTCGCGCTTAACCGGGCGGGCCCCCGCGACTGGCTCCTCCTTCTCGACTTTCTGCTCGACAACGGGCGTCGGCTGAAACGCTTCGCGTCCGACGGGCTCGCCGATGATGCCGTCGGTGACCCCGCGCTTGAGCTGGTCGCCGAAGGTCGTCGCCGGCATGTTCGAGGGGCTGTCGATATCGTTGCCACGGTTGAAGGAAAGACCGCGCCATGACAGGCCGATCGCGACGATGCCGCAGAACAGCACGATGAGGACGATGGCGAAAACGATTGGCAAGCGATTAAGGCGACGCATACCCTGCTGATCGTCCGCCTGGTTGGACGCGCCGAGCTGGAGCGATTGCACCATGATCTCCTCCCCTCAGTTGCGCTTCATAATCGAAAGCGGACTCGCCGGCGTGGCGCCGGCCGCCGTCGGCGTATAGGCGCGGCCGAGTGCGATGGCGGGTGTCGTCAGTCGAGCAAGAACCTGGCCGCCGATCCCGTCGATCGCATAGGCAAGCTCTACCGGCTGGACGCCCTTTCCAGTCTTCCCATCGACGATAACCATGTATCCCCGGCCCCTCAGGGCAGCCTCGAGCGCAGTTGCGAATTCAGAACTGTCATTCTCCATCCTGATCGTCGTCGTGCTGGCAGGGCCGATCCGCTCGACGAGCCGACTTGCCATGTCGTCGGCAATGGCGCTTGCGGTTGGTCGGGACAGAGCGACTGGAGCGGTGCCGGCGGTCAGTGCGTTTTCGGCCGTCTGGCAGCTGGAAAGAAGTGTGGCAGCGATAAGCGCGAGCTGCAGCTTTCGCATGGTCATCCCCCCGCCGAATTGTGATCTTCTGCTGCCGCCAGCCGACGCCGGAAACGAGAACCGCCTTGTCGACCGCGTAGTCGACGATCATCATGTCGTTCTTCATTCGGTAGTTGACGATGCGGTTCTGGCCGCCGGAGACGACGAAAAGAACCGGTGCGTCCTGGCCGGAAATCGACTTCGGAAACTGGATGTAGGTTTTGACGCCATCAGTATAGACGCGCTTCGGCTTCCAAGATGCACCGCCATTGATCGAATAGGAGAAGTCCAGCTTGTCGGGCGCCGACCCGGGACCGCCGCCCGTCTCCAGACGTGCGTTGATGTCGGCGAGCTTTGTGGAGGCATCCTCGGGGTATTCGAAGCCGGTGCGGGCCATGTACTGGCTCGGATGCGACTTTAGCTGAATGTGATAGGTGCGCCGGGAGGTCGTGACGACCATGGAGGTCACCAGCCCCGGTTCAGCGGGCTTCACGATCAAATGGATTGCCTGCCCGCCGGTCGCGCCCGAGGTCGCTGGCTCGACCTTCCAACGGACGGTATCGCCGACGAGAACGTCTCGGACGATCTCGCCGCCCTGGAGTTCGATGTCGCAGACCTGTAGCGGAGAGCAGACGACGGAGGGCTGGGTCTGGCCGAAGAGGAAGATGACCTTTCCATCGGGGCCGGTGGTAACGAGGCCCGGCGTTCCCCGCCACTTACCGGAAATATTCGTTCCCTTTATCTCATTCGTCGTCATGCTCTGCGCCTGGCTGCAATCTACGAAGACGAGTCCTGCCATGCAACCGGCGACTGCGATCAATCCTGTTTTGTGCATCGGATAAATCCCCTGCCCTTAAAGCTGTGCTGTCCAGTCGAAATCCCGGACATAAAGACCGATCGGATTGAGGCGGATCGTTGCCTCGTCCTGCGGCGCCGTCAGCGTAACCGTTGCGATGCCCCGAAACCGGCGCGCGCCGGTTTCCTTGCCCTTGCGGTCGCGCTCGTATTCGGTCCAGTCGATCTGATAGGTCTGGTTGGAGAGCGCCACGATATTGTTGACCTCGATGGCGACTGTGGACGTCTTCGCCTTCTCGAATGGCGAGTTGCCGCGGAACCAAGCGTTGATCTTCTCCGTAGACGGATCGGAAGTCCTGAAGCAGCGCATAGGTCCGGTCGATATATTGCTTTTGCACCACGGCGTCCGGCGTGATCGAGCGGAAGCTGCTTACGAAGTTGCCGAGCGTGGCGCGCACCACGCGAACATCGGCATACTCGATCTGCTCCGGGAAGCCGGCTGTCACCGACGTCCCGAGTTTGTCGACCTCGACGATGTAGGGCACGAGTGTGACCTGCGTGCTCAGGTACATCGAATAGCTGAAGCCGATCACGGCCATGGACAGGCCAAGAATCCCGACAAGACGCCAGGCTGCCGCCGCTTTGACATAGGAGCCGTATCGCTCCGACCATTCCTGGCGCGCGGCGAGATACGGGTTTTCCGGGGCACGGTTCGCTGCCATCGATCCATCCCTTTCTGTTGCTAGTCGTTGCGTTCGGGATGTCGCTTTGGAGCGCTGTGCCCGCTGCGGCTCTCGGCGAGCTTGGCGTTGGCCAGCCCGAGGAGCGATCCCGCATAGGCACCCGGAGAGCCTATGGCCTTCTCCTTCGCCGCGGATCCCGTAGCCTTGCCGGCCGAGCCGATAGCGGCCCCGACGCCTCTGAAGGCGGATCCCATGACCGAAGCGCCGGCGGTTCGGGCGGCTTGCCCCGCCGCGAACCCTGCCCCTGCCGCACCCGCTGCTAAGAACCCGGCGCCAGCAACGAAGGACATCGCTTGGCCGCCATGGCGGATCGCTTCCATACCCCCGGAAACTGACGCACCCTGGATGACGCCCTGGATGATGCTTGGAACGTACATGGCGATAATGAAGACCACGACGGAAATACCGGCGATGGCAAGGGTCGTAACGAACTGATCCGACGTGGCCGTGGGAGCTTGGGCAAGACCAAGCAGGACGTTCGATCCGATCTTGGCGATCATCACCAAGGCCATGAGCTTCACGCCGACGCCAAAGGCATAGACGAGATAGCGAACGGCGAAGTCTTTCGTGAACCACGTACCGCCCAATCCGAGCATGATCATGCCCGCGAGCAGGCCGACATACATCTCGACCATCACCGACACGAAAATCGCCGCCACAAGCGAGAAGCAGATGACGACAACGCCCATCGCCAACACCGCTGCGATCGCCAGTGCATTGTCTTCGAATACCCCGAACTGCGCCTGTTGCGACATTTGCGAGGCAACCCGTATGCCGGCATCAAACACTTCCGCCGGCGAGGCTGAACCGCCGCCGGCGCCGATCTGGAAAAGACTATCGACGACGGCTCGGGCGAGTGTCGGGCCCTGATCGAGAACAAACGCGAAGAAGCCGACGAACATGATCCGCCTGACCAACTCGGCAAACCAGCTATCGAGCGCAGCCGCTTGGATCGCGAGCCAGACGGCCGCAATGCCGATCTCGATTGCGGCGAGGATCCAGAAAGCGATCTCGCCGCATCCATGATGGTGGTTTCCCACCCCTTCGCTGCGGACGAGACCTGATTTTCCAGTTCGGTGAGAACCTGTCCCTCTTGTGCGAAAGCCGGAACGCTACATGCGACGCAAAAGAGCCCCGTGATCAGGTGCGAACGCGTGAAAGTTACATTCACCATCTCGGACGCATCTCCTGCGCATCTTTAATGGGAGGCAGCCCGCTGCCGGAGCCGAAGAACCTCTCCTGGGCAGAGCGCTGCTCGTCGGTAAGAAGTTTGCCGCTGTCTCTGGAAGTGACGTTCAAGGTGATCGCCGCCATCGAAAGAGAGAGGGTAACGAGCAAGAGGGCGTTAGCGCGGTTCACCAGCGGGGCTCCATCTTTTGACCTTCAGGAATGCTCTTGACCTCCGCATTGAAGAACTTTTCACGCCGAGCCTGGGCCAGGTCCTTGTCAGTCTGTTCGGTCTGAAGCCAGGTGCCCATCATGGTCATTTGCTGGGAGACGAGGCCCCGAAGCTTCTGCATCTGCGCGACTTGTTGAGCAGCGATCTGGTGCCCGACCTGCAAGGCTTTCATCTGGCCGTCCGCCGTCTCGGACATCGATCGCAACGACGACATCGTGCTTTCCTCCCTGTCGAACTGATCGGTCGTGAGGCTTGCCGCCTTCAGCGTACTGGCGATCGTGTCGCGGTTGGTATCCGACCAGGTTTGATACGTGGTCGAGAAGCTCGCTGCTTTCGGCAGATTGGTCTTGAAGTTGGCATAGCTCTGGAACCGCTGCTGAAGCACGTCGTCGGCATTTGCCATCGAAAACGAAATGCTCTGAGCCTGGTCGACGATACTGCGGAGCTGATTGAGATCGCTCTCGACCTCACCCCAGATATGAGACGGTAGCGCGGCCGTGTTTTGGAGCAGGTTTCGATAGATGTTCAGCTGGGTTTCGATCTGCTGGGCAAGTTGACTGATCTGCGTGAGCTGGTTCTGGATTTGCTCGCCGGATTGCCCGACGAGCGAAACCAGTTCGCCGTTGTTGAGCAACTGGGTCCATTCGGTTGCGGCACCTGTCGCCGTGCCGGCTTGCACTGGTCTGGCTGCGGCGATGAACGCCGCGGCGGCCAGTAGGCCGGCGCGCCGGTTAGTCGAAGTTGAGCAGCGATGCGGCATCGTGAACTCCTCTCGTTTTCAGCCAGTGGATCGGCCATTCGCGGCCATGTTCGGCTTTCAGCGCGCGGACGCGCTTCAGGTCGTCCTTGCCGGAAGCGCCGACAAAGCTCAGCGCTACTGGACCCAGCGCCATGTCGAAGAGCCGCCGGCCTTCCGGGGTGACAACGTAGTATTCGCGCTTGACGGTCGCGCCCGCGACGATCTCGATCTGCCGATTGTTGAAGCCGATCCGCTCATAGAACTCCCGCGTTCCCGGCTCGCGGGCGGCGCCGTTCGGGAGGCAGATCTTCGTCGGGCACGATTCCTTCAGCACGTCGATGATGCCGGAGCGCTCCGCATCCGAGATGGATTGGGTCGCGAGGACCACAGCGCAGTTCGCCTTGCGCAGCACCTTCAGCCACTCGCGGATCTTGGCTCGAAACACGGGATGACCGAGCATCAGCCAAGCTTCGTCGACCACGATCAAGCTTGGCGAGCCGTCGAGGCGCTTTTCGATGCGGCGGAAAAGGCAGGTGAGTACCGGCACAAGATTGCGCTCGCCCATGTTCATGAGATGCTCGATCTCGAAAGTCTGGAAGGCACCGAGCGACAGACCGTCCTGCTCGGCGTCGAGCAACTGACCCATTGGCCCATCGACTGTGTAGTGGTGGAGCGCATTCTTGATCTCGCGCATCTGAACGCCGCTGAGGAAATCCGATAGCGATCGGCCCGGAGCGCTGGCCATCAACTCGATTTGCCGGGAAATGGCATTGCGATGATGGGGCCGAGTGGGCACACCTTGCAGCGCGACCAGCATCTCGATCCATTCCGCCGCCCAGGCGCGGTCCGCATCGCTTTCCAGATCGGAGAGCGGGCAGAACGCGAGCACCCTCCCCTCACCTTCGTTGTCGCCGCCGATCTCGTAGTGGTCGCCACCGACCGCCAGCGTCAACGGCAGAAGTGAATTTCCCTTGTCGAAGGCGAAGATCTGGGCCCCGTCGTAACGCCGAAACTGCGCGGCGATCAGCGCCAGAAGCGTCGACTTGCCCGACCCGGTCGGACCGAAGACGAGAGTGTGGCCGACGTCCTCGACATGCAGGTTGAGGCGGAACGGTGTTGAACCGCTCGCCACCTGCATCAATGGCGGCGAATTCGCCGGATAGAAGGGGCAAGGAGCGACCGGATTGCCAGACCAGACGGAGTTCAGCGGAATCAGATCGGCAAGATTGCTGGTGTTGATCAGCGGCTCGCGGATATTGCAGTACCAGTTGCCCGGCAAGCTGCCGAGGTAGGCGTCGGTGGCATTGAGCGTCTCAATCCGTGCTCCAAAGCCTTCCGCCTGGATCAGCCGGCGTATTGACTCCGCCTTTTCCTGGAGTGCCTCGCGATCTGCATCGAAGAGCACGATGACTGGCGTGTAGTAGCCATAAGCGACCAGTTGCGACGTGGCCCGTGCGATCGCGTCCTCGGTCTCGGCCACCATGGTCATGGCGTCCTGGTCGACCGACCGGCTCTGTGTCTGGAATAACTGGTCGAGGAACGGCCGGACCTTCTGCTGCCACTTCTTGCGTGTGCGTTCAAGCGTATGGCGGGCTTCTTCCGCGTCGAGAAAGATGAATCGCGATGACCAGCGATAGGTGTGCGGCATCAGGTCGAGACTGTTGAGGATCCCGGGCCAGCTCTCTGCCGGCAAGCCGTCGATCGCGACCACGCCGAGAAACCGGTTCTCGATCTTCGGCGTCAGGCCGTGCTCGAGCTCAGCTGTCGCGATCCAATCGAGATACATCGGTATATCTGGAAGCCGGATCGGATGGTTTTCGCCAGTCACGCAGAAGCGAACGAACTGCAGCAACTCATCATACCGGGCGAAGCGCGTCCCTCCCCTTTCGCTGACCTCGCGCGTTTCCATGCGTCGGATCGAAAGCGTGTTCGCCAGATACTGTTCGATCTCGCGGACGGCGTTCTTGAACATGAAGAGCACCGTGTCCGCATAGGATTTCTTACGGCTTTCCTCGTCGGAGTAGATGTATTTGCTGAGCGCGGTCTTCTTGGACTCCAGTGGCCGGTAAGTGAGGATCAGCGCGTGCTTGCTCTCGAAATGCCCCTGCTCACGGGCAAAATGCGCCCGGCGCTCGGCGTCGATCGCACGTGTGACCGGATCGGGGAAATGGCACCGATCCTCGGACGGATAGTCGATCGTCGGAATGCGGATCGCTTCGACCTGAATCATCCAGCCGCTCCCAAGCCGCGACAGGATCACATTGATCTGCCGCGACAGCTCGTTGCGTTCGAGGGCGGTCGCACTTTCGGAATCCGGGCCGGCAAAGTACCAGCCGGCCATAAGACTCCCGTCCTTGAGCAGGAGGACACCATTGTCGACGAGGCCGGCGTAAGGAACGAGATCGGCGAAGGAAGGGCCTGTGGCCCGGAGGCGTTTCAAAGCTACCACCACCGCCTCCTCAATGCCGCCGCCAATGCGAACTGGTCGCCTTGTAGTAGGGGCGGTAGGAAACATGCCTCATGTAGACTTGCCGCATCAGTGGATCGACTTTCGCCATCGTCCTGAGCAGCCCGACGATCAACACCCAGACGGCGGTACCGAAGAGCGCCGAATATACCGTCAGGACGACGAAGATCAGGATGACGGCAGCTAGACCGGTGAGCAGCACCAGTTCGCGATCGCCGCCCATCAGGAGGTTCGGGCGGGACAGAGCGCGATGAATGCGATTGCGCTGCAGTGCGGTCAGGGACTCAGCCATAGGCCCCCTCCCCTTCTCCGTTGAAGCCGAACGACTGCCTCTGCTCGTCCGTCAGTCCGATCGAAGCACCCGTCGCGCCGAACAGGCCGACGATTTGGGTGGCGCCGAGCAGGATGCCGGCGACGAGGACGACATAGACGAGCCGCCGCGCAAAATCGTTGAGCTCGCCGCCGAAAATGAGCATGCCCCCGGCAATCGCCATTGCTGCAAGGGCAATGGCGCCCGCGACAGGACCGGTGATCGACTCCTGAATTTGCTCCAGCGGCGCCTCCCACGGCAGCCCGCCGCCAGCAGAGCTGGCGAGCGCGGGAGCAAACGGCGCGAGAACCATGGACGAGGCAAGGAGCGCGGCGATGGCGACTGAAGCTTTACGCGACATGACGCACCTCCTGCTCTTCGGTCGGCTGGTCTGATTCGATCGCGTATTCGCCGCCCGCAAACCGCTCGACCTGAATGACGTCGCGTATACGCCGTCCGCGCGAAGTTCGTTCGATGGAGACGATAACGTCCACCGCCTCGCCGATGACCTCTTGCATAGGCTGCTGGCTTGCCTCAGCGGTCAGCTGTTCGAGCCGTCGCAGCGCCGATACGGCGGTATTCGAGTGGATTGTCGCCACGCCGCCGGGATGGCCGGTGTTCCACGCTTTGAGCAATGTGAGGGCAGCGCCGTCGCGGACCTCGCCGACAACGATCCTGTCCGGCCGAAGCCGCATGGTGCTCTTTAGGAGCCGCGCCATGTCGACAGTATCGCTCGTGTGCAGGAGCACGGCGTTGTCCGCCGCGCATTGGATCTCAGCCGTATCCTCAAGGATGACGAGGCGGTCTTCGGGCGCTGATTTGACGATTTCGTCGATGACCGCATTAGCCAGCGTCGTCTTGCCAGACCCCGTTCCTCCGGAAATGACGATATTGAGCCTGGCGGCAATCGCGCTGCGGATTGTCGACGCCTGATGGGCGGTCATCACGCCAGAACGCACAAATTCATCGATCGGGATCAGCCGTGAAGCCCGACGGCGAATGGTAAAAGCCGGCTTTGCCACCACTGGAGGCAGCAGTCCTTCAAAACGGTGGCCGCCGATGGGCAGTTCGCCAGAGATGATCGGTTGCTCATCATCCACCTCCGACTGAAGGGCATGAGCGACGGTTCCGATCACCATCTCCGCGGCGGCGGAGGACATTTCGCCGGCCGGCGCAACACCGTGACCGAGCCGTTCGATGAACAGCTTTCCATCGGGATTAAGCATGATCTCGACGACGGTCGCATCGTCCAGGGCGGCGCACAGGTGATCGCCGAGCGCGTCGTGAAGCTTGCGAACGAGTCGCGGATGAGAACGAAGCTGGTTCAAGGCGATCTCCTTTACGCTACCTGGCTAACGGTAAGTTCGTATCGGTAGTTCGGTGGCCGGAGCTTCTGGAATGTGTCCGCATCCGCGGGCAATGTGCCCGCTACGGCCATGGTTACGCCGATCTTCTCGGGAGCACTCAGGCGCTGCAGCGGCCAGCCAACGCGAGCGAGGATTCGCTCGAACCGAAGATCAGTCACGGTGACGATCTCGGTGTAGTTATTCCCCATGCACCACTCGATGATGCCCGTGAACATGGTCAGCGTGGCCTCATGGACGGAGCCGTCTGCCCTCCCCTCTTCGAGGGTTGTGTCGACGCAGAACCGGGAGCTCTCGATCATCGACGGATGGGCGTGCAGCCGGCCTTGCGGAAGCAGTGAGGGAAACACATCTGCCAGCATGGTCGGGCCTGTAGCAGGAAGAAGGCGTGCACATCCCGCCAGTCGGCCGGCCGTAGAGATGGCCAGGATGTAGGTCGGTTGCAGGTCGTCGAACGCATCTGCCTCACGGCCTGCCGCAACGTCGACGTCCCAGTTTAGACGGTCCGAAAAGACCTTGGCGCGCAGCTCGTGATGGCTGTGGAGAAGCTGGGCTTCTCGGACATTTCTCGGTCTTGAGATCGCGAGAACCTGCATGAATCTCTCCGTCGTTGTTGGACGACGAAGAAATCAGCACGAATCGGAATTCGGCGGCAGTTGTAGAATCCTACAAGGTTTTTGAGCCCGATTCGCTCGGTAACGCGATTCCGCTCCGTGTCGGACGGACTTCGCGCATGTTTCGATGAGGCCAACCTATGTACGATTCACAGTAAAACAGAAGGAGAACGTAGATGACCTGTGTTTTCTCTAAACCTCGGATTTAACACGGAAATCTTCATGTGCGCGGCCAGCCGCGATGGTGTGTGTTAACCGTTTGTTAACCAAGCAGCGTTTGACGCAACTCGGGAATCGGTTAACTCTACCCGCGACGGAAATTGGGCGACGATCATAAAAAAAGCGTCGCGAGTGATGACAACCATGAACATGCGGCCAGAAAACATGACCGAATCGTCCGCCGAGAAGATTAGCAGGCAGTCTCAATTGCTGTCCGCACAGCTGCAATCGCTGCGGGAGCGGATATACGAGCCGAACGCGATCAAAACGTTGAAGACCTACACCTCACGCGAGGTGGCTGGACTGCTCGGAATAGCCGAATCGACTTTGCGGCAAATGTCGTTGGATGGCGAGGGCGTCATCCCTGACCGCCACGACAACGGCCGTCGCGCCTACACGCTTGAGCAGATCAACGAGACACGTGAACATCTGGCGCGAAAGCGACCCCACGACGCGCTTGAGTTTCTCCCCCGCCGAAGAGGCTCGGACAAGCTGCAAGTAATTGCGGTCGCGAACTTCAAAGGGGGCTCGGCCAAGACGACAACAACCGTTCATCTCGCTCACTATCTGGCCATAGCTGGTTTACGTGTTCTGGCCCTCGACCTCGACCCACAGGCCTCGCTGTCGGCCATGTTCGGCTACCAACCAGAATTCGATGTCGACGAGAATGAGACGGTCTATGCGGCAATTAGATACGATGACCGGCGGCGCCCGATCCGAGATGTGATCCGGAAAACTTACTTTTCTGGTATCGATCTGATCCCGGCCAACCTTGAGCTTATGGAGTACGAGCACGAGACTCCACAGGCAATTGCCGATGGTCACGGTCGTGGAGATGAGATTTTTTTCCGACGTCTGTCTTCTGTCATTCGCGAAGTGGAAGCTGAGTACGACGTGGTTTTGATCGACGCGCCCCCGCAGCTCGGCTATCTGACGCTCGGGGCACTATGCGCCGCGACCGGGCTTCTGATCACCATTCATCCGGCGATGATAGACGTCGCGAGCATGAACCAGTTTCTGGCGATGATGAGCGACCTTATGTATGTCATCGAAGAACGCGGTGGCGTGCTGAAGCACGACTTCATCCGGTATGTCATAACCCGCCATAATCCAAACGACGGTCCTCAGGTCAATGTCGTAACTTTGCTTCGCTCTCTGTTCAAAGAGGATGTTCTTGCACCAGCAGTTGTCGAGACTACTGCGATCGCTAGCGCCGGCCTTGAGAAGAAGAGCCTTTATGAGATGAGTCGAGGAAGCGTCGGCCGCGATACTCTCAATCGCGCTTTGGAGTCAGTCGATTCTGTCAACAAAGAGATTCTTCGGCACATCAAAGAGGTGTGGGGCAGGGCATGACCAATCCGCGCGACCGCAATCAGCGAATGAAAAGCCTGTTCGCCAACGTAAATCCTGACGAGTTGGTCAAACCGTCGGCTACCATGTCAGCTGACGCGGAGAAGCGGCGTGTGGGCTCGGTCGCTGTCAAATCAATGGACAGGGCATTTGTCTCCATCGAGGAAGAAAACAAGCGGCTGCATGAGCAGCTGCTGTCCGCCGAGTCGATAATCGAGATCGATCCTGACAACGTAGTTCCCTCGTTCGTCAGCGATCGGCTGGATATTGAGGGAGACCGGACGTTTGAAGCGTTTGTCGAGGGAATAAGGGAGGCTGGACAAAAGCTTCCCATCCTCGTCCGTCCCCTCCCCGGCCGACCGGGCCACTATCAGGCGGCGTATGGCCATCGACGGCTTCGGGCGTGCCGGATTCTGAAGCGCTCGGTGAAAGCGATTGTACGAGATCTTTCCGACGAAGAACTGATCATCTCTCAGGGGATCGAGAACTCTGAGCGCCTGAACCTCTCCTTCATCGAGCAGGCTCTTTTCGCGCTCACTCTCAAGGAGAAGGGTTACAGCCGCGAGACGATCGCCGAAGCACTCGGCCGAAAGGAACAGAGAAACGTCGCCTATATTTCCTTCCTGACAAACGCCGCGGCGGCGCTCCCCGAAGATCTCATCCGGCTGATAGGCTCGGCGCCTTCAATCGGCAGACCGAAGTGGGAAAAACTTGGCGCTCTCATTCAGAACCGTTCGCTCAATGCGACGCAGCGCCATGCTGTCGAAGCCCTCACCTCGAACGAAGATTGGGCGTTGGCCGACAGCGATCAGCGCTTCTCGTTGGTTTTGGGGGCGTTAGACAATGGAGGGAAGCCAGAGAGTACCGTCACGGAGTTAGCGATCGAAGATGGCAGCGTGGTCGTCGCCAAACGATCTGGGAATGCAATGACTATCTCGATCCCTGAGAAGCGTATCCCAGGTCTATCCGCATGGCTTCTGGAACGCCTTCCAGATCTCGTGAAGGAATATCGCGCCACACAGAAAGAGGGCTCTTAAATGAGGTGACAGCCGAGTTGAAAAAGGGTCTACCGACGCCAATCGGTAGACCCTTGATCCATTAGCCAGCAGACCGAAACCGATCCGCGACATCACTTTAGCAATCTGATTCTAGGACGGCCCGGCCAAACAATCAAGTCTCTGTAACTCCAGAGGCCGATTTTTTGCGCCCTCCTGTTGGCTTCCCCAAGCACCGAAGATGGGAGCTGTGGCTTACGCCGCAGTGGGAATCCTATGTCCGAAATTACACCCGTCGCGTCTTTTAGACGTGTCACACCAGCCATCGTCGCAAGCAGTCGCTTGGCAATGGCTAATGATGTGCCAGATACCGCGAAAGGAGACGTTGCCGTGCTACTGAAGCAGGCAGCTCCAATCCTCGGGATAGACGGCACGACGTATCACGTTATGGATATTCTCCTGGGTCTATCGCGGCCAGAGGACTGGAAAGGGACCGGGCGGCCCATTGTCGCCGTCTCGAACGCAAAGCTGGCCGAGTACACGATGCGCTCTGAGCGCACGGTAATTCGGTGTATCCGCCGGCTCGTCGAGGCTGGCATCGCCGCTTACCGAGACAGTTCGACTGGCCGACGGTTTGTCTATCGTGACACAGGAGGTCGCATCATCGCTGGATATGGAATCGACTTCACTCCAGCGCGGGTGCGGTTTGCGGAGATTAAAGAGAAGGTGGAGGCCTATCGCGCAAGGCTCGCGGCAGAAACCGAAGCGCGACGAGACGTATCGCGTTTGGCCCGGGCAATAGAAGATCTTTGCGATGCCTTTCCGGAGGATGCCGCAGATTTGAGAAGCCGAGTTCAAGGAGCTGAATTGACCGCGAATGGCATCTTAGACAGAGCCGAATTGTATCGTTCGCTATATACAGAGGCCCTGGAGAGGATCGATGCGCGCAAGGGAGAGAACAAAATGGCAGCCGAGGGTGACATCAATGTCAGGGCTAATACATATACTATCTCTGAATCTTCCTCTGAATGTAAGGATGCACGCTCCGGCTCTAACGAGCGAACATATTTGCTAGACCGCAGGACAGCTGCCCCGATGGCTGTTGAAGCAACGCCCGGCGAGCAGGCTCTAGGGCTTCAAAACAGGTACCCTCACCCCTCGAGTGAGAATATCCAGACACAAGTGCTGGGTTCGGTCTCGATCGGACTCTTGCAGAGCGCATGCCCTGAAGCGCAATCGATGATCGGCGCCCGTTTCGACACTTGGTCCGCGCTGGGTCGGAGCGGTGAAATGTTGCGCCGAATGATTGGGCTTTCTGAAGGCGGATGGATGGACGGGCGGCGGCGCGTGGGTGCATATGCCGCTGCGGCAATACTGGCGACTGTTCTCGAAAAATCGTTGCGGGATCCAGAGCAGATTTCCAAGCCGGGGGGCTACTTCAGAGCAATGGTTGATCGTGCCGCCGAAGGGAAACTCAACCTTGAACGCAGCCTCTTTGGGTTAATCGAGGGTAAATACGCAGCTTACGCGTGAACGATAAGCCCGCCTCGCTTTCCTTGGCAATAGTTACAGCTGTAACTCGCGCCCTTTAGCAGTCGGTTGAAATAGGCCTTGGTGTGAAGACTTTGCCGACTTTAGAGTTGATGGAAGCGCGGCACTGACGTGAGGATCGGTCAACTCTTCAGCTATGTCGATCGGGAGGATCGTCTTCCATGTCATCATGCGCTGCGGGCGATGCGGCAGATCGTGGACGACGCGCTCGTTTTACCGGAACGGGACTTTGCAGCGCTCTATTCACCGATCGGGCGGTCGTCGATCCCGTGTGAGAACCTCCTGCGCGCCATGCTTTGCAAGCATTCTATTCGATCCGTTCTGAGCGGCTTTTGATGGAGCGTATGGAATACGGCCATCTGTTCCGCTGGTTTGTCGGCATCGGGATTAACCATCCGGCTTGAGAGCATTCGGTGTTTAGAAGAACTGCGACCGAGGCGACATCGCTGCCAAGTTCATGGTGGTGCGATCCAGGCGCACCGCAAACTAGAGCGGCCGCTGTGAACGGACCACTTCTCTATGGCTGGCACGCTGATCCAAGTCTGAGCATCGATCAAGATCTTCAGGCTGAAGGACGGCGCGGGCGAACCCCCATCGGAAGGCATGCGGAAGCCGACTTCCTTGACGGAAGGCGTTCCAACGAGACGCATGCTTCAACAACTGACTCACGAAGCGGGACTTTATCGGAAGGAGTTCAACCTGTTCTTTATGGGCCACGGGCTGATGGAAACCGCCATGGCTTGCTGGTCGGTGCCTGCCTGACGGAGGCCAGCGGTATGCCGAACGGGTCGCGGTGCTGCAGATGATCGACTCTTTTCTGACCGGTCACAAGCGATCATGCTGGGTGACCGACAAGGCCTATGACATAACGGACTAAGTCAAAGATTTGCGATCGATGAAGGTGGCGCCCCAGGTGGCGCAGTACGTCAATGGTCGCGGCTCGGCCATTGACGGGCGTAGGACGCGCCATTCTGGCTTTGGGTTTAGTTTACGTATCCGCAAGCGCATCGAGGAGGCGTTCGGCTGGATCAAGACAGTCGGGGGGCTGGACAAGACGAAGTTCCGTGGCCGCGACTGCGTCGGAAGGGCCCTCACCTGCGGGCACCGGCTTATGATCTGGTGCGGTTACCGAAACTGGTGGCGGTGCCGTGATGAGCGCGGCTTCAAACTGCCGCCTGATCGGCCGCTGGCGGATCGTCGAGGCCGATCTCTGGCACCTGGATTATCTCCAACTGGCTGAGCCTACCGCAATCACCATCGCGCCAGACGGTCATCGCGATATCGCCTTCGCGATCCAAGCGACGCTCGATATCGGATCCAACAGGTCCGTTGTGTCTTTCACGTGGTCCGGGTTTGACAAAAGGGACGAGGTTTCGGGCGACGTTCATACCGAATTGCTCGACGATGACTCGATCGAGGCGTACCACAATGTTGACCGAGGCCGCGTTTAAGGCCATACCAGAGACAAACTGCTAGGTCGCGCTGGAGGATGCAGAAAGCTGCAGGAGTTACAGCTGTAACTCGGAAGCTTGGTCTCCTCCGACTAAAGCAGGGCCAAAGTGCCCTGCCCCTTCCCGGAGACGTGTTTGTTTAAAGGAGGTCTCCGAACGTGAGAGGCGCACGTCAATGGCATACCCAGCGATTATGGGCTTGCTCGCACGGCTCCTTTCTGCGGCTCCAGTTTGCTGAACGCGGACGGGATCAGCAGGGTCCGACAACGGTTTCAAGCGCAGTGACATCGGCAGAAAGGTTGGTTTTGGAAGCGACCTGCGAAGGTAGCGGGTTCATTTCGTAGATTAGTACCAGTGTCGAGGACACTTCGTCCCGACGTTCGAAAGTTTGGACGATCCTTCGAGTGACCAGGTCGCAACAGTTTTCGGAAAGCTCAGGCCATTGCCGCGCCGAAACGTTGGGCCCGGCTCTAGCAAGGTTCCAGAACATAGGCGAGGCTTACGCTAATGAAGGGGGAGTTCTCAGTCGCGGCGATATGATCGCCTACAGACAATCTCAGCTATAGTTCTTGCCGGGGACTTATGCGCTCACGTTTCGTGTATTCCGGCGGCCGCGACACCCAGGTCAGCGTGGCGTCAATCGCTGAGGGTACAAACCTCGATCTGGGTGCGTTCATTGCCTAAGATGTCATGCAGGCGGCCGACCGTCGCTCAAGCCTTGCTTCCATAGTGGAGGATCACACTAACTCTGACCAGTGGAGACAGCACCGTAAGACAGACGAATTCCTCGTGATCGGCAGTCTTGCTATGGCCGAGATGGATCGAGAGCGAGGGGAGGGAGGCGCCGCGCTTGTCTTCGGCGTTCAGCTGCTCCTTGCGAAGGCCAGCGACCTCGCTGCGGCGCTGGCTGCCGGAGGCGAAGGTGACATCAGCATGGCGCCGTCGCGCAGATCGCGACTGTAGCCCGAGCAGGTGGCGAGCATATCCCTGACTTGGTGGCAGGGAAGGCGAAGGTGCCGTCGAGACTACGCAATTTCATTTCGTCAACGTCGACCGGCTGGCAAGGTTGGCGACACACAGTTGATGGTGCGTAAGGACCAGAAGATCTCCGAAATTGCCATCTCATAATGCTTGTTCGACCTGGACCGGCATGCCGTGTTCCGGATCGGCTCTCCACCGGCGCGGATCCCAAAGCTTACGGCCGACGAATAGAGGGGAGGGCAATCGAACGGCGATCTCGAATATAGGCGCGGTCGGAGGTGAGCGGGGCAGGGCGGTTCCTCCCATACCCTGATTGGCGAGCTGCTTGCGATGTCAAATCTCTTTGCCATGCAGAAGGATCGGAAAGTTTCCGATGAACACCGTCATCCACACCGCGATCGCTGTCAGCAGGAGGCCTTGGACACTTGTCGCGAGCAGCAGGCATATTTCACGGGGTTGCGCTGTGCCTGCATCCAGACACGGCCAAATGATCTCGCTGACGCACACGCCAATTGACAAGCCAAACACGACCGCACTGGCGCCTGTCAGAATACCGCCAACACGATCGCTCAGGGATTTTGCGACAGAACGGGTCTTCTTCCATTTGAAAACAGCCGATAGGGCTGCCGTGCAGATGATTACCACAGCCGTTTGATGGCCAGACTCGGCAGGTTTCCGATATACTCGATACTGATCTTGACCGCGGACTCGAGCGGCTCCAGCAGCCGCCGGATCAATCCGGGGAGAAGGCGACGGCAAATAGAACAAGAAAGCTCATGCAGGGCGGGGTGAGGTCCGCCCGCATTAAGTGTTGACGGCAGCGTCATTTCGGTGTTGGTGCAATTTGCGCCTCCTGCGGTTAGTTTCGGGTTCGAGCATCAGCTGGAATATGTCTCGCTCTTCCCAGTTGCCAGATTGGATGTCGCTGATTTTTACATTGACAATCGACGAGATACGCCCACATCGAGGGGCAGGCAGCTGAAATCCGCGCTCAAGAGCGAACGAGCCCGAAGCGACGCGCCTCGTCCAACAATACCCTGACGGAAGACGGTTGCCATTTTCGGCCGCCGCGCGGCGGCCGCTCATGCATCTGGTCCAATTGGGCGGCGATGTCGCGCAGCGACAGATCAGGATCGGCGATAGCAATGCCCGCAACGAGCCGCATCAGGTGATCCTCGCGGGGCCGCCGCGGCGATCGGGCAAGCAGTTCCGGTTCCGCGAGCTTCTCGCGCACCAATCGATGCACCGCCCGACGCAACCGTTCGACCGTCCACTGGTGGACCCTCCGGTTGAGGATCCGCACGATATTGTCCCAACTGTGCTGCGGGCGCAGTCGCCGTACGGTCGGCAGCCACGTGTGCGTCGACGCAATCAGCTCATTGAGGTAGGCCCGCTCGCGCGCCACTGAGACCGCACGGATTGCCTCCGGCCGGCGTTCCCGAAGCCCGGGATTGCCGGCGAGCCTCCCTCGAGCCTTGGCGGCCTTCATGCCGGACTTGGTCCGTTCGGCGATGAGTGCGCGCTCAAGCTGAGCGACAGCGCCAAGCACCTGCAAGGAAAACATGCCTTGCGGCGTCGAGGTATCGATCGGATCGCGCAGCGAGCGGAAATGCACGCGGCGCTTCTCGAGATCTTCAATAACGTCGAGCAAATGGCTGACCGATCGGGCAAGGCGGTCGAGGCGAACGACCACGAGCACATCGCCGGCGGCAAGATCCTTGAGAAGCTTCGCCAGCACCGGCCTTGCGCGTGAGCCACCCGATCCATGCTCCTGGTAGATGCGGTGACAACCGGCCGTCCGCAACTCGTCCACCTGCGCGTCGTTGAGCTGTTCGTCCGTCGAAACGCGGGCGTATCCGATCAGCCTTTGCGACAGGGGAGGGGGACTGAGGTTTGCAGCTCTTACCATCGTGTTTCTTTCGGCCGTTTCGGGGCGGTTTGTACAAATAAGACATGCGTGAGAAAACGTTCCTTTGTCAGCGTGTTTTACACTCGAAATAGAAGGCCGCACAGCGCAAAATCTGGTCGGTAACTAGCGTCGGTCGTCGATGGTCGGGAAATCGCGCCAGCGGCCTTCTGTGGCCGAAACGCAGTCAAGTTGACTGGTTCGAAGGATCGGGTACCACCCTGCGTTTCAGATGGACTTTGAGATGGAGAAATAGCCTGGCGACAGCTTCGCGCCCGACCGTTCGGACGAAGGTCAGTCCACTCGATCAGGCAAGCCGCTGAACAAGGACGAAAAAGGGCGGGAAAGCCTGGACTTTCCAAGCGAATCGGCAGATCCAGGACGACCGACAGGCGGGAAACCTGCTCCAGATCCGTCACTATCGATACTGGGTCCCTATCGATAGTAACCCAGCACGCAAATGGCCGTCCGAATGACGGAAGAGTTAGTCTGGTTAGCTTCCGTTTCTGAATTTTTCGCGCGTTAATTCATATGGTTAATAGATCATGAAAGTCGCTTCTTCGGCATGACCGAAAGTAACTGGGGCAGATTGGGTGGCAGTGCCGTTTTGATGTTCGCGGGCGTCGTGACGCGAGCGAATCGTGCAGTGCAGACGAGTCGATGACACCGGGTCAGAGACGGTGGATGGCAAGACGAACGCGGTGGGATTGACGAGTTCGAATGAAGGCATGCTGGTTGCGGTCAGTGACGGGTGTCCTGGGTACGACGGAGACCACATCGGGCCGGCTGGTGCCGTCTGCCTGCAGGGGGAGAGGCGCTTAGGCTTTTGCCGCGACAAGGGCGGCCAGCGGCGGAATGGCGGGGCCAACGAGGCATGGCGATCGCCGAGATCATGCCAGGAGACAGGCCGAGCTTTTCCTAGACAAAGCTACCGGGAATTGCCGATCGACTCTGGGTTGAATGTGGTGTTGATATGCTCCGGAGAAGCAAACTGATTCTATGGACCTGGAAGTGGCAACCACATCATACGAACTCACGAGATTAGATTCGAACACGTTTGAGCACCTGGTGAATTCATTAGCTCTTCAAGTCATTGGTGCTGGTCACACAGGCTTTGGGCCAGGAAGTGACGGCGGCCGGGACGGCTACTTTGAGGGTGCGGGAAACTACCCCAGCCAACGGGAGTCTTGGTCCGGAAAGTGGTATGTTCAGTCGAAGTTCCATGCACCTCACCTCTCAAAAGATTCACAGAAGTGGCTTCTGGAACAGATTGAAATTGAATTGAAAGCATTTGCGGACGCAAGTAGTAAACGTGAATGGCCAGATATATGGATCGTTGCTACGAATATCGACCCATCAGGAGTGCCCGAGACTGGTGCCTTTGACAGGGCGCGGCAGCTTGTTAAGAAATACAACTCCAAATTAGCGAAGCGCTTTCATATTTGGGGAGGGGCAAAAATATTGGACCTCCTAAGTCAAAACGAGCGCGTAGCGTCTTTTTTGGGGAATTTGTTACCGCGGGACATGTTATACGAAGCCTGTATCAGTTAATCACCAGCACAGTTGTACCTAGCTCCGACATCATTAGGCATTTCGTTGTTACTGAGTTCGATACATCCCGTTATACAAAACTTGAGCAAGCGGGCTCGGATACTGATAATCGCCCGTCAATACAGGAGATTTTCACCGACCTCCCGTTCGATGTGGGCGGGGGAGACACGGGCTTTGCCGCTTCAGCTTTAGCTAAGGCTTTGGCTTGCCCACATCAGATTCGCTCAGAATTTCCTGAAACGGATGCATGGGAAAAGTGGCAGAAGGATCCTGAACGGGCACGCGTTTGGTTCATCAAAGGTGGTCCCGGGCAGGGAAAGTCGACAATTACACAATACATCGCCCAGATTCAGCGAGCAAAGTTGATCTTGGAGAAGAACGGGCCTGCGATTAACGCAAGCCAGCGAAAGCTTGCATTGGATATAAAGAAGAGGGCTGAAAAAACGAACCTATGGCCACTGTCTCCGCGAATTCCGGTCAACGTTGAGCTAAAAGTATTCGCTCAATGGTTTGGTGAAAGGGCACGTGCGCAGGGTCGACGGATGTTGGCTTTCCTTGCGGATAAGCTCTCCGCAGATCTCGGACAGATCGTAAACCCAACCGCTCTCAAACAGACCTTCTCTCAAGGAAAGTGGTTGTTTGTTTTTGACGGCTTGGATGAGGTGCCTGGAGATATTAAGGATGCGGTTGCAGAGGAGGTTGTTCATTTCGTGGACAACCAGTTGATCGCATATAACTCGGATGCGTCGATAATTTGTACCTCGCGACCACAAGGTTACTCCGGACAGTTTGACGCGCTAGACAGTGCCGTTGTTAATCTTTCTAAGCTTTCTAAAGTAGCTGCTCTTACATGTGCCAAACCACTGCTTGAGTACAACAGGCCAACAAGCGAGAGTTATCTATTTATTGAAATTCTTCGTGAGGCATTAACTTCAAGCAGTGTTGCCGAATTGATGACGACGCCGCTTCAGTCACACATTATGGCTGTCATTGTCCGCGACGGCGGAAAACCTCCTGAGCGGAAATGGATGCTATTCAACAAATTCTACGAAATTATAAAGAAGCGGGAGGCGAACAAGAATTTTCCGGATCCAAAACTTGCACGCCTGTTGCGCGAGCAAGACCAGCTAATAAGAGCTGTCCATAATCGTTTGGGCTTCGAATTGCATAGAAGAGCTGAGACGAAGGGGGGGGCCACAACTTCCCTTGCCCGCGAGGAGTTCGAAGTAATCGTCCGCTCGGTTGTTGAAACTCTACATGAGAAGAATATCGATGAGACGGTGCAAACTGTGATGGAGGCTACCACCGAGCGACTTGTCCTAGTGAATACCCCAGAGTCCGGAGACAGTGTTCGGTTTGATATTCGGCAGCTGCAAGAGTTTTTTGCGGCTGAAGAAATCTACGACGCTGGCGATTCGACTACTCTCTTCGAGAGAATCAGCATTATCGCAGGAGACTCGCATTGGCGCGAAGTAACTCATTTCTTAATAAGTGCACTCATTGAAAACAAGCGCAAACCGGAGATTGCTGCCGCGGTAGTTGCCTTACGGGGGTTGGACGACGGGGAGGTGGCAGATACGCGAGCATTGACCCGGCGCCTGGCAAAGGGGGCGATCGTGGCCGCCAGGTTGCTTGCGGAAGGTGTTCTTGAGCATGACAAAAGGGTACGCAATCAGTTTGGCCCTTGCCTGCAGCCTCTGATGTCATCGCAAGATGCTTTTCTCTATTTATTCGGTGTTGCGGGAGAAGAATCCCGCTCATGGCTAATAGATGCACTACTGGATAATATTAGAGAGCAGGCCGAAAGCGAAAGCATAGGCGCCGCGATCACTCTAACACATATACTCCCAGACGAGGACAGCAGAGTTGCCTCTGCCAAGGAGCTTATATCTGGGAAATCCCTAAAGTATAGATCTGCAGTCTTTGAACACGCACCGTGGGGCGACCCCGGGCATGAGCAGTTTCCAGTCCATGGCTGGGTTTCAGAAATGTCGATGGAACTGCTCGAAGGAGAGCGCTGGTTTGAACTGCCTGGACATGCCATTCGCAATTGTGTCACTGCTGTCTTTACTTCCCCGCGTGGACTTCAAATTGTTGAAGACCGAATAGGTCCACAATTCTCAAAGATCGCCGCAGCTGTCTTTGGCTTCGGTGCGGGTGGCCGTCAGCTTCGGAGAACTAAGCGTACGAATAGGAGAAGGCCCTTCTTTGTTCAGTATCTCACGCGTCATCCAAATTTAGAATTTCACCAATGGCCGGAGTCGTTGTGGACTGAACTTCAGAGATCAAAAGGAATATTCTTTGGTATTTACCTCGGGTTTAAGTTACTGAGCGACCAAGATGATGCCGCGGCCCAGCGGCTCTTAGCCGCCGTTGGCGGGTGGGGTGGGTTAGCGTCTCTTCCCTCTTCATTACGCTCGCATTTTCGGCCCGCACAGCCGGCAAGCGTGGACGTCAAATCTGCCGATATACTGAAAGATAATCTCGACGGGGCGGAAATCGTCGTGTTTGCATCAGGGCATACTCCCGTCATTGATGAAGACTGGAACCTGCTCCTCAAGGAACACCCGTTTGCATTCATGCATTTCCTCGGGCGCAGTAAGATGACCCCCGCGATAAGGGAAATGCTCATGTCAGGGAATATAGTAGAAGCGCTTCCCCTTATTGCTTCGAATGACTACGCGTTTTCTGCACTGGTCTATATGCTGGGCGATATTGACTATCCTCTTTTGCGCGCTGCTGTGGTCTCCCTCATCAAGCGGTCTGCACCTGATCGCCCAACCCCCGATCAGTACGGGATAAGGGAGGCTCCTTTCTCGCTTGAGATGCCAGAGGAGCTGGTCCTTCTGCCTTGGGTGGCGGCGTCGGTCAGCGGGTACGCCGAGGGATTGGGGGGCGACGATGCCAATTCGGTAAGCGATCGGTTATCAAAGAGAGTTTCCGCATACGTCCACGATATCGAACTACTTCGTGTTGTTGCTGAGGACGAAAGTGAGACATTGGACATCCGCGGAGCAGCTGCGATTCTGTGCTGTTTCGTCGACCAAGCGTTTCTGCAAACGGCGTCAAAGTTGATCGTAGAGTTTTGTACACCCTGCAACAGTCAATGGTATCTGCCTGCGATTTGTAATGCCTTGACTCGCGCCGTGCGTGAACTTGACAGAACCGCTATGTCTACGCTGGCGCAACTGTTCGAGCGTTCCCGTGATGATTATGCAGGAAAGGCTGCCATTTTGGAGAACATTAGAGAATGGCGCGAGCTATCAGCTGGCGCCGTCAGCCGCAGCAATCCCGCGATTTGGGAGCCCCATCTTGTGTGAACTCCGGGGCAGATAACTGGCCCTGCAGCGGAAACAACACAGCTTTGTTCATCGGTGGGAGCGGCGCTCAGAACACTCGGCCTGGTCCAGGCCGACCGTTCGTTGCCGTGGCGTACCCACCAGAGGGGCGTTGTCGCTAAACAGCGATTATACGACGATACGACTTACGCCATTCTCGCTAACCGAAAGAGCCCGGCGATCAGCGGCAACATCAGCAGGAGTTTTGTCGCGCTCTCGACAACATCCACAGACGGTTCCGTTAACATAAGGGGACCGGTTATGGGCTCGCTGGCGCGCAGAAGCTTGATCCTACGAAGCTGAGCGCCGCAGGTGAAGGCACCGAGCGTCAGATGAAAGCCGAGGCGTATTGCAACGCGCTACCCATCAGGGACATGCCCTGTGCCTTTATCGCGCTGCAGCAATGGTCGAAGGGAGCCGTTCCTCACGAGCCCTGTGCACGGCTTGTTACGAGGATGGTAACCGCCCGATTGTGACCGCCTGCCGCGCCCCCCGTGAAAAGGATCGCTTGTCTGCAAGTTCAACTTGCAAACCATGCGACATATTGCGCGGTAGTTTGCCTGCGGGTTCTTGCCTTGCTTTTTGGCCACTAGCGCATTTTTGTCCACTGCGGCGTCTACCTGCGCCCGCAGTTCCTGGACATTGCATAAAGCTGCGCACCAATGGAAGGTGATCTTCACGGCGCTCGATAATTTTGACGAGATACACTATCAGTCATTTCCGGCAATCTCGGCGGTCGTTTAGACTCTTGGCTGATCCAGCCGGCACGCCTTGGTAAAGAAAGTTTATCGGTATCAAGCATTCTTCAGTGGCGTGCCGCAATAATTGTCTTCTACTTTATGGCGAATTTCTGTACAGTGCGAATGGGAGTGAGGGAAGTACAACCGCGGGCGCATTAGGGGGACGACCTCACGATGCGCGCCGGAAACAATCGGGGGCGTGTAACGTGACATGGCTATTTCGCACTGTCGTGGGCCTGGGAATCACTATTGCCCTGGCGGCTGCTCTTATCCTCTATCCCGTTGTTCACGATTGGTGGTATCCGCCTTTGCAGCCCGGCCATCTTCCCGACGAGGCGAAAGCCGCCGGCCGCAATGCGGCGTCGTTTCCCGCCGCCGACGAAGACTATTTTCGGGACATGGACCGCGGCATCACATTGACGGCCGACGAGATCAAGGGGCGCAATGCCTGGATCGTGTGGACCGGCGGCAACGACCTCTTCTGGGACGGCATGACGAAAGCGACCTTTGGGGGCTTCGATCTCCTGAAAATCGTAACGTCGGATCGCGATACGCGCTGGAAAATCCTCGGGCTCGTCAACGAGCCTTGTTTCGACAAGGCAACAGCCCCCGATCCCAAATATGGTCTGAATCTCGACGTGCGCCGGGCCGATTGTCCGGCCGATCCCTTTGCCAATGCCGAAAAATATCCGGGCGTTGCTGTCGGCGCGCGCGGCAAGACCGTTCCGGTCGGCTCGTTCTATGGAGAACCGTCCGGCATTGTCGGCCTGCGCCTGTTTCCCAATCCCGATTTCGATGAGGCTGCGGCCAAGCACTGGGACGCGAAGCGCTATTATTCCGATCCCAGCTACTATAACGACAAGAACCTCGTGCGTCCCTATCGCGTCGGCATGTCTTGCGGTTTCTGCCATGTCGGCCCGAGTCCAGTGCACCCGCCGGCCGACCCTGAGCGCCCGCAATGGCCCGATCTGAGCTCGACGGTCGGCGCACAATATATGTGGGTCGATAGACTGTTCATCTATTCGGCGGACAAGGCCAACTTCATGTTCCAGCTGGTGCACACCTACCGGCCAGGCGCAATGGATACCTCTCTGGTGTCCACGGACTACATCAATAATCCGCGGACGATGAATGCGATCTACGGTGTAGGGCAACGCCTGGGCTTGGCCCAGCAGCTGGGCAAGGAGAAGCTTGCCGGCGGCGAACTGGACAACAAGCATTTCAAGGATTACCTGCCGGACGGGCCTCTGTCCCAATCTTTCGCAGCACCCGACACGGTCTTCACGCCGCGCGTTCTGAAGGACGGATCGGATGCCGTAGGGGCGCTCGGTGCGCTCAACCGCGTCTATCTCAACATCGGCCTGTTCAGCGAGGAATGGCTGTTGCATTTCAATGCGGTGGTCGGCGGCAAACCGATATCGCCTATCAAGATCGCGGACGCCCAGAAGAACTCGAGCTATTGGCAGGCAACAGAAATGATGACCCCTGCCACGGCGCTCTTCCTCTTGAAGGCAGGACAACCCGATCTCCTGAAGGATGCACCTGGCGGGACGGCCTATCTCGGCAGCGACCAATCCGTGCTCGAGCACGGCAAGACCGTATTCGCGACGACATGCGCTCGTTGCCATTCGAGCAAGATGCCGCCATTGCCACAGGGACTGGATCTCGCCGCCTGCAACGGTCCGGGATATCTCGACTGTTTCCAGCGGTACTGGGACTGGACGAAGACCGACGACTTCAAGCGCCAGATGACGCAGATCGTCCTTCAGCCCGACTTCCTCGACGGCAACTACCTCTCCAACGAGCTGCGCATTCCGGTGACACTCCTGCGCACCAATGCCTGCAGCCCGCTAGCAACGAATGCGATTGCTGGCAACATCTGGGACAATTTCTCCTCGCAGTCCTACAAGCAACTGCCGTCGGTCGGCACAATCACCGTGCGTGACCCGTTCAACGGCCAACGCCGGCCCTACTCCATGCCGGCCGGAGGACGCGGTTACACCCGTGTGCCCTCACTGATCAGCCTTTGGTCGACCGGCCCCTATCTTCTGAACAATACGGTAGGGCCATTCGACGAGCGGCCGTCCGTCGAGGCGCGCATGAAGGTGTTTCTGGTATCGATCGACCAGATGCTTTCGCCCGAAAAGCGGGTCAAAGATAGCGAGCTTGCCGGCGAGGGCGTCTACAAGATCGATCGGACAACGTCGCGCAGCATCATAACCCTTCCGGAAGGGTTCGTGCCCGAGATCCTCCGTCCGCTGCACGGAACGCTCCATCGCTGGTTCCCATGGCTGGTGACGACCGGCGGCGACATCGTCATCGGCCCGATCCCGTCAGGTGTTCCCGTCAATCTCATCGCCAACCTGCAGCCCCTGGCGGAGACGAACGACGTCGGGCAGAACATCGACCATATCGCGCGGCTTGTCGCGCTTCTGCGCGGCCTCAAATCCTCGCTCGCCTCCGTTCCGGAAAACGCCAGCGACGAAGAACTACGCCGCCACTTTTCCGATCAGGCGCCGGCCATGCTTGCACTCGGCAAGTGCCCGGATTTCGAGGTCAACAGGGGGCACTATTTTGGTACCGCGGCGTTCAACGACGTCGATGGTTTGAGCGACGACGAAAAGGGTTTCGGGCCGGAGCCGGCGCTCAGCGACGACGACAAACAGGCCCTGATCGAATTCCTCAAGACGTTCTGACGATTCTCGATGAACGCATCGATCGGTCAGGCTGGCGAGGATTTCGACTACATCGTCATCGGCGCGGGCGCCGGCGGCGGGACCGTGGCCGCACGCCTTGCAGAGGGAGGATTTCGCACCCTCGTCATCGAGGCGGGCGACGATCCGCGCACGGCCGGCGGCTATAGTCTGGCGGACGAATATGACGTGCCGGCCTTTCATCCCTTCGCAACGGAAAACCCGGCTATCGCTTGGAATTTTCAGGTCAAACACTATTCGAATGCCGACGAGGTGCTTTATCCCCGCGCCAGCGCGCTTGGTGGCTGCACGGCCCACAATGCGATGATCCTCGTTCAGCCCCACGATGCTGACTGGGACGCCATCGCCGCCCTGACGGACGACGACAGCTGGGCCGCAAAGAACATGCAGCGGTACTTCCGGATAATCGAGGATTGCCGTCATCGCCCAATTTGGCGCTGGCTGTCGAAGCTCGGCATTACAAAGACCGGGCATGGCTGGAACGGCTGGCTGAAGACGGAGCGGGCGTTGCCTGCCTCGGCTTTGTTCGACAGCGTTCTGCGTGCCACCTTGTTCAGCTCGGCCGTGGCGGCGATCGCCAGCAGTCAGCATCCCCTAGCGGCCCTGCGCGCCCTGCTGCGCGGGCGCGCCGACGCCAATGATCGATCGATGATAAGGCAAGGCGCGGAGGGACTGTTTTACACGCCGCTCTCGACGACCAGCCATCGGCGCATTGGGACGCGCGAACGGCTGCTGCAGACCGCGCAAGACCATCCCGAGCGTTTGCTACTCGAAACGAACGCCCTAGCGGCGCGTGTCCTGTTCGACGCCGACAACAGGGCAATGGGTGTCGAATACCTTAGGGGCAGCTCGCTCTACCGCGCGTGCCCGACGCCGAATTCTGAACCGGGCGAGCTGCGGCAGGCCCATGCGCGCCGCGGAGTCGTCCTCGCTGGCGGGGCCTTCAATACGCCGCAACTGCTCATGCTTTCGGGTATTGGCCCGGCCGCGCATCTTGAAGCGCACGGCATTCCGGTGCGCGTTAACCTTGCCGGCGTCGGAAGCAATCTGCAGGACCGCTATGAGATCAGTGTCGTCAACCGGATCCGATGGCCTTGGCGAGCCCTAAAGGGGGCGCTCTTCAAACGCGGTGACCCTCTCTATGAAGACTGGCTGCAGAAGCGCAGAGGCATGTACATCTCCAATGGTGCGGCGATGGCCGTCGCGCGACGCTCGAGCCCGGACAAGGAATGGCCCGATCTCTTCTCAATGGCGCTTCTCGCCGACTTCCGCGGCTATTTCCCAGGTTATTCCAAACTCGTCTCCCGCCGCCACAATGTCCTGACCTGGGCGGTGCTGAAAGCCCATACGGAGAACCGCGCCGGCACGGTGTTGCTGCGCTCTCGCGACCCGCGTGATCCGCCGCTCGTGGAATTCCGTTATTTCGAGGAGGGCAGCGGCAACGCCGCCGCGGACCTCGAGGCAGTAGTTGCCGGCATCCGCTTCGCGCGCAAGCTGTCCGGTTTGTTAAAGGCGGTGGGCGTGATTGTTGCGGAAGAGACCCCAGGGGAGGACTTGCAGAGCGATCAGGAGCTCGCCGACCACGTGCGCGCCAATGCGTGGGGTCACCACGCTTCATGTAGTTGTGCCATCGGCCCGAGAGGGGCAGACGGCGTGCTCGATAGCCGGCTCCGCGTGCATGGCACGCATGGGCTATATGTGGCCGACGCTTCTGTTTTCCCGCGCATCCCAGGCTTCTTCATTGCGAGTGCCGTCTACATGGTCGCCGAAAAGGCTGCCGAAATAATCCAGGAAGACGCTAGGTGCGAAAGGGAGGCAAGCCGATGAGCTGGAAGCTCCTGCATGACGGGCTGGTGCGGCTGCTCAATCTGGAGCGGAGGATTGATCCTTTCTTTCGCCCGGCCGCCGACGCGCTGCTGCGGTCACCGGTCGCAAGCCTTGCTCAGGCGTGGCTTCGCGCGACGCGCGCCCGCCCGCCGGCAACCCCGGCTTTTGAATCTCAGGTCGCGGGCGAAGACGAATACCTCGAGAGCATCATCACCTCCATGGCTGCTTATATGAACGCCCAATACCAGCCAGGCAGCTACCAGCGCGCCGGCAACACAAAGACCCACGGCGTGGTGCGCGGGCGGTTCATCGTCAAGTCCGACCTGCCGGCCAAACTCCGCCACGGCGTCTTTGCCACGGCGCGCGAATATCGGGCCTGGGTGCGTTTTGCCGGTCCGGGGCCTGCGTCGCCCCCCGACATCGACGATGTCGGTGTGCTGAGCTTTGGAATCAAGCTGATGGGGGTCGAGGGACCGAAACTGCTTGACGACGAACGCTTCACCCAGGATTTTACCGGCATCAGCACACCGACCTTTACGACACCGAATGTCGTCGAAAACGCCAAGCTGCAGAAGTGGATCAATCGCGGCCTGCCGCTGTTCTATTTTATCAATCCGGCCGACTCGCATCTACTCGATGCGATCATGCAGGGGCTTTGGGCACGGACGCAAACGAGCCCGCTTGAAACCGAATACTGGAGCTGCGTGCCGTATCTTCTGGGCGAGGGGCAGGCCATGCGCTACTCGATCCATCCCGTCGGCGGCGGTCGCAGCCGCGTTCCCAACCTGCCGCGACGCCCGCCCGACAGCTATCTGCGTGAGGCGATGGCGGCGACGCTTCGGACTGGAAAGGCCAGCTTCGAGTTTCGTATCCAGTTGCAGACGCATCCGGCGCTGATGCCGATCGAAGATGCGTCAATCCTCTGGTCCGAACGTCTGTCGCCGTCGATCCCGGCCGCGACGCTGGTTCTGGAGCAGCAGATATTCGAAAGCCCCGCGCAGCTTGCCTTTGCCGATCGCCTTTCGTTCAATCCGTGGCACGCGCTCGCGGAACATCGGCCCCTGGGGAGCCAGAACCGCGCTCGCAAACGCATCTATCAAGAGCTGTCAAAACTGCGCCAAACGATGAATGACACTGTCCATGTCGAACCGACAGGCTCCGAGATATTTCGGTGACAAATATGTCATTCGCCTGATGGCATTGGCAAATTCGGCTGTTGTCGCGCAGGTCGGAAGGATCGAATCCACCTAGAGCGGGATGCGTTTAGGTTCGGTCATATCCAGCTTCCTTGAAATAGCTTGCGCATTCCTGCGGAGTGATGGTCTGCAGGATCGTCCGCAGTTCATCGCAGATGGCTTCGGTTGATCTGGCTTGCGCCTCGCGCAGCCAGTGCTTGATCTTGGCGAAGAGCTTTTCGATGGGATTGAGATCGGGGAATATTTCGGCAGGAAGAGCAAGCGGGCGCCGGCGTTGCGGATGGCGGTGCGGATCGCCGCGGCCTTGTGCGAGCCGAGATTGTCCATGACGACGACGTCGCCGGCTTTGAGTTCCGGCACCAGCACCTTCTCGACATAGATGCGGAACCGTTCGCCGTTGATCGGGCCATCGAGGAGGAAGGGGGCGCTGACGCGATCGGCCCTGAGCGCGGCGACGAAGGTCATGGTGTTCCAGTGACCGAAGGGGGCGTGGCCCAACAGCCGTTCGCCGCGCGGCGCCCAGCCCCTGAGCGGCGCCATGTTCGTCTTCGTCCAGGTCTCATCGATGAAGACCAGGCGGGATGGATCGATCCGGTGGCGATGCTTCAGCCATCGTGCCCGGTGGCGGGCGACGTCGGGCCGCTCCCGTTCGCTGGCGACCAGCGTCTTTTTTATAACTCAACCCCTCCTCATGCACGAACGTCCAGACGGCGCGGTAATCGACCGTCACGCCGCGCTCGGCCAATTCCGCCACAAGCCCGCGCAGTGTGAAGGCACGGTCGCGGCAACGCCAAAGCAGCCAATCCCGGTGCGGACCGGAAAGCACCCGCGGCTTGTGTCCGCCCATCTGGCCGGGGCCGAAACTGCCCGTCTCGCGAAAGCGCCGCACCCAGTCAATGGCGGTGCTGATGCCAATGCCAAAGCGTTGGGCCGCCGCCCGGCACGACAGGCCGTCGCGCGTCACCGCGCCAACGACACGCGCGCGAAGATCATCGGAAAAGGGTTTCGCCATCCAGGCCGGCCTCCCTTACCGGCCCAAATGATGAATCTGATTTGCGCCCAAAAGGGAATCCCTTCCCGACTCCGCCTAAACGCATACCGCTCTAGGCCCCGCCGTTGATAGTGCGTGTCACCGGGAAACCCTAGGGCAGCGATGCCAGATAACGGAGCGCCCTCAGGCCCGGCAGAAAGAAATAGGCTCCGCCGCGTACCGTTACGAAAGCGGGCATCCCCTCGATTCGGCACGGCGCGCCATCCTTCTGGCAGGTGAATCCGTCCGTGCGCGATCCGTCGCGAAGAGGCGCGCGGCTACCGACCAGCGGATCGGACTCGCCGGTGAGGCCGTCAAATTTGGAGCTCTCCAGCCAGGCATTCTGAATGAATTCAAACTGCCTCCCGATGTTGGCGTTGAGGCAGACGAAGTAAAGCCCGTTTGAGACGTCGCCCGTCGCGGCGGACGGGGCGTATTTGCGGCCCCGCCGCAGAATGCGGTGAAAGCGACTTGATGCAATCACGTCGCTTCGTGGTCCCGGGCGCGGGAGGCCGAGCAGGCGAAGCAACCTCCACAACCAGTTTTGCCGACCGCCCGGCACATCGGCATTGCGCGGATTTGCGCGGCGGATATGGGCGCCCAGCGGGCATGCCCGGCCCTCTGGGTCATCGTCGAAATCGAAGTCATTGAGCGCCTGTTTCTCGGCTGAAGACGCCGCCGTATCGCTAATTCGGACCGGCGCTAATGGCGCGCCCGCCCGCGTGCGGCCGACCATGCGTTCGGCGAGACGCGTGGCCGCGTCCCCTGGCCCTGCGACCTTTTCCAGGTATTGCCAGAACCCTTGCACATCCTGCTCTAGTTGCCTGATCACTAAGTACGAGCCGTTTCCGCCGAGGTCGCGACGTGAATCGCCTGCGAACGATCGCAACAGACCGGCTGGATCCGCGTCTGCGGAAACGAACGGCCTGTCGCTGACAAGCCCGTACTCATTGGTGTAGCCGAGCACGAATTCACCCGGCGCTATGGTGTTTCGATAGCGATATTCATCGCGTCTGTCTCGCGCCTGCCGCTGATGCCAATCGATTTCCGGCTGGCTCAATCCGTCGGGAAAGCCGAACGGCTCGTATCCGTCCATGATGCCGGTGCGCAGTTCTTGCACAAGACGAAATCCGGCGGCAAATCCGGCCGTTTCGATCGTCCGTCGCCAGTCGGCGAGCGTCCCGCTTTCCGCGTAGAGTATGACGATCGCGTCAAGTGTGCTGTCTGGTGCATCACCCCAAGCCCAGGAAGAAGGCGCACTCGAGCCAACGTCGCCGAGCCGGCGCGCGCGGCTCTCATCTCCACTCATTCCGGCTAGGAACTCGGCCGGAAAGGTCTCCAGGGCCTCGTTCGACAATCCGATACGCCGAAGACCTCCGGCGGTCAGGGCCACGTGCAAAGCAGTGGAAAGCTTTTCACCGAAGGCTGCACTTGTCACGGGCGCTGTGGCAAGCCACTCTTTGGCGGCCGCCACGTCGGCCACTGCGAGGACAAGAAACACCGCTTCGGTGAGCGTGCTGTAGCCGGAGCGCAAGATGCCCTGAATATCGTCGAGCTCGACTTTGCCGGCCGTGATCGAAGAACGCGGCCCCATGTTAGAGCTCCGCCAGCCATTGCCGGGCGAGGGCGTTGCTCATGGTCTCGGCTTCGAGCCCAAGCCTGACGCGGGCGTTACGGGCGATGTCTGCGGTCGTCAGGCCGGGATAGGCCTTATACCAGACCTCCGTGGGCAGTTGATGTCGGCGGATGTAATGTTTGAACGTCTGCTCGTCCTTGGCTCCGTCCAGTACCAAAAAGCGTGTCCGTGGGTAGCCTATGCCGTTGCTGAACACGAGATTAAGGCCGAAAGCGACCTTGTTAACAAAGTCGTCCATATACGCCTCCAGACTTCCGTCATAGTTGCTGCCGAATAACAGCCGCCTATGGTCATCGAGAAAAACCCAGCGCGCGAAGTGGATGGAGCCAACTCGCGCCAGCCTGCCCCTGGTGTAGAGATGGCGTGTGGCGAAGCCGACGATCCAAAACACCGCGATCAGGGTCCACAGGCGAAACCGACCGGGCTTCACCGTACCGAAGGCGCTGAATTGATTGGTGACGTCCAAATCCTCGCGGACGAAGAGTGTTCGTAGGTGTTGGGCGGACGGGCGGGCTGTCGCGCTGGCATCGCTGTTTTCTTTGCGGCGAAGGAAAACGAGATAGAAGGGCGCGACAATCAGAAGCAGCGGCACCAAGGCCAAGAGCAGGATGGCGCTGGCGACAAAATGCAGCATTTCACGCAAGCTTTCGCCAAGCGGTGTAGTTGGCAGGCTGGCCGTATACGGGCCATCTCTTTTCACACGCGAACGCAGGCGCCGATGCAAATCGGAAGGGGAAGCCGCTTGCTGCTGTTCTTGTGGCAGATAACGGAGCAACGCTTCCCGCAGGGCGGCCTCCTCCTGGACCTGTTGGACACTGCGGCCGGGCCAGTTGCTGTAGTTCACGGCCGGCTCGACATTGTGCGCGATAAGCCACGCCTCGAGCGGCACTGCCGCGTTGAAATCGAGGCAGTGCGCGAAAATCTTCGAAAGTCCTGGCCCGGCAATACGCACCAGGTCTTTGACGAATGCGTCCCGGGTGCCGTCGATGTCTCCCAGGAAGGCGAGCTTCGCAGGGATTTCGACATCGTAGACAGCATTGTCCGCTGCGGCGTTGTCATCGAGGATGACAAAACGTGCGAAATGCAGTCCCGGTAGGCGCGCAAAGGGGATCTCGACATTGTCGGGATCCGCAAAGCCGGGTAAACAGGTGAGTGTCGCCAACAACGCGCTGAGGGATTGCCTTCGTTCGGGGTCGAGCGGCGATACGAACATAAAGGTCGAGGACACCGGCATTGCGGACTGGTCCTAAAACTGCAATGCAAAGTCGATCAGACGGTTCTTCCCCAAAAGACCTTGCCGAGATAGAGATTGGGGCTGATCATTCGAATTTCGTCACGAATCCAGTGCGCCAGCAGGGACGTTTCGGAGTAATCGAGGACGATGCAATCCTTCTTATCCAGCCAGCTCGGTGCCCGATAGACCTTTGCGATGATCGCACTCAGCCCGAAGGGGAGGATGAGGTTTCGCAACAGACCCGATTTGGCGTCGAAGATCTTTCCTTGCCAAGCGAAATGATTGATAAAACTTGCGATCTTCGGGCTGAAGGTCGTGCCGGGTGCGACGATCGCCGTACCGGCACCTTCGCCGTCTGGGATCGGACCAGGTTCACTTTCGGTGAACAGTGTATCGAGATCGGCCTGAGTCATTTCGAGAAGCTGGGCAACTGTATGGGTATTTGCAGCTGACGGCATGGTCGGCAAGCTCCTTGTTTTGACTGTCATTCTCGGAATGCAAATCTAGCTACGTCGCTGATGTCGAAGACATAAATCTATGGTAGCATACATCTGCGGTATAAATCAGCATGGCGTCGGAACACGATGCAGACAAAAAGGTGAGAAAACCTGTTTTCGGAGAGTCAGATTTATTAGGGACATCATGAGAAGCTACGTCGGTCGATTTTGGTCGAAGTTCTTTTGGGCGGCGGCGCTGTTTAATTGGCTGATCGGGATACCCTTGATGTTTGCGTCGGCCTGGACTTTCGGGATCGCTTACTATGACGACCCGGCTACAGCGGGCATGGCGATCAACTTGTGGTCAGATTTCGGGTTTTGCGTCACGTTGATCGGTGTGGGTTACGCCATCGTCGCTGTCGATCCGCGGCGCAATCACGGGCTAGTCTGGCTTGGCATCTGTGCAAAGCTGTTCGATGTTGTGGTTTTAAGTTGGCGCTGGTACGCCGGCATCGCGCGCCCCATTGTCCTCCTACCGGCAGCAATCGACGGAGCCTTTGTCCTGGGCTTCATGCTGTTTCTGTTGACCATTCGGAAGCAAGCCCAGGCGGCGTGAGGCTGCCAGCGTTGAAAGTCGCGTCTACCTGAATGGCGGATCCACATCGTCTACAGTTGGCGCCCTCTTGCGCGGCTGACGCCGATGCCATTCGGAGCAGCACTGATCGGCATGTGCGTACCTGCCGCGAACAAATTGTCAGGGCACTCGCCAAAATGGAGGTTTATTGTTAAGGTTTCCCAATCGAAGTGCGGGCTGAGATGAGCGCCAATGAAGATGGAGCGATTCCTTTTTCTCCCGGGTCGCCCAGGTCTGTCCGATCAAAATAGGTGTCTTCGGTAACACCATTTCAGCTCTACGCTACTCAAGTCTGTTCACAGCCGCAGACTACTTCGTACACCACCTTCGATCGCGATTTTCTGTTCAAAATTCTAAAATGAAGTCATGCTGGTTGCAATAACGGGGAGTTGGCGCATTGCTCTATGTTTCGCGGGAGAAGGTCCGCATACCGGATATATTGACGGCGCCAAACGTCGAAGATCTTCGGCGGGACATTCAGAGATACGCCTCGAATATCGATGGCCTCAGGCAGCAGCGTGTCCGTATTGAGCAAAGTATCCTCGATGATATGAGCATTATAGGTACTCTCTCAGATTTGTTTCAGGGCCGCTGTGGATATTGTGAGCAGAGACTCGAACTTAGCCGGCGATCGCCGTTGGAACCTCACAGGCCCTTGGGATTGGCGCAAGGAAAGGACGGGCGGACTGACCAAGCTTACTACAGTTGGCTCGCCTACGATTGGGACAATATGGTCGCCGCCTGTGAGTCCTGCCGCAGGCGGAAACAGAACCAGTTCTTTGTCGACGGCAACCGGGGAGGAGTCAACGCGCCAGTTGGGGAGTTGAGATCGACGGAAACCGCGCTCCTGCTGGATCCCTGTTTCGACGACCCATCCGAGCATCTTCACTTTCAAACAGACGGCCGGATCGAACCCATGAGTAGGAAGGGAGAGGAAACCATATCAGTTCTTTCCTTGAACCGGCGCGAACTTGTGGATGCACGCCACGAGGCGTTGGTCGGCACCATCGAACGCCTGTCCCGCAATCCTCGCAGTTTGGCTGTCCTGCCTACGGGCGCTCCGAGCAAGCTGGCTGCCCATACATTCGGCGAAACTGAGCATCCTGGGGCCACGGCGTTGGCTTTGCTGAGTGCTGCCCTCATACACGGGAAGCAACTTAATGGGTTGATCGAGTTTATTGATGAACTAGCTCAGATGACCCCACCCCAACGTCGTAACTATCTGGAATTTTTGCTGACCGGGCCAGCCGAAGAGGTCTCGGTGCTTGAAGAGTCGTTCGGCCTCCCACCCCTCGGGCGACTACGTGGTCTTGCTGACATGCCAGCGGCTCGCGCGCCGATTGTGGAAGTTAAGATTCGAAACTTCAAGGGACTAAAGGAGATCGACTTCCGTTTACCTGATACCGTTGCGTCAGAATTATCGGATAGCGCTCCCTGCATGATCCTCCTCGGCGAAAACGCTACCGGAAAAAGTTCGGTACTCGAAGCGGTAACCCTCGCCCTTCTGGGGACGTCAGAGGCCAACGCGCTTGACGAATTGAATCCCGACGAACAAGTGAATCCTGCCGGATTGATCCATCGCCCCGACCTAGAGAATTGGGAGACTGTCTCCCAAAAACCAGTGCAAGTCGACGTCGGCTTCTTCGGCGGCAAAGCTACCGCGGTCCTGGCAGGTGGTGGTTCGGACGTCCGGTTTGAGGGCACAGAGGGTCCGTCAAAAATCGTCCTCGCCTATGGTCCACGCCGCTACTTTTCAAGAAAGCGGACCCGGCGATTTCGCGCGCCGGCCTATCGCGCTCGATCCCTCTTCGACCCCATGGCGACAATCCCCAATCCGGCGGATTGGCTCCGCAACTGCCCAGATGAGACGTTCGACGCGGCCGTTCGGGCGCTCAAAGAAATCCTTATGCTCAAGCCCGACGATTATTTCGCGAGAGAGGACGGCCATATCATTATCGAATCCTCTGGCGGGCGAACTCGCTTCGAGGACATGTCAGTCGGGTACAAATCCGTTATCGCGATGGCCACAGACATCATTCGCGAGCTCACGCGCTTCTACGACAATCTCGAATTTGCTTGCGCTACGGTTCTGATTGACGAGATTGAGACGCATCTCCATCCACGCTGGAAGATGCGGATCATGACATGTCTTCGCCGGGCATTTCCGCAGGTCCAGTTTGTCGTTACAACCCACGACCCTCTCTGTCTGCGAGGTATGCATGATGGTGAGGTTTTCGTGCTGCACCGCAGAGAGGGTGATGAGCTGATTGAAAAGCTCGAGAACCTCCCGACAATCAAGGGAATGCGTGCCGAGCAGATATTGACATCGGAATTCTTCGGTCTTGGTTCGACCGATCCCGAAACGGACGCCAAGCTTGCCCTCTATCACCATCTCGCCGCACGCGCTGACAATCTTACCGCTGAAGAGGGAGCCGACCTTGAGCGCCTGAGTTCCGACCTCCACAAGAATCTAGTTGTCGGCGATACGCCGCTGGAGCAAGCTCTCGTCGATGTCTTAAGACAGGCGGAGATCGATACACGGGCGCAGCTCGTGACCGCCTCACTGCCGCGCCGAACAGCTATTTTCGATAATGCCCTCGCGCTATTGAGGAGCAACATCACGGCGTCCCCGTCGCGTCGCAGTACGGCAGCAGAGTCGGAGGCGAAGCCGGACGAGAATGGGGCTGCGGAATGATACCTGTCGCTCGGCCTGCCTATGCTCCTCCGCGCTTAGATCTGACCAATCCGGAGAGTCCCGCTTCCCTCGAACTTGCTGGCATTATCGCCGGCCTCGGTGGCGATGGTAGTCCAGCCGTAGGGACCAAGTTCAATGCCTATTCACATAAGTCGGTTCGTGACGCACTCCAAGATATGTTCCACAACAAGTGCGCGTACTGCGAAAGTCAGATCGCCGGGTCGCAGGATACCGATATCGAACACTATCGGCCGAAAGGAGCTGTCACTGAGGCTGCGGGTCATGGGGTCACGCACCATGGCTACTGGTGGCTGGCGATGAACTGGACCAACTTGGTTCTCAGTTGTATGCACTGCAATCAGCGGCGTCGGCAGCTGATTTTAGAGGCCGGCATGACCGAGGAGCAAGTTCGGGCGCTGATTGAAGCTGATCGAACGGTCTCGGTGGGTAAGCTCGACTCTTTTCCGACTGAGGATTCGGTTTGGGTGACCTCACATAATTGTGACGTTACCATGGAAAAGCCGTTGCTGATTGACCCGACCAGGGTTGATCCTGACCTCCATCTTGAATGGGTACTCAACGAAGAGTTTTCGACTGTTCGCGCGCGCAACAGCAGCCCGGCAGGCGACGCATCGATCCGCATCTATGGCCTCAATCGGCGCCGATTGACGGAAGATAGGATGAAGAAGCTCCTCCTGTTGCGGATCAGCGGCAACAAGGCGCTGGCGGTCCTCAATCGCGCCGCGACTGCGCCAGATGACGCCGTTGCCGCGGTTTTGCAAGAGTCAGCGTTCGATCACCTCGAGGTCCTCAGGAACCATTGCGCCGATGATCAGCCGTTCGCAGGGCTCGCACGCGCCTATGTCCGTGAACTGGAGAGCCAGATAGCGGCGATGCGCGGACCGTAGGTTTCACCCATCCTTTAGCTTCAGGGCCTTTCGAAGCTGCTCGATGTGGTGCGGCACGACCGCGCCAATATGCCAACCTGTAGGAAGGGTCCAATATTTGGTATGCGTAAAGAACGGAGGCCAATATCTCCACCCAGCATTTCCTTCTTTGGGTTCCGGTAATACAGCGATATCGCGAATACCAAAAAACGTCGCACCATTCACAGCCAGGTTGAACTGTTTGCCGACCGGACCGGAGATGATATCCCCCAAAGGATTGCTTTGTGGCGGGAGTAGATGTTCGTCCATCGCGTGAATGCGAATAGTGCTGCGTGATGGGGCACCCGCGGGGCATCGACACCCGAAGTGGTCCGATAGGATATATGCCGCTTTTTGCCTGTCGCATCGTATTCCAGTGTCGGCGGGCAGGTTGGCAGAACACGCCTTTCCTGAAGCTTCCTGAGATCCGCTTTGTCGTAAGCGAGTAGAAATTCCGCGTGTGCTAGCGGTGACCCTAGGCTTATGAAGTCGGAAACGATCCACGGGTTCCCCTGCGCGTTCAACTCGGCTCGACAAAGCGCCTGCTGGGCTTGGAACGCATTGATATCCACTTCCTGCGGCTTGGGTTCTTCCCCAGAAGATGTTTCCACGCCAATCACCCGGCGAATTAAATCTTCCATCTTCGCCAGTTCCGGCTGCTCTTTTGCTGCAGTCATCCGCGTGTTGAGGCGCGCGAAGCAGTGGGTGAGAATGTCGTAAGCGACTATCGTTCCCAGCGAATGTCCGACGACCACCACCCGATCGTATTCGGGCGGTATCGTCGTTCCATCGGGCTTTATACCCATCAACGATTCCAGAAGCTGCACCCCCTTCTCGCGGATTTCTTGGCGGCGAGCGACATTGGGCGGACTCGCCTTGACGTAACGCGCAACGTCACCGAAGTATTTGAGGAGGAAGGTGCTGATGAAACCGCCGACTGATAGGCTTGCGATGCCTCCCAATACCGCCGAATACCAAGTCTTGCCGTCAGACGGAATCAACGACAGGACAAAGAACGTTGCCGCCGCGATCGTAGTAAGCCAAAGCATCACCCAGGCAAGGCCGAGCCCTTCCGGTACACGACTTGGCGAGCGCCAGAGAAGGTCCTTCAGCCAAGCGCGAAAGTGTTCAAATGTGGTCCCCTCCATGAGATGGGCCCAATAAAATTCGTAGAAGTGCGTCGAACCGCGTGCCGGAAGGCTTTCTGTGGCCAATCGTCGGAGTTCGTAGGAGCGACTATGTTTGTCCGGTTTGAACCAGATCGCGTTAGTTGTCCGAGCGCCCCCGGTAGATGAGTCGGGGCGATGGGCATCGATGAGCTCGGTGTCCGTTGCCCAAACCACCTCTGCGAAACTCATCAACGTCTCCATAGGAACTTGCTCTCCCATCCCATGGATCATTACAATCGCCTGCTTCATGCGCCCCCCGATCCATTTCCCAGACGCCAAGTATATGGCTCAAGTTGGAAAAACTTACACTTTCAAACTAAGCACTTTATAAGTGTTGCGGCCTGTCGTAAAAACCTCTGATATATTAAATTGAGCGCCCAGCGCCAGTCTATGTAAATACTCAGCCAGATTAAAATGGAAATGCAGGCGTCGTTGATTGAAGGTACTAGAGCGGGATGCGTTTAGGTTCGGTCATATCCAGCTTCCTTGAAATAGCTTGCGCATTCCTGCGGAGTGATGGTCTGCAGGATCGTCCGCAGTTCATCGCAGATGGCTTCGGTTGATCTGGCTTGCGCCTCGCGCAGCCAGTGCTTGATCTTGGCGAAGAGCTTTTCGATGGGATTGAGATCGGGGGAATATTTCGGCAGGAAGAGCAAGCGGGCGCCGGCGTTGCGGATGGCGGTGCGGATCGCCGCGGCCTTGTGCGAGCCGAGATTGTCCATGACGACGACGTCGCCGGCTTTGAGTTCCGGCACCAGCACCTTCTCGACATAGATGCGGAACCGTTCGCCGTTGATCGGGCCATCGAGGAGGAAGGGGGCGCTGACGCGATCGGCCCTGAGCGCGGCGACGAAGGTCATGGTGTTCCAGTGACCGAAGGGGGCGTGGCCCAACAGCCGTTCGCCGCGCGGCGCCCAGCCCCTGAGCGGCGCCATGTTCGTCTTCGTCCAGGTCTCATCGATGAAGACCAGGCGGGATGGATCGATCCGGTGGCGATGCTTCAGCCATCGTGCCCGGTGGCGGGCGACGTCGGGCCGCTCCCGTTCGCTGGCGACCAGCGTCTTTTTTATAACTCAACCCCTCCTCATGCACGAACGTCCAGACGGCGCGGTAATCGACCGTCACGCCGCGCTCGGCCAATTCCGCCACAAGCCCGCGCAGTGTGAAGGCACGGTCGCGGCAACGCCAAAGCAGCCAATCCCGGTGCGGACCGGAAAGCACCCGCGGCTTGTGTCCGCCCATCTGGCCGGGGCCGAAACTGCCCGTCTCGCGAAAGCGCCGCACCCAGTCAATGGCGGTGCTGATGCCAATGCCAAAGCGTTGGGCCGCCGCCCGGCACGACAGGCCGTCGCGCGTCACCGCGCCAACGACACGCGCGCGAAGATCATCGGAAAAGGGTTTCGCCATCCAGGCCGGCCTCCCTTACCGGCCCAAATGATGAATCTGATTTGCGCCCAAAAGGGAATCCCTTCCCGACTCCGCCTAAACGCATACCGCTCTAACGCTGAACTGGTAGCTAGCCCACGCCTCATGCGAGCCGACGAAACCGTGCAATCAGCAATCAAGTTAAGCTACGCCTGGTCCAGATTCTGGTAGCAGACGCTGTTGCCACATGGCGCACTAGGGATTCGAGTACCCGACCAGTCGAGATGCACGTGACCCGTCCCGTTGCCGCTCTTGCCACCTGTCCTCAGAGGGGTATCGAGTTGGACGAATCCTGCCTTATTATGATCCGCAACGGACCTAGTCGTGGGATGCCCATAGGTATTCGACGCCCCCGATGGGAAAAGGCCAAAACTGAAAACCGACCTACAGCGGACCGTCCCTCCCGCACTTGGTGGTAGCACAGCGTTCTTCCAGTCTCCTCCGTGATGGGTCGCCGCGATCCCTTGCAAGGTCAGGGGAGCCCGTGGACCAATGTGTTGGTAGGACGCGTCGGCTGGAAAAAAGAACGGTTTGCCCGCCTTGGGAGGATTGACCTGGACCCAATAGCCGGAATCGTTTCTGCTCGTACCAGTCGCGTGGTGAAAGAGCGCATTTCCGAACGAGAACGAAGCGACGCGGGTCACCAGCAGACGTCCGCCAGCGGACACGATCGACGCTGCGAAGGCGAGATGTGGCGAAGTTACGGACTGGAAAGGGGCGATCCAGGTCAGTGACAGCGATCGCGTGACGATCGGGCCGGACGACCAGTGATCATCGTGCCAATGGGACAAGACCATGACAGGTGGGGCGCTTAGGCAGAAGTGAGGAATGGCGTGCGGCCTCGTTTTAGTGTGCGACCTGCTCCCGCCTCCGAAATCGAAGTAGAGCCTCGGAATGCAGATGGCTTCGCTGAAACCGTTAGCCGAACCTTGGCCGACGTCGTAGACGGCCAGCCGTTCGATTTTCGGATGCTTGAGACTCGCGATGTGGGCGTCGAAGTCGTCGTCCGGAATCGCCCATTCATCCAGACTATGCATCTCATTCAGAGCGTCGGACTTTTGCGTCGAAACGACATGTGCCGACAGCACCGATACTGGCTCCGGATCGCCGTATAAGTTCCGGTAGAGCCTCGAATCGCCGCTTGGGGCAATGCGGATCTCTACCCACCGGTCTTCCTCGACCCGGTCGCCGGTTTCGACAATCCATGGCCCCCCTGCTTGACCGAATACGTCGATTTCGAGAAAGAAGATCGGTGCCACTGCGATTGCCCTTAAGCGGGTGTCGCCTCTGCCCAGTAGACCGAAGGTGTCCGGTCGATCGAACCAATCGGCGTCGATGGCGCCGAGCAGCAGCTCGTTCCTGCTTTTCTTGACGTCTTCCATTACGTCGTCCAATTTGGCGTAGAGGCGGTCCGGTCTGCGAGGAAGTTCTTGCGGCACCGGAAAAACCAGAAACGGGTTCATGGTGACCCTCCTGTCTTACTAAACCATTTTGCATCGAGCTGGCACATGTCGCAAAGCCTATGCTTCCGTCTTCAGGGCGCTTGAACGGGATAGACGCTGGATGCCCTGATGGCGTCCGGAGGCAAGCGGGCTGCGTAGCCTCCCGGGACCTGCCAAGCCGAATCATGGACTATCGGCATCGGTCCGAACTCGCGCCGCCGGGACCGATTGAGGCGCCAGCTCTCGCGTGCGGTGCCCTTGTCGAAATGGCGCTTGGGCACGAATTCAGCCAACCGCCATTTCCAGCTCAGAGAGTCGTGCATTCTTGCGCTCGCTGAAGGTTTCGCGTAGTCCGGGTTTGTTGTCCCAAGGATGGTCGACCTCGCGACAGGGTCGATGAACAGACCCGCCGCGGATGCTTCCTCCATCATCCATTCGAGAGAAATCTTCGACAGCCCGCTCTCTGCTTCGGGATAGCCGCCGCCGACGTCGCAGTGAACACCCGGAAACCAGACCTGTTTGACGTCTCGACCCGGCGGCGCAGCAAAGAGGTTTGTCCTGAAGAACGCGCGCCTCTCGTCGATTGCAACTGCGTGTCTTGTGATGGCGATATCGGGATTGTCCCGTGTATAGGGCAGCGATACCGGACTTCCAACCCAGCCGACCGAGCTCACGGTGTCCCAAACACCGACGAAGTGCGGTTTGCATTCAGCTCCGGCCAGTGTCGTCTTGAACTCACGGGCCAGTTGGAAATAGCCGCTGATCTGTTTCTTGTTTTTTCGATCGGCATCGTTGATGGCCCATAGCATCTTGACCATGTAGGGGACCAGCGCATCATTGCCGGGCATGAGGAGGCCATACATCTTGATCAGAGCAGCGAGTGCACGGGCCGTATAGGCACCTCTGCTGAAGCCAAATATGAACAGCCGATCACCCGGCCTGTAATGCCTCATAACGAAGACGTAAGCATCGACGATGTCGCGCTTCAGGCCGTAGCCGAAGGCGAGACCAGCGAGCTTGGCGAGCCGGCTCCCAATCCCGGTCACGAAGCCAGGCGGCGCCATCGTCCCGACGCCCGGGTGATAGAAAACCAGTTGCTGGCGATGGTCTTTCATGAGGGCGGAGCAGAGTTTGGAGACGTTGGTACGGTCGACCGCGAACTCGTTCGCGGTTCCGTCACAGCAGATGACGAGATTTCGGGTCATCGGAAGATCGCTTCTTGTTGAGTGTCAGCCGCTCGCGAGCTTATACAATGTCGTAAAGCGAGGTTCTCACGGGGGAATCTCCACATCGATGTAGCCGTCTTTTTCGATCAGACTGTTGAAATCGGTACGCGGGGGTTGCCCGTGCCCAATCCACGGCTTTTCGAATTCTTCGAATTTGTTGATTGTGGAGAGGTCGACGTCGGCAACTGCCAGCGCCGTGGCATAGTCGACCTTGTTGGCGATGCGTGTCCCGAGCTCGACGAGCAGTGCCGCCTCCGGGATAGTCTTGTATCGTCCACGCTCCGTCGAAACGATCGCAAACGCCGTAGGCGAGCCCGTTCTTGGAAGAACAGCGTTGAGGATATCCAGTGGCTCGTTGGGCTTGCCCGCATGGCGGCCGGGATCGTCGTCCCATGGCGTCGCGTTAGTGCTTCCGTGGTGACCCACTTTGAGGAAGTCGACGGGGTTGTCCAAGAGTGCTCGCGACTTCGCCCACATTGTGTTCCACGAACCGTTCCCCTTGCCGGGAACAAAGGCTGCGTCCCATTCCGCGTCACCGACGAAGAGCAGGCGCTTGTCGCGCCACTCGATCAGCAGGATGACGCTGGTGTTGTTCGTCACTTTCCCGTCCAGGTCGGCAAAGGCGAGCGCCGCCGATAGCATTCGGGTCCGGAGCGCTTGGAAATCGGACGCACTTATGTTCGACGGCTGTTGTGATGCGGATTTCGGGGTCGCTCCGAGAACCGCCCCGGCCTTCAGGGACTCGACCATTCCGAGGACACCTTGCAGATTGGGATCTTTCGGGTCGCCCAGATAGAAGTGGTCGATGTCGTTTTCCGGTCCGAGAATATTGAGCCTCGCCCCTTTGAGCGGCAGTTGCAAGGAGGAACCTGTGCTCATTCCGGCGTGGACGTAGATCGGCTGGATGTTGTTGGTCGCCGGCAGCGTCGTTCGGAGCGTCGTCATTGCGGTATCGTTGTCGAATTCGTAGGCGGTGAAGAGATCGGTCAACTCTGGGGCCAGATTCAGGCCCGCAGCCCGCTCTGCGACGCTTCCGGCAAAGGCATGCAATTTTCGCGCACCCTCAGCCTGCGCATGTTTGGGATTCATCGCCGCGCTCATCCAGATTGCCCCTATGGAGATGTCGTTCCACAGGGAAGGACCGAAGCCTGCAATGTGATCCTTGTGCTGATGCGTCACCACGAGAAGATCGAGTCGCCTTTTGCCTCCCACGGCGGGCAACATCTGCTTTAGCTTGCCCACCGCGGCCTCAAGGTACTGCATCCCACTCCAGGACCCGCAGTCAATGAGAATATGAAAATCCCGGTCGTCTTCGTGAGCATCAGGGATGCGGCAATAGATGCAGTCACCCAGGCCGACGTCGAATGCTCGCACTAAGAGCTTACGTGCCATTGCCGACCTCCGAGTTCGTCACTTGCGTCGTCGTGGATCGAAAAGTGGGGCGATAGCTCGAAGCGGATCGCCCCGTCGACTCTGCTAAAGCCGAAAGGTGGCGTGGCGCGGCTCAACAGTCCGAGCTCTCCGCCAATCGTCTCCCCGATCATTCCGGCTCTGATGCGTGCTTCCACGGCATTCAGAAATTCACCCAGGCGCGCCTGCCCCGCGGCTTGCTCGGCCCGCTCGGCCGAGCTGTTTCCCAGTGACTCGCTGCCCGGTTTACGTGACCAGTGAACGAGATTGCCGTTTTGGTCCAATACGAGAGTCGCGCCGCATGGCATACTCGTCCGCTCACCGGCAAATCTGCCGAAACGATCGCCCACGAGGACCACCTCTTCCCGCCAAATGTACTGCACCACGATCTGGTCGGGCATTTGCCGGGCCTCTGTCGTGAGCTTGCTTGCGCGGGCAATTTCGGCGACGACCACGTCCGCTGTAGCTGGGATGAAAAGATCTCTGCGGTTGTCGTCGAGGAAGCGATAGGCGCCCCCGCGTGAGGCACCGATCGAATCTATGCTGTGAAAAATAGCCAGTTGCGGACGGTCGAAAACGGCGGCAGTGGCAAGCAGAGGCGCGCGGTCGGCCTCACCGAGGATGCCGCGCTTGATAAACACGTCGAGCATCATAGCTTGATATCCGTTCGGATCTGTCGGGTTGGTCACCTGCTCCGCTCTCAGTACCGCCAGAGCATAGTCGCGAAACGTGACGTCGCAGGGAGGCAGTAGATCCAGAGGTTGAATCGCCATCATCTGCATGCGCTGGATCGTGAACCAGAACATTTGTGCGAGCGACGAAGTCTTGGCTGCGGGATCGGCGTTCAGTCGATCTTCCTGCCGTTGTTTATATTTTCCGAGTAGAGCGATGATAATGTCGAACATTGCGCCAGTCAGAACCTGGGAAACCAGGTGCGGTCGCAGTTCGCTTGCAACGTCTTGCATTGTGAGCTGATTGCGCGCGGATCTGAGATAGGGCTGTCCGACCACAGCATCCCCGAATTGTTGGGCAAGCGATGACAACAACGAGCCCGAAGCGAGGTCGCCGGCGCTTTCGACCATAACGGTCTCGCGAAAGTCATTGTTGCGAAACGCCATCAGGATCGCCGTCAGGTCTCCTAGGAACTCGTGAAACCCGGCTGTTTGGGAGAGAATGGATTCGAAATAATAAGGCCTCAGCCCGTCGAGTACGGCATGCCCGAATTCGTGATTGACGATATCGCTGGAGTGACAGGTGTAAATTCGCTGGCCGTCTCTTTCAAACCAGTAGAACTGAAGGGATTTGCTCTTGCGGTCATAGTAGGCGTTCTCACCGTAGCCGGCGGCCGGTACCAGGATCAGTCTGTTTCCTTCGAAACCCCAAGTGATGCGGCGTCCGAGGGCGAAACCGCTTTCGAAAAAATCGAGTGTGTGCTGAACTGTCCCCCAAACGCTGAGCTGCCGAAACTGGGGCAGGCATGTGGCGTGCTCATCCAGCGCTTCTCCGTTGGGCGCGACAAAAGTGTGCCTTTTCTGATCCCATTTCGCGGGTGGCGCCAACGTGCCCATGGTGGCGTCGTAGTCGACCACAGCAAAGCGTGCACTGGTGGGGCCATCTTTCAGCCCGGGTTCCCAAGGCACCAAAAAGTTCTTGTCGATCGCCGCAGCCGGATTGGTTTTGGCCACGAGTGGATCCTTGAAATAGACATTTACTGGAATACGGATCCCGGTTTCCTTTTGAACGTCGAGCGGCAGGAGGCGGCGCGCCGAGTAGAGTTTCTTGCGCGTCTCCAGAGTGAGCTGTTGCTTCATAATATTGCGACCCGAGGCTCTGCTCATATTCTTCTCCGGAGGGGCCGCGCTTCTAGTAAGTTCGAGTTTCCTACCGATAGAGCGTCTGAGTGCGATGCGAGAACGGTCTGGCAGAAGCGAGCTGTCGTCGGGTTTGCTAGTGGCCTGTTCTGCGGGCGCAGAACGCGCAATCTCCACCGTGGTTTCGACGAGTCCCCGTCCGCTGCTGCCCTAGATTGGCCTCGAATCCCCGATGGTAGCGCGGACCGACTAGCGACGCTGAATTCTACTAAGTTAGAATTAAATTATTCTATCATGAAGTGCATAGTATTGGCAACGCAATCTATTGCGGTTGGCTGGGATTGACGGACCGCGTAGCTAGCGACGTGCCCAAGCGGCTCCAGTGGCACTGCAGGGAGCAGCGGATCGTGTGTCAACATCCGCAACCCGACGCACGAGTTGACGATCGCCCGCGACGTGCTGCGGGGTGCAGCCACCCGGGTGGGCGCTCAGCCCCGATAGTCTCGCAGCCTCCGCGGGCAGGCGTGGCCTGCAGCATTCATGGTACCGACAGCGCCGTGGGAAATGTCGAGGCCACAGCGGATCTTGCTTCCGTCGAAGGAGGGGAAGTGGACTGCCGTACCCAGTCCCTTCGACGCCGAGCTTGCCGCCATCGATAAGGTGCTGGCGCGGTCCGAGGCGGCCATCACGGAGGTGATCACACCAACGCGGTCTTCTGTGAGTGAAAAGGACCCGCTGGTCTACGATCTCGATTGGGACGAGCGCCTCGAGCAATGGCGCGGCGTGCTCGCCATGATCAGCGATCTACCATTGGTGCTGCAGGCGATATTGCCCTCGACGCCTGGAATTTTTGGGCGTGCTGCAGCACGCGCCCTGGCTCGGCCGACTGCTGGCAGCGGCGATCCTTCGCCAGGCCGGCGTCACCTCCGGGGTGCATCTCGTTGCCTTCAATCTCGGCCTGAAATCCATCCCGTCGATCGGCGCCGGCATCGCGATCGCGAGATCCGGCTGCTCGCCATCGCCCAGGGGCTGACCGCCACCGCCGAGCCAGGCCTGAAGGAAATCGGCTGGCGCTGGCGCGGCAGATGATGGAGCGAAAACTGGCCGGCCGGCGAACCTCGTCAAAATTGCCGGAACTGATCGAGCTTGTCATCGCAAAACCGCTCGTCTCGGCCGGCATGGTCACCAAGATGCTCGACGTGACGCCGCAGGCGGCGCGGCGGATCGTCGGCGAGCTCGGCTTGCGGGAGATGACGGGCAGGGGGAGGTTTCGGGCGCGGGGGGGTAATTCGAGCCAGGAAAGCACTTGTAAAATACAGTTTCGGCGGCGCTCCGCGGATGGCATTCTCGTAGAGTTCGCCGATCCGGACGAGCGTTTCCTCGGCGATCGGATGCGTTCCGAGGCTGGTGGTCAAATCGAAGAACTTGCGGGTTTCCGGCGCAATCGAGGCATCGACCTTCAAGACGCGGCCACCTTTGCAGCCGACCTCGATGCGAGACGGCTTTGCCGGCCGTTTCGCTGTGACCTTCTCTGCTTCCGCGGCTCGATCCGTTTCGCTTTCCGAATAGCGCCACCGGCAACAGCGTCACGCCTGATCCACCCGGTGACCGGATGTCCCGACCGAGCTTTTTGCGCCAAGTGTAAATCTGCTGCGGGAGAATATCGTGCCGGCGGGCAATCTCGGCGACGCCAGAACCACTCACCTCAACCTCTTCCAGAATCCGAAGCTTGTCCTCGTCCGTCCAGACACGGCCGCGCTCGACGCCCGTCAGAATCTCGACCCGCCCCATAAGTTCACCCTTGGTTACGTCGCCAACTACGGAATTAGCGACGTAACTTCAGCGCGCTGGGCAAAATCTCAAAGGCTGCTTCACCGGACGCTTACTTTGGATCTTTGGATGAGAGGCGGGCATACTCTCGCACCAACCTCGCCGCGACGCCCGAGGATCGTGACGTTCGGCAGATTTGGTTTGCTGGCGCGCATTGTGATGTCGGTGGCAAGTTGTCGGAGGCCTGGCCGCAAAGAAAGCGTTGAGCTGGCCACGCGCGTTGCCTAGGCAGAATTAAATTGCAGCAGGCTTCAACATCATGGAGTTGATGATGGTCGCGATTTTGCCTTAAGGACGGTCTGCCACCGCTGCTTGAGCCTATCGCCGGTATAAATCGACAGGCGCAAAGTGAATTACCGCCAGCTTGGTAGCCAGGGTCACCTATCCTGCGGACTCCAAAAAAGTGGTATGATCCGATGCCGCGTATAGAAATAAAGGGCGCTGCTTGGGCAGGTATGACGTGTGCGGAACCACAGCTGATTATCGATTCTGTCCTCGCATATCTCGACCGGCTCCCTGAGTAGAAGATAATCTTTCCAACGCGACAGCACATCACCCGCCTTCGCCATCCGGCAGTAAATGATTATCTCACCGTGGTCACGGCCTTCGGCTGCTGATCCGAACCGGGTCGAAAGCTGCAAAAACCCTTTATGCAGCCAACCAAAGCTCTTGTGGATCTTTGCCTCTGCGATCCACAGAAAGCGGTCGCGGGCTCGCACAAGGATGTCGCAATGACCGCCCACCTGAATGTCATGGTTGGCGTCAATGGCAACAAACTTAAGCTGTTTTATGATTTGGACAGATAGCGCGTCCTCGCCGTGCTTCTGATTCAGGTGCCGATCGTTGACTAAGTCATCGTAGGCGAAATCGAGGATTTTTTCCAGGGCTGCGACGCGTCGGTCATTGGAACTCGCCAAGTGAAACGCCATGACTGCTCCATCGCATTGCTGCCCGAAGACCGCCAGGAGTTGCTGCAACGTCGGCTCAGTTGGGTCCATTATATGCATCCAAGAAAGTTCGCCGCAGTGTGAACTGTAGATAAACGAGGCATCTTGCGTTTTCAATCACCGTACCCGTTTGCGGGTGCTTCAGCGAATTGGTCACCAGAACGGATTCGAACTCTTCCTTCTTAAGTTGGAACTCCCTGAACTCGTCGTCGACGAGCTTCCCTGTAACCTCAAAGATGCCATCCTCAGCCGAAGTCAACGCAAAAAGTGCTTTGACGAAAAGTGGGTCGGTTGGCGAGATACCCGCAGCGCTCGCGATTGCGCTGACTGAGAGCGGCAGACGGCTGCGCCGACCGAGTCGAGCTGCTGCATGTTGAACGTCTTCGCACATGCGTACTAAAGCCTTATCTTCATGTCCGAATACACCCGTAAAGCCCAAGGTCTGTAGTTGGGAATCTTGGATCGACTCCTTTGGTGAAGATAATTCATAGAGATCGGCCCCTTCGGATATTGACAGGCCGAGCTTCTTCAGCATCGCATCCGGGCTCGGCAATCTGCCCCGGAAAGCGACGTATGTTTCTACGGGATCGATCGAGCCGCCCACAGAATAGATACTTGCCTTCAGCTTGGCAGCCATGGCTGAGTTGAAGGCATTGCCTGTATCCTCGAACGCGGCGAACGCATCGGCGTCCAGCATGTCAGACCAGATGTAGGAATAGTAGCCGGCGGCATAACCGTCGCTTGCAAAGATATGCAGGAAGTGCGGCGCGGATTGGCGCATCGAGAGTGATGCCGGCATGTTGATCTCCGTCAACATTTCCGCCTGTAAGGCCATAGGATCTTCGACGGCGCCGTGCCTGTGGAACGCCATGTCGACGAGTGCCGAAGAGGTAAATTCGACGGTCCTGCACCCAGAATTGAAAGCGCGCGCTGAAAGAATCTTATCGATCAGCGCTGCAGGCATCGGCTCCCCCGTTTCGTGATGGACTGCATATTCCTTGAGAATTTCGGGCACTGTCAGCCAATGTTCGTAAAGCTGTGAAGGAAGCTCGACGAAATCGCGAGAGACGTGGGTGCCCGAGACGGAGGGATAGGTGACATCGGATAGCATGGCGTGCAGAGCGTGGCCGAACTCGTGAAACAACGTGCGCGCATCGTCGAACGACAACAGCGCCGGCTTGCCTTCCGTGGGCCTTGCAAAATTGCAGACACTAGAAATGATGGGTAGCTCGCCGACATGCCCGTTCTTCAACGGCAGCTTGTGCTGGGACTGGAAGGCACTCATCCAGGCGCCAGATCGCTTCGTACTCCGAGCAAAGTAATCGCCTAGAAAGAGAGCAACGAGCTTATCCGATCGATCGCGAATCTCGAAAACGCGCACATCGGGATGATAGACCGCGATGTCCTTCACTTCGGTAGCCTTCACCGCGAACAGCCGCTCGGCCACGGCGAAGCAAGCCGCGATGATATTCTCCAATTGCAGATATGGCCTAAGGTCCGACTCGGAGAAGTTGAACAGCCGCCTGCGGAGCTTTTCCGCATAATAGCGCCAATCCCACGGTGTGACGTCGTAGTTCTTGCCTTCTTCGGCGATCAGGCGGTTAAGGCTTGCCTCTTCTGCCAAGGCCTTGGCTCGCGCGCTTTTCCAAACCACTCGGAGAAGCCCGTTCACCGCATCGGACGTCTTCGCCATCGTGTTATCGAGTTTCATTTCCGCGAAGTTACTGTAGCCGAGGAGTGATGCCTTTTCAGCCCTGAGAGCCAGTGTATCACGGATCAGCGCGCGGTTATCTGTCTGACCGCGGTGTGCACCGCGCGTCATCCAAGCCTTGAACGCTTGTTCGCGCAGATCACGTCGGTCGGAGAAGGTTAGGAAAGGCTCGATGATTGGCCGGAAGAGCGTCACTGCATACTTGCCATCTTTACCGAGCGCACCCGCCGCCTCCGCCATGGCCTCGCGCAGAAAGGGGGAATGCCTGCGAGCTCGTCTTCGCCGGAAAGGATCAAGGCCCAATTCTTCTCGTCAGCAAGGACGTTTTGGCCGAACATTGCGCCAAGACCCGCAAGAGTCTCGTTGATTGACGCTAACCTTTCCTGCTCCAGTTTCGCGAGCTTCGCACCCAAGTTAACGAAACCTTTCCAGTGCCGCTCGAGCACGCGGGTTTCCTCTGGCGTTAGTCCGAGCTTCTCACGGGCCTCCCAGAGTGCATCGATGCGGGCGAATAGGGCGTTGTTCGTGCCTATTTTCCTATAATGCTTCGCCATCCTCGGTACTATCTCTCGCTCCAGCGCCTGAATGCTGCCACTGGTATGAGCGCCTGCCTTGCCCCAAAATAGAGCCGAGACGCGTGAGAGTTCGATCCCGGCAATCTCCAACGCCACTACCGTGTTCGAGAACGTTGGTTCTTCAGAGTTGTTGGCGATGCTATCGATCTCCGCCGTGTGTGCTGCTATTGCAGCATCGAATCCGGACGCGAAATCATCGTCCTTGACCAGATCGAATCGTGGTAGACCGTGGTGGCCGTTCCAAGTCACTAGCGCGGGGTTGATCTGGAAATTTGGAGACATGCAAATATCCCTAGGAAGCGAGCGCGTCGATCATACATCGAACGGGGGTACCAGGAAATCGCAGGTTTGGCGGCCGGGGTCCGGTATCGGTGCGATGAGCGCGGCCGGAATGTATTGCAATCGTCGGCCCACTCGGAGAAGGCGCTGCGGGCATCGGTCTTAGCCTCGACCTGGATCGGCGCACGCCTGCCGATGGAACGCCGCTTGGCTTTCAGCTTGCGAGCCGAAAGATCTTCCTCAGAATACAGTCGGTAGGCGCGATTGATCCCGGACGGTTCTCCGTCCCGCCGAAACAGGGCGAATAACCACCGATAGCCGAAGCATCGCCGCTTCGCAGCGTCGACCCCCGACGGTCGGCATGACGGATAACGAATTGTCTTTCGATCAGCGGATATGATCTGGCGGGCCCGTCGTTCCGGGAGTCCACTGCCTTCAGTGTGCGACGGCGCTCTTCAGTAAATCTGCTTCTTGATACGTCCGTTCTTCAACAGGCCGAACGGCCGAACTCTAAGCCGATCTGAAGGAAATTACCCGGTAGTAGGTCAGGATCGCCAGCGCAAAGCGGACTACTATCGCATTGATGTTCTTGTTTTGTGCTTCGAAAATCGCATAATGTATGTAAGCGTGGCGTGATGACCGCGGGATGCGTTCGGTCTGGAATTGGATAGTGTCCACTGTGGAATTAGGTGGACACTATGATTGAGGAGACCACTTCCAAGGAAGAAGTTCGTCGATCCTGTTTGCTGGGTGATCGGCGATGCGATTGATGATGTCGGCGAGATAAACCTGCGGGTTGATGCCGCCCATTTTGCAGGTCTCGATGATGGTGTAGATGACGGCGGCTCGTTCACCGCCAGCGTCTGAGCCGCTGAAGAGATAATTCTTTCTTCCGAGGGCCAACGGGCGGATCGCTCGCTCGGCGGCATTGTTACTCATCTCAAGGCGCCCGTCGGTCGCGTAGACGGTAAACGCCTGCCAGCGCGACGTGATATAGCGGATTGCCTTTGCGAACTCGCTCTTGCCGCTGATGCGTGCAAGGGTGGTATCGAGATGGCGTTTCAGCGTTTCCAGCACGGGAAGGGATCTGGCCTGCCGAGTGGCGAACCGCATCTGTGGGTCCGAGCCGTTGACCTCTGCCTCGATCGCAAACAGATCCGATATCAGGTTCAACGCTCGCTCGGCTGCCGGCGAGCGGTTGCGCAGGAATTCATTGTACAGATCGCGACGTGCGTGTGCCCAACAGGTCACCTGCGTCAGTCGTGTTTGCCCAGTGAGTTCATCGGGCTCATACAGCTTGTCAAAGCCTGCATAGGCGTCTGCATGCAGAAAGCCGCGACATTCCGACAGCAGTTGATGGGCACGTTCTCCCTTGCGATCTTGAGAGTAGGCATAGAAAGCAGCGGGCGGTGCGGTCGATCCCCACGGCCGCTCGTCGCGTACGACCGTCCAAAGGCGGCCGGTTTTGGTCTTCCCGCGTCCGGGATCAAGAACCGGAACGGGTGTATCGTCGGCATGCACCGTTTCGCCTGCCCGGACATGGGCGCCGATCCTGTCACTCAGGATCTTGAGCAGCGCCGCCATCGCCCCGACCCACCCGGCAAGCGTCGAGCGATCAAGGTCGATGCCTTCTCGAGCATAGATGTCGCTCTGGCGATGCAGGGGAAGATGGTCGCAGTATTTGGAAACCAGAACGTGGGCGAGCAGGTTGGGACCAGGACGGCCACGTTCAATAGGCAGCGATGGCATCGGCGCCTGAACGATCGTCTCGCAGGCCCGGCAGCTCATCTTCGGGCGAAGATGCACGACCCGCTTGAAGTGCGAAGGCACATACTCCAGCACTTCGCGTTCATCCGTGCCGATCTTGCTGAAGACGGTCCCGCCGCACTTCGGGCAGGAACAGACTGGTGGATGGGTAATCGTCTCGCTCGGCAGATGGGCTGGTAAGGGTTTGCGGCCCAGGGGCGACTTGGTCTTCGCGGCGACTGCGGGCGGCGAGACCGATGAACGGTCTTGTGCCTGTTCGACGTCCGCCTGCGCCTCACTTTCTTCGAGGTCGGTGATCGTCAGTTCGAGCTGCTCGATCAGACGATCGAGTTTCTCTGACGAGCGGCCAAAACGCGCCCGCTTCAAGGTGGCAAGCTGCGCTTTCAGCTTCTCAATATAGAGATTCTTGGCATAAAGCTCCGCCTGCAACTGCGCGGTCAGCGCACGCAGTTCCTCCAGTTCGGCAAGCGGGTCGGAAGCAGCAAGAGACATGCGCCTCTGTAGCACAGGAGGCCAGGTCCATCTACGGTTTTGTTCGTAAAAACAAGGCGTTATTACGCCATCGCCGGCTTTGGCAGAGGGTCAGGCATCCGCGTTCGCCGCCAGTCCATCCCTTCGACGAGGAGAGCAAGCTGGGCTGCCGACATCTGCAGAACACCATCCACGATCGACGGCCAGACGAACTTGCCCTGCTCCAGTCGCTTGGCAAAAAGGCACATCCCGGTTCCGTCCCAATAAAGCGCTTTCAAATAGTCGCCTCTCTTCCCCGAAAGAGAAAGAGATGGCCACTGTAAGGATCGGCATTCAATGTGTTGACCACGTCCGCCGACAGACCATCGAACCCACGGCGCATGTCGACCGGCCGGCAGGCCAGGTACACCTTCGTCCCAGCGGCAATCTGGATCACGACGTCTCACCCAGCGCTGCAAGAACACGCCGCAAAGCCTTCTCGTTGACAAAGGCGTCAACTCGAACGCGAACGCCATTGGCAAGATCGATTTCGATGACGCCGGGGCGCTCGTCCAATGACGGCCCCTTGGCTGGCAACACCGATTTGGGCCGCGCCGAACTCTCCGCCGGAGGAACGGTCACAGAGGGGGCGACCGGTATTGTCATAGCAGGCCCTTCGTCATCGCCTCGTCCAAATACGCCGATCGGAATGAAGTCCAGGGTGGGTTTCGGCAGAAGCACAAGGGAAGCCGGCCGGTGACCGAGTTGTCCAGCCTCGGCTGCCCGCATCCAACGGAAAAGCAAGTTGCTGTTGACCCCGCGCCGGCGCGCCACCTCCGCTACCGAATTGCCCGGAAACTGCGCTTCCTCAACAATTCGCCATTTGTCTTCCAGCGACCAGTTTCGTCGACCGCGCTTCGTCGCTTCGCTTATTCCCGACATTAGATACCGCCATAGTGTCCACTTAGCACTTGGTGGACACTATCCCACTCCACGGCAGCCCCGGTAGGCGGTCATCAAGCCACGCTTACACTGTATTCGCTCTTCGACAGGTGCCTCCTGCCGCACCGTTCGTAGGGATGAAGGTGGCGGTCCGGAGATAATGATACAAATACCAGATAAGATCCCTTTATGAAGCGTCGAGTTGGCGACGCCAAAGCTATCGGAAAACAGTCCGGCGGCTTGCAAGCGCTTCAGCGATCCGCTGGACAGTCACGGCGTTCCTGGCCGGTCGAAGCAGTATCTGATACATTCTGCCTCTACGGGAAAAATCGGGGATGTTGCCATGGCCTATGTTGATTGGGCGATCAAGGGCCCCAAGATCGCATCGTGCAGTTGCGATTACGGCTGCCCGTGCGAATTCAACGGCAAGCCGACAGAGGGCCTGTGCGAAGGCCTCGAATGCATGTTTATCGAAGAGGGATGGTTCGGCGATCTGCGGCTCGATGGGCTGAAGTTTGCCGCCGTCTATCGCTGGCCTGGTCCCGTGCATGAGGGCGGCGGCGTCGTACGCGGGTTCTTCGATGCCAATGCGAACCAGGCGCAGATCGATGCCCTGTTCACCATCCTCGGCGGCAAGGAACAGGAGCCGACGACCGTTTTCAATATTTATGGCTCCACCATCGCCCAAGAGCTCGAGCCAATTTTCGCCCCGATCGAGTTTCACAGCGACATAGAGAAGCGCACCGGCGGCTTTCGCATAGACGGCCATCTCGAACTCGAACTCGAGCCGATCAGGAATCCTTTGACCGGCGCCCCCCATCGCGCGCGCATCGTCCTGCCGGAAGGCTTCGAGTTCCGCGAGGCGGAGATCGCAAGCGGTACGTTTAACGCCAAAGGCGAAATCGCAATGGGGCGGCAGAAGCGCTACGGCGCACTTTGGCGCGCCGCCTACGGGCCGTACGGCATCATCGAAGAGTGAGCAAGCGCACGCTGCAACGCACCGAAGTTGGATCGCCCCTTCTCGTCGAGCACGACCGCCTCGCCATCGGAGATCATGGCCTCATGCCCGAGCTGGCGCGCCTCGGCGGGGAGGATATCGGCGCTGTCGTTCAGCATCCGTTAGGATCTCAACCTTGGCCACCATACCTTGTTACGTCACAAATGAATCATCTGTGAGGTAACTTGCGCCACATAAGCTCCTTAACAAAACCAGCTCACCGGACGCTCACGGGGCGTTGTCGGCTACTCGAAGCACATGGGACCATGAAGGAACGCCGGCGCATCGGTCCTGAGAACGAAGTTGTGCAAACCTTGCAAATCACATGAGGTTTCCCATGGATTCCGCTCTCGCCGTGATAAGGTGTTGAAGGGCGCCTCTGCCGATAGGCGGCTTGTTAACCCGTCTTTCGCTCGGGCGAAAACAGGCTTCGAACCTATCCCGGTCACAAAGGATGATCGGGCGGGAAACAATAGCTCAACAGAATCTCCGTCCGGCTTGCTCAAGGTGGGATTATGAAAACACCGTGGAAATTCCTTGCCCAACTGACGTCGCGGCGACCGTCGGCGAAAGCGCAACAGAGTTCGATCGGGAATAGCGCCGATTCCAAGGCTTTCGAGAGCGAAGCGGAGCATACGCCCGCACTTCGGCTGAGTTTGAGGGTCGCTGCCAGCCCACCTGCTCATGATGAGGAAGTCTCGGTTGATCACGGGTCGATGGCATCGGATAAGGCGAAAGGCGATGACGATGTCGCGCAGGCGCTAAAACAGGCGATTGATGCTGAAGAGGCTCAAACAACTGCGCGTCATGACGTCGACCATTCAGGTGCCGAAGCGAATTCAATGGTTCCAAAAAGCGCGGCAAGCACAAAGTCGCGTGGCAAACCGCGGGTGAAGCGTCGAGAACGTGGTAAGAGCGCCAACGGCGAGTCGACTGCGCAGAGCGCTGTCGCCCCAAAGCCCCATCAAAGCTTGCAGCCCTCGTCTTCACGTGACTTGTTCTTCCATGAAGCGGCAACACTCGATGAAGAAATCAAAATGCTGAGGATCCACCTCGCTCAAAAGCTTCAGCTGCAGAACGGTCAGCTTAAGAAGATGCTCGAGCGATTCGACGTATCGTGAGCTTGGCGGCGCTCCCGATAAGCGTGCACTTGCGTCATCTTTGCCTGGTGGCGACGGCCTCGCCGCCGCCACTCACTTAAAAGAGTGCGAGAGCCTGCTGAGCAGGCATCCATCGATCGGCTCAGTGTGTACTCGCCGCTGGGCGCGCTGCATTCTCAGGACAGCCCCGCGACAATACTCAAGCCCAGGTCGTCGCGAATCCCTGCTTGATAGGCGTTGATGAGCTTTGCGGCGAGCGCTTCAGCTCCGTATTGCGTGTCCAAAGTGCGTCGGTCGAAAAACGGGAAGTAGAGGGCCAAGCAACTGACGTTGACGATCGCGCTTGCCGTGACGGCGGCGTGATCTCTAGGAGGAGGTGCCCTGCGGCATCCATACCGTTCGCGCTCGCGCCGAACCGTATGGGTCGCCACGTGCGTCAAGTTGGGCGGTGGTGGTAAGCAGGTCGCCGTTTATTTCACGTGAGAGCGGGGAGCCTCAGCGTCGATCGCCAGCCAGGAACAAGCAAATTCAACCATCCGTAAAGCAGAACCATGATGGTTGTGTTGACTCTGTGGTGCACTCGGCCGAAAACAGACGATCACTAAAGGAGGGAATTGCTGATGGCTGACGAGAGTAATGCGGCACCAGTTGCTGTGGCTGGGGCGACGGACGCAGAAGTGAAAGCACCGACGGCTAAGAAGCAGAGGTCGCCACGGCGTCCGAAGGCGGCTGCCGAGCCTGTTCCAGCTCAATCAAAGGCGCCGGCCGCTAAACGCAGAGGGTATAGCGAACAAGAGAAGGGCGAGAAGCTCAAGCTGATCGAGACGCAAGTCACCGGAGGCAGCACCCTCAAGGACGCTATCAAGAGCGCCGGCATATCGGAGCAGACCTACTATCAGTGGAAAGGTGCTGCCAAGCCCGTGGAAAAAAAGGGCACGAAGGGCACCAAGCCCATCCCGGCCGGCGATGAGTTGGCAGATCTTGTCCAGCTCGAAGAGGAAAACCAGAGGCTCCGCAAGAAACTGGCGGAAAAATTGCGAGCGGAAAATGCGGAACTGCGCAAGAGGCTGGGTCTGAACTAACAAGGACCGGAAATTCGCGGGGGACAGTCTCTTCGGCGTCCTCCCGTGTTGCGCCAGACGCTTATATTTGCTCCCCATTTGGCATTGTCGCGGCGAACGAAGCCCTGCTGTTCCCCCGCTCTTGTCGGGTGGAAGGCGCGCCGGCTGCGAGGCTGGCGAGCGGTTGAAGCGCGCAAGGAAGGGCTGTATTGGTGCGCCTGCAGGAATGCAGCGGCGCCAATCGGCGTTGGCTTTCTCAAGGTTTGCCTAGGATCGAAAATAGATGAAGACGCCACAACGGAGATTCGTTGTCGAATTCAAGTCAGGGCGACGACAGCCAAAAGCCCAGACGAACTCAATCTGGGGAGACACAGATCTCAAGACTTTGGCCCGCGAAGTGGAAGATGCGGCGCCGCATCTGTTCAACTCGAATGAAGGACCTGTAACGCCGGCCTCAGCTGAAGCTCGGCCGGCTGATCCGCTCAATGCAGGGTCTGTCAGCGAACGCGCCGACGATGTCGACGGTGCACGAGCAGCGATAAGCGGCCGCACGTGCATGCCCATGCCATCGTGGCGATGAAATCGGATTCAGGTGATCGCATCGAGACGACGCCTGCCGTGTTTCGGGAATGGCGATCCGTCATGGCAGAGAAGGCGCGGGATCACGGCATTGAGATGGAAATGACCGACCGGCGCGAGTTTGCCAGCCCGCCGGCATTCACGCGCACCCAGGTCCGGCCAGTGAGCCGCGAAGGCCGCACAGAGCATGTCGGGACGAGCGAGGCTGCGGAGGCGAGATATGACGCCAAGCGTAGCGGCCGACGCACGCTCGCCAAAAGCGACAGGAGTCGGCAATACGCCAAAATGGCTCAGGAAACATGGCAGAAGATTGCGGTGGTGGCTGGTGATCGTCAGGCGGTAGCCTATGCTACAGAGCATAGAGCATACTTAGAAACCGGGTTTTCAGCGGTGCAGACGCAAACCAGCGCCAGTGTCATTCATGCGGATTTCGGATCGAAGTTCCGCGCCAATTTGGTTACATTGCAGGAAATGGTTTTGGAGGGTCAGGAATTGCGCGAAACTTCACGAACAGAGTTTGAGACTTATGAGAAGAAGGTGGAGACGGCCTTGTTCAAGCTGGAGCGCACCGTTGCCCCAGAGGATCGGGCAGACTTTGACGAAGTAGCCAGCTTGGCCCGCGATTTCGTCAACCAGAAGCGCGAGCTGGTCGATCTCTACGAGCAGCGTAAGGAGGCATTGTCGGAGCAGAATGACGAAGAGCCGCGTGATCCAGTGAACGAGATGTGGGATGCCGCGGTCGTTAAACACGGCAAGGCAGTCGTCGAGGCCGGCAACGAAGCAATAATCGAAATCGAGCACTACAGAGAAGGGCTCGATCGGATCGAAGGCGGAGAGTTCGCTGCCAGTTCCAAGGCGGCATTCGAGGACGGTCTTAAACAGGCGATGGAGCGAGCCGCGCAATTGGCTGTTGAAGGAAACAGCTATATCCGAGAAGTTGCCGAGCAGGACCCCGATTTACAGCGGGCGATAGACCAGGCCGAAAATAAATCTGATCGTCCGGAGGAGGCGAAGGACAAGGCACCGAGCGGTGAGACCATCGACGAGCAGCAGCGCGATTTGCGGGGTGAGGAGGAAAATCGGCAGCCGAGCGACAATGACGCGCGCGAGGCTCACGAGCTCGCTTCGACGGTCGATGCTACAAATCGGCTGCAAGATCGTCTAAGTAAGGAGCGGGAAGCCGCGCAGCGTAGCGGCGAAACTACACGGACTGATCCCGCACAACAGCACATTCCTCGGCTCGAGGAGATTGAGCGGGAGCAGACGGAACAGAGGGAACGCGACCGCGACGATCGGGACCGTTAAAGGCACATGCTTAACGATAATCGGCAACAATACGTCATTCAGACTAACGATCCCAAAGGCGACGAATGGTTCGGTAAGGCCTTTGGCGGGATCGCCGTGGTTGTGCTGTTCCTGGCCATCGTCCAGGCGGTTTATGAGACCGTCGTCGCCTGGTATCAGGACACGATAGTTTGGCTAAACGACACCGCGACCTACCTTGCCGGGTTCTGGCCTTTTTGAGAGCTCAGCTCAGTTTTCGAGATCGGTACGACGCATGCCGGTCTCGTATCACCGGCCGGCGATAGAGACCGATCGCTCCTAAGACCCCGCATTTCCGAACGCGGTCAGCGCAGAAGATTCGGCGACATAGTGTTCATTGCCACGCTATTTACTGAAAAACAAAGAGCTCCTTTTTCAGATCGTCAGCCATCTTACCATTTCTGCGAAGGTAAATTACCCTCGAGTGACCGCTTGAGGTGCGATTCCCATGGTCGCAAAAGGGTGGAGGGCGGAAGTTCGCAACAAAAGCGCCGAAGGGCAACATTGCTCGCCAGCACCGGACATCGTCGTCGGATGTCTTTCCTACCTGCCCAACAGGGCTTATTAAACGGCACGTCTCGTCGGCTCCCAGCATATTTTTTCCAAACATATTAGGCCCGGTTGTGCACACCAGGCAGTGGGAAACATTCGTCGATCTGCTCGAGGTCTATTCTCTGGCCCCGGACTTTCGATCTCTAAGAGCCCTCGACCTCGGGTCCTAAATATTCCGATTCACGGCTTCATTCAGCCCGCCAAAAGAAGGGCTTGCCATCATGACCTCATAGCTTCTCCCTGCGGGCGGAGGAGCACGCGCGCGGAGTTCGTTGAAACGCACCTCAGACAACACTATGGAAGCTGATCGGCTTTCCCACAGGAAGCATGTGCCGCGCCGAGCGAACACGTGGGAGGATAGATCGGTGAGGAATACACGACTGCGTTGCGTTGGCACGCAAACGAGCAGGCTTGGCCGAATGGGGAGGCCATTATGACTGTTCCCGGAACCATCGAAGATGTTGTTGCGAGGACGTCGAACCTGCTGCAATGGCACGCAGGATAGAGAACGCCTTTGTAAAGCGACTAGAGATACCGGTAGCACTTCTAGTGCTTTTCGAAATTCTTCTGCTGTTGTCAGCCGTCGTCGCTCGGTACGTATTCCACGTGCCGCTGGTTTGGTCGGACGAACTGGCCTCAATCTCGTTCCTCTGGCTTGCCATGCTTGGTCCGGCCGTCGCCTTTCAACGGCAGGAACACATGCGCATGACGGCGCCGGTTATCGCATTGAAGGGCGAAACACGCGCTTCGTTGAATTGGTTTCTGTCGCCGCGGCACTCGCCTTCCTCGTACTGATCCTGCCCGCATCTCTGGAATATCCCAATCGAAGAGTCCTATGTTTGGACACCTGCGATGGATATTCAGAACTCTTGGCGCGCCTCGGCGCTGCCGACCAGCTTCGCGTTGATGCTTGTTTTCGCGGTGTTGCGACTCCTGCAGAGTTCGAATCTCCGACCCGCACTCGGCGCGGTTGCTGCCGTAGCGGCGGTCTTCTGCATTTTTTGGGCGCTGAAGCCGGTTCTCATTGGCCCTGGAAACCTGAACCTTTAAGGGCACCTTGGACATTGTTGTTTGCTGGGCTCGTTACAATTCGGTTTGGCCAATCCTCCATCGCGTACTTTCATTATTAGACTTCTTGACCTAACTTATAGCCGGATGCATGACTGCTTTCTGATGATGCGACCGGGTACTCTCTGAATGTTGAATAAAGACACGCTGATCCCTGAGCCCTCCAATGGGTCGAAGCCGGTGCCGCTGCAGCGGCAGTCATCCGTCCGGCGTACGATGGAGATCGTCCTCGATACGTGGAACTTCCTCATTCTTCGCGAAGCGTATTTCGGGGTCCGTCGGTTCGATAAGTTCCAGCAGAGACTGGGCATTCCGCGGCAGACCTTGTCGTCGCGCTTGTCCGCCCTGGTCGCAAACGAAATCATGAGTGTGGGACGGCGGCCCAACGAGCCCGGGCAGCAATATTTCCTGACGGAGCGAGGAAAGGATCTCTTCCCGACCATGCTGTCTCTGATGGAGTTCGGCGACAAATGGTTGGCGGGCGGCAGCGAGCCGCCCCTGCAGTTGATTCACAAGAGTTGCGGCTGCGCCTGCCGTCCGGTCACTGTTTGCGGCGAGTGCCTGGAGCCGTTCACGGCGCGAGAGGTCGCTCCCCGCGATGGGCCTGGCGCGGGTTACGCTCCCGTCGATACGCGCCCGACTTCGCGCCGCAGTTCCGATCCAACGCTCCTGGAACGGGTGCGGCCCTGTTCTGTCGCGCGGACGCTGGGGATCATCGGCGACAGATGGAGCTTCCTGATCTTGCGGGAGGGCTGGTTTGGTGTCCGCCGCTTCGAGGAGATGCGGGAGAACCTTGGCATAGCCACGAACATCCTTGCCGACCGCCTTGCGCGCCTCGTGCAGGCCGAGGTGTTTCGCAAGGTTCCCTATGGTTCAAGCGAACGGTTCGAGTATCGCTTTACCGAAATGGGGCTCGATCTCTATAAGCCGATGCTGGTGATGATGGCCTGGGGAGACCGCTGGCTTGCGGAGGGCAAACCTCCGATGCGCCTGCGCCACAAGACCTGCGGGCAGGACTTTTCGGCAATCGTCGTTTGCTCCGAATGTAAGAAGCGGATCACGGTGAAGGATACAGACTACATTCTGCGATATCCGTTCAATCTGTGACGGCAGCAGCGGGATCACGGCGCGCCTGCAGCATCTGGAATATCCGCTCAGGTGTGACGGGAAGCGTTTCCACCGAGACGCCGAGGTGGGAAAGCGCGTCGGACACGGCGTTTGCGATTGTCGCCGGCGCGCCGATCGTGCCTCCTTCGCCCATGCCGCGGAACCCGCCCACATTGTTGGGCAAATCCGCCTCAATATGCACAATGCCGATATCAGGCACATTGGTCGCCACCGGAACGAGGTAGTCCGCAAGGCTTGCCGCTACGGCCTGGCCCTGGTCGTCGTGCACGATTTCCTCCAGAAGAGCCGCGCCGATGCCCTGCGCCACCGCGCCCTGCACCTGGCCATCGACGATCATTGGATTAATGATTTTGCCGCAATCCTCGGCGACCACATAGCGCAGGACCTTGACGCCATAGGTTTCGGGGTCGACCTCGACCATGGCGAGGTGGGTGGATGAACAGGCGGTGCCGAGATAGGGATCATAGGTCTCCGATGCGGCAAGATCCTCGCGCTGATCGCGCGGAATGCGCCCCATCTGCGAATAGACGGCCGCTGCGATCTCTTTGAGCGTCATCGTGCGGTTCGAGATCCGGCTGATGACGATGCCGTTATGTATGTCGAGGTCGTCGATGCTCTGCTCCATAAGATAGGCGGCAGCGCGCAACACCTTGCCCTTGACGACGCGTGCGGCGAGGGTTGCCGCGCCACCGCCGAGAACCGCCGAGCGGCTGGCATAGGTGCCGCTGGACATCGGCACCAGCGCGCTGTCGCCATGCTTGACCTCGATATCCTCGAGCTTGCAGCCGAGTTCGTCGACGATCACCTGAGCAAGGGTGGTCTCAAGTCCCTGTCCGTGCGAGGCGATGCCGAAGGCGGCGGTGATCGCACCCGTCGCATCGATCTCGATTTTCGAGGTTTCCGTGCCGGTGTTGATGGGCATGCCGGGAGCGACGGAGATGCGCGAGCCGATGCCGGTCAGTTCCGCATAGCTTGCAAGGCCGATACCGACCCAGCGTCCATTCCGCCGTGCCTCATCCCTTTCGAGCAGGAGGTTGGGATAGTCGACATGCGCGCAGGCGCCTGCCAGGCACTCCTGAAACGCCGACTTGTCCCAGATGATGCCGGAGGCGGTCCGATAGGGGAACTCTTCGGCGTTGACGAGGTTCTTGCGGCGAAATTCGACTGGGTCCATGCAAAGCTTGCGCGCCGCCATGTCGATCAGGCGTTCCATCGCGAATGTCGAGGATGGCCGGCCGACGCCGCGATAGGGTCCGGTCGGCGGCTTGGGGGTGAGAACACCTCGGATACGGCCGCGGTAATGCTCCATCCTGTAAGGACCGGGCAGGAAACTCACCACCTGCACGGTTTCGAGGGCAGCGGTCCAGGGATAGATCGAATAGGCGCCGACATCGCCGATGACGTCGGCCCTGAGCCCGATCAGCATCCCGTCCTCCGTGACGGCGAGCTCGGCTTCTATCAGTTCATCGAAACCCTGGCTGGTCGCGGACAGGTCTTCCAGGCGATCGCTGATGAACTTGACCGGACGCTTAAGCTTGCGAGCAAGGGCGCAAACAAGGATCTCCTCTCCATACAATGACCCTTTCCCGCCAAAACTGCCGCCGACATCCGGCGCGATGACCCGCAGGCGCGTGCCGGGCAAGTCGAGGCATCCGGACAGGACATCCCGGATGACGCCGGGGATGTTCGACGAGGTGTATAGCGTCAGCGCCTGCTTTCGCGGATCCCATTCGGCAAGGTAGGATCGATTCTCCATGGCAACGGCCGTCTTGCGCGTCATCCGGAACCGGCCCTTGACGGTCACCGCGGCGCTCTCGAATGCGGCATCGACGTCGCCGCGCTTGAATTCCCGCCGGATGATCGTGTTCGTGCCGGCTTCCTCGTGGAGCAGCGGGGCGTCGTCCTTGACCGCGTCGACCTGCCGGATCGCGAAGGGCAAAGGCTCGTAGTCGACGGCGATATGCTCCAGCGCGTCCTCGGCAGCGTAGCGGCTTTCCGCGACGACGGCGACGACGGGTTCGCCGACATAGCGCACCTTGTTGCGCGCCAGCGGCCAGATGGGCGTGGCGTAATAGTCGGGCATGCGGGAGGTGGGGATCGCCGGCCTGACCTCGTTTTCCAGATCCGTTGCGTCGTAGATGGCGATGACCCCGGGAACGGAGAATGCCTCGCCGACATCGATGTTGAGGATGCGGGCATGCGGCTGGTCGGAGCGGCGTAGCGCGACATGCAGCATTCCGGCCGGCGCCATGTCGTCGACATATTGGCCCACGCCTGCAAGCAGCCGCGGGTCTTCGGTGCGCTTCACCCGTTTGCCGACAAGCTTGGGGCGGAGTTCGACGGAATGGTCGTGCAGGCTCATTCGTAAAACTCCGCGCCCTTCCGCAGGGCCTGCCACTGCGCATCGTCATGTCCGCAGACGATGGTCGCGCCCTTGTCCCGGAGGGCCTTCAAGCGCGCGAGCGCCGCCGCGGCGAGCTCCATGTTCCACGTGTTTCGCGGCGCGACACCCGCATCCATATTGGCCTGAAGGGGCGCGGCGTCAGAGGCGAGGACGAAGGTGCCGCTTTCCTGAAGCGATACATGCGCGACGGTCGTGCCGGGCGTATGACCTGGCATGGGAAGGAGGACAATGCGCCCGTCGCCGAAGACGTCGTGCTCCGCGCCGAAGGTCTGAAAGCCTTGCGGTTGGTCCCATTCCGGTTTCAGATAGCCCTGGTTCTCGGCGCTGTCGGCCCTTGCAGCGGCGACTTCGGCCTCATGGCAAAGGATCGTCGCGCGGCGAAAATACTGATTGCAGCCGCAATGGTCGGGATGCAGATGCGAGCAGATCACGACGTCGATGTCATCGGCCTCAAGACCGAGGGTTGCGAGTTGCCGGACAACCGTCTGCTCCTGATTGAATATCGGCGCCATTACCTTGGCCAGCCCGCCCCAGCGGGCTTGCGGATCCGTGGCAGCGTCAGGGTTGCAGCCGGTATCGAAAAGCACGTTCCCCTTCGGGTGCCTTATCAGGGTCGCATGGACGGGCAGTTCGATCGTCTCTTCCTTCGCCACGCCGGGCACGAAGATGGAGCGGCGCATGCGCAGCCGGCCGCCGGCGAGAAAATGCATCTTCATGTCAAAGGCCCTCTTTCTTTCGCCAGCTCCCGCACGGCGTTGACGATGTGTTCATAGCCCGTGCAGCGACAGATGTTGCCGGAGAGCGCCTCGCGGATCTGATCGTCGCTTTCGAGGGGATGGTGGCGCAGCATGTCGGTGATCGCCATGATGAAGCCGGGCGTGCAGAAGCCGCATTGCAGGGCGTGGTGTTGCCGGAACGCTTCCTGGATACGGCCGAGCCGTTCGATGCTTCCCTGTCCCTCGACCGTCTCGATCTCTACGCCGTCGGCCTGGACGGCGAGCGTCAGGCACGACCGCGCGCTCCGGCCGTCGAGAAGAACGGTGCACGCGCCGCAGACGCCGTGCTCACAGCCGACATGCGTTCCCGTGAGGCCAAGCTCATGACGCAGGAAATCGCTAAGCAGCATGCGTGGTTCAACCGTCGCGGTGTGGACCATGCCGTTCACGCTGACGCTCAGGGTGATCTTCTTTTCAGGCATTTGCACCGTCCTTGCGAAGGGTTGCCCGCGCCCAGGCGTCGCGCAGCGCACGCCGTGCAAGCGCGCCGGCCAGGTGCCTGCGATAGTCGGCGGATGCATGGATATCGGTATTGGGATGCAGGAGCTCCTTAAGGGCTTCCGAAACGTCCTGCAACAATGTCTCCGAGATCGCCTGGCCTTCGATCAGCGTTTCGATGTCCGGCAGGCGTAGCGGCGTCTCCCCGACCCCCATCATGCCGAACCGGACGTCACGTGCGACGCCATCGATGATCCGCAATGTGGTCGCAACGCAGGCCAGGGCAAAATCGCCGTCGCGCCGCGAGAACTCTTCAAACCCCCAGCCCGTTTCGGGCGGGAGCGTGTCGATTTCGATCGCTGTGACGAACTCGTCCTGTTCAAGCGCTGTCATCAGCGAGCCGACGAAGAACTCCGAGGCCGCGATCTGACGCTCGCCTCTGATCGAGAGGGCGGTCACAATGCCGTTTAGGAGGAGCGTCATCATCGGCATTTCGGCGGCCGGGTCCGCGTGGCAGACGCTGCCGCAGAAGGTGCCGCGATTGCGGACCGTCAGGTGCGCCACGTGATGCATGGCATCGCGAAGGATGGGGATGTGCCGGTGCACGAGTGCATCTGTCGCGGTCATGCGGTGCCGCACCGTCGCGCCGATGCGCAGCCGTTCACCGTGCTTTTCGATGCGATCGAGGCCGGCAATTCGGTTGATGTCGATCAGCACCGTGGGCTTTACCAGACGGAAGTTGATCATCGGCATGAGGCTCTGGCCGCCCGCGATGATCTTGCCGTCGCCACTCGCAGCGGCGAGGGCCTCGGCAGCCTCGGCTGTCGATGTCGCGGCGAAATACTCGAAAGGTGCCGGTTTCATTTCGTCATCACCCATAGGGCCGATGCACCCGGGTATTGTCCCGCTGTGGGCGCAACAGTGCTCCGGTACTGCACGTACAGCCTTGTCATTGCTGCTCCTCCCGGCCTTGCCACTCCCATGGCGAAATCCAAATTTAACTTGCATTATTAGACTTAAAATAAGATTGTCAAGGAAATCCAGCCGCCACGGCGCAAGACGGATTTTTGATAGGAATAAGGAGGAAGTTCCATGGACATGACTGGCCAGCAGCACATTCCTGCAAGCAAAGAGGACGTGTGGAGCGCTTTGAACGATGTCGATGTGCTAAAAGTCTGCATCCCCGGATGCCAGGAACTGACGAAGTCGTCGGAAACGGAAATGTCGGCCGTTGCAGTCATTAAGGTCGGTCCGGTGAAGGCCAGGTTTCAGGGCGCGGTAACGCTTTCCGACCTCGATCCGCCGAACGGTTATCGCATCACCGGCGAAGGGCAGGGCGGCGTGGCCGGATTTGCGAAGGGTGTAGCGGACGTTCGTCTTGAGGCGGTGGAAGGCGGAACGGTCCTTTACTATACGGTCGACGCTCAGATCGGCGGGAAGCTTTCGCAGCTCGGCGGGCGATTGATCGACGCCACCGCAAAACAGATGTCGGGGCAGTTTTTCAAGCGGTTTGCCGAGGAGATTCTTGCCCGCCAGGGTGCCGGCCAATCGGTCGAGAGCGCGGCTGATGCCGTTGCGCGAACCTCCCCCGGAACGCAAGCGACCGCCGTCGCATCGGCCGGGGAGAACGCTGCCGGCGCCTCGAGCATGCGTGCCGCGCCCACGCCAGCGCCAGCCGCCGGTAATTCGCTCAGCCTGCCGGTTCTCGCAGCCGTCGTTTTCGCCGCGGTTGTGGTTGCGATGTGGGCGATTTATGGAGGATTACTTCCGAGCATTGCGCCGCCGGCTGACGGTCCAGGGCGCATTTCACCGGATATGGCGAGCGTTGTTCAGCTCGTCATGGCCGCAGCCATCGGATACCTGTTCGGGTCCCGCGCAAGGCGCGCAAGCTAAAGCCTATAATAAACCGGGGCCGAAAATCGGCCCCGGTAAATTTGCTTGCATAAGAAGACTTCCTTCAAGGCTTCGAACGCTCAAGCAGCGCCTTCAGCTCGCCGAATACTCCCCGCCTGAACATCATCACGCACACGACGAAGAACAGGCCGATGATGAAGGTGATCGGCAGGCCGCTCGTCGAAAGAAAGTGCTCCAGCCCGACAACAATGCTGGCGCCGACGATCGGGCCGATCAGCGTGCCCATGCCGCCGAGAAGAGTCATCAGAATGACTTCGCCGGACATGTGCCAGGTGACGTCCACGAGGGAGGCGAGCTGGAAGGCAATCGCCTTCAGCGCGCCGGCGAAGCCGGAGAGCGCGGCGGAAAGCGTGAAGGCGATCAGCTTGTAGCGTTCCGGCTTGAGGCCAAGAGAGGTGACGCGCGTTTCGTTCTCGCGAATGGCCGAAAGGATATGGCCAAAGGGCGAGTTCACCATCCGCCAGATGATCACGAGCCCAAGGACCGTTCCGCCCAGGACGGTATAATACATCGCGGTGATGTTGCGGAGATCGACGATCCCGAGAAGATAACCTCGCGGCACGGCCTGGATGCCGTCCTCGCCGCCGGTGAAGGGCATCTGCACCGCCATGAAATAGATCATCTGCGCGAGGGCGAGTGTGATCATCGCGAAGTAGATGCCATGGCGGCGAATGGCGAGCGTACCGAACGCAAGGCCGAGAAGCGCCGCAAAGGCAGTTCCCGCGAGCACGGCGAGTTCAACGGGAAGCTGCCAGACCTTGGCGGCGTGGGCGGTGATGTAAGCCGCGCCGCCGAAGAAGGCGGCGTGACCAAACGACAGAAGCCCCGCATATCCGAGAACGAGGTTGAACGCAGCCGCGAACAGCGCGAAACAGAGGATCTTGATGAGGAACAGCGGATAGATCGCCAGCGGCGCACCTATCATCAGCAGGACCGCGAGGGCGAGAAGGAAGCCTCCGGTCGTCCGTAGCCGGCGTGGGGCCTCAAGGGAAGAAATCATGGTTGTGCTGTTCATGATCAAGCCTCGCGGGAGAACAGGCCGGACGGCCGGATGAGAATGACAAGTACCATCACCACAAACACCGCAATGGAGGATGCCGCGGGATAGAATGTTTTGGTCAGCCCCTCGATGACGCCAAGCGCCAGGGCGGTGACGATTGCGCCGCCGATCGATCCCATGCCGCCGATGACGACCACCGCGAAGACGACGATGATGACGTTGGATCCCATGCCGGGGCTGACCTGATAGAGCGGCGCCGCCAGCGCTCCGGCAAAGCCTGCAAGGCCGACGCAGAACGCGTAGGTCAAGGTCAACATGAGCGGAACGTTGATGCCGAAGGCCTGGACCAGGCCTGGATTCTCTGTCGCCGCCCGCAAGTAGGCGCCGAGCTTGGTTCGTTCGATCGCCAGCCACGTGGCGATGCAGACAGCAAGAGAGGCGGCGATCACCCAGGCGCGGTACATCGGCAGGAACATGAAGCCGAGATTGATGCCGCCTGTCAGTGACGGCGGTATCGGATACGGCTTGCCCGCGGCGCCGAAGATATGCCGAAAGAGCCCTTCGAGCATCAGGGCGATGCCGAATGTGAGAAGGAGGCTGTAGAGGTGGTCGACCCTGTAGAGGCGCTTGAGAAACAACCGCTCCACGACGACACCCAGCGCCCCGACCATCAGGGGAGCGGCCATGAGTGTTTCCCAGTAGCCGAGACCGAGGGCCGACAGCAGCAGCCAGGCGGCGAAGCCGCCGAGCATGTAGAAGGCGCCATGGGCGAAGTTGATCACGTTCAGCATGCCGAAGATGATGGCGAGGCCGAGGCTCAGGAGAGCGTAGAAGGAGCCGTTGATCAAGCCGAGCAGCAGTTGCCCGAGTAGAACGGCAATTGGAACCCCGAAGATATCAGTCATCGGTTCTACCTATCTGAAAGGTGCGCGTCATGGATCAGACTCCGAGATATCTGTTCAGCCGGTCCATGTTGGCGTCGAGAGCGTTGTTTGGAATTTCATCGACGACCTTGCCCTGATCGAGGACGTAATGGCGATCCGCGATGGAGGCTGCAAACCGGAGGTTCTGCTCGACCAGGATGATCGTCATGCCGCGCTCCTTGAGGATGCGCAGGGCAGCGCCGATCTCTTCGATGATCACGGGGGCGATGCCTTCGGTCGGCTCGTCGAGCAGGATAAAATCGGCGCCCGTCCGGAGAATCCGGCCAATGGCTAGCATCTGCTGTTCGCCACCGGAAAGGCGGGTTCCCGATGTGCTGTCCCGCCCTTTCAGGTTCGGAAAGAGCGCGTAAATCTCGTCGTTCGCTATACCGCCTGCCTGCCATGCCGGCGGAAACAAGAGGTTTTCCAGAACGTTGAGCGAGGAGAAGATGCCGCGTTCTTCCGGTACATAGCCAATGCCGAGGCGCGCAACCTTATGCGGTGCGATCTTCAGGAGGTCCGCACCCTTGTAGATGCAGGCGCCGCGCCGTTTCACGACAATGCCGATGAGACTGCGCAAGGTTGTCGTCTTGCCAGCGCCGTTGCGGCCTATAAGCGTGACGACTTCGCCTTTTCGTACGTCGAAGTCGATACCATGCAGCACATGGCTTTCGCCGTACCAAGCCTCCAGGCCCTTGACGTCGAGGAGGGGTGCCTCAGCCATGGCTGCCTTCCATATACGCCTTGCGGACTTCGCTGTCGGCGGAGACCTCCGAGTAATTCCCTTCCGCAATCACCTCTCCGCGGCGCAATACGGTGATGCGGTCCGAAAGGTCGGAGACGACGCCGAGATTGTGTTCGACCATCAGCACCGTTCGCCCCTTTCCGACGCTGCGGATCAGGGCGGCCGTCCGGCCGATGTCCTCCGTGCCCATGCCGGCCATCGGCTCGTCGAGAAGCAGGACCTCGGGGTCGAGCGCCAATGTGGTTGCCAGTTCGAGGGCACGTTTTCGCCCGTAGGACAGTTCGGCGGCTTTTGTCTGCGCCCGGTCGGCAAGGCCGACGCTGTCGAGTAATCTTGCCGCCTCCTCGTCGAAACGGCGGAGTGTCGCGTTTGAACGCCAGAACGCAAATGTTTCTTTTGCGCGGGCCTGCAGTGCGACCCGGACATTCTCATGGGCGCTGAGGTGCGGGAAGACGGATGAAATCTGAAACGACCGCACGAGACCCATGCGTGCGATGTCGGCGGGCGCCATTTGCGTTATGTCGCGATCCTTGAACAGGATCTGCCCACCGCTCGGCGACAGGAACTTGGTCAAGAGATTGAATAAGGTGCTCTTGCCGGCGCCGTTCGGTCCGATCAGCGCATGGATCGTGCCCGCGCGGATCTTCAGGTCGACATTCTTGACGGCGACGAAGCCGCCGAAGGAGCGCGTCAAAGCGCGCGCCTCGATGATGGGTGCGGTGTTCAGCACGATTCCTCCAATGCCGACTTTCTCATTCTCCGGGCAGGCGCCGAATGGGCCGCCCGCCTTCCCACTGTCCAGTGTCGGCATGATCAGGAAAACACACAAAGTCTAATAATGCAAGCTTGTGCTTTGCGAAAAAGTCTGCTTATCTTGCCGCATAAAGCCTGTTGTGTCGCAAACTCTTCAAGAGGCGCAGCGCAACCATAGTATGATAACGCAAGTTTCAATGGCGTTCTGGGAGGAGCTCAGCGCGCCGAGATCGGGAGGAAGAGCAATGAACAATAGACTTTTGCTGATGTCGTGCGTCGCGGCTGTCGGAGCCATGACCATATCCGCCGGGGCGCAGGATGGCGCGCCTGTTCGCATCGGCGTGCTGACCGATGTCAGCGGCCAGTTCTCGCATGAGGCGGGCGAGGGGGCGATCACCGCCGTGAAGATGGCGGTCGAGGATTTTGGTGGCAAAGTTCTCGACCGGCCGCTCGAAGTCGTTGTGGCCGACCATCAGAACAAGCCAGAAGTGGCGGTGTCCACGGCGCGCGAATGGTATGAATCGCAAGGCGTGACAATGATCAACAACCTGATCAATTCCGGCATCGCGCTGGCAGTCACGCAGGTCGCGAGGGATGAGGACAGGATCGCGATCGTCAATGGATCCGGCTCGTCCCGCCTGACGAACGACGGCTGCACGCCCAACAGCATCCATTATTCCTACGACACCTACGCGCTTGCGAACGGAACCGCCAACCAGCTGATCTTGCAGGGCTTGAAGAACTGGTTCTTCCTGACGGCCGACTATGCGTTCGGCCATGCGCTGGAGGCCGATGCGACGCAGATCGTCAAGGGCAATGGCGGCGAGGTCTCCGGCTCCGTGCGATATCCGATCGAGACCTCCGATCACAGCGCCTTCATGCTGCAGGCACAGGCTTCGCCGGCGCAGGTCGTCGCCATGGCGGGATCCGGTACGACCTTTGTCAATGCGGTGAAGTCCGCGGCCGAGTTCGGTCTTGCGGCATCCGGCAAAACGGTTGCGGGCTTGCTCGTCTGGGATACCGACGTTCATTCGCTCGGCCTCGAGACCGCGCAGGGCATGATCCTAACGAGCGCCTTCTACTGGGATCGCGATGATGCGACGCGGGCGTTTTCCAAGCGTTTCGAAGAGCGCGTCGGCCGCCCGCCTCATATGGGCGATGCAGGAGATTACTCTTCGACCATGCACTACCTGAAGGCCGTCGAGGCTGCCGGCACGACGGATGCCCAGAAGGTCATGGCGAAGATGCGCGAGACGCCGATCAACGACTTCTTCGCAACGAACGGCAAAATCCGCGAGGATGGCCGGATGGTGCACGATATGTATGTCTATCAGGTCAAGACGCCGGCCGAATCCAAGGGTGAGTGGGACATCCTGAAGCTCGTCACCACCATTTCGGGCGACGATGCTTTCCGGCCGCTTTCGGAAAGCCAGTGCCCGCTCGTGAAGAACTGACGCAAACAGCGCCCGGCGACGGCGCCGGGCGCATCTCCGTGCAGGGGACTGGTGCGCGTATCGGCATCCCAACGGCAGTCCGAGGGCAGGCAAATGAGCGATATTCTCGTTGAAAGCAACGGCGGGGTTGCGGTGGTCACCTTGAGCCGCCCCGGGCATAGAAATGCCGTTACCTATGCAATGTGGCGGCAGCTCGCGGAGCTGTTCGGCGCCTTCGACCGGGAACCGTCGGTGCGGTCGATCATCCTGACGGGTGCCGGCGCCGATTTCTCGGCTGGCGCCGACATCAGCGAGTTTGACGCGGTGCGCGATGGGCTCGAGGACAGCAAATCCTATGAGGTTGCAGTCGATGCCGCGGGAGACGCGATCTACCAGGTGTCCAAGCCGACGATCGCTGCCCTGCGGGGATATTGTCTCGGTGGTGCGGCGCATCTTGCCATGTCCTGCGATTTCCGGATCGCGGAGAATAATGCGGTCTTCGGAATTCCAGCGGCCCGCTTGTCGATCGTCTACGGGGTCTCCGCAACTCGCAAACTCTATGCGCTCGTCGGGGTGACGGAAGCAAAGCGCATCCTCTTCTCGGCCCGGCGCTTCGATGCCGGGCAGGCTCTCGATATCGGCTTCATCGATCAGGTTGCGGATAGCGCTTTGGCTGCCGCGCATGACCGGGCCGCAGAGCTGGCGGAAAACGCCCCCCTCACGATTGCGGGCGCCAAGTTCATTCTCAACGGTTGCGCGCGCGGGACGCTGGATCACGCAGCGGCCGACAGGCTGATTGACGAGGCAAGCGCGAGCCACGACTACATCGAAGGCCGGCAGGCTTTCAAGGACAAGCGTCCGCCCCGATTTCTCGGAAAATGACTCGACATCGCCCCCCGTGAACGGGGCGCAACAGATCGCGCTGCGCTGCAGCCGCCAGACCTATCAAGGAGATCGTGAAATGCAGACCAATTTAAATGGCAAGGTGGCGCTGGTGACCGGCGGCGGCAGGGATGTCGGCGGAGACATCGCCCGGTCTTTCGCCGCGGAAGGCGCCATCGTTGCCGTGAACTATAGCCGGTCGCAGGCCGAGGCGGAGACGGTGGTTGCTTCGATTAAGGCCGCCGGCGGAAAGGCGAGGGCGTACAAAGCCGATATCAGCGATAACGATCAGGTCAAGGCGATGGTCGCCGCCGTCAAGGACGACTTCGGCACCGTCGATGTGCTGGTCAACAATGCCGGATATGTCAAATATCAGCGGTTTGTAGACTCGACCCCTGAAGAATGGAAGAAGCAGATCGATGTGTGCCTCTACGGCGCGATCAATTGCTGCCACGCCGTTGCACCGCTGATGATCGGCCAGAATTCCGGCCGCATCATCAATCTCGTCGGGGACAGTTCCCGCATTGGGGAAGCCAATCTCGCGCTCGCCGCGGCCGCGCGTGGTGGCACGATCGCGCTCGGCAAATCGCTGGCCCGTGAATTCGGCCGAAACAACATCACGGTCAACACGGTTTCGCTCGGCCTGATCGAGACCTCCCATTCCGATCCGGAGTTTCTCGAGAAGAACCGTGAGAAGATCGTGAAGGCCTATCCTTTGCGCCGCATCGGCAGGCCCGATGACGTGGCGCCGATGGTGACCTTCCTGGCGTCCGAGGCATCGTCCTGGGTGACCGGCCAAGTGATCAGTGTCAACGGCGGTTTTTGCATGGTCTAACCGGAGGAGCGGGAGGATAACATGATACACTTCGAGCTTATCGCGCCGGTTGGAGCAATCCTTCGACGGAATGCGCGCCTGTATCCCGGGAAAACGGCCTTCGAGGACAGGAGGCGGTCGGTTTCCTATGACGCCCTGGACCGTGAGACCGACGAGCTCGCGTCCCGCCTGGTTGCGCTGGGTCTCAGGAAGGGCCAGGCCGTCGCGATCTTTCTGCCGAATTCAGTGAACTGGGTCGTCGCTTGCCTTGCCGTCGTGCGGGCGGGAGGGACCGCAGTTCCGGTGAGCATCGAGGCGACCGAGGCCGAAATCGCCTACCGCATCGGCGATGCGGAATGCGTGTTCCTGATCATGCCGACGGAAAAGCAACCTGTGGTGGACGCGCTGCTGCAGCGCTCTGACAAACCGCCCGTCGTGATTGCCGCGAACGAGGAGACCGGCTTTGGCGCGGCGGGGCGGGCGGATGCATTCGAGGATGACCAGGACATCGATCGCGCGGCGTTCATTGTTTATACATCCGGCACAACGGGCCAGCCCAAGGGCGTCCTGCTGTCGGTGCGCTCCATGCTCTGGGTGGCGGCGGCATGCTGGGCGCCGATCGCAGGGTTGAACGAGAACGACATCGTGCTCAACACCCTGCCGCTCTACCACTCCTATGCCCTCAACATCGCGGTTCTCTCCATCATCGCGACGGGCGCGAGCGAATATATCATGGAGAAGTTCTCGACCTCTCAGGCGACGGAACTGCTTAGGACGGGCCGCTTTACGTTCATGCCGGGGGTCCCGACGGTCTTCCACTATTTCCTGTCGGCCTGCCAGGCCAGCGGAGAAAGGCTGCTTTCATCCGTCCGCCTTTGCGTCTCCGCGGGGGCGATCATGCCGGGAACGCTGAACAGCGACTTTGAAGCGTTTTTCGACGTTCCGCTTCTGGATGGTTACGGCATCACCGAAACATCGACGATGGTGACCATGAACTGGCCCGGGAAATGGCGTGTTCCTGGTTCCTGCGGGCTGCCGGTCCCGGGCCTCACGGTCCGTCTGGTCGACCCGAAAACGGGTGTTGATGTGCCGGCGGGAGTGGAGGGCGAACTGATCTGCAAAGGTCCGAACCTGATGCAGGGTTATCACAATAAGCCGCTGGAGACGGAAAAAGCCGTCGTCGACGGATGGTATCATACCGGCGATCTCGCAAAGTCCGATCTCAACGGTTTCCTCACGATCACCGGCCGCCTCAAGGAACTGATCATCCGCGGAGGGCAGAACATCGCGCCGGCCGAGGTCGAGGAGACGATCCTTCTGCTGCACGACACGGTCATGGACTGCGCGGTGATCGGGATGCCTCACGCCATGTTGGGAGAGGTCCCCGTCGCCTGTGTCGTCGTCAAGGAAGGGCAGGCCTTCGATCAGGAGGATCTGATCCGGCACTGCAAGGCGCGTCTTTCTCCTTACAAAGTTCCCGACCGCGTCTACGTCGTGGCAGAGATCCCGCGAACGGGATCGGGAAAAATCTTGCGGGTCAAACTTCGCGAAAGCCTGCCTGCGGCGTGACGTAGGAAAGGCACAGGAGAGAACCATGAATCAATTTGTGTTCAGTACGACAAGTCAGGTCGTCTTCCGCCCCGGCGCCGCGGCCCAGATTGGCGGACTGCTCGGCCCCAAATTTGGCGAGCACATCCTGTTCGTCACCGATGGCGGTCTCAGAAGGCTTGGCCTGTGCGACGCCGCGCTCGCCTCCCTCTCGGGATCGGGAATTGCGGTCACCCTATTCGATGCGGTCGAGGCCGACCCGTCGCTGACGACGGTCGAGGCCGCGGTAGAGGTGGCGAAAGCTGCGGGCGTGACAGGCGTGATCGGCTTCGGCGGCGGTTCGTCGCTGGATGTGGCGAAGATCGTGGCGCTCCTCTGCGGCTCGGGCGAAGATATCGATGGCGCATGGGGCGTCGGCAACGCCAAGGGACCTCGGCTGCCGTTGGCGCTCGTGCCAACGACGGCCGGAACGGGCTCGGAGGTGACGCCGGTCTCGATCATCACGGTGGGTGGTGATGAGAAACGCGGCGTTTCATCGCCGATCATCCTGCCTGACGTCGCGATCCTCGATGCAGATCTGACCCTTGGGCTTCCGCCGCCGATCACGGCCGCCACCGGCATCGACGCAATGGTGCATGCCATCGAGGCCTATGCTTCCAGAAACGCGAACAACAATCCGCTCTCCAGGATGCTGGCCCGGCAGGCGCTCCAGTTGCTGGGCGCGAATATCGAGAAGGCGGTCTTCGACGGGAAAGATCGGGCGGCGCGCGGGGCGATGCTCCTCGGCGCCATGCTGGCGGGCCAGGCTTTCGCCAATTCGCCGGTCGCCGCCGTGCATGCGCTCGCCTATCCGATCGGCGGGACCTTCCATATTCCGCACGGGCTTTCCAATGCGCTCGTGCTTCCGCATGTCTTGCGCTTCAACGCGCCGGTGGCCGCCTCCGTCTACGCCGAAATCGCCGCTGATGCCTTTCCGGCTCTCTCTTCTGAACAGAACTTCCAAGAACGTTGCGCGGGATTTGTCGAGCGTCTAGCCGAACTGTCGACGAGCCTCGGGCTGCAGCCTCGGTTGCGCGACGTGGGCATCGGCGAAGAGCACCTCGCCGGAATGGCGCGCGATGCGATGAAGCAGACACGGCTGCTCGTGAACAATCCCCGGGACGTGACCGAGGCGGATGCCCTCTCCATCTACAAGGCGGCTTGGTGATGACTGAACGCACGGGACCCGGCAGGCGATTCGACTACAAGGTGTTTCGGTATATCGGAACGCGCTGGTCGGACAACGACGCATACGGGCATATGAACAATGTCGTCCACTACAGCCTCTTCGACAGCGCGGTGAATGGCTTCCTCATCGAAAGCGGTGCGCTGGACATCAAAGGGGGAGCAGAGATCTTCCTCGTCGTCGAAACAGGGTGCCGCTACCATACGGAAATGGCCTTCCCGGACGTGGTTGCCGCCGGCATCCGTGTCGCCAGGCTCGGAACGTCGTCAGTCCGCTATGAGATTGGCCTCTTCCGCAACGATGACGAGACCGCGGCGGCCGAGGGCTATTTCATCCATGTGAATGTCGACCGCATGGTGCGGCGGCCAGTGCCTTTCGGAGATGTGGCAAGACGGGTGCTTGAGCCGCTGCTTGTCGAAACATGAAGGCCGTCGGCAATGGAGAGCAAATACATGTGCAGGGGGATTTGACTATGGTGAACCTCGTTCTTCTCGGGCCTCCCGGTGCCGGCAAAGGCACGCAGGCTGAGCGCCTCGTGCGAGATTACGGCCTCTTGCACATCTCCACAGGTGATCTCCTGCGCAATGCAATCAAGGCGGAAACCCCGCTCGGCCGAAAAAGCGAAAGCGGCGGTCGATGAGGGAGACTTGTTCCAGACCAAGTTGTCGTAAGCCTCGTGGAGGAGCGGCTAATCGACAAAGAGCCCGGCCAGGGATTCATTCTGGACGGTTTTCCGCGAACAGTTGCACAGGCAGGCGCTCTGGAGCAGCATGCTCCAGAGCATGCAGGTGCCACTCGATCACGTCATCCTGTTCGATGTTCCTCTAAGCCTCCTTGAAGAGCGGATTGCCAAAAGAGCCGAAGAGTCGCGCGCCACAGGCGCGCCGCCGCGTTCGGATGACAGCCCGGAGGTCCTGAAGAAACGAGTGGAAGAGTTTGTGCGCGCGACGGCGGCGTTGTCGCCATTCTATGAGCAAAAAGCACTTCTTGGTCGGGTTGATGCATCGGAAGACATCGAACGCGTTGCAACTCAGATCCGGGATTTCTTGGAGCTAGAGCCAAGGCCCCATCAGCGGCAACCCTGAGCGCGTATATGTTTGCGATGGCTTCTTGTATTCATCCCTTAGGATGGCTCCGGGCTTTTGTCCTCGTGACTGAAGTCTGACATCCTGCGCCACGTCTGCGCATCTCTCGTCGACGAAGTTCCAGTTGTCCTTGTTGCGTCGGCCGAGGTCCGAGAAGGGGAAGCTCGGTCGAGGACAAACCCTGCCTTCAACAATGTTGCATCAAGCGGCGTTGGGGGCCGACCGCACGCGTGACGGCCAATTGAGCAGGGTGGAGGAGACATGGACGCGCAGCGACGCGGAGATGACCTTCCCGGACGTGGTCACCGCTGACATCCGTGTTGCCAGACTCGGAAATTCATCCGTCCGGTATGAAATCGGACTCTTTCGAAACGACGAAGAGACCGTGGCGGCCGAGGACTTTTTCGTCCATGTGAACGTCGACCACCTGGCGCGGCGTCCCGTGCATTTCGGGCATGTCGCCAGACGCGTGCTTGAGCCGCTGCTGGGCAGCGATGTGTTCCATAACCGCCAAGGTGGGCTGCTTGGCAAAGAGGCCCGGGAATTGGCGGAGCGGTTCGCCAGTGCCGCTAAGGACATCAAAGGACTATTGTAACCTCCCAACAGCACGCAGGCCAAGGCGTAGTCGTCCGTGAACTATCCGTACGCCTCTGATAACGTTCGCTGGTCTTTTATGACGCCGTCGGCAAAGCCATCCAGACCTGCTTCGCGCCTTGCCAAATCGATGGGAGGGGAAACGAGCTTGTCTACGGCTGCCTGTGGACTCGCGATTGGCCGTTGACCGCGGCTTGGCGCAGATCGAGGATCACGGGATCGCGATAGCCTTCCAGGTTGTTGGCACGGCGTCAGCAAGCGCCTTGCCAACGCCGTCACGCAGGCCGCGTGCTTTAACCGCAATGACTTCCTTCCGAGATAGTTGGCGTTGTTCCGCCCGGTAGCTCGGAGTTTCAACGCCGCAGTGTGTGCCCCTTCTATGAAACGTGAAACCACCAACAGCAATTGACAGATTATCATACAATCTGCCAAGAAGCTGTAGAGGAACACGATGGGAGGAAAATCGGTGTCTCTTAACAAACATCACCAAGCGAAGCTTCCCTACTTTTATCCATTTGGATTCGGCGACGGAAAAATCACTATCCTGTCCGACGGGCCGCTAGCGCTAGGCGACCCAGGAACGAACTTTTTAGGCGTAGACGAAAGCACGGTCAGCGGAATGCTAGAACGCAATTTTCTGCCGACGAACAATGTCGTGCTTGAGCAGAATGTGCCGCTTGTTGAAATAAATGGGAGGACAATTTTGTTCGATACCGGGATGGGTTCCTCCAAGGTTTTTGGCCCTACCACGGGTCAACTCTTAACCAGCCTTGAGGAAGCGGGCCGAGATCCGACGGAGATCGATGCCGTAGTTCTGTCGCACGCTCATATCGATCATACTGGCGGGCTCTGCGATGCGAGTGGCAATCTTAATTTCCCAAACGCCGAGATATTCATCAGTGAGCGAGACTTCACAGACTGGACGGATGGGTCGTCGATCGACTCTTCTTTTCACTTTCAGATCGAAAATGCCCGGAGAAACCTGCTCCCGCACAAGGACCGCACCTTCTTTTTCAAGGATGGGGAGGAGTTCTTGCCCGGTATCCAGGCGATTTCCGCCCCCGGCCACACGCTCGGCCATCACTGCTTTATGATTCAATCCGGAAACGATCGCCTCTGCTTCCTCGGCGATCTTACACATCATCATATCCTATTGATGGAGCGGCCGATGATGGAATTCAAATATGATACGGACCCGAAGTTGTCAGCGATATCTCGTACGCGCGTGCTGGACATGCTTGCGAAAGATCGAATTGCGGTGATGTCCTATCACTTCGCATGGCCGGGTGCTGGTCACGTGGTGCGGAATGGAGACGGATTCCGCTACATCCCGGCTCCAATGCAGTTGCTTGCAAATTGATAGGAATCAGACATGCAAACGCGTTCGGCAATCCTCAGGGAGTCGGGTCTGCCGAAGCCCTACTCCGATTCGAAACCCCTCAAAATCGAGCTTGTGGAACTGACGCCGCCTGGCCCTATGGAGGTCCTAGTCAAGATCAAGGCTGCCGGGGTCTGCCACTCCGACCTATCCGCAATCAATGGCGACAGACCGCGTCCTCTTCCAGTCGCTCTCGGCCATGAGGCATCTGGCGTCGTCGAAGCAACCGGGCCGGGCGTGGAGAACGTCGATGTTGGTGACCACGTGGTCATGTCATTTTTACCGGTCTGCGGTCATTGTTCATTCTGCGTTGAAGGCCGGGCAAGCCTCTGCGAACCGGGTTATGAGGCCAATGCTGCGGGGACGCTTCTGTCGGGCAGCAAGCATATCCGTCTGAAAGGATACGAAATTAACCATCACAGTGGAGTCTCTGCCTTTTCCGAGTATTCTGTTGTGTCGGCGAACTCGGTTGTCAAAGTGACCAAGGATATTGACTTGGCAGAAGCCGCGCTTTTCGGTTGCGCGGTTTTGACTGGCGTTGGAGCGGTGATGAACACCTGCGATGTCCGCCCAGGCCAAAGTGTCGCGGTAATCGGCCTCGGCGGTGTCGGCCTTTCGGCGATCCTCGGCGCCGTCGCGAGTGGAGCTGGCAATATCATTGCGATCGACCTCGTCCAAGCCAAGCTTGACCTTGCCAAGGAGCTGGGGGCGACCAAAACCTTTCTGGCGAGCTCGCCAGACATTGTGGCTCAGGTAAAAAGCGCGACGAGCGGTGGGGTAGATTACGCAATCGAGATGGCTGGATCCAAAAAGGCGTTCGAACTCGCATATGAGATTACCCGGCGGGGCGGGATGACCGCAACCGCAGGACTGGCCAATGTCAATTCCCGTTTCGAGATCTCGCCTTTGCCGTTGGTCGGAGAAGAGAGAACGATCAAGGGGAGCTATATGGGCTCGTGCGTGCCATCGCGCGACATACCCCGGTATATCGAAATGTATCTCAAAGGGAAGCTGCCAGTTGTCAAATTGCTGTCGAGCACCGGTCCCCTTGACGAGATTAACGAAGCGTTTGACCGCCTCGATCGAGCCGAGATCAATCGACACCTCGTCGTTATGAGCTGATATTGGGGGAGACTTCTCTTGCACGAGTGGAAAGCACTGGCCATCCATTATGGCACCGCGCAACGGCCAGTGAGTGATCTGGCGCTTGAGATCAATGACCTTCACGAAGCTGCATCACGCATCGATTATTTCGTGTGGCTAATCCGCCTTCCAAACCGCCTCATCCTCGTTGACACCGGTTTTAACGCCGAGGAGGGGGCAGCCAGAGGACGGACTCTGTTGATCCATCCGGTCGCAGCTCTGAGCCGCCTTGGCATCGAACACAGCGATATTACAGATGTCGTCGTGACGCACCTGCATTACGATCATGCAGGAAACCTTCCAGCCTTCCCCAAAGCTACTTTTCATATCCAGGACCGGGAAATGGCTTATTGCACGGGGCGATGTATGTGCCATGAGCGAATGCGTCGGCCCTTTGCCGCAGAAGGGGTCGTCGACGCGGTTCGGCTCGTTTTCCAGTCAAGGGTTTGCTTCCATGACGGTGATGCCGAAATCGCTCCGGGATGCAAGTTACACTTGGTGGGCGGGCACTCGAAGGGGCTGCAGGTTGTCACCCTGACGGCAGGCGACGCCTTGCTCGTCATCGCCTCGGACGCGCTTCATTTTCAAAGCTACCTTACGAACGATAACGCGTTTCCTTTATTTGCCGACTACGCAGAGGTAATGGAAGCATATAACAAACTTCGCATTCTCGCGGGGCGGAATGGCCTCATCATTCCAGGGCACGACCCTGTGGTACTCGACAGATTTTCGGCTTTGGCGACGGACCTCCCATTCGCTAGGGTCCTTCTCTAACGGCCATCCGCCCAACCGTTCAGATTTTTCGCTGTTTCGCAGACAATCGGGTTGTCCTACGAAACGAACGCGCGGTATACATTGAACCTGTGGCTTTGGGTTTGAATGTGAATGGGAACGATGGACCTTCAGATTGCGCGTAAGAACGCCTCCTTGCGGATCCAGGTCGAGGATAAGCTCCGGCAGGCAATTTCAAGCGGCCGTTTCCAGCCCGGGCAGCGGCTGGTGGAGCGAGAGCTGTGCGAACTTATCGGGGTCGGCCGAACCTCAATTCGAGAAGCCTTGCGCCAGCTGGAGGCCGAAGGGCTTATAACCAGCTACCCCCATCGCGGCCCGGTCGTCAGCACCATCAGCTACGACGAGGCCGTACAGCTCTATAGAGTGCGGGCGCTACTCGAGAGCTTCGCCGGACAGGAGTTCGCCGAAAAAGGTTCGGACGAAGATATCGCTGCTCTGCTCAACACCGTCGAAGAATTTGCGGCTGCTGCTGATCGCGGTTCCTCAACGCGAATCATTGAAGCGAAGACCGCCTTCTACGATTGCTTGATGACCGGCAGTAAGAACGTGTTCGTCAAGCAAATGCTAACATCGCTGCACAACCGTGTCACACTGTTGCGGCTGACGTCGATGACCCAGCCCGGTCGTCTGCAACACAGCGTTTCCGAGATAAGAGGAATCGCTGCCGCTATTCAGCAGCGTGATGGCGAAAAGGCCGCTGCGCTTTGCAAGCAGCATATCGAAACCGCGGCTAAAGTGGCCTTGGACTACCTGAGCAAGAACCCAGTCGAAACCCCAGAGTAAATCGACATAAACCGGCATGTTCGACCGGTTGAGATTGACAGATTGTCTGCCAATCTGCTTACGTTTCCTTGGGAGGGTGAAGCGCGAGCAGGATGGCCTCCCGGCAACGTCATTTTCTTAGGGAGGACCTATGGGCGCCCATGCCGAGCTAAATAAACGCATAGCCCTTGCGATTGATGATCCGGAATTGCCGCGACTGACTCCAGGTCTGACGACACGAATCTCGTTTCATGTTGGATCAGGAGCGTCGACGCTTGCTGTAGAGAACGGACTGGTTGCGTTCGATAGGGCGGTCGGAGATGCTGAGGTTAATCTGAGGGCCTCAGAGGAAGCCTGGGAAAAGGTGATGCAGGTGCCGCCGCCCGCAACCTTTCACTCGTTCACTGCCTTTCAACTAGCCAACCCCGAATTCACACTATCCGGTTCTCCTGTAGCAATCGCTCAAGCCCGCCCGGCTATAGAACGACTGTTCGAAATCGTTGTGGCGTCTCCGCCGATCGTTGTCGCAAAGGTCGATCGAAACATCGAACAGGTGACCGGACGATATAAACAGGTAAACATCGATGGGGTGGAGCACGACATCTACTACGAGGAAGCTGGAGCAGGGACGCCGATCCTCTTCCTCCATACGGCTGGGGCAGACAGCCGCCAGTTTCTGCCACAACTTTCCGACACCGGGCTCGCTCGCTCGAACCGAATGATTGCAGTTGATCTACCATTTCATGGACGCTCGATGCCACCGTTGAGTTGGGATGGCTCGCCCTATCAGCTCACGAAGGATCTCTATCTGTCCTGGTGCACGGCGATACTTGACCAAATTGTCGGGGACAGAGCAGTTGCCATCGGAGGATCGATGGGGGCTGCGATGTGCATGGTACTAGCCGCTGAGCGGCCGGAACGGTTGCTGGGAGTGATCGCCATAGAACCACCTTTCAGGTCAAAGGGGCGTCGCAATCCTTTTCAGCACAACGTCAATGTTCATGCGTCGCTTCACAACTCAGCCTATGTCCGCGGAATTATGAGTCCACTCAGCCCTCAAGCTGAGCGACGCCGTGCCAGTTGGATCTACTCGCAGGGTGCCCCAGGGGTTTATCCAGGCGATCTTTCCTTCTACAGCGACGAATTTGATGGGGCCGTCGTCGGTCCGAAGATCGACGCCAAGCGAACGCCGACCGTTCTCCTTTCCGGAACATATGATTACTCTGCGACGCCTGCAGACGGAGAAAAGCTCGCGGATCTTATTCCCGGGAGCCGTCATGTCGTCATGGACGGCCTCGGGCATTTCCCAATGTGCGAAAATCCCGATTATTTCCGTAGCTTTTTGGAAGACGCTATTCGGTTCGTCGAAGACAATGCCTAAAAAAGGGGCGGCATGAAAATGCCGCCCCTCCGTTCACTTCACCAAGTGGTTTCCGATCGAAGAACCACCGTCGACAGTCAAGATGCTTCCGGTCGCGAAAGTGGAGCGATCGGAGGCAAGAAAGAGCATTGCTTCAGCGATCTCTTCAGGTGTTCCCATTCGATCCATAGCGGCGCGTGCGTTGAAATCGCTACGAAGTTTCACCGGGTCTTCCGATTCGGCGAAGATCTTTGTGAAATAAGGCGAGTCGATCGTACCAGGGGCGACCGCGTTGACACGGATCCCTTCTTTCGCGTGATCCAAGGCCATCGCCCGCGTTAGCGAAGATATCGCCCCTTTTGACGCGACGTAGGCCGTCCTGTCCGCGATCGCTGAGGTCGCTGTGTAGGAAGTCGTGTTAACGATGGAACCTCCACCATTCCGACGCATCACGGGAATAACATACTTGGAGCAAAGGAATATACCTTTGACGTTGACTGACATAATTCGGTCCCAAGTTTCCTCAGTGATAGTCACGACATTACCGGTCGTTCCGAAGCCGGCATTGTTGACGAGCACGTCGATCCGACTCCACTTCCCGACAGTCTTCTGAACCATGCGCTCCACGTCTTGAGCCGAAGAAACGTCGACGCGAATACCGAAGGCATTTGGACCGATCTCGCCCGCTACCCGATGCGCTGCGTTTTCGTTGACATCAGCGACGGCTACGTAGGCGCCGTGGTTCGCGAAGAGGAGCGCCGTTGCTCGGCCTATTCCGCTACCTCCCCCTGTGACGATACAAACTTTTTGATTCAAATCCATCGCGGCTCTCCTCTTAATTCGCTGACGTGAGAGAACAGTTTTGCAGACAATCTGTCAATCACGATAAACTGGTTGACAGATTGTCTGCTAATCTGTTTATTCGGCTCTACTGAGTTCGACCGCGGGGGGATGATATGGCCGATACCAGCACCGACGCGCAGTCGGCATTCAAGGCGGCTATGCGCCGGTTCACATCAACCATTTGCTTGATCACGACCGAGCTTGGCGGCGTTCGTCACGGCATGGCTGCGACCGCAGTTCAGTCGGTTACGGCCGAGCCACCGACTGTTCTCGTCTGCATCAACCAGTCTGCTTCGATAAGCCAGCCTTTGAAGGCTTCTGGAAAATTCGCCGTCAACATGTTGCACCTTTCACATGCGGGCCTTGTGCCGCTGTTCAGTGGAAAGCTGAAGGGTGAAGAGCGCTTCCATCACGGCAAGTGGCTGTCTCTCGACGGCATGCCGGTCCTGTCCGATGCACAGGCCGCGTTTGTCTGTCAGCTAAAAGATGTTGTTCACGTTGGAACCCATGATGTTGTGCTCGGAGAAGTCCTCGAAGCACGGTTCATCGAGTCGATCGCACCGCTTCTCTACGAGAACGGCCAACTCGTCAGGTCGTCGTCCATCAGCGGACCGGCGGCATAACAGGTCGCCTTGACGACCAATCAAACAACTCATGGAGAGCCCAACGGGCGACAAGGAGATAAAGGGTGAGCAACACAGCAACCGCAAGAGTGAATGGACGTGAAATTAGTGAACGCTTTGAGCGTGGGCTAAAGACAAGGCGCGAAGTTCTGGGAGGCGCCTATGTCGATGCGTCGGTCAGCAAGGCAACCGACTTCAATTGGCCGATGCAAGCCCTTGTTACGGAATACTGCTGGGACGAAATTTGGAACCGGCCCGGGCTGGAGCGCAAGCAGCGCAGCATTCTTAATCTAGGAATGATCTCGGCACTCAATCGACCCCATGAGCTGAAGCTGCATGTTCGCGGGGCGATCAACAACGGTCTTACCAAAGAAGAGATCCGGGAGATTTTCCTCCAGGTTTCTATCTACTGCGGTGTTCCTGCGGCAATCGACAGTTTCCGCGTGGCGGCGGAAGTCTTCGAAGAAATGGGCATCTGATTATCCAAGTCTTTTATGCGCGGCTGAGCACCATATGGTGCCAGCCGGAGGAGGAACCAAGTGACTGCACAAGAAGATTTCCGCTCTGCGGGAAACCCAATGTTTAATGACAACAAGCTCAAGCTTGGAGTGTTCGGAACCAACTGCTCGAATGCTTGCGCCATCACGCTCGCCGAGACGACGTTTGAGCCGACTTTCGACCACAATGTTGACATTGCCAAGAAGCTCGAGGCTGCCGGTTGGGAGTGCATGGTGCCGATTGCGCGCTGGCGTGGTTTTGGCGGTCTCTCGAACTTCAATGGCGTGAACATGGATACGTTCACCTGGGCAGCCGCTCTCGCTGCGGTCACCACGAAGCTCCAGTTCTTTTCAACGACGCACATTCCGACCCTGAACCCGATCGTCGCAACCAAGATGGCGACAACAATCGACCACATCTCGAAGGGGCGTTACGGCCTCAATCTCGTTACCGGCTGGTTCACTCCCGAAATGGAGATGTTCGGTGTTCCGATGATGGAACACGACACACGCTATGAATACGCCACCGAATGGATGGAGATCGTTGAAACTCTCTGGAAACGGAATGGCGTCACCTTCGAAGGTGAATTCCTCAAAGTCAAGGACGCCTTCAGTGAGCCCAAGCCTTACAATAAGGCGGGTCGACCGCTTCTGATCTGCGCCGGCGCCTCTGGCAAGGGAATGCACTTCACCGCCAAGTTCTGCGATTTCAACTTCGGCTTCATGCAAGACATGGAATCCGGTGCCGCCTGGGTCAAAAAGGTGAAGGACCTGGCGCGCACTGAGTACGACCGCGATCTCGGTACGTTTACGGCCTGCCCTGTCGTCGTTCGCGAAACGGAACAGGAAGCGAAGGAATATTACGACTACTACGTTAATCAGAAGGGTGACTGGGAGGCGTGCGAGAACATCTGCGAAGTCCTCCAGGTGCAGTCTCAGAACCACTCCGCCGAAATGTATCAAAAATTCAAGGAGCGCTTCATCGCCGGTTGGGGTGGATACCCGATCGTCGGCAATCCAGAACAAGTTGCCGACAAGCTCGTGGCTCTCAGCAACACAGGTGTCAACGGCGCCTTGCTGACGATGGTCGACTACAATGAGGAGCTTCCCTTCTTCAATGAGCGGGTCATGCCGCTGCTCAAGCAGGCCGGCCTGCGCAAGTGAACACGTCTGCGGGATGGCGACTGCCGTCCCGCCACGAGCTCCGCCGGAGTTCCGGCAAGACTTCCGCGGCTGGCGACCAAAAGGGTCGGCGGTTTGAGCGGACCACAAAGGGGGAGGAGGCCCTATAATGCTGAAGAAAGTCGTTGCAGCGCTTTTTGCGCTGTCGAGTCTTTATCAAATGAACGGAGTGGCGAGGGCTGACGGGCTCGATTCGCTGCCGCCCGACCAGAAGGCGCTCTACGAGAATATCGATCCTGCAATTCCGCTTGGGGGAACGGTATGGAAGGATTTTGTCGCGAAGCGTCCACCGCCGTGGAAAATTGGCTATGCGTCCACATATGCCGGTAACACCTGGCGTGCGAACATCCTGGACGAATTCACGAACGTATTGCTGCCGAAATACAAGGAGGCAGGCCTAGTCTCCGAGCTTATCGTCACGCAGTCTGACCTCAAGGACGCTGTCCAAATCCAGCAGATGCGGCAGATGGTTGACGATGGTGTTGATGCGATCATCATTTGCTGCTCGAACATCACCGCCCTCAACAAAACCATCGAGTATGCCCATTCCCAAGGCGTCCCGGTCTTTTCAGTGTCGGGTTATGTCACATCCCCATATGCGATTAACGCCACCGAGAACAACACGGACGGTGGCTACAAGGCTGCTGAGTGGCTTGCCAAGGAAATTGGCGAAAAGGGCAACATCCTGATGGTGTCCGGTATTCCCGGTTTCGCGTCATCGGACAGCTTCGACATTGGCGCGAAAAAGGCCTTCGAACAGTTCCATGATATCAGCATTGTAGGGAATGTAGCAGGGAAGTGGACCGATCAGGTTGCCCAGGTCGAGGTTCAGAAGTTTCTTGCCACGAATCCTGCTAAGATTGACGGCATCCTTGTTCAGTCCGCGTCTGAGAACGGTGTCCTTAACGCCGTACAGCAATCCGGTCGCGATATGATGCCTATCGTGCTTGGTGGCGAAGCTTCCGCCGCCTGCTATTGGCGGAAAAATCCCGACTTTATCAGCAAGAGCTTCCATTTCTGGCCGCCGCGCTCTGATGCCCGCCTCGTGTGGGATGTAATGATGCGGACGCTAGAAGGCCAGGGACCGAAAATTCAGTCCATTCTTCGCCCTGCTCTTCCTTACACGATCGATGATGTGAAAGGGGTACTGACGGACGATTGCGATCCAAACTCAACCGATTGGATTGAGCCGAAGGATAACGGCTGGTGGCCCGCAGACGTCGCCGCAAAGTACTTCGAACGCCCTGAAGATCCGTTGGCTTGGAGGCCGAAGAAGTAACCAGGTTTCTCCTGCTGGAGACCTCCCGGCCTTCCGCGTCGGTTGCAACAACCGGCGCGGAAGGAAACTAGACATGGCTGGAAACAGTGTGCCGGACTTTCACAGAATCCAACGTCTACCACCTTATGTTTTCGAACAGGTCAACCGTTTGAAAGCAAGCGCGCGAGCCGCCGGTGCTGACATCGTCGACCTCGGCATGGGCAATCCCGACCTTCCCACTCCCCAGTCGATCGTCGACAAGCTCTGCGAGGTGGTGCAGGACCCGCGCACCCATCGCTATTCCTCGTCCAAGGGTATTCCGGGGCTGCGTCGCGCCCAGGCGGCCTATTATGCCCGCCGTTTCGGTGTCAAGCTCAATCCCGAGACCCAGGTCGTCGCGACACTCGGCTCGAAGGAAGGCTTTGCCAACATGGCGCAGGCGATCACCGCGCCGGGCGACGTGGTCCTGTGTCCTAACCCCACCTATCCGATCCACGCTTTCGGCTTCCTGATGGCCGGCGGCGTCATCCGCTCGATCTCGGTGGAGCCGGACGAGAGCTTCTTCCCGCCGCTCGAGCGGGCCGTGAAGCACTCGATCCCGAAGCCTCTGGCGCTGATCCTCAATTATCCGTCCAACCCGACGGCCCAGGTCGCGACGCTCGATTTCTACAAGGACGTCATCGCATTTGCGAAGAAGCACGACATCATCGTTCTGTCGGACCTCGCCTATTCGGAAATCTATTTCGACGACGTGCCGCCGCCCTCAGTTCTGGAAGTGCCGGGCGCGATCGACGTGACGGTCGAATTCACCTCGATGTCGAAGACCTTTTCGATGCCCGGCTGGCGCATGGGCTTCGCGGTCGGCAACGAGCGGCTGATCGCGGCGCTGACGCGGGTCAAGTCCTATCTCGATTACGGCGCCTTCACGCCGATCCAGGTGGCCGCGACGCAGGCGCTGAACGGCGACGGCAGCGACATCGCCGAGGTCCGCAACATCTACAAGCGCCGCCGTGACGTGATGGTCGACAGCTTCGGCAAGGCCGGCTTCGAAGTGCCGCCGCCGCCGGCGACGATGTTTGCCTGGGCGAAGATCCCAGAAAAATTTCGTCATCTCGGCTCGCTTGAGTTTTCCAAACTGCTTGTCGAAAAGGCGGATGTCGCGGTCGCTCCGGGCATCGGCTTCGGCGAGCAGGGCGACGACTATGTGCGGCTGGCGCTCGTCGAAAACGAGCACCGCATCCGCCAGGCGGCGCGCAATATGAAACGCTGGCTGGGCCTCGCGCATGAAAAAGACGATCTCAACGCAATTAACAGTGAAAGGACACCCGATGCCGATCTTGGGATCATGTCAATGCAAGGGCGTTACATATGAGGTTCAGGAAATCGACGGACCGATGTGGAATTGCTTCTGCCAAACATGTCGAAAGTCACACGCCGCTGACCATAATACCGCTGCAAAGGTGAAAAGCGAGCACTTCAAGATCCTGACAGGTCAAGACATGCTCAAGAGTTTCGAATCGACGCCTGGAAAGCTACGATGGTTTTGTTCAACATGCGGCTCACATGTTTATGCGGAGCGGCCGGCTAGCCCAGAGCTCAAAGTCCTTAGAGCTGGCACCTTTGACACTGATCCTGGCAACGTGCCGATGTCAAACGTGTGGGTCTCCCATGCGAAAGCCTGGTTGGGGCATGATCCGTCGAAACCAAGCTCACCCGAGTTCCCGTAAGCGACCTGGCTTATCCTATCGGTTCGGAACTGAGGTGGAGATCGTGATCGGTTGCGTGCTTCAGAACGAGCGGCAAGACATCTCTTTTCCGCCCCAGTTTTCGGAGAAGCTTTCGCGCGCAGGACGGCTTGTGCAATGGGGACTTCGTAAAGCTCGTGGGTGTCGGCGCGCACCTGAAGGGAGCCCGACGCCGGCTGGGGCTGAATGACGAGCCATTCACATCGAGCTCTGGAGGCGTAATCCAGTCAGAGTTTCGCTGTGACGTCTCTGAAAACGGCATTCAAGACCATCCGGAATTTAATGCGTGTAGAGGGCGGTTCCAGCTTCAAGACTATTTTAGCCGTTGTGAATTGTAGGATTGTCTGATAATTTTATTGCTGCGTAGAAGTGGGCTCCAAAAATGAAAATTGTTGCGATAACAGGGAATTTAACGCGTCCATCGAAAACTCGGGCTGTCGCGGACTACGTGGTCGGCCGAGCTCGATCATGTGGAGACGTTGTGAACTGCTGGGATCTTGTCGACCTTCATCCGCACCTTGGGGCGACAATCTGGCCTTCCGATGCCGCTGAGAATGTTAAAGCCGCCCTTGAAGATGTTGCGACCAGCGACCTTCTCATCGTCGGTAGCCCTGTCTACAAGGCATCCTATACCGGCTTGCTGAAGCACTTTTTCGATCTCATCGACATGAAGGCGCTTAAGGGCCGCCATATTATAGCTTTCGCGACGGGGAAAGCTCCGGCTCACGGGCCGCTGGTGGAGGTCTCGATGCGGGCCTTATTCGATTTTTTCGATGCGCAGATTGACGGTAAGTTCATATTTGCCCTCGACGAAGACTTTGATAATGCAGTGCTCTCCGAGAACCTGCGCGCGGCCGTGGATGACACGTTCGATAACGCACGCCGGGCCGTTAGCGCCTGGCGTGCAGGAGGTTACCAATGGCCTTTTCCAGCATAGATGATGCTATCCAGGCGATCGCGGCGGGCAAGATGGTCATCGTGGTCGATGATGAAAACCGCGAAAACGAGGGCGACATAGTCGTTGCCGCTGAAAAAACCACAGCTGAGCATGTTGCTTTCATGATGCGGTACGCGAGAGGGTTGATCTGCGCGCCTCTTGCGGCCGAACGCCTCGACGACCTCGAGATCCCGCTGATGGTGACGCGGAACTCGGATTCGATGCAGACGGCATTTACGGTCTCGGTCGACTACAAACGCGGCACCACCACAGGTATCTCCGCCGAAGACCGCGCCGCGACCATAACTTCACTCGTTGATCCCGCCACGCGCCCAGAAGACCTTTCGCGACCAGGCCACATCTTTCCTTTGCGCGCAAACCGCCTTGGCGTCCTGGGCCGTCCGGGCCATACCGAGGCTGCCGTGGATCTTGCACGCCTAGCGGGTCTTGCACCGGCTGGCGTCATCTGTGAAATTGCCAATGACGACGGAACCATGTCGCGGCTGCCCGAACTCGAGAGTTTCGCGAGCGAACATGGTCTTCATATCATAACGATTGATTCCCTGGTTGAGCACTGCCGGAGCCGCGGTGCACAGGTCAAGCGATACGCGCAGTCTCGGATGCCGACCCGCTTTGGCGAATTCGATGCGATCGCTTATCGCCACGCTGCGACCGGAATTGAACACATTGCTCTAGTCCTTGGGGATCTCACCGAGAGGGAGAATGTCCTGGTTCGCGTGCATTCGGAATGTCTGACGGGTGAAGCATTCCGCTCTTTGCGGTGCGATTGTGGGCAGCAACTCGAAATGGCTCTACGGGCGGTTCAGTTGGCGGGTGCCGGTTGCGTGATCTACATGCGCGGCCAGGAAGGCCGTGGTATCGGGCTTGGAAACAAGATCGCAGCGTATCGCCTGCAGGATCACGGTTCCGATACTCTCGAAGCAAATCACAGGCTCGGCTTTGCGTCCGATTCTCGGGACTATGACGCAGCGGCGCAAATGATCCGCGACCTAGGCATTAACACGGTTCGTCTTCTCACAAACAACCCGGCAAAAATCCAGGCGCTTCGAAGCGCAGGCGTGAATGTATCATCCAGACAAAGTTTAATCGCCACGTCCAGTGCATCCAATGTCAGTTATCTTCGGACTAAGCGAGATCGGTTGGGTCACCTTCTCGACCACGACATACCAGCTGAACAGGCTGGTAGCGACAACATTGTTTCAATGTGGAGTTCGCAGGTCTTTTCGGGGCCACTTGGTTAGCCGGGCCACCAGAGTACGGGGATGCCGTCCGTCTCTAGCCAGCGATGAGAACTGGAGACCTAGTTTTTAGCGGACGTACTCTCGCCGGAGCAGACTGGCTGCCATTGGATCTCGCGACATGCGGGATGCGTGAAAAATCCAGCGGAGTTGAATCAACCGGGTAGACACGCGGGCTCGAGTCAGACCGGCCAGCCGATTATCAGCTCTCAGACAATCCGCATTGATATCTTGTCCGAAAGCCGCCATATGTAGCCGAACGGTGGCATGGCATATAGCCTTTATTTGGTGATGGTGATGGAGTCAGATCTACAGATTGCGAGACAGAATGCGACCTTGCGCGTCAAGGTCGAAGATACCCTGCGACAGGCGATTGCAAAAGGCCGTTTCAAACCCGGGCAGCGCCTTGTCGAGCGCGAGCTCTGTGAGATGCTCGGCGTCGGAAGGACTTCAGTTCGTGAGGCTCTGCGTCAGCTGGAGGCCGAAGGTATCATCACCAGTTTCCCTCACAAGGGACCGGTCGTGAGCACGATCACCTATGAGGAAGCTGCGCAACTGTATACGGTGCGCGCGCTGCTCGAGGGTTTCGCCGGGCAGCAATTTGCGGAAAACGGCACGGCGGCAGATATTGCAACACTTCAGGCTGCGGTAGTCGAGTTCGAGGCCGCCGCTGCAAGCGACGTAGGAAGCCGATTAATCGACGCGAAGAACGCTTTTTACAATTGCTTGATGGACGGCAGCAAGAATGTGTTCGTCAGGCAACTGCTGACATCTCTCCACAACCGGATCAACTTGCTGCGCATGACCTCGATGACACAGCCGGGCCGCCTTGCTCACAGCATTGAAGAGATCAAAGAAATCGCGGAAGCCATCAAGAATCGCAACGGTCCGCTGGCTGCGGCTGCCTGCAAGCACCACATCGATCAAGCTGCGAAGGTAGCTTTGGAATATCTCCGGAAGAACGCCGCTCACGAATCTTGAAAATTAAGATTGACAGATTGTCTGATAATCCGTTTACTCCACTCAGAAGAAGAGCAGGCGTTTTGATGCCTGTCTGAAGTCGGAGGAAGAATTGTCAACGACAGTCAAGGCAGCGCGCGTGGCCTTCATCGGTCTCGGCGCGATGGGTCAGCCTATGGCCCAACACCTCATCTCGGCGGGTTTTGAAGTCCTCGGATTCGATCTCTCGCAGGATGCGCGGCAGGAACTTGCAAAAGCAGGCGGCCGAGCCGCGGAGACGATTTCAGACGCCATGAAAGGCGCCGATTACGTCATTACCATGCTTCCCAACGGCAAGATCGTCCGGGGTGCCCTCCTGACCGGAAATGCCTGCGACGGCCTGAAGCCAGGTGCTCTTGTCATCGACATGAGCTCTTCTGCGCCGAACGACACTCGTGAACTCGGGGTTGAACTCGCTGCGCGAGGGTTTAGGCTGGTGGACGCGCCAGTATCCGGCGGCGTCAAACGCGCCGTTTCGGGGACTCTGACCATCATGGCGGGCGGCGTCGAAACCGACATAGAAGAGGCGGAGCCGTTCCTCAAGGCGATCGGATCGCAGGTGTTTAAGACGGGTCCGGTCGGATCGGGCCATGCTATGAAGGCAATCAATAACTTCGTTTCTGGCGCAGGGGTACTCGCGGCAATAGAGGCCGTGGTTCTCGGCCGTTCGTTCGGCTTAGAGCCTAATACGATCGTGGACATTCTGAACTCCTCGTCGGGCAAAAACAATGCGACGGAGGTGAAGATGAAGCAGTTCATCCTATCCGAAACATTCGGCTCCGGTTTCGCGCTTGGACTGATGGCGAAAGATATCCGTATCGCTGCCGACCTCGCTACGACGCTCGGCCTGCGCCTGGAAGCTCTTGCAAGCACCGCTGATGCTTGGGACGCGGCGCAGAAGGAGCTCGGTCCTGCGGAGGATCACACCCGCATCATCCAGTACGTGACGGACCACGCGTAGACCCGCTGCGGCGATGAAAACCCACAATCAAATTGACAGATTGTCTGATAATCTGTAAAAAGTATGGAAACGAAAAGCTAGGGAGCTTTGTTGAATGACCGTTTTGGAAACAGCGACAGTCAGGACCGGCGGTACGGATCGGCCAGTGCCGTCTGAGCAATTCGCCCACGGCCTCGCGACCCGTCGTGAAGTTATGGGTGACGAATATGTCGACGCCGCTCTTGGGAAAGCGACCGACTTCACCTGGCCTATGCAGCAACTCGTGACTGAGTACTGCTGGGACAACATCTGGAACCGGCCAGGCCTCGACAGGCGTTCTCGGTCGATTCTCAACCTGGGCATGATCTCGGTTCTCAACCGTCCTCACGAACTCAGGGGACACGTTCGGGGTGCGATCAACAACGGCCTCACGAAAGAAGAGATCCAGGAGATTTTCCTACAGGTCGCGATCTATGTCGGGGTCCCCGCAGGGATCGACAGTTTCCGGCATGCCCAAGACGTTTTCAACGAGATGGGCATCTGAATTTGCCGTCCTAGGAAGTGCCGGCAGCACCGTAGGCGCGGATTGACCGCACCGATTAACCAGGGAGGAGCCGAAGATGGCTATAGATCTCGACAAGTTCAAGAAACTTGCGCTGGAGGACTTCGAGTTCAAGCGCGAAACCCGCTATCTCAACGGCATCATCAAATGCGACTTTCCGACCCGCAGCGTCGCCCTTCATTTCGATGACGGCAAGCTGCTGAAGGTTGAAGAAGCGGAATACGAAGACGACAAGTGCACAATCGTCATCCGCGGCACGGCCGAACAGTGGGAAGCTCTGCTCCAGCACAAACCACTTCCGTTCTACCAGTGCCTGCAGTCGTCGAACATCAAGCACGGCCTCTATCTCAGCAACAACAACGAAACCTTCGCGTATCTGCCAGCTCTCAACCGCATGACGACCCTGATGCGCAACGCCCGTCCGGAAGGAGTAGCAGCATGACCAAGCACGATCCCATCACCGGCCGTTACATCTATCTGACGATCGAAGACATCGAATACCGCGTCTACTACGAAGAAGCAGGGCAAGGTATCCCGCTCCTCGTCGGCCACACGGCCGGTTCTGATGGACGTCAGTACCGACATTTGCTGTGCGATGAGGAGGTGACGAAGAATTTCCGGGTAATTGCTTTTGACCTGCCCTATCACGGCAAATCGCTCCCCCCTTACGGCGTTCGCTGGTGGGAGAAGGAATACAACATGACGAAGAAGTTCATGATGGACTTCCAGCTTGTGTTCTCAAAAGCGCTGGGTCTCGATCGTCCTGTTTACATGGGCAGCTCGATGGGTGGCCACCTCGCCATCGATCTGGCGTCGAACTACCCGGACAATTTCCGAGCGACGATCTCGGTCGAAGGCGCCTTGCGTTCCGCCGCAGAGTATGTCGACGTAGGTATGGCGGGTATTCGCAAAGAGTTCGACAATCCCAATGTCAACCGCACCTCCATCGGCGCGGCGATGATGCTGAACATCTCACCTTATTCGCCGGAGGCAAATGTCCGGGAAATCCAGTGGGAGTACAGCTGCGGCGGTCCCGGTATCTTCGCGGGCGATCTCTATTACTACTATTACGATCACAACGTTTCGCAGGAAGAAGCAAGCAGGATCGATACGTCGAAGTGCATGCTCTACTTCCTTACCGGCGAATACGATCCCAACACATCGCCAGCCGACACCAAAATCGCCGCTGACCTCGTCAAGGGTTCCAAGTTCTGGACGATGGAAAAACTTGGGCACTTCCCGGTCACCGAGGACTACACGGAGTTCCGCAAATACCTGCTGCCGATCCTCGAGGAGATCCAGCAGTCATCCGCGACGCCGGCGAAGGTCGCCTGAAAGCGGTTTTGGGAGGAGCATGTCAATGAAAGGGATTTCTAAAACGATTCTTGGGGCGCTGGTTTCCGTCAGCGCCCTGGCGAGCGCGGCCTACGCTGACGGCGTCGACCAGTTGCCCGAAACCGAAAAGAAAATCTACGAGATCGTCGATCCGCAGATTCCGCTTGGCCCGAGCGCCTACAAGGACTTTAAGCCCAAGAAAGGTCCGCCGTGGAAGATCGGTTACGCGAGCAGCTACGCAGGGAACACCTGGCGCGCGGCCGCCCTCGATGCTGTGATGAACGAACTTCTTCCCCGCTCGAAGCAAGCAGGCCTTGTTTCGGAGGTCGTGGTCACGCAGTCCGATCTCAAGGATTCAGTGCAGATCCAGCAGATGCGCCAGATGGTGGATGACGGTGTCGACGCTATCATCATCTGCTGCTCGAACGTCACGGCGCTCAACCAGACCATCGAATATGCCTACAAGGCGGGTGTTCCGGTCTTCTCCTTCTCCGGTTACGTGACCTCGCCGTACGCTATAAACGGCGCTGCAAACCACGCACAGGGTGGCGGCGAAATGGCAACTTGGCTTGCCGAGAAGATTGGAAAGAAGGGCAACGTTCTTCTCGTTTCCGGTATTCCCGGCTTCGCCTCGTCTGACAGCTTCGACAAGGCTGCCAAGGAGGCCCTTGCCAAGTATCCAGACATCAACATCGTGGGCGAAGTGGCTGGAAAGTGGACCGACCAGGTCGCTCAGGTTGAAGTTCAGAAGTTCCTGGCGACGAACCCGACCCAAATCGATGGTATCCTCACGCAAGGCGCACAGGAAAACGGCGTTCTCAACGCTATGCTGCAGTCGGGACGCTCGATGGTACCAATCACGCTCGGCGGCGAAGCTTCGGCCGCGTGCTATTGGCGGAAGAACCCCGAGTGGATCGATGCAGGCTTTCACATCTGGCCGCCGCGCCGCGAGATGCAGCAGATGTGGGAGATCATGCTCCGCACGCTTCAGGGACAGGGGCCTAAAGTGCAGTCCTTCCTGCGACCGGTTCTGCCATTCACGATCGACGAGGTGCGTGCAGCTATCCCCGAAGATTGCGACCTTAACTCGACGGACTTCATCGAGCCAAAGGCTGACGGATGGTTCCCGGCTGCCGTAGCGGACAAGTATTTCGAGCGACCAGCCGACCCTTGGAAGCCCGTGGCCAACTAAACCTCAAGCCGCCCGGCGAATAAGATTGCCGGCCGGATGACAATGAGGAGTGACCGCCGGCGGCGGAGCTTGCGGGTGGAGGTTCTGCAATGAACAATGAAATCACTATCAAAATGGTCGAGGTCGCCAAGGCATTCGGAGAGACGAGGGCGTTGAAGAAGTGCGACTTCGAGGCCCGGGCCGGCGAGGTCCACGCGATCGTCGGTGAGAACGGTAGCGGCAAGAGCACCATGGCAAAAATCATGTCTGGCGTGCTGCATCCCGACGCCGGTAAGGTAGCAATTCTCGGGGAGCGCGTCGCATCGCCAATCGACGCGAAACGCGTCGGCCTCGCCACGATATTCCAGGAAGTCCTGGTGGCTGAAGAGGCCAGTGTCTTCGACAACCTCTATGTTGGACGCGATGGTATCTTTAAGCCCGAGAAGAACAAGGGCGATCGGAAGCTTGAGGCGCAGAATATTCTAACGCGCCTTGTCGGCAAACCAGTCGATATCGAGCAGATTGTCGGCAGCCTGCCATTGAGCGTCAAGCAATGGATCGTAATTGCGCGCGCGATCCTTCGAAAACCGAAGGTTCTGATCCTCGATGAATCCTCCGCGGCTCTTGACCTCGATTCTACGATCCGCCTTCACGAAGAAATCGACCGTCTGCGAGCGGGTGGAGCGACGGTGCTGATCGTCACTCACCGCATCGCTGAGCTCGTCCGCATCGCCGATCGCGCGACTATCCTTCGGGACGGGGTCACCGTTGGGGTGCTGGAAAAGCATGAGATCACCGAAGAGAACCTGTTGGCGATGATGACCCCAGCCGACCGGCGGGCGAGTGAGGCGACAGAGTACGCATCTAAAAAGGACCGCGAAGTAGCACCGGCGATCCTGTCGGTGCGAAACCTTGCCGCTCACAGGGCGGCGGCTCCCTTCGACTTCGACCTCCCGAGGGGAGCAATCGTCGGCGTGGCGGGTCTTGACGGACAGGGGCAGGATGCGTTCGTGCGCGCTGTCGCGAGAATCCTTCAGCCTTTCGGAGGCGATGTCCAAGTCCGATCTGCCGACACAGGCAAAATGACCTCGATAACTACTCTCGATGAGGCGACCAAGTTTGGCATTTCTTACGTGTCTGGAGATCGAAAGCGGGAAGGCATCTTCCCGCAGCAGAGCATCTTCGAGAACTTGGCGATCGGCGTCTACAGGAAGAACCTAGGACCGCTTGGCGTTATCAAAAAACAATCGCTTAAGCCGATGTTCAAACGGGAAGTTGATCGCCTGCGCATCAAGATCGGCAGCCCCTCTAATAAGATAACGTCCCTTTCTGGAGGCAATCAGCAAAAGGTGCTGATTGGACGGGCATTTGCGAACGATCCCCAAGTCATTGTCCTCAATGATCCGGCACGCGGTGTCGACCTCGGAACCAAACGAGACCTTTACCGCGAGCTGCGCTCTTTCGCCGACAAGGGCGGAAGCGTCATCTATCTTTCCAGTGAGATCGAGGAGTTTCTCGGCTTCGCCGACCGCGTCGACGTCTTCTTCGCCGGCAAGCTCTTCCGGTCGCTTGCTGGTGACGATATCGCCGAAGAGCCCATCCTCGCGGCGATGTTCGGAAAGTCTAAAAACGCCTCCGTTGAGTTCGAAGTGGAAAGGACCGCATGATGTCCGGCAACGCAATTCGACAAGTCACGCAGGATCGATCGCTCTTTGTTCCTGCGGCACTTTTCCTAGTCCTGCTGGTCGCTGTGGCGATCCGCGGGCCTAGCTTGTTCACCACCAACGGTCTGGCGGGCGCAATCCTGGTCGCTTCGCCCCTAATTCTCACTGCGCTTGCGATTACACCAATCGTGATGGCGGGCAGGGGAGCAGTGGACCTCTCTGTCGGTCCGTTGATGGGCTTTATCAACGTCACCCTGATAACTTGGCTCGTCGGCAATGGGATCACCAATCCCGTCGTTGTAATTTGCTGGGCAGTCGTTCTCGGTGCGGCGTTCCAATTGCTACAGGCCCTAATCATCATCTACGTGCGCGTGGCCCCGATCATTGTGACACTATCAGGCTTCCTCGTCCTGTCCGGCGTCAATTTGATGGTAATGTCTCGTCCTGGTGGCGTTGCGCCAGACTGGATGATGTCGTGGGGTGCAGGCACGAGCGTCATGTCGCCTGTGCTGGCGCTCCTGATCGCAGCCTACGCGCTCTGGGTGGTCATAAGACGCACAATGTTCTATCGGAACCTGTGCATGACAGGTGCCGATGAACGCATGGCCTACACGAGCGGTGTTCAGGTCGACCTGGTGCGCATCATTGCCCACGTTATCGGCGGCGTCTTCGCAGGTTTGGCAGCTCTGAGCTACACGGCTCTGATTTCCTCCGGCGACCCGACACAAGGCAGTACTTACACGCTCCAGGCGGTCACCGCTCTCGTCCTTGGCGGAGCGAGCCTTTCCGGCGGTCGGGGCGGGGCGCTCGGTTCAACGCTTGGCGCGATCAATATGTTCATGATCTCGTATCTCCTCTCCACATTCAACTTTGGCACGGTTTCCGGGTTCGTCACTCAGATGGCCTTTGGTCTGATCCTCGTCGGATCGCTCCTCGTGAATGTCTTCGTCATCAGCCGCCGCTCCGCCGCTTGAGGGAATAAGGAAATGGTTACCAAGGTCATGACTTCTGAGATCGTCTCAGCACAGCGCTCAAATCCAATCGGTACGCACAAGAGCATCTCGATCGGCTTCGCGCTTCTTGCCTGTCTTCTGCTGCTTGGTGCACTGCTGGTCCCCGGCTTCGTCTCGTCGCAGAACGCGCGCTCGATACTTCTCCTGGCTGCGTTCCTCGGACTCGCGTCTGTCGGACAGACGCTGTGCGCTCTAGTGGGCGCGCTGGATCTTTCGATCCCGTACATCATCGGGGGTGCCAACATCCTTCTACCAAGCCTAATGGTGGCAGGACTGCCGGCTCCTGTAGCCATACTTTTGGTGGTGTTGCTGGGCGCCCTCATCGGCGCTGGGAATGGCGCTCTGAGTTTCAAGCTCCAAGGCCAGGCACTGATCATGTCGCTCGGAGTCGGCTTCGCCGCGGTTGGCGCGGTACAGATCTACACGTCGCTCGGCTCGCAGTTCGGCGGGACAGTGTTCGCGCCCGTCCCCGTATGGCTGCGCAACATTTCAGCATTCAACGGGACATTCTTTGGTCTGCCGATTCCCCTGTCATCATCATCTGGGCTGTCGTCGCCATCGCGCTGGGTTGGGTCATGTACAATACTTGGTTTGGTCGTAGCATCTATGCCATCGGAGGAAGTCGGACTGCCGCCGCGCGCCTTGGAATCTCCGAGTTCAAGGTTTGGACGGTTATCCATAGCGTCAGCGGTGCGATGTCCACGATCACAGGCATGCTGCTCCTCGGTTTTTCGGGCGGCGGGTTCGTCGGGGTCGGCGATCCGTATCTGTTCACCACCGTCGCTGCGGTCGTAATTGGTGGAACATCACTGCTTGGTGGGGCAGGCGGTTACGGCGCCACCGTTCTCGGCGTACTCGTGCTTACCGTGTTGACGTCCCTTCTCGTGGGACTGGGCCTCAGTTTCCCTGCGCAGCAGGCCGTCGTCGGTCTGCTGATCGTGCCGATGGTCGCGATCTATGCCCGATCGCCCCACATCCGAAACCAGATCTGAAATCTCACATAGGCATTCGAAAGGAACACTGATGGCCGTCTCCAACACTCTGCGCAACCGTCTAAAAGATGCCTCTCTCGTACGTGAAGAAATGCTCGTGGGAGGCGTCTGGCAACGGCAGGGAGCAGGCGGTGAGCGGATCGAGGTGCAGAATCCCTCCACTCTCGACATCCTTGCATCTCTTCCCAGCGCCGGCTTGGAGGACGTGCGTGTTGCCATTGCCGTCGCGAAGGAGGCACAGAAAAAGTGGGCAAACCGCTCCGGGAAGGAGCGGGCCGGGATCATGCGGAAGTTTTATGAAGCCGTTGTGGAGAACGCTGAAGACCTTGCCGTGATCCTAACGTCTGAGATGGGCAAGCCGCTTGCCGAAGCTCGCGGCGAGGTCGCTTACGGCGCATCTTACATCGAATGGTTCGGTGAAGAGGCGAAACGCGTCTACGGTGACACGATACCGGGACACCATGCCGATAAGCGTCTTCTCGTCCTGAAACAGCCAGTCGGTGTCGTCGCCGCTATTGCGCCCTGGAACTTTCCATCAGCGATGGTCGCCCGCAAGGTCGCGCCGGCTCTCGCTTCCGGCTGCGCCATCGTATTCAAGCCCGCCGCGGAAACTCCGCTTTCGGCTGTCGCGCTTGCAATCCTGGCCGAACGTGCGGGAGTTCCTTCCGGTCTATTCAGCGTGATCCCGACAAGAAACGCGAGGATGTTTGGGGAGGAAGTCTGCTCGAACCCAATCGTCAAGAAGCTTACGTTTACCGGTTCGACGGAAGTCGGACGCATCTTGATGGCGCAGGGAGCACAGAAGATCATGAAGCTGAGTCTCGAACTCGGCGGCAACGCTCCTTTCATTGTCTTCAACGACGCGGACCTCGACGAAGCGGTGGAAGGAGCGATGCTATCCAAATTCCGCAACGCCGGGCAAACATGCGTCTGCGCGAATCGTCTGTATGTTCAGAGCGGCATCTACGACAAGTTCGTCGAAAAGCTTGCCAGCCGCGTCGCCGGGCTTAAAGTCTCAGACGGATTTGAAGATGGAGCGACGATCGGCCCGTTGATCAATGACGAGGCGGTGACGAAGCTTTACAACCATATCGAGGACGCGGTTGACCACGGAGCATCCGTCGTTGTCGGCGGCAAAAGACATGAGAACGGTGGGACCTTTGTCCAGCCGACCCTTCTGTCTGGAGCGACGAAGGATATGAAGGTCGCCCGCGAGGAAACCTTCGCGCCGCTGGCACCGGTCTTTAAGTTCGAGACCGCCGATGAAGTCATTGAGCTCGCCAATGATACCGAGTTTGGTCTTGCCGCCTATTTCTATGCGAACGACCTTCGTAACGTCTGGAAGGTCACCGAGGCGCTTGAGTACGGCATGGTCGGCGTCAATACGGGCCTAATCTCGACCGAAGTGGCTCCGTTCGGTGGCGTAAAGCAGTCGGGTTTCGGTCGCGAGGGCTCGAAGTATGGCATGGAAGACTTCTTGTCCATGAAATACGTCTGCCTCGGCGGCATGAGCGCTTGAGCAAGTCGAGGAGGTGCGTCGAAGGCGTGCCTCCCTGTGAGAGCTCGCAATCAGGTGAATAGGCGATCTCCCAAAACACAGCTGCGGATGCCGCCTTTTTCTAATCTCTTGGACAGGTCCTGGAGCTGAACCGCTCTTCAATGAGGTTCCACATGACAGAACAAGCATCGGCCGAACACTTCACGAAAGTCACCGGGAGCGATCGCGATTTCTCGGCGTTCTACAACTTTGACGACTTCACCCAAGAAAAAGCCGATAGTGTCGATCTCACCGCTCGTGCAAGCATCGAAGGCGCCAATGGCTTCGGTCGGGTAAATGCATCGCGCGTGAAGATCGCTGACGACGAATGAGCCTAAATATCCCGTCTGGGGAGACGCGGCAGCTTTGCAGGATTCCTCACTGGCGTGGAACCGCTCCGGGCGCCAGCGGGGCAGGGAATAGCATCGTTAGATGGCCGTTAGAGAAATAGTCGGGCGAGAAGGCCATGCACTACGCGCCATCCCCGCCCGACCACGCCTTGGGAGCGTTACACGTACGATTGCTGCCCCTCGGCAAGGACCACCTCGATCAGGTAGTGTCCGTTCTTGGTCGTGCGGCTCGGATACATCTTCGTCATCGCGGGCTCATGTGGTATGAGAACTCGACGGATGTCGAAGTCAGCGCACTTCATGATCTCGTGCGTCGCAAAAATGAGCTTCGTTTGACTGCCAAAGGCAAGGCCGACCGGAAGATACATCGGGTCACCGGCGATCCCACCGTGCAGATTGTCATGGCGATAGAGTAGGTCGCCCGGGTACACGAAGACGTCGTCGCTGTCAGATTTCCCGTCGTTGCGGATGACCACATATTGCGATCCTGCGGTATGAGTGTCCCGCGCGATCCTGACGTCGATGCCGGGTAAAATGTTGTCGACATTGCCGTCAATGCCGCGCATTCGTCCCTCGCGGGCGAGTTGGACAGCGTAGAGCATGTCCCCCGTATCAGTGGCGGTGAGCAGCCATCGGAAGCGGCGGTCGAGCGCCATAATCGAAACCCAAGCCGCGAGTTCTTCCTGCTGGATGTGGAAGGTCGCGTTAGGGAAAAGTTCCAAACCGCCCATGTGGTCGAAATGCGCATGCGTCAGGATAACGTGGTCGATCTGCTCGGGAGTACAGCCGACCTCGGCGAGCACTTCCTTTGGCGAGAACCAGTTCTGAACGTTGAAGCGCTCCAGGAACTCGCGGCCATGGGATGCATAGTTCACGCCACAGTCCACCAGGATTGTCTTCCCGTGACCCTTCAGAAGGGTGTAGCAGTAAGGAAGCTTTTCATTCCCCATGTTGTGTCGACCGTAGACGAGAGAGCTGGTAGGTGCGTCCGGTACCCACGCGAACTCAAGCATCCATATTGAGTAGTCAGGCAAGGTCTCCTCCCAATCCTGATTCAACTGATAACGGTTTTATGAAGCGCGCAGCACGAATGCTGTAAGTCCACCAGCACAAACCCCGGTAGGCATTTCGACGCCTTTCTTAATTCCGACCACGCTGCCTGTAGAGGCGCGAGCGGATCACGGGCGGATGCCAAGCCTGCCAGCGTGCGGTCTATATCCTCCATCGCGACCCGCAGGAGTTTCCCGGCGTTGGCGAGATGCCCGTGAAAATGCTGGCTGCGAGGTGTGGACCGTAGTGCGCGGAACTCCTCATTTCCCGCCTTTATGAGCCCGGCTGCCGCGGCATGGACCTCCGCGTCAAGCACATGGCGGGACTTCGCGATGGCGAGAAGGACCAGCAGCCCGGCCAGTCGGTTGGCCGCACCATGGAAATTTTCGAAGCACACCTGGGCTGAAATAGTATAGGCCGATGTTGCGTCGTCCAGCACCTCGACGACGCGCATCGAGTTCGTCTGGGATACGGCCACGCTCCTCATGCGGCATGTTCCTCCCGGGTTTCGAGCGGCGCGGCGCGCCGCCCCAAGATAAGATCAGCCGCCTTCTCCGCGATCATCAGCGTCGTGGCGTTGGTGTTGGCAGACGGCATCAAAGGCATGATTGAAGCATCTGCGATCCGAAGGCCGGACAGCCCATGTACCCGCAGCTGTGAGTCAACCACAGTCCCGGGGTGGAGCGCGGCCCCATCCGGGTGGTGCCGATCATGTGGTAGACAGTCGTGCCCTTCTGGCGCGCAAAGTCGAGGAGCTCGTCGTCGCTCTCGAGATTTGGCGTCGGAGACGTCTCAGCATCCATATATCTGCTGAGAGCGTTGGTCCGGAACAACTGTCGCGCTAGCCGCATGCCGCCAAGCAGTGCCATTTGATCTGTCTTGTGCGTGAGATAGTTGGGCTGGATCGCCGGAGGCTCGAAGACGTTCGACGACTTGATATGGGCGAACCCGAGGCTCTCAGGGCGCTCCTGCCAGACGCCGAGCGTCAGGCCAGGATGCGTGTCCAGCAACCCGACTACGCCTTCGCGGAAGCTTGCCGGCGCGCACGCGAACTCAAGATCTGGCCTGGGCAACGAAGGATCGGACTTCCAGAAGATGTGAACAAGTGACGGGCTGACCGCAAGTATGCTCGGCTTCCCGAAAGCCCAGCGAGCGATCTGGCCAAGCAGGGCAGGGCCGTAGGCTAAATCGTTGATGGTCGTTGACCCTTTTACGCGGGCAACCATGCGAACGGCGTAGTGATCGCGGAGGTTGTTGCCCACGCCCCAGAGCTCATGGAAAACCTTGACCCCGGCGCGCCGCAGAACGTCCGCTGGTCCGATCCCCGACAGTTGGAGAAGCTTGGGCGTATTGAGCGCGCCTGCGGTGAGGATTACCTCTCGCGTCGCGCGGAGTTCGCGTCGAGCTCCGCCTGGTCCTCCCGTGATATATGCGACGCCAACAGCCTTTGTGCCCTCAAAGAGTATGGAGGTGGCTTGGCTATTCGTGCGGACGTCCACGTTGCCACGCTTCATTGCCCTGCGAAGGAAGGCTCTGGCGGAGCTGTGCCTGAATCCTTTGTAGATCGTCCGCTGAAAATATCCTGCGCCATCCTGGCTAGCGCCGTTATAGTCCGGATTCCGGGGAATTCCCAACTCTATTGCCGCATCGATCAAGGCCTCGCTGACGGGATGGTGCCAGTCCAAATCGGTGATCGGCAACTCACCGTCGCGTCCGCGATAGCGTTCATCGGCATTACCGATACGACGCTCCGATCGTTTGAAGTAGTGCAGGATTTCCTTATAGCTCCATCCAGGATTTCCTTCAGCGGCCCAGTTGTCGTAGTCTACGGCCTGCCCCCGGACGTAATTAAGACCGTTGATCGAACTTGATCCGCCAAGTACTCGTCCCTGTGGCAGGGAAAAACTCCTGTTGTTCGTGCCCGGATTCGGTTCGGACATGAAGTTCCAGGTGAGTTTTTTGCTGTAGATGTTCTTGATATACCCGGCGGGGACATGAATCATTGGATTGTTGTCCTTTGGACCCGCTTCCAGAAGACAGACTTTGAAACCTGCGTCGCTCAATCGATTCGTAACGACACACCCGGAAGTTCCGCCTCCGACTACGACGTAATCGAACGTCTCTCCTTCAGCCTGCGCGTTTGCCATCTCTCCTCCGAATGCAAATGCTGTCCCATGGTGCCGCAAGCGTCGTCGCGGCCCCTGTATGTCTCGGACGTGACTATGAAGCCCTATGGTTCATGCGCAGGATTGGCTTAATTATCTTCCCGCTTTCTGAGTCGGCCATCGCCTCGTTGATGTCGTCGAGATCGTAAAACTGGACGAGCTTGTCGAACGGGAATCGACCTTGCTGCCAGTACTCAATCAGGCGGGGAACGAATTCAGACGGAATGCTTTGTCCTTCGACGATCCCGACGAGGGTGCGGCCAAACAGGAAGTTGCCGATGTCGATGGTGCCTTCGGTGCCGAGCGCGGAAGAGCCGACGAGTCCGCAAGTTCCCGGCGTGCCGAGGCAATCGACGGCCTGCCGGAAAACCTTAGGCGAGCTCGTGCATTCCAGGCTGAAGTCCACGCCGGCCGGAGCTAGTTCCTTGATGGCCTTGACACTGTCTTCCTTGCGGGCGTTGATTGTATGTGTCGCGCCGAGTTCAAGGGCAAGCTCGAGACGCTCATCGTTGAGATCGACGACAATAACGGTCGTGCACCCTGCGATCCTGGAGGCCATGACTGCCGCCATCCCGACCGCTCCTGCACCGAAGATCGCGATTGAGGACCCGGGCTTCGGCTTGAGGCAGTTTAAGACCGCGCCCGCGCCGGTCTGGAGTCCGCAACCGAGCGGGCCGATAAGCTCGAGGGGGACGTCCTTGGGAACCTTGACCGCGTTACGCTCGCTGGCGATGGCGTATGTTGCGAACGAGGACTGTTCGAAAAAGCAACCGCTGATCTGCTTGCCATGGGAATCGTGGATGGGGCAGGTGCCGTCGGGACGAGTGCCGCGGAAGTTTCTTCCGAAGAAATCCTCGCAATAATAGGGCGTGCCGGTAAGACACTTTTCGCACTTGCCGCAGTAGGCGTAGCTAAGGGCTACGTGGTCACCGGGAACGAGTCCCGTGACTTCGCTCCCAATCGCCTCGACGACGCCGGAGCCTTCATGTCCGAGGACGACCGGTTGCGGTACGTCGTATCCCTGATCTCGGACGACCATGTCCGTATGGCAGACGCCGGAGGCGACGATTCGTACTAGGATTTCGTCCGCCCGCGGTTCATCAATCCCAATGCACTCCAAGACGAGAGCCTTCGCCTTCTCTCTCGAAATTGCAGCATACGCTTGCTTCATAGAATGAGCTCCTCCAGTGCGCCTCAGCGCAATAGTGCGCGAAACTACGCATCATCAGACAATCAGTCAATAATTTTTGGAAGTGCCCTGCCGAGATCTATGCTGCCAGAGCCCTTTTTCATCTTTGTGTCGAGAGAACGCCGTGGTTACGGTAGCTTGGTCCACATCTTACGAGCGGTCTGGTTCCCCGGCTCGCCAGCGGCAAGGTATAATATTGACAGATTGACAGACGACTACTACCCATTTCCCAGTCGGGAAAGCAACGTCACCTGCAAATGTCAGGAGGAGGCCGGAATGTTCGAAGCGCCGAAAGCGTGGTCTAGTCGCTCAATGAAAGCCGCGCAGATTGAGGGGGTAAGGGGACGAATCGCGGTTGCGGAGGTAAGGGTTCCGGAACTGGAGCCAGATGACGCTCTCGTTAGGGTCGTCGCGTCGGGTATTTGCCGCAGTGACTGGCATTTGTGGAACGGCGACTGGGAATGGGTCGGCATGAAACTTCAGCCCGGAGCCGTTCTCGGGCATGAGATCGGCGGCGTTGTCGAAGCCGTCGGATCAAACGTCAAGTCCGTCCGCCCAGGGCAACGCGTCACGGTGCCGTTCAATCTGGCGTGCGGGCACTGCCACCATTGCTCTCGCGGGGAACAGAACATCTGCGACAACGCGGCTGTCCCGCATCTCATCCCAGGATCAGGCGGTTGGGCGCAGTACATGCGCGCGCCCAACGCGAACCTGAACTGCGTACTGCTTCCGGAGGGGGTGGACGAACTTACTGCTGCGGCGCTTGGTTGCCGCTACATGACTGCGTGGCGTGCGATCCAGAGCCGAGGCGCCCTGCGCGGTGGAGAGAGTGTCGCCGTTTTTGGGTGTGGTGGCGTCGGGCAGGCCGCGATCGAAATCGCAGCATCGCTCGGCGGACGTGTCATCGCTGTCGATGTCGATGATGCAAAGCTCGCGAAGGCAAAGGAAATCGGCGCGCATGCCGTCGTCAATGCTAAGGGTCTTTCTTCTGAGCAGGCCGGCGGAGCAGTTAGGAGAAACACCGAACGAGACGCCGGGGTCGACCTTGCGGTCGATGCGCTCGGTAGCGTCGCGACGGTACACGGCGCTCTCCATTCGCTACGCAAAGGCGGCCGCCTGTCCCAGGTTGGTCTAACATCCCAGGAGGAGAAAGGCGTCGTGGCGGTTCCGATGGATATGATCGTGCTAAAAGAGCTTGAAATTCGCGGCAGTCTCGGCAACCCCCAGAGCGAGTACGACGACCTCCTCAGCCTCGTCGCATCGAGGAAACTCAACCCGACTTCACTGGTCAGTCGAACGGTTTCGCTCGGTGACGTCGAATCGGTTCTACATGACATGGATAGCTTTAAAACGAGCGGCTACGTGGTCATCACGGACTTCGATTGAGGCTGATGTCGGGCGAGGTGGTCCGGCCGCGGCATCATTCGTCTTCTGTCAGAACGAACTTGTCGGTAAGAGTCAGGACGTTTCCAGTGCGAACGAACTGCCCTCATCGAGTTCCCGTGAGCTACAAGTATTACCGTCTGCCCCCTCAGCAGCAACGGAATGACCTCGCAAAGTAAGAACGGTACAAAGCTCGTGCGCTGGTGTCGCGGATGCCACCGGGTGGCCGGGTGCTAAAGGAGCGCCGCAAACCCAACGTTTTCGCGCCTCATCCTTGTTCATCCCTGTCAGCTCGCCGTAATCTCGCTCGTTCAATGCCTCGGTCTGAGACAGCTCCAAGCGGTCGCCTTCAATGAAAGTGGCGCGTCCTTCCAACCCGTGAATTCGTTCCGCTCATTCCCCTCGCTTTGCCTATGGCGGACGATGACGAAGGTTGATGACAATTAAGTGCCTTCAAGTTCCGCAAGTCACATGATTGTCTTATTGTCTCACTTGTTGGCAGATTATTGAAAAGTAGAAGACATATCAATCTGATAGGAACTTTCATGGCCCACATTCACTAGTTTCTGACCGAGCTTATTGACAGATTGTCTGAAGATTTATAAGGATGCAACTGCCGTGCTGAGGAGCGTCCGGCAACAGCTGGAGACAGGCGGCTCTCGCGCTAGCAGACAAAATTGGCCGCCCAGGGCGGTAGAGGAGGAGCTTTTATGAAAAGACGCACATTCCTACAGGCGGGCAGTGCTTTGCTCGCCGCCGGCACGTTCGGGGTGCCGAACATTCTTCGCGCCGCGAACGATATCCACATCCTTCCCGACACTTGGCCCTCCGAGGGCGATAACCCGATCGTTGAGGCGGGCAAATTCGCGAAGCCTGGTCCCTGGAAAATTGGCCACAGTCATTATGGTCTCGCAGGGTCGACCCACACCTACCAGACTGCCTTCGAAGCGGAATTCGAAATCACACGCAATAAGGACCGCGTCACCGATTACCAGTTCCGCAGTGCGGACTTGAACCCGTCAAAGCAGGTGGCCGATATCGAAGACCTCATCGCGCAGAAAGTGGACGCGATTGTCATCGCTCCGCTAACCACGGGTTCGGCCGTAGAGGGTATCAAGAAGGCCAAGGCAGCGGGCATACCAACCGTGGTCTACCTCGGCCGCGTCGATACCGACGATTTCACTGTTCAGGTGCAGGGCGACGACTTCTACTTCGGGCGCGTTATGGCCCAGTTCCTCGTCGACAAGCTCGGTAACAAGGGCAAAGTTTGGGTCCTGCGCGGCGTTGCCGGCCATCCAATCGATGCCGACCGCTACAACGGCGCCATGGAAGTCTTCAGCAAGTCCGGTCTCGAGATCACTTCGACGCAGCACGGCAGCTGGTCCTACGAAGATTCCAAGAAGATCGCGGAAAATCTCTATCTCTCCGACCCTGACGTCGCAGGCGTTTGGACCGATGGCGCGAATATGTCGCTCGGCGTTCTGGATGCTCTTCAGGAAGCCGGTGCGTCAACGATCCCACCGATCACCGGCGAAGCCCTCAATGGTTGGATGCGTCGTTGGAACGACGAAAAGCTATCGTCGATTGGACCGATTTGCCCGCCGGCACTTTCCACAGCCGCGCTGCGCGCCGCGTTCGCGCTTCTCGAGGGAAGGCCGATCAATCGCAACTGGACGAATCGTCCCAAGCCAATCACCGACGAGACGCTCTCCCAGTTCTACAGGGCAGATCTCACCGACGCGTATTGGGCTCCTACGGAAATGCCGGACGAGAAGCTCCTTGAGTACTTCAGGGCCTGAAGCAAGCCGGGCGCGGGTTTTCCGCGCCCGCAACTCAAACACATACGGAAGTTCTCATGAGCATGCTTGTCGAAATGGTCGGCATCAATAAGTCGTTTGGCGCCACGAAGGTCCTATCCGACGTTCGCTTCTCGCTGGAGTCCGGCTCGGTGCACGCTCTGATGGGCGAGAATGGCGCGGGTAAATCTACGCTGATGCGAATTCTGTCAGGCGTTTATCAGCCCACCTCTGGAACCGTTCGGCTTCGAGGTCAGGAGGTCAGATTTCGCGCTCCCAAGGAAGCACGTCTCGCCGGGGTATCGACAGTATTCCAAGAATTTACTCTCGTACCCAATCTAACCGTCGCTGAGAACATGTTCCTCGGTCACGAGCCACGGCGTGCCGACGGCTCCATCGACAGGGCGGAGGTAATCGACAGGTCACGCCGTCTGCTATCAGACGTGTTCCCCCAGCTCGACCCAACGGCAATCGTCGACACGCTGACGGTCGCTCAGCAACAGGCTGTCGAAATCGCAAAAGGTCTCACATCGAATGCGGATGTCTTCATCTTCGACGAGCCGACGGCGGCGTTGAACTCGGCTGACGTCGAACACCTGTTCAAAGTGATCCGGGACCTGAAGGGTGCGGGTAAGGCCGTTGTCTACATCTCACATAGGATGAACGAAGTTTTCGAACTCTGTGACAAGATCACAGTCATGAAGGACGGAGCGTGGGTCAAGACCGCGAGGGCGGAAGACTTCAACCTGCATTCCCTTGTCGCGACGATGGTCGGTCGCGAGCTACAGAACTTTTTCCCGTCGCGAGCCGGTGAAATGGGTGACCATATGCTGGAGGTTTCCAAACTTCGCCTCGACGCCGAAGGGCCGGAGGTTCAGTTCTCCGTAAAAAGAGGAGAAATCCTCGGGCTTGCTGGGCTTGAGGGGCAAGGACAACGCGAAATTATGAGAGCGTTAGTCGGCGTGGAGTCAGCGAAATCCATCTCTGTCCGACGGAGCATTGCCGACGCATCCATGCGTGCTGTAGACGTCTCTTCCGGCTTCTCCAACGCCATCTCCGCAGGCATCGGCTTCATACCTGAAGACCGTAAACAGGAAGGTCTGTTTCTCCGTCTGCCAATTTACGACAACATCGCGCTGGGCAAGCAACTAAACCGGCGCATGGCTAGTGTCGCGTGGAGATCCGTTTCGCGCGTCCGCGAAATCATCAAGTCGCTGCACGTGGCTGCAGCCGACCCGGACGCACCCGTTGGAAAGCTCTCCGGCGGAAACCAGCAAAAGGTCCTGCTCGGGCGCTGGCTTCTCTCAGGCGTAGACATTCTTGTGATCGAGGAGCCGACACGCGGCGTCGACGTCGGCGCGAAGGCTGAGATCTATCGCCTGCTCCGTGACTTCAGCGAGAGCGGCGGAGCTGTGATCGTCTCCTCCCGTGAACTCGCCGAACTCATCGGCCTCTGTGACAACATTCTGATCGTTCACGACAGGAAGATCGTGGGCCAGACGCCAGCGGCGGGAGCCACCGAAGAAAGTATTCTTGGTACAGCGTTGGGTTCTCATTCCACGCATGATCAGCGCGCTGCGGTTCATTGAGGAGGAGTTTTATGAATACCGTCGCAAGTTACCTTAGGGTTCCATATCGGGCAGGTGCGATCCGGCTTTCGATTGGGACGCTCCTCCTGATGGTCGTCGCATCAATTATCTTCCTGCCCGGCTTTCTCGCGGGCGAAAACCTCTCGAACCTGCTTGCGCAGTCGACCACGCTTGTCATCTCGGCGCTGGGCCAGACGTTCGTGATTCTGACCGGTGGTCTTGACGTTTCGGTAGGCTCGATCATCAGCATGACGACTGCGATAATGACCCTGGACATGCCCGCCTTTATGCGAATCCTACTCTGCATCGCGGTTGCAACTGCGTTCGGCTTGGTCAACGGCTACGGCGTCGCACGCCTGAACGTCCACCCGATCATCATGACTCTCGCGACTATGGGAATTGGCCAGGGTCTTGCCCTAATCATACTTCCGATTCCTGGGGGTAGGGTGCCGGATTGGCTTTCGACGTCCGTGGCGGGCTCGATTGGCCCGGTGCCGAACACTTTGGTTTGGCTCATCGTTGCTTCGCTCGTCGCTGCCTGGATCCTCTATCGCCGACCGTTTGGGCTCTATCTTTTCGCCGCCGGTGGCAATGAATTCAACGCCCGTATGAACGGCGTGCCGGTGGAACGGACGATCATCAACGCCTATGTCCTGTCGGCCCTCTTCGCCTGCGCCGCAGGGATGTTCCTGACTGGGCGGCTCGCGTCGGGCGATCCCAAGGGCGGAGCCACTTTCGGGATCGAGTCGGTTACGGCGGTCGCACTCGGCGGCGTTCACCTCGCCGGCGGCATCGGAAGCGTCTTCGGTACGGTCGTAGGAGCCGCGATCTTGGGTCTCATCAACAACGTAATGAACCTCGCGAATGTGTCCGCCTTCCTGCAATCGGTGGCTAAGGGCGGGCTGCTCCTCGTGCTCGTTGTATCGCAGCGACGCAAAACAATCGGACTTTGAAAAAGAGGGACACCTCGATGACCACCGTTAATTCCAAGCCGGGTGCGCCATCCGCCTCGTTTAACGGCAAGCGCGTTGTTTCCTGGATCAGCGGCTTGCCTCCGGCTTATTATGTGCTTTCCATCCTCATGGCCGTAGCGCCTGCCGTGAGCGCGACCCTTATCAACCCGAACTATTGGTTTGTGATCCTAAAGCAGTCCGCCCCACTTGGCATCGCGGTGCTGGCCCAGTCTCTGGTGATGAGAGTTCGGTCGATCGACCTCTCGGTCAGCGGTGTATTCGCTTTCGCGATTTACCTCGCGAGTTCGGGCCTGTTGAACAGCTATCCGCCCCTCCTGACAGTGGCGATGCCTATCATTGTCGGCTTGCTGGTCGGTATCATCAATGGTGTCCTTGTTGCCTATGTCCGCGCGTCCGCAGTAATCTCAACGCTAAGTGTCTCGGCAATGCTGATTGGTATCATTCAGTATATGAGTGCGGGCAGGGCGCCGGGTTCTACGCCAACATGGTTGCGCGTGCTGACGAACGGCAACGTGTACGGACTGTCGTATTCCGTCATCATCTGGGTCGCGACCTCGGTCCTTGTAGCCATCGCTTTCCGCTTCTTGATCATCGGTCGCTACTTCCGTGCAGTAGGTGATAACCCTCGCGCCGCCGAGACAACGGGCATTCCGCTTGCCCGAACGATATTCGTCTCGCATGTGACGGCTGGATTCCTGACTGGGATAGCCGCACTTGTTCAGATATCCGCCTTGGCCGTCGGCACAATAAAGCCAGGTTTCGACACCTTCATGAACGCATTGGCCGCAACGATCCTTGGCGGCGTCACGTTCGGCGTCGATCGTGGCGGCGTTGCTGGTCCGTTTGTCGCGGTGGTCGCCTTCAGCTTCCTGTTCGCAATGCTGACTGTTTTCGGCATCCAGGAACCAGGAAAGCTCATTGCTCAGGGCCTGATCATCGCGCTGGCTGCGATCATCTACGGAGCTCGCGCAGGCCGCATCTGAGCCCGCGCACCGAGTTGTCGATTGGTTTCATTCCCGCGCCTTCGCTAGACAAAGCAGGAGAGAAGAAATGGTCAAGATCACTGCGGCTGTTGCCGTGAAGCCGAAGGCTCCACTGGAGTTCCGGGACTTGGAACTGGCTGATCCTGAGGGGAACGAGATCCTTGTCCGCACTGTCGCAACCGGTATTTGCCACACCGATTTGCTCCTGAGAGACGGCATCTTCGGCCCCGCGGCTCCCGTCATTCCGGGACACGAAGGCGTCGGGATTGTCGAGGCAACCGGGCCGGATGTGCAGGGATTGAAAGTAGGCGACGCTGTCGCCCTCAGTCAGAGTTCATGCGGATTCTGCCCAGATTGCCGACGATCGCATCCCATGAACTGCCAGAACTACACGCAGTACAACTTGACGGGTCTGCGGGCAAACGGGAAGAGAGCCATCGTATGTGACGAGGTGGGCAGCAATTTCGTAGGGCAGTCTTCCTTCGCGACCCACATTCTGGCGACAGAGAACAACGCCGCTCTACTCCCCTCGGAGGGATTCGACCTGACAAATGCAGCCCCACTGGGCTGCGGCATGGCAACCGGGGCGGGCACTGTCATAAACGCCATGAAACCGGAGATCGGCTCTACGATTGCTATCTTCGGTGCGGGGGCCGTTGGTATGGCGGCAATCATGGCCGCCAGAGTGCGTCAATGCAGCAAGATCATAGTCGTCGATCTGAACCCACAGCGTCTCGAGATGGCCAAGGAGCTGGGCGCGACGCACGCCGTCAACGGCAAGGACGCCGATGTGGTGGAACAGATTCACGCGCTGACCGGCGGTGGCGCTGACTTCGCCGTTGAGGCCGTCGGTATCATTCCAGTTATCCTAAGTTCCATCAAATGCACGCGGCCCGGCGGACATGTCGTTCTGCTCGGCCTGGATGCGCTCGGCAAGGACATCCCAATTCCGCTCGATCTCATGGTCTTCAACCGCAAGATTCAGGGCGCAATCCTTGGCGACCAAATCCCGCAATTGTTTATCCCGCAGATGGTTCAGCTCAATCAGGTAGGCCTGTTTCCATTTCAGAAGCTGATCACGAGGTATCCGTTCGAGAAGATCAACGAGGCTATCGCGGATGCCGAGGCGGGTCGCGTTATCAAGCCGGTCATCGTGTTCAACTAGGAGCCAGTCGATGTCATCCACGAAATCCGCGGAACAGCACCTCATCGTCGAATTCAAGACCACAACACTGAACAGGGGACGCGTGAAGGAACTCCTCCTGGAATTCATCGGACCGGCGCGTGAAGAGTCAGGGTGCCTTTATTACGACCTCTACCAGCGCTCGGACGAGCCCAACACGTTCTACATCCTTGATGGCTGGGCGAACGAGGAGGCGGTGGCCCGGCACGGCAAGCATCCCAACGTGGTCCGCGTTCTGGAACCGCTCCTGCCACTGCTCGTCAGTCCCCCGTCTATCATTGTGAATAGCCGAGTAAGCGACTGACGGACACTCGTTCGTGGCTCGTTCAAACGGCGCTTGGGGTGAGACGCACCCCGGCCATTCTCGTGGAGTGAAAATGGCGCAACATCGCGTAGTGGTCGTAGGCGGAGGCTTCGCGGGTCTCCAACTCGCCAGGGACCTCAAGTGTCCCGAAACTTCCATCACGATCATTGATCGGCGCAACCATCACCTGTTTCAACCGCTGCTGTACCAAGTCGCGACAACGGTGCTTGCGACATCGGAAATCGCTTGGCCGATAAGGACCCTGTTCCGCGAACGAAAGGACATCTCTACGCTGCTCGGCGAAGTCGTCGGGATCGACACAGAGCAACGCACGGTATTGCTAAAGGGCGGGCCTTCGGTGCCATACGACACTCTCGTTCTGGCCACGGGAGCGCGCCACGCATACTTTGGGCGTGACGAGTGGGAGCCCTTTGCGCCCGGCCTGAAGGCGCTCGAGGATGCGACGACGATACGGAGACGCCTCCTTCTAGCCTTTGAGAAAGCCGAATTGGAGGCTGACCCCGAGCGCAGGAAGGCCCTTCTGACCTTTAGCATCATCGGTGCCGGGCCGACTGGCGTAGAGATGGCGGGCATCATTGCCCAGCTCGCTCATAGAACTCTTGTGGAGGAGTTTCGAAGCATTGACACATCGTCGGCCCGCATTCTGTTGATCGAGGCTGGGCCGCGAGTTCTTCCGGTCTTTCCGCCCGCGCTGTCGGATTATGCCGCCAAGTCGTTAACGAAGATGGGTGTTGAAGTCTGTACCGGCCGCCCGGTGACCGCATGCGATGAAGAAGGCGTGACGATCGGAGACGAGTTCGTTCCAAGCCGGACGGTCATTTGGGCAGCAGGCGTTCAGGCGTCCAAGGCCGCCGAATGGGTTGGGGCAGAGAAGGATCGCGCGGGAAGGGCGCTTGTCGAACCAGACTTGACCGTTTCGGGGCACCCGGAAGTCTTCATCGTGGGCGACACCGCTTCCGTAAAAACCGACGACGGCAATCCAGTACCGGGCATCGCGCCCGCAGCGAAGCAACAGGGGAAGTACGTTGCCGCGGTCATAAAGGCGCGGCGTCTACAAAAACCAGCACCCGCGCCGTTCCGCTACAGACACCTCGGCAACCTGGCGACGATTGGCCCGAGTTCGGCTGTCATCCACTTCGGGAAACTTCAACTGAAGGGTTCTCTCGCTTGGTGGATATGGGGCTTGGCCCACATTTACTTCCTGATCGGCACGCGCAGCCGAATGGCCGTCGCACTCAGTTGGCTCTGGGTCTTCATGTCTGGACATCACTCGGCGCGCCTTATCACGCAAAAAGAGACACTCAAAGACGAAGTCTAACGGCAACAGGCTGCGCGGCGCCTATCGCGTCTTCATTTATCAACGACATACAGGGGGCTTTACTATGTCGTTTCTTGCAAATGTCAGCATCAAACTTAAAATGCTTCTGCTGGTGGCGCCGATCTGTGCGATCGGTATCGCCGGGCTGACGTTTGTGTCGCTCAATTATCGGAGCGCTTCCCAGAGCTATGTCAGCTTCATTGCTGAGGACGAGGCAGCGGCTATTCAGATGGCGCGGGCGAGCCAACGTCTTACTGCGCTGAGTTACAACGCGTATCAAGTCATGTCCTATGACACCAAGGATCCGAGCATCAAGAAATTCGCTCTCTACTATGAGAACAACAAGGCGAAGCTGCTTTCGGAACTTCGAGCTGTCAAGCGGTTGGTTCCCGATCATAAGGAGAGCATCGATAAATTCATCTCTGCCGCAAATGGCATTCTCGAGCTGACCAACAAAGCGGTCCAACTGGCACTTAAAGGAGACACCGAAAACGCCAATGCGCTGCTGCGTCAGGCGGACCCGATGATAGCGGATCAGGTTCTTGGTATTCGTGACTGGACTGATAATTTCACAAACGCGATCGATCTCAAGAGCCAGCAATTGGCGAACGGCGCCGACAAAACAAGCCTGTATTCGCTGGTCATCATCACAGGCCTGTTTGCTGTATTACTGGCGGTGTCGATCTTCATCGCCTCCCGGTACGTGACGTTGCCGCTTGTTCGCCTGAGGGATCGAATGATGTCACTGGCGGATGGCAACACGGACGACGAAGTTTCGGGCGAGGAGCGGCGGGACGAGTTGGGAAGCATGGCACGAGCGGTGTCCGTTTTCCGGAGGAACGCTATTGAGCGAGCACAACTCGAATACGAAAGCGAGGTAGTGCGCGACGCAGCGGAAAGAGACCGGCAAACCCGCGAGGTGCGTGACGCGGCCGATGCGGGTGCGGCGAAGCTAGCTGTAAGCACACTTGGCTCGGCGCTTCAGCGGCTTTCGGACGGGGACCTGATCCACAGGATCGAGATACCTTTCAGAATGGATCTGGATGCACTTCGCTTCGACTACAATGCTTCGGTCGAGAAACTCCTTGCGGCGCTGTTGTCAGTGAATCAAAACGCCCGTCTGATCGATAGCAGCTGCGAAGAAATCCGTTCGGCGTCCCATGACTTGTCCAGCAGAACGGAGCGGCAAGCGGCGTCGCTACAGGAAACCGCAACAGCGGTCGGACAGGTCACGTCCGCCATTCGTGACAGCGCCATTCGCGCTGCTGACGCGAAAGTCTTGGTCGCACAAGCGAAGGCGGGTGCGGAGGCGTCTGGTGTCGTCGTTCGGTCTGCGGTCGAGGCAATGCGCAACATCGAAAGATCTTCGGCCCAGATCACGACTATCATTGGGGTCATTGATGAGATCGCCTTCCAGACGAACCTCCTTGCCTTGAACGCGGGAGTTGAAGCCTCCCGCGCCGGCGAGGCGGGTCGAGGCTTCGCAGTGGTGGCTCAAGAGGTCAGAGAATTGGCGCAAAGATCCGCGACAGCTGCCAGGGAAATCAAGCAACTGATTTCAAGTGCAAGCGCACAGGTGGAAAAAGGTGTCACTCTCGTAGATGAGACTGGGAGGAGCTTAGACCAGATTATAGTTGGGGTCGCCGAGATCGATCGGCATGTTGCAGCGATTGCCGGGTCGGCCCAAGAGCAATCCATGACCTTGGCAAACATCAATACTACCGTCGCTTTAATCGATCAGGAAACTCAGAAAAACGCGGCGATGGCAGAGCAATCCGCGGCTGCTGGCAGCATGTTAGCGTCTCAGGCGGAAGAACTTACCGGTCTCTTACAGCAGTTCAAGATTCATCAAACCGTGCCCGAGGAAGACAATCCTCCGGCATCTTACGACGTAGCGAGCGCGGAGGTTGTCGTGTTGGATAGATCGCGCGTGATGGGAGCGTAGGTTGTCGGGGCCGGAGGAAGCGACTAAGCCTCATCCTCGGCGATCAGCGCTTCACAAAATCACCGGTTCTATAAACCGCGTTACCTTAAATGTTACAACGCAACAATACGATCACCAAATAGGAGAGTTTCCCCAGCCTCCTCCCGAGGCGCCTTGGCTGCCGCTGGACAGGTCCCCCGCGGCAGTCCTTTTTTCTCCGAGCATCTCCTCGAGAAGCCGGACTCGGCCATACAAAGGCTTATGTCGCGTCCATCCGGCAGGTAAGGGACGCCTATGAGGCAACTGCAATATGACCGTTTGTCCCTAGAGTTTTTGGTTTCTCAATCAAAAACCAACCAAGCCGCTTCGAACCATAGCGGCGAGAGGATGGTCGTCGTGATCGCTCAAAGTTCCCGTCTGCCTCGCGAAGGCAGCACCTGGGTGCCGCCACACAGGTCCCGGCGGCAGCCACTTTTTGAGGTCGCGGAGCAGCAGACGGTGGCAATGCTCGGGGTGTTGGCCTCGGTCTTGCGGTCGCCACCACGATGGGCTACTCCGGCATGCCTCGTTGCGCCGGCGCTGATCGGCTTTATTGCCGAGCACATTAGCTTTGCTGTCGATTTCACCTGTTTGCCGCTGCTGTTCATCGTCGTCTTGGCTCTGTCGCACCACGCCTTTATGCCCGGGTTGCAACCCCGGCTGCGGGATGTGGGCATCGGCGAAGAGCACCTGGCCGGAATGGCCCGCCATGCGATGAAGCAGACACAGTTGCTCTTGAACAATCCCCGGGAGGTGACCGAGGCGGACGCCCTCTCTATCTACAAGGCGGCCTGGTGATGATGGAACGCAGGGACCTGGCGAGTGATCCGACTACAAGGTATTTCGGAATATTGGGCTGGATCCTCTTGTCACAATGTGAGGCTGAGCATGTCACATTCGCGCCTTGATGGCCCTCGCTTTGGAAGCACCTCCGTCACTCGGAGGAATGGAAGAGAAAATACTATACGGGGAACAGATCCGGATTATCTTTCCTCATTTATTTCGACGCCGCAAAGTTTATGTCAAGGGTCGTGTGCAGTAATTGTGGAGGAGCGAAGCCCGCTGGCGTTTGATTGCAGCTTTATATCGACAGATAAATTCGCGGTGGCTATCTCAAAATACGATGGAAAATTGTCAATCTCGAGGGATGGAACAAGCGACAAAGTACACCTTTTTTTGCCCATTAGTGGGAGTGCACGGTTTAGCTGCTTTCGCGAGAGCATTGTATCAGTTCCTGGTCACGGCACCTTGTTGGAAGGGGAACGTACCTCCAGCAGTATGCAATTCAATGGCTCTCGTCATCACTTGGCGCTTATCGTAGATCGCCAATTCATTCGGAAGCAATTGGCCTTTCTGCTTGACAGAACAATAAGCGGCGACATGCACTTTCAACCTTACGTCAATCTGACGGAGGGAGCCGGCAGTGGATTCATGAACATTGCCATGGAAGTGTACCGCGGTCTGACAAACGATTGCTGGCTGCAGAAATCGCCGATAAGTCTCAATTCCCTGTGTGAGACACTAGGGTATCTCCTTATCGAAAACTGTTCGCATCAATATAGTGACGAGCTTTCGAGACCAGGTCCAGCACCCACACCTAAGCATGTCAAATGGGCGATCGAGTTCATGGAAGAGCACATGTCCGCCCCAATTTCGTTAAACGATATTGCCTCCGCATCGAAGGTGAGTGCACGAGCGCTGCAACAAGGCTTTAAGCAATTCCGCAACACCACGCCCATGTTATATTTGCGCGATCTCCGGATGTCGGCCGTTCATGAGGATCTGCTCCAGACAGGTGAACAGTCCAGTGTTACCGAGATAGCCAGAAAGTGGGGTTTTGCTCACCTTGGGCGTTTTGCTTCTGACTACAAGAGGCGTTTTGGACAGCTACCATCCGAGACGGCCAATGAACGGCGCGGGGTTTGCCGGAGACCCAACTCGTCACAAGACGACGAATAAATCCTCCCAAAGTCTGCGCCCGTGCCGTGCGAATGGTGACGGAGGATCAAGCGAGCATACCTCTCGCTGGGTAGCGATGTGTGCGGGAATTGGCGGAGCGGTCCGCCAGTGCCGCTAAGGACATCAAAGGAATATTGAAACCTCCGAACAGCAGGTAGGCAAAAGGCGTTACTCTGGTTGCCGATACAGGCAAGGCTCAGGCTCGCATCGTGGCCAGAGTGCTGAAATAAATGCGATTGTGTCCGAAATTGCAGCTTCTCCACAGGAATAATCGGTGAGCATTAACGAGGTAATCGCCGCCATTACCAAATTGATCAGTTTACCTAGCAAAATGCCGCAATGGTAGAAGAGTTCACGGCCACAAGTCATACCCTTCCAAGTGCTCCACCTCATAGGCAGGTTCCGGATTGGTGGCGAATTCAATACTCAGCAATTCCATAGCTTACTTTTTAAGTAGGCGGCTTAAGAACTCAGGACCTAGCACTACTTTGGGAGGTGAACGCATTGTTTTCCAAGATGGATTGATGCTGCGCGCTCCGATGAAGGGGGCGCGTCACGGTGGGGTGGCATGAGGTGTTCATGGACTGGCTTCAGCCGTTTCTGGCGCCGCTGGCACAAGCGGCGGCGCGCCGGATGGGGTGCCGTGTTGGGCTGTCGGTCATGGCGAGCTTTGACGTGGGACCCGGGAGTCAGGAAATCAGTTTCGATAAATCCGGACCCTACAGGCGTGCGCCCCCTTCCCAAAAGGAAAATGTCCTCAAACACCGATGAGGCGCCCTCAACGCCCAAGTGTCTAAATGGACTTGGCGAGTTCTTCGCGCTGAGCCGGAGTCAATGGTCTCAGTTCCCGGCCTTGAAGCGTCAGGAACAGTTTCGCGGTTTCCTCCAGCTCCTCAGTCGCGTACTGCGCCTCCTCAAGCGACCTCCCAGCCACGACAGGTCCGTGGTTCGCCATGAGGACGGCGTTGCTTGTCGCGGCGGCCTCCTGTACCGCCGCGGCCAGCTTCTCGTCTCCGGGACGGAAGTAGGGCACCAATGGCAGGGTGCCGACCCGCATCACGTAGTAGGCGGTCAGGGGAGGCAGCGCATCCTTTTCATCGATGTCTTTCAGGATGCTGACCGCCACCGAGTATGTTGAGTGGAGGTGGACAACGGCCTTGCCGTGCGGCCGTGCGCAATACATGCAGCGGTGAAGGAAGGCCTCCTTGGTGGGCTTGTCCCCGCCGAGGTGAACGCCCTCCGCGGAGAAGAGCGAAAGTCGCTCAGGCACGAGGCTTCCGAGCGAAGCATTCGTGGGCGTCATCAACATCCGTCCATCCGACATCTTCACGCTTATGTTGCCGGTCGAACCGGATGTCAGGCCGCGGTCGAAAATGGATTGTCCGGCCCGCACGATGTCGTCGCGGGTCCTGGTTTCCTCGGACAGTGTAGCCATCAGAGTTTGTCCCAGGCGTGGACGAAGAAGTCGGGCGCGCCGAAGTTCCCTGACTTCAGCGCAAGCGAAATCCGGCCGGGCGCCGTCGGTGAGCTGACCCAGGGGACTCCGGGTGCGATCTCGTTTCCAATGTCCAGTTGGTTGATCCCAAGGGATTTCACGACGGCACCCGACGTTTCGCCACCCGCGACGATCAGCTCGGAGACCCCCCTGTCGACGAGTTCCTTGGCGATCTTGGACAGTGCACCTTCGACCATGGTCCCTGCCTCAGCCACCCCGAATTTCGCCTGGTTCGCCTTCACCTGGTCGGGCGCTGCGGTGGCGTAGAATAGGACGGGCTTTTGGCCAAGTCGGTCCTTGGCCCAATCGAGCGCTTCCTTGACGACGTCTTGGCCCCTGGCGAGTTGCTCGACGTCGATGCGAAAGCCCTCATGGTCCTGCAGCATCTTCTCCACCTGGCCGTTGGTCGCGGCAGAGCAACTTCCGGAGATCACGGCGCGGGAGCCTCCCTGCAGGGCTGAGGGTGCCAGCTCCCGCGCCGTCGCCGCACCACCTCCGACCATCGTCCTCGCAAGTCCATATGCGAGACCGGAAGCGCCTGTGAGGAGGGGCGCGTCGTCGAACGCGGCGGCGATGACCTCAAGGTCGGCGTCGTCCATGGCGTCGAGAACCGCGACCCCGTACCCGTCCGCGCGCGCCTTCGACACCCAGGCACGCACCGCGTCGACGCCTTGCTTGACGGTCTCGTGATAACACCCAGCGACTTTGTGCGACGTCTGCGGCGCGAGAACCCGCACCAGATTCGAATCCGTCATCGGAGTGAGCGGATGGTTCTTCATGCCGGATTCGCTGAGCGGGATGTCGCCGACGAAGAGGTTGCTCTTGTAAATGGTGCGGGCGTTCGCCGGGAACGCAGGGCACGCGGTTGTCAAGTCGCCCCCAGCTCGGCGAGCATCGCGTCCAGTACCGGACCGATGTTGCCCCGTTCGGTGGAGTCGAATGTGGAGCAGTATTTGAAGTAGAACTTCGCCGCTCCCCGATGTTGAAGCCAGCGCAAGGCCGCGATGGATTGCGCGACGGCGTCGGATGGATCGATGGTCCTCGTCTTGAGAGCCACCACGATCGCGTCGGCATCGACTTCAAGTTCTTCATTGGGAACGTCGATGAGCACCGTGGTCTTCATTCCGCTCTTGGCGAAAATGCCCGCGACGTCGGTCGCTCCGGTAAAGTCGTCTGCCACGCAGCCGATCAGCAGCTTACGATCCTTCTTCATCCCATCACCTCATGATGAACGGGTTGGCGACACTCTCGGCTGTGGAGATCATGACGCTCTTGGTCTGCAGGTAGTTCTGAATGGACGCCATGCCGTTCTCCCGGCCGATGCCCGAGTGTTTGTAGCCACCGAGCGGTGACATGTAGCTGATGGTCCGGTAGGTGTTGACCCAAACCGTGCCCGCCTGGATGGCAGCCGAGACCCGCAGCATGCGGCGCATGTCCTGAGTCCAAAAGCCGGCGGCCAAACCGTAATTCGTGTCGTTCGCGATATGGATCGCCTCTTCTTCGGTGTCGAACGGAATAACGGCGAGGACCGGACCGAAGACTTCCTCCTGCGCGATACGCATGGAATTCCGGACGCCGGCGAAAATAGTGGGCTCCACGAACCAGCCATTGCCGAGCTCGGGATTGGACGGGCGTCCGCCGCCCAGGAGGCACTCCGCGCCTTCGCCCTTGGCGATGTCGATGTAGCCCAGGATTTTCTCGAGTTGGGGGCGTCGTAACCGGACCGACCTGCGTCGAGGTCGAGAGCGGATCGCCCATCCGGGCCGTTTTGGCGAGCGCTATGACCCTCTCGAGAAACTGATCATGGATTTTGCGTTCGACAAGGAGGCGCGAGCCCGCGATGCAGGTCTGGCCCGTGGCGGCGAAGATGCCCGAAATGACGCCGTTGACGGCGTTGTCTATTTCGGCGTCCGCGAAGACGATGTGCGGGCTCTTTCCGCCCAGCTCGAGCGTGACCTTCTTGAAGTTCCGGGCGGCCAACTCTCCGATCTTGCGCCCCGTGCCTTCGCTTCCGGTGAACGCGATCTTCGCGACGTGTTTATGGGCCGTCAGCGTCTCGCCCAGGTCGGCCCCGAAGCCCGTGACGACGTTGAAGACGCCCGGGGGAAGCCGGCCTGCTCAACGAGCTTGGCAAATTCCAGCGTTGAGGCCGAGGTGAACTCCGACGGTTTCGCGACGAAGGTGTTTCCCGCCGTGAGAGCGGGAGCCAACTTGTAGGACAGAAGCAGGAGAGGGGAGTTCCAGGGCGTGATGCCGACACAGACGCCCAGCGGCTCGTTGCGGGTGTAGTTGAAGGTCTCGGGCTTGTCGATCGGGATGACCGCGCCCTCTATCTTGTCCGCCAAGCCGCCGAAGTAATAGTACCACTGCGGGATATACTTGAGCTGGAACAGCATCTCGTTGATGAGTTTGCCGTTGTCCGTCACCTCGATGCGGGCGAGGCGCTCGGCGTTCTCCGCGATCAAGTCGCCAAGGCGGCGGAGGAGGTGGCCGCGGTCGGTCGCGGTGAGCTTGGGCCAAGGCCCGCTGGTGAAAGCCTTATGCGCCGCCTCGACCGCCCGTTCAGCGTCTTCCTTCGTTCCCTTGGGTATGGCTGCCCAGACGTCCCCAGTATAGGGATTGCGGGTCTCGAACGTCTCGCCGAGCGCCGCGTCGACCCATTGGCCGTCGATCAACATCTTGTAGGTTTGCATTTGCATTTTCCTTCTAGCAGCCAAGCCGGCGCGCCAAGTCTTCGAGGTCGTCGGCGGCGTAGTCCCAATCTTGCTCGGCCTTGAGGTCCGTGGTCTGGCCCGGTCCGTATTCGTTGGGGCGGGCGATGAAGGCGGTCCTGAGGCCAAGCGCGCGCGCGGCCGCGAGGTCGTAATTGTGGGCGGCGCACATCATCACCGCGGACGGTTCGAGGTAGAGCAGTTTGCAAACCCCGAGATAGGTTTCGGGGTCGGGCTTGTAGTGTCGGAAAAGCTCGCACGAAAACACGTTGTCCCACGGGAGGTCCGCATGCTTGGCCATGTTCACCAGGATGGCGACGTTCGCGTTCGACAGCGGGCCGATGATGAACTTCGTCTTGAGGCGGTGAAGCCCACGAGAAGCGTCCGGCCAGCCGTTCAGTCGATGCCAGACCTTGTTGATGTGCATCATCCGCGCCTCATCGAGAAGCGGCAGGCCCATCTCGTCGAACACAGACTTCAACGCGTCGAAGTGTAGCTCGTCGAGGTTCGTCCAAGGCAGCTCTCCCGAGCGCACCCGGGCTTTCTGCGGATTATAGCGGTCGCGCCAGCGGTCGACCACATCGGCCCAGTCGACGTTCAGACCTTGCTCCACGCCCCAAGACGTGAGGTCCGAAATGATAGAGCCACGCCAGTCGACGACGGTGCCGAACGTGTCGAAGACGATCGCTTTGATACCGTCCGCCATCAATTTCCCCCGTTCGGCGCCGCGATGCGCTCAAAGGTCTGGACCTTCTTCTCAAGCACCCATGGTTGGCTGGCTTCGCTGAAGCTAAGAAAGTGCGCCGACTTGAGATGGAAGTCGAAATCCGCTCGGCTCCCGTAAACCTCGTATAGATGGATGCGTTCGGGCTGTTCGGGGTTCTGGCAGACGTCAAACACTGAGCAGCCAGGCTCGTCGCGCAGGGACGTCGTAGCATTCTCCATCATCGCGTCGCGGAATTGGTTCAGGAAACCCCCGCGAACGAGGAATTCCACCACGACGACATAGCCATCGGTCTGCGGGCTGGTCATGCGACCTCCTTCCGGGCCGCGGAGAGCGAGGAGATGACCGATCGGGTCATCTCGGCGCAGTTCGCGTTGCCGCCGTACTCCATGGGGATGGCCAGCTTGGTCGAGAGCGTGTGCTCCACCGCGCCTTCCATGAGGCGAGCAGCGTCCGCAAGCGTCGGTTGGCCGAACTTCGCCGCCAGCCAATCGAGCATCATCGCGGCCGAAAGGAACATGGCGCTGGGGTTCGCGCAGCCCTTGCCCGCAATGTCAGGGGCGGTGCCATGGGCGGGCTGGAACAGGCCGTGTTTGTCACCGATGTCGGCCGAAGGTGCCATGCCCATGCCCCCGATCAGTCCCGCGGCGAGATCGGAGAGGATGTCGCCGAACATGTTCTCGGTGACGAGGACATCGAAGGTCCAGGGCTTCTTGACCATGTTGAGCGCCAACGCGTCGACATAGGCATGATCCTTCGTGAGACCTGGATGGCGGTCGGCCACTTCGTCGAACACCTTGCGGAAGAAAGCCATCGACTGGAAAACGTTCGCCTTGTCGACGCAGGTGACGTTGCCCGGCTTGCCGCGGCGCTTGCGCTGCCGCGCGATGTCGAAGGCGAACTCGGTCACGCGCGCCGTTCCCGACCGCGTGATCTGCATGGTGTCGTAGGCTTCTTCGTCATTCCGGATTTCCCCGCGCCCGCGGGCATAGAACAACCCTTCGGTCTGCTCGCGCACCAATACGAAGTCGATCTGTTCGGCCCGGGGATCGGTCAGGACCCGGGGCAATCCGGGAAACCAGCGAATTGGCCGAACGCCCGCGAAGAGACCAAGCTCCATGCGCAGGTCGAGCTGCGGAATGATTTCCGTGCCATCGGGGAAGCGGATGTCGGGCCAGCCCATCGCCCCGAACAGAATCGCGTCTGACCTTCGGCAGGCCTCGAGCGTCGAGGCGGGCAGAGCGTCGCCGCTTTCGGCATAGTACTGCGCACCCGCATTGTGGGTTTCGAACGCGAGGGCGGGAGCGCCCGCCATTGTCGTGGCGGCGTTCACAAGCTCCAGGCATGCGGGCATGACCTCCCGGCCGATGCCGTCGCCCGGAAGCACGGCGATCGTTAGCGTGTCATTCTTCATAGTCATTTTTCGATCCAATCAGAGATGGTTGAGGCCGAGGCGCTCGAGGAGGTCCAGGAGCTCGCGGCCAGCGCGCTGTCTGTGCTCGCGATGAATGGTGCCCGCCTTCTCGACGTCGCCGGCTCGTATGGCGTTGACGAGCTCCGCGTGGTCGCGCGTGGAGTTCACGGGTTTAGGCCGCATCTTGAGGGTCAGCATCCGGACGCGATGCGCGCGGTCGATGAAGTTGAGCACCACCGACTTGAGCATCTTGTTGCCGCTGAGCTCCAGCAGTTGCTCGTGGAACCGGGCGTCCGCTTGCGCCCACCTGTCGAGATCGTCGCGTTCGAGCGCCTTGTCCATGTCGGCCGTCGCGCGCTCCAAGCCCTTGAGCTGTTCCTCGGTCAGGTGGCGCGCCGCGGCCAGCTCGGCCGCGGTGCTTTCGAGGGACGTCAGGATGTCGTAGATTTCCTTCATGTCCGACGGCGAGACGGGCAGCACACGCATGCCGTGCCGGGGGACGACAGAGACCAGGCCGTCCTGCTGGAGGCGCATCAAAGCCTCCCGGACCGGGGTGCGGCTCATTCCCAACGTGGACGCCACCTCCTGCTCGGTCGCCTGGTACCCCGGCGGCCATTTGTTATCCAGGATCAGCTGACGGATTTTCAGATGGGCCGTAGCAGTCATCGTCTTGGCTGCCACCTCGTCCTTGATCCCTTCGCTCACTTCAATCGCCTTCTCAGCGGCCATCTCGTCCCCCTCAGTACCGCATCGAGCTGACGTACCGACGCCAGCCGTGCTCCGGTTTGTAACCCAGCACAGATTTCGCTTTTTCAATAGAAAGCAACGTCTCGTTCGGGCCGATCTCCCGCTTGAACGGCACGCCGGGATAGAAGCGCTCGACCAGGGTCTTGTTGGGAGTGGTCATCACCCCGTCTTCGTTGGCGATGATGAACACCTCGGCCCCCTTGCCCTCCCATTCCAATGATCTGCGGATCGCCTGTGCGCCATCGCGGGCGTCGATGTAGGTCCACAGGTTGAAGCGGCGGCTGCCGGGATCGTTCTCGAAGTCAGGGAAGGCAGCATACTCGCTTTCGTCCATCACGTTCGAGAAGCGCAGGCAGACGATCTTGAGATCCCTGTCCCAACGGCAATATTGCTTCGCCATCTCCTCGCCCAGGTGTTTCGAGAGCGAGTATGAGGTCTCGGGGCGGGACTCGTATTCCTCGTCGGCGGGGAAATAATCCGGCTTGATAGTGTATGGGATGCCAAGCAGGGTCTCGCTTGAGGCCCAGACCACGTTCTTGATGCCGAGAAGTCTGCACGACTCGAAGACGTTGTAGGTCGACATTGTGTTGATCCTGAAGACGTCTGCCGGTGGCACCCGGCCAGGCATCGGGATCGCCGCGAGATGAACTACGGCTTCGGTCTTGCGGTTGTGATCCCAATCGTAGCCAGTGGTCGCTTCAAGCGTCGCCTTCATATCCTCGAAATCGACCTTCACGAACGGGCAGAGGGCGTCCTTAGGCTCGACAGTATCGGCATTGATAACGTCATGTCCATTTTCGAGAAGGTCCTTTATCGTAGCGCGCCCCAATTTGCCGCTGCCTCCAGTGACAAGAACTCTCATGTGCATTCTCCTTGCAAATTAACTTTAAATCTCAACGTCCGCGCCCGATGGCGACGGCGAGTATGATAAGCATCCCGCGGGCGATCAGCTGCTGGCTGTATTCCAGGCCTCCGAGGATGAGTCCGTTGTTGATGATCCCGATGAGGAGCGCGCCCACGATCGAGCCGACGACCGTCCCCCTTCCTCCGAAGAGGCTGGTGCCGCCCAGCACGACGGCCGCGATCACCGACAGCTCATCGCCTTCTCCGAGCTGGAAGCGGCCGGACTGCAGTCGGCCAGCGTAGAGCATCCCAGCGATGGCCGCAGCCACGCCCGTGATCATCAGCACCTGAAACTTGACGCGCTTCACATTGACGCCGCTGTAAAGTGCGGCGACCGGATTGCCGCCCGCCGCCATGACCTTGCGACCGAACGGGGTCTTGCGGATCGCGAGATGCGCGATGGTGCCGAGAACGGCGACCCAGATCACGAGGACCGGGATGAGTCCGATGTTCCCGGAGCCAAAAGCGTAGATGAAGGTGTCGTCGATGACGGGGACGGGGGAGGTACCGCTCACCCACATGCCGACACCTCTGGCAATGCCCATCATACCGAGCGTGACCAGGAACGAGGGTATGTTGAGGTACGCCGTCAGCGCTCCGTTGATGGCTCCAACGACAAGACCGAGGCAGAGTCCCGCGACGATGCCGAACACAAGGCCATATTGCATCAGGACCATGCCCGCGACCACCGAGGTGAGGCCCGCGATCGCGCCGACCGAAAGATCGATTTCACCCGCCGAGAGCACGAAGGACATGGCCATCGCCATGATAGCGATGATCGCCGTCTGGCGCAGGACGTTCAGCAGGTTGTTCGGAGACAGGAACCCGCGGTCATGGAGCAGGATGGCGAAGACAATGAAAATCACCACGAAGCCGATATAGACGACGTAGTCGCGCCAGTTGCCGTACCAGGGCTTCGATGAAGTGGCCATGACCGGCTCCGCTTTCACGATGGTTGTTTCAGTGGACATTTTGACTAGCTTTCTGGATGGCGACCTGGAGGCCGAGTTCCACGCGGATCATGCTCGACTGCGATTCGTCGCCCTCCGTGGTTGCCCAGGCGTCGATTTCCGATCGGCTGATCTCCCGGGCGAGGCAACCGTTGCTGAGCACCAGTATCCGGTCGCTGGTCGCCAACAGCTCGGCGGGCTCCGACGAGATCACGATCACGGACTTTCCGCTGCTCGCGATGCTCCTGATCAACTCGACGATCTCCGCCTTGGAGCCGATGTCTACGCCCGCAGTCGGCTCGTCGAGGATAACGACGGATGGGTCGGTCGCAAGCCACTTGGCGATGACGATCTTCTGTTGGTTTCCGCCCGAAAGGTTACGGACCTTGTTATCGGCGTCCGGTGTCTTGATGCGCAACCGCGAGATCAATTCCGAGGTGAGATCACGCTCCCTCCGGCGATTGAGGAACGGACCGCTGGCGAGTTGGGCCAATTGCGGAAGGCCGAGGTTGTGTCCGACGGTTAGTTCGATGACAAGACCCTGGTCATGACGGCTTTCCGGCACGAGCACGATACCGGCTTCGATGGCTTCGGCGGGCGACCGGAACTCGAGAGCCTTGCCGTCGAGTTCGACCGTGCCGTCGGCCTTGGCATCGACGCCGAACAGCACCCGCGCCAGTTCGGTCCGTCCGGCCCCCATCAGCCCGGCGATACCGAGAACCTCGCCCCTGTAGAGATCGAATGAGACGTCATTCGGCTTGCCGTGCTTGCCCGAGAGGGAACGCACCTTGAGCGCGGGCTGCGTGCCGCGGTCGATCTCGTGGGGTTTGTACTCGAACCCCGTCACCCGCTTACCGACCATGTTCTGGACGATGGTATCGAGCGTGAATTCCGCGATGTTGCCGGACGTGACGTTCTGCCCGTCGCGCAGGATGGTAATCTCGTCCGCAATCGTCATGATCTCGGTCATGCGGTGGGAGACGTAGACGATCGCAGTGCCGTCCGCCGTCAGTTTGCGCAGCATCTTGAAAAGGATGTCGACTTCCTGCGCGCTCAATGCCGACGTCGGCTCGTCGAGGATGAGGACGCGCGCCTTCTGGGAGATGGCTTTCGCGATCTCGGTTAGCTGCGCCTGCGCGGGGCTCAACTCCGAGACGCGCGTCCTCGGATCGATGTTCAGGTTCAGTTCGCCGATGATCTTGGCCGCGTGCTCGACTTCCCGCCGCTCATCGACCAACAGGGTCATGCGGCGGGGTTCGCGGTTCAGGAAGATGTTCTGCGCGATGGTCAGCGTGGGGATGAGGCTCAGGTCCTGGAAGATCATCTCGATTCCGAGCCTACGGGAGTTCTCCGGGGAGACTGCCGTCAGATGCTCGCCGAAGATCTCGATTGAACCTTCCGTGGGCTTCACCACGCCCTGCAAGATTTTGAGCAGCGTGGATTTGCCCGCGCCATTTTCGCCAATCAGGGCGTGGATGGTGCCCGGGCGAATCGTCAGGCTCACACCCCTGAGCGCGTGGACGCCGCCGTAGGATTTCTTGATGTCGGTCATCTTGACCGCGGCGACATCTCGCGGGGCCGCGCTCGGCGCGTGCATGGGCTGTGTCATGGGCTGTGTCATGGGCTCGCCTCTCAAAGTGGACGGCCGAACAGCCGTCCACTTCTTTCGGATCAGTTCATCGCCTTCACGAGGATGTCGGGAGCCTGGTCGCCGTTCGATTGGGGCCAAGCGTCGATGAGATTGTCGCGCGTCACGGCGAGCGCGGGGAGTACGACATAGGGAGGCGCTTCCTTCCCAAGCAGGGCGTAGCCCGCCAGAATGCCTTCCGCATAGCCCGCGCCGAACGGCCGCTGCGAACCCGTCCCCTTGACGTAGCCGTCCTTGGCCATGTCGAGCGAGATGTTGACGCCGAGGTCGCAGGTGGTGATCACAAGATCGGTGGATGCTCCGGCAGCGCGCGCCGCGGCGAGCACGCCCTCGGTCGGGACGTCCCACACAGCCCAGAGGCCGTTGAGGGTGGGATGGGCCGTCAGCATCGCGGAGGCGATGCGCTCGGATTCGCCAGCGAAGTCGGGGCCGCCGACGCCGCTTTCGTCCACCACCTTGATGTCGGGGAACGCAGCGATTGCTTCCTTGAAGCCCACCACGCGCTCTTTGGTCGCGAACAGGTCGGAAGCGTGCGGGATCAGGCCGATCTCACCCTTGCCGTTGAGGGCTTTGGCCATGAGGAGCGCCGCGACCTTGCCCATGCCCCGGTTGTCGGAGGACACGAGACTCACATAGTCGGCACCCGGCTTCATTCCGGCGGCCGCCTGGTCGAGGAACACGATCTTGATGCCCGCGGCGGCGGCTTTCTTGTAGGCCGCGGCCGTCGCAGACTGCTCCGCGGGGACAGAGATGATGATGTCGGGTTTGAGCGCCATCACGCTCTCGATGTCGGCCACCTGCTGTTCGGCCTTGTAGCCGGCGTCGGTGGTCGCGATGATCTTGATGCCGAGTTCGTCGAGAGCCTTCTTCTGGCCAGCCATCTGGGCTTTGGCCCAATCCGACGCCGTATAGTGCATGACGATCGCGGCCGTCGCGTTCTTGGCCTTGATCTGCTCGATCTCTTCGGGCATCAGCTTGAGGTCGCTCGCGAGGACCGCCTTCTCGCCGTTCGGGCCATCCGCGGGACTATTCTCGATTTCCTTGATCTGCTGGGTGACGTCGATCGCGTAGGCGTTCGGCGCGAAAGACGCGCTCAGCGCGACAGCGGCGGCCATCATAAGACTGCGAATCGACATTGAAGTTTCAATGCTCATATCAATCCTCCCGGGAGCGAAATCGAAATGCGTGACTTTGCATTCGATAATGCATACGTTAATGTATTGCTTGTCGATGTCAATGGGATTTATTTGGAGAGCGGGATAGCGACGAACGAGGGTGCAAAGCGATGGAGCGAGATTTCAGCGAAGTGAAACTGTTGGGCTTCGACGTGTTCGGCACATTGGTCGACTGGAGGTCGGGTGTCGCGCGCGCGGTCGCACCTTTTCTCGAAGCGCGCCATATAGCGGCTCCCCCCGCGGAGTTCGCTGACCGCTGGCGCTCGCTTTACGAGCCAGCGATGGAAGCTGTGAGGTCGGGAATGCGGCCGTGGCTGCCTTTGAACGAGTTGAACCTCGAGAACCTCATCGCGGTCCTCGCGCAGGTCGGGGCCGACGTCGCGGCGATCCCGATGGAGGAACTTGAGGAAATCAACAAGGCTTGGGACCGGCTTGATCCCTGGCCGGACTCAGTCGAAGGTCTGACGAGACTGAAGTCGAAATACAAGCTTGCGCCGATCTCCAACGGTCACATCGGCGGCATGACAAACCTGGCCCGGTTCGCCGGGCTGCCGTGGGACATGATTCTCGGAGCTGAGGTGACGCGGACCTACAAGCCCCAGTCCGCGACTTACATCGGTTCGGCACTCAAGGCGGGTCTCGAGCCGGGGCAGGTGGCGATGGTGGCGGCCCACAACTACGACCTCGCCGCCGCCCGGCGTGCGGGGCTGAAAACAGTCTTCATCACGCGGGCCACGGAACACGGACCGGGTCAGAAAACCGACTTGCAGGCGGATAGCGACTGGGATGTCGTCGGCAATGACCTGGTCGCGATCGCCGACGCGCTCGGCTGCTAAGCGAACAACGCAAGAACGGAAGGATAATCGATGAACCATACAGCCAACAAGATCATCGCACCCGGACGGGTCGCCGTCATAACGGGTGCGGCAAAGGGGCTCGGGGCCGCGATGGCGCGCCGGCTCGCGGCTGAGCGGATGCGCCTGGCGCTCTTCGACAGCGACGAAGACGCCTTGAAGGCCTTCGCATCAAGCTTGAGTGTCGACCACATGGTCGTCGTAGGCGATGTTTCGAACCCCTCGGACCTGCAGCGGCTCAGGGATGAGACGCGGGACCGTCTTGAAGACGTCGCGCTTCTGGTCAACAACGCGGGGATCACGAAGGGTGCGGGGCCGTGGGACGATCCGGCGCTCTGGAGGCGGCAGCTCGAAGTCAACTTCTTCGCCGTGGTGACCGCGCAGCATCTGTTCGTGCCGGGCATGATCGAGCAATCGCTTCCCTCGGCAGTCGTGAACCTTGGGTCGAAGGAAGGAATTACTACACCTCCTGGCAACGCGGCCTACTCGGTCAGCAAGGCGGGTATCAAAGTACTCACTGAGCAGCTCTCCCACGAGCTTCGCAAGGCGACGAACGGGCGCGTCTCGGCGCATCTTCTGGTACCTGGCTATACATGGACGCCGATGAATTTCCCGGGTTCGGACTTCGCCCCGGGCAGTAAGCCGGAAGAACCATGGACCGCGGAGCAGGTGATCGAGCTCTTCCTAGAGCGCTTCCGAAACGGCGACTTCTACATCATCTGCCCCGACAACGCAGTCACTCCGGCCCTGGACGCCAAACGCATCCGTTGGGCGGCGGAAGACATGGTGCGCAACAGGCCCGCGCTCTCGCGCTGGCACCCCGACCACAAGGAAGAGTTCGCCCGCTGGCTGGCGGAGTGATTGAGATCGGAAGACGGAGGAGTCCGACAAGGCGACGGTCACGAGCGTTTCGATCGGCCTACGGCGCGATTGGTATCGGTGTGGGTTCTAGTCAAACCGGACGCCGCGTCACCTATCATAAGCGTGACGAAGGCTTCGCATCTCGACGACGCCGTGGCCGCTTTAGACCTGGTGTGGGACCACGAGACCAGATCGGATCGGGCCATCCAGTCCCTCGTCGCGGCGGGGACGAGGGGTTCTTTCCTGGAGGCCGCGGCCCAGCTGACGCCGTCGGCCGTCAGCCACCAGATCAGGCTGATGGAAGGGGACCTCGGAGAAAAGCTCTTTCACCGTATCGGGCGGAACGTCACCCCTCACCGAGATCGGCGATACGGTATCACCGTGACTTGTCCGAAGCGCTGTTGATGATCGAGCGCGCCACCGACAAAGTGTGCAGGCGCAACAGCGTCGACGTCCTGAGCGTCGGCTGCGCTCCGAGCCTCGCGCCGCTATGGCTGATGCCCCGACTTCCGCGATTCGAGTCGCTCCATCCCTCACTCGAAATCCGGCTGATTTCCTCATCGGAGCCAACCAAACTGAGCGACGGTTCCGTGGACGTCGATATTTGCTACGGCAGCGTGCCCCGTCTCGGCTCCATCGCGACCGAGGAGTGTCCCCTCGAGACGATCGTGGTCGCGTGCGCTCCCGAGGTCGCGAACGGGGAGAGGCCGATACGGCGGCCTTCGGACCTCGTCGGCTATACGCTAATCAAGTCGGAGCAAACCCTCTATAGCTGGCTTCAATGGGCCAAGGATCACGGTCTCGAGATCGATCTGAACCGGGATCGCGTTTCCGCGATGCGTTCATGTCGATCGCCACAGCGGTCGAAGATCGCGTCGTCTGCTTGGAAAACTATTCGGTTGCTGCAGCGCGATGGTCCAAACCTTGAGGTTTCCATATCGACGGGGCGAGTGCTTCTGCGCAAGAGCCTTCGCCGGCTCCTCTCAACGAAGTTCTTGACAGCCGGGAGGCTACCTGTTTGTCTGGTTGTGGTATGAGGTCATACCACCAGAGCTCTAAGAAGCCGAGGAGGGCGGAAGGAGCGCTAGAGGGAGGATTTTATGAAAACTAAATCGCTCATTTGCGGTGGCATTGCCGCGTTGATCGTCGCAATGACCACTTCGGCCCAGGCCGAGACCAGAACGCTTCGCTTTCAATCGGCATATCCGGCATCCAGCACGATTTACACGTCCGCGGAAACGTGGGCGAAGCGCGTCGAAGAACTCTCGGGCGGTCGGCTGAAAATCGAGTTCATGCCCGCAGGCACTATCGTCCCTGCGTTCGAGGTGCTGGACGCGGTCAACAAAAACGTGATTGATGGCGGCCATTCCACTGTCGCTTATTGGGTCGGCAAACATCGGGCAGGAACACTCTTCGGCGACGCTGCCGGGGGGCCGTTCGGCATGGACATCCTCGACTACGTCGGTTGGCTTTACGAGGGAGGCGGTATTGAGCTTTACCGCGACTATTATCGCGTAGAGTTGAAGACCAACATCGAAGTAATCCCGTCCGTCACGAGCGCAAATCAGGCGCTGGGATGGTTTGCACGCCCGGTTGAGAGTTGGGCGGACCTTAAAGGACGGAAATGCCGCCAAACTGGCGTGACAGCTGAAGTTTTCGCCTCTTCGGGTATGTCTACGGTGAACATGCCCGGCGGCGAGATCGTCCCGGCAGGTGAGCGAGGTGTCATTGAATGTGCTGAATTCGTAGGCCCGGCCGAAGATATGGGCATCGGGTTCCAGACGATCTGGAAACATTTCTATCCAATGTCGACACACAATCCCGCGACGATCGTCGATTTCCTTGTGAACGGTGACGTCTGGAACTCGCTGGCTCCCGATCTCCAGGCCATCATGCAGGCTGCCGCAAGCGAAGCGACCCTGAGGTCGCATATCCGGAAGGGCAAGCTCGACGCCGATGCGCTTGACAAGATGCGCAACGAAGACGGCGTGACCGTTCACCGTACTCCCGACGACGTTCTACAGAACATTCTCGCCTCTTGGGACGAAATCGCGAAAAAGGAAAGCGAGAACAACGCCTTCTTCAAGAAGGTATATGACTCCCAACGCGACTACGCGTCGAAAGTCGTCCCCGCAAAGCGGCTAATCCAGGCTCCCTACAACCTCGGTGCGGACCATTACTGGCCCGAAGCTAAGTAGGATTTACAAGGCGCGGCTGAGCCGCGCCTTCTTCTCGATTGCCTGGAGATAATTCGTGAGCAAACCTGCACCCCCATTTCCGCCCGCCGCACTCCGGGCGATCAAGATCATCGATGGCTTCACCGAAAAGTTCGTACTTCTCGTCGCTGTCCTCACTATCCCGTTGGTTCTATCCAACACCGTGGAAGTCGTCTCGCGCTATGTATTTTCGTCTCCGACGATCTGGGCAGCTGACGCGACGGTGATGTCATATGGCGCGATGTTCATGCTCGGGTCATCATACGCCCTGCTGAAGGGTGCACATGTGAGAACCGACATATTCTGGGATAGCTTCAGCGATAGAAAGAAGGGCGCGATCGACGCCGTCTGCTATGTCGCCCTGTTTCTCCCGGTGATGGCCATCATCTTCCATATATCGCTGGACGACTTCCTTTACTCTTACGAAATCAACGAGAAATCCACCCTGAGCCTATGGATGCCAGCTATCTGGCCGCTGCGAGGCGTCATCCCACTGACCGCGATTCTTCTCTTTTTCCAGGGAATTTCGGAACTGCTCAAGTCACTGTTCGCGGTGACCACCGGGCGGGCTTTCGAGACCCACGAAAAGATCGAGATCTGAAAGGTCAACACGATGAGCTTCAATGACATTCTCAGCATTGCCATGCTCGGTGGCATGCTCGCTTTTATATTCATCGGCTTTCCGATCGCGTTCACGCTTCTTTTTATCGCACTTGTCTTGGGCTCGATCGGGATCGGTGTGAACATAACCTTCAGCCTCGCCTATCTACAGATTTTCGGGACCATGAAGGACGACATTCTCCCGGCAGTCCCACTCTTCATATTCATGGGCTACATGACCGAGCAGGCGGGCCTGATGAACCGATTGTTCGGCTCCATGCGGCAGATCATGGCTCCCTTGAACGGGTCGCTATTTCTTGCCGTGCTTCTCACCGCGACAATCTTCGCAATGGCGACGGGAATCGTCGGAGCCGCGGTGACCGTCCTCGGCATCATGGCCGGGCCGATGATGATAAAGGCAGGCTATGACGAGAAGTTGTCAGCGGGTGCAATCGCAGCCGGTGGCACGCTCGGGATCCTCATTCCCCCAAGCGTGATGCTCGTTGTAATGGGACCGACACTCGGAGTGCCCGTGAACCAGCTGTATGGAGCCGCGATGGCACCCGGCTTCATGCTGGCTGTGTGCTATGCGACCTACTGCGTCGCACGAAGCTATGTAACTCCCCGCGTTGGTCCGCCTCTGCCAATCGAGGAACAGGTCGGGAGCGCGATCGAGATCGTGCATGAGTTCGTCGTCGGCGTTCTACCGCTGTGCCTGCTTATCGTTGCAACTCTCGGCTCGATTCTGTCCGGATTGGCCACTCCTACGGAGGCCGCGTCTTGTGGAGCGGTGGGGGCAACAATCTTGGCACTCGCTTACCGCAAGCTAAGTTTAGGGACGCTGAAGAATGCCGCAATGGCCACTGTAGTTACCTCGAGCATGGTTCTCCTCCTGGCGGTAGCGTCGAATGTATTCGGCGCTGTCTTCACTCAACTAGGTGGAGCGGCGATCATCACGGACGTCGTTACGAGCATTCCTGTCTCGGATATGTGGAAGCTCGTAATTATTATGGCGATCATATTCGCTCTTGGTTGGCCCTTTGAGTGGCCCGCCATTGTTCTGGTGTTTCTCCCGATCTTCACGCCGATCGTCCTCCAGCTCGACTTGGGACTGACGAAGCCGGAACTCCTGCTTTGGTTCGGTGTACTTGTCGCGGTTAATCTCCAGACCGCATATTTGAGTCCGCCGGTGGCGATGTCGGCATATTTCTTGAAGAACGTCGTTCCTCAATGGAGCCTGAAATCGATCTACAGGGGGATGGGGCAGTTCATGGTGATCCAGATAGTGTTCTTGATCGCCCTGCTGATGTGGCCGTCACTAGTGCTTTGGGTTCCGTCCGTCCTCAAGTAAACCCGCGAGCTACTATTGCTTCACCCCGGCTGGTCGGCGCCGGGGTGAGTTCGCGACAGCAGCGTCGCTAGGCGTCGTTGACGAAACGGTATCTTTGGCGCGCCGCCGATCGTTAAAGAGTAGCCTATTGCTGGAATCCGCAAGGCTATCGAGGGTCTCGAGTGCGAGTGTCGCGTCGCAATGTCGAGCCAGCCTAAACGCATCCGCCAATCGCTGACCATCACCGCGCTCATCGATCTTTTCGAGTCCACAAACTTCTCCGCCACCATGGTGAAATCTGCCGCCCGAGCTCTTCCTGCGTGCTAGCCGAGAATAGGGCTATCAGCCGAAGAATTAGGTAAGACAGTCCGGCGGCATGTCGCGCTGGCATCGGGATCCGGAATACGAAGCCTTCAAGAAGGCTTCCGACGCTTCAAACTGACAACGCCCACGTCTTATCTGCAGTATCTGAGGCTTGACGCCGTTCACCAATAACTCTTGCAAGCTAAGCCCTCGCAAACGGTGTGTGACATCGCTCCTAAATGGGGCTTCCCTCATTCCGGCCGCTTCTTCGCTGACTACCGAAAGCGTTTCGGGCAAGCACCTTCGCAAACTTTGCAGTCGTCGAGTTTTCGCACCCGACCACAGGGTTAGATCTGAGGTCTGCAGACCGCATAGGGCATCGGGAAGAGCCCCCGATGTAGCGCGCGATTCCATCCTGGCGAAGGTATTCCGAAACAAGCATACACAGGAACGCGCGAACGCAGCCGCTGCCGACCGGGGATACGCTGAATGTCGACTGTGGGTCTTACCGCCAGGCTGCTGCCCCTTCACGCAAGACGTGAAGCTCGTGGATGAAAAAATTGAGACCGGCTCGCCAACTCTGTCGCGTTTGTTTGTTCACAGTACGACTTCTGGTTCCAGAATCTTGCCCGATGGTATAACGTAATACCACTAACGGGCTGAAGATGAAAGATTTGGAAGGATGAGAGTGTTGGACGAGCCGAAGAAGACTCAGACGCGCCTCGAGCTGGCCTTGGACTACATCACCGGGGAGATTGCCCGGGCAATCTAAAGGCAGGCGACAAGCTTCCAAACGAGAAGGAGCTGGCCGAGCAGCTAGGCATAAGCCGTACCCCAATTCGCGAGGCGATGAAGACCCTTTCGGTGGCGGGCCTCATAGACATTCGGCACGGTCACGGAAGCTATGTGCGAGAAGGGCCGGGCCTGCCGTCGACGCCGCTCACCCTCTTTCAGCTCTACCTTCAGGATTCCACCCCCGAAATGCTGATGGAGCTTCGGGATATCTTCGATCGCAATTGCACGGAAATCGCAGCACAACGGCGAACGCAGGACGATCTGGCGAAGATGCGGGAATGCATCAATCGTCTGAAGGCACTAACGGCCCAGCCAGACGCTTCCTTGGACGACATGTTGAAGGCCGACCTCGATTTTCACCGCGCTATCTATGAGGCCAGCGGCAACATACTGATCGTGACCATTGCCGAGTTCGTTCTGAACATGGTTGCGCCCTGGGTGAAGAAATCGCTGGATGTAAGCGGGCGCGTCCGCGCCGTCGAGCTGCACGAACAGATGTATGACTCGATACGCGATCGCACGGTCGGCCAGACAAACCGCTTGAGCGTCGAAGCCAACATGCAGCACTTCAAGCAATCGCTGGACACGGCAACTTCAAAAGCGGGATAAAAATACGCCTACAAAATACCGTAAGTCCCGGATCCAAGGCGATCAAGGAGTATTGGCCGCGAATGGTCAAGTGCAAGGCGGCTGTTCATTCGCCGCTGCAGACGGCCTGCTTTCACACGAGTCTATCCGTCCGCTCAAGAGTAGTGGGGCCGAAAAGGAGGTCAGGGTAAGAAAGATGCCAGTGAAGCGAAAACTGATCATCGAAGCGCGCTTGAACGAGTACATGCCGCGCACCGCGAATCCGAACGTGCCTTTCACAGCGGAAGAGATTGCATCGGAAGCCGCGAAAGCGCGGGAGGCGGGCGCGAGCATCGTTCATTTTCATGCGAGAGACGCGGAGGGTGCGCCGGCCCACGGCGCAGAAGACTATGCGAAAGCGATCAGGGCGATCCGAGATGTGTGTGATTGCCTGGTCTATCCGACGCTGGGCCAGATCACGAAGGAAGGTTGGGGAAGCCGTCTTGCTCATATCGAGGTGCTAGCCAAGGATCCGGCCACGCGCCCCGATATCGCTCCGATCGACACGGGCAGTACAAATATCGACCGTTTTGATCCGGAAGCCCGGGATTTCCTTTCCGACACGATGACCTATCGAAACGATGTCGCGACCTTGAAGCTGTTTGCCAAAAGGCTGCCGGAGCTCGGTGTCAAGCCGCAGTTTGTGAGCTGGACGGTGGCCTTCACGCGAACCTTCGTGGCCCTTAGAGAGATGGGTCTCGTCGCTGCTCCTGCGTACTTGATGTTCGAGCTGACGGATCAGGGCATCCTCGGAGGCCATCCTGGGACCGTCATGGGACTACTTGCTCACCTCGATTTCCTGCCGGCGCAGCCGCTCGAATGGAGCGTCTGTAACAAAATCGGCAACATTACCGCCCCGGCAGCGGCAGCTATAGAAATGGGCGGCCATGTCTCCGTCGGCCTCGGCGACTATGGCTGGCCGGAGTTGGGTACCCCCAACAACGGGGATGTTGTCCGGCACATCGCAAATCTCGCGTGGGCCATGGGCCGCGAAATTGCCGCCCCGGATGAAGCGCGGGAGATGCTTGGGTTGCAGTAAGGCTCCCGCAGCCGCGGTTCTACGGCTGCAGCTGTCGCTCGCAAGTGCCGCCACCACAAGCCTGCCAAATGTCCCGAGGCCAAGCAGACCGCGAATTCAGTGAACGGCGCCCACTCTCATTCTTGATCGAGCGACTGCATGAAGTGCTTCATGTTCGCGTCGACGCTCATGCGGTTCTGCGGGCCTATCTCCCGCTTGAGAATGGCATCGTAGATCTGTTCATGGAGATCGACCGCTCTCACGCGGCCGCTGACATCAAGCGATTTTCGGACCCATGGGGCGACCATGTTCAAAACGAACTCGGCTACCGTCATAATGAGTTTGTTTCCGGTGGCCTCATAGATAGCTCGATGAAAATCCAGATCAGCCTTCAACATGTCATCCAGCGACGCGTCGGGCTGCTCCGTCAGCGCCTTGAGCCTGTCGATGCATTCACGCATCCTCGCGAGATCTTCGTCGGTGCGGCGCTGCGCGGCGAGTTCTGAGCAATTGCGGTCGAAGATGTCCCGCAGTTCCATCAGCATTTCGGGCGTCGAATCCTGAAGATACAACTGGAACAGATTGAGGGGCAGCGCGGGAGCGCCCTTTTCCTCGCGAACATAGCTTCCGTGGCCGTGCCGAATATCGATCAAGCCGGCGACGGCGAGCGTCTTCATCGCTTCGCGAATAGGAGTACGACTAATTCCCAGCTGCTCGGCCAGGTCCTTTTCGTTTGGAAGCTTGTCGCCGGCTCTTAGATTGCCGTTGGCGATTTCATTGGTAATGTAGTCCAACGCGAACTCAACCCGCGTCTGCGGTTTCTTCTGACCATTCAACACACAGTTTCCCTTTCAGTATCCAATCTGCACCGCCCGCAGAGTCGGGGTGGTCGTGAGACCTTATACCACCCCGGCCGGATACTCGTAAAACAAATGTCAAACGGCAGAAGAACACCTGCGGCAAGACGCCCTGTCCAGCTCGCGAGGTATCACGTTTCGTCGCCGAGCTTTTTCGATGTCTTGGGATCAAACGGGAACAACAGTCCTGCGGCTAGGAAGCCGCCGTCGACATTCAAAGTATGGCCCGTGATGTAGCGCGCTTCCTCGCTAGCGAGAAAGACAGCGGCATCGGCAATCTCCTCCGGCTCGCCATAGCGCCGCTGTGGAACCAGACGGTGATAGGCTTCCCTGGTCTCGATGGTGTGCATGGTACGCGAAACTTCCGTCAGAATCGGTCCGGGAGCGATTGCGTTCACATTGATGCCGTGGTCGGCCAGTTCAACGGCCATGACCTTGTTGAGCAGCTCGACGCCAGCCTTTGACGCGCCGTAAGCGGACCGGCCGACCCCGCCCTTTTGTCCAGAGAGTGAAGCGATGTTCACGATCGAGCCGCTCTTGCGTTCAGCCATTGTTCGCGCGACTGCCTGCGACACCAGGAACGTGCCCGTGAGATTGATGCGAACGACGCGCTCGAACTCTTCCCTCGAACTTTCCAAAAACAGGGTTGTCGCGCCAATCCCGGCATTGTTCACCAAGATGTCGATCTTGCCGAAGCGCGCAAGCGCTTGATTCACCAGACCGCTCACGTCTTCATCGACGGAGATATCCGCACGAACCGCCAGCGCAGCGGAACCGATTTCCTCTGCAGTGAGCTTGGCCGCTTCCTCGTCGCGGTCGCAGACCACGACTTCAGCCCCTTCGCGGGCAAAAGCAACGGCGATGGCCCTGCCGATGCCGCGGGCGGCGCCCGTCACAAGGGCTGTTTTCCCGTTCAATCGCATTGATGACCTCCCAAAAAGTTCCGGTTGCGATAAAGGTATGAGGTATGATCTTGACCATGATATGATCCTTCCTTATTAGTGCTGTCAAGTGGTTGTGAATGCGCGGACATGCGGAAGGGCCGCCGGGAGGAAGATTCATGGAAGGGAAAAGGCCGCTCGTTGGCTTTTACGGCGACGATTTCACCGGTTCGTCGGAAAACCTCGCGCAGTTTCACCGAAACGGGCTGCGAACCAGACTGTATCTGCGGGTTCCTTCGCAGGAGGCGCTGGCGGAAGCAGCTTGCGACCTGGATGTCGTGGGATTTGCGGGAACGGCGCGCGCACTGGACAACTCGCAGATCACTGCCGAAGTATTTCCAGCCTTCAAAGCGCTCCAATCGTTAGGCTGCACGTTCCTGCAGTACAAGATCTGCTCGACCTTCGATTCCGCCCCGCAGGTCGGCAACTTCGGGTTCGCCGCGGAACAGCTCGCGGGGGAGGAGGCGAATACGACCTGGTTGTCCTGGCTGCAACGCCCGACTTCGGCCGTTACACGGCGTTTGGCAACCACTATGCGAAGTTCGGCTCCGAGATCGTGCGACTGGATCGGCATCCGAGCATGTCGAACCATCCGCGTACTCCCATGAAGGAATCTGATCTCCGGCGGCACCTGGCGGACCTGTGCTCGCTCGATTTCGCCAATATATTCCTGCCGGAGATCCGGGACGAAGCGACGCTGTCGGAACGCCTCGAAAATTTTCTTTCCGACGGGAAGGGCGTTGTTTTCGATGGCGTGGACAATCGCGATCTCGAGAATATTGCCAGCGCGCTTTGGGAGCACCACAAAAGCCGGCCGGTTTTCGCGATAGCGGCCCAGGGTCTTGCTCAGGCGCTCGGCAAGCAACTGGCGAAACAGAAGAATCCGCTCGACCTTCTCGACGTCGGTACAGCCATCGCACCCGCGTCGAACCTGCTGGTGCTGTCGGGCAGCTGCGCCATTCAGACGGGCCGCCAGATCGACGCTGCGGTTCAGGCGGGGTGGGCGACGCTCGAACTCAATCCGCTCGAGCTTACCGACAGTCGGGCGGTCGCTTACAAAATCGAAGTCGTCAAACCGCAGATCATGGCCCATCTCGCCAATGAGCGGCCGACGATCGTCTACACCGCACGTGGCCACGCGATGGACCGCGACAGGTTCGAGGACATTCCGCCCCAGCTCATTGGCGAAGCCTATGCCAATCTCATGATCGCGGCCAGAAAGGAGACGGGCGTCCAGCGTGTTGTCCTGGCCGGCGGCGACAGTTCTAGCTACGCGGTCCGGCAGAGCGCGGCGGAGTCGCTGACCATCAAGGTCTTCGATCGGGTTCAGCACGGTCATCTTTGCGAGCTGATGGGTGGGGGATTAGACGGCCTCGAGGTTCTCCTCAAAGGAGGTCAGGTCGGCGACGACGATTATTTTATGCGCGTGCTTCACGGCACCGAAAAGCAGCACGAGGAGGCTTTAAGATGAAGAAGCTTATCCTGGAGGCGCGTATCAACGAGTATGCGATGCGCGACCACAATAGGAACGTTCCTTGGACATCCGACGAGATTGCGGAAACCGCAGCCAGGGTGCGTGAAGAAGGCGCGTCGATCCTGCACTTCCACGCGCGAACCGTAGACGGTCAACCGTTGAACACGTTCGAAGCCTACGACGAGATCATCCGCAAGGTGAGGGCGAAATCGGACATTCTCATCCTCCCGACACTGGGCTTCATCTCGAATGACGCCGACGCTCGCAAAAGGATAGACAACGTCGTCCGGCTCGCGGCGGATCCGGCAACCAAGCCGGATATCGCGCCGATCGACACCGGCAGCGCAAATCTGGAGAGCTACGACCGGGGCAGCGGAGAGGTATCCTTTGTTGATCGTGTCTACGCCAACACCACCGACTCGCTCATCCACTATGCTCGCGAGCTCAAGCGAGCGGGCGTCAAGCCCAAGATGGTCAGTTGGTCTGTCGGTTTTACGCGACGCGCGCTCATGCTGATGGACATCGGACTAATCGACGAACCGGGGTACATGCTCTTCCACATGACGGATGGTAAAACCATCACCGGTCATCCCGGCACGGTCCAGGGCCTAGATGCCCACTTGACGTTCCTGCCTGAGGACCGGCGCATCGACTGGACGGCGAACGTTTTGGGTGGCAACCTCCTCGCGCTCGCCGATGCGATTGCCAGGCGCGGCGGCCATCTTGCCATTGGAATTGGCGACTACCCCTATCCGGAACTCGACTACCCCCCGAACGAAGTGCTGATCCGCGAAACTGTTCGTGTCATCCGCGCGGCAGGACGGGAACCGGCAACTCCGGACGAGGTCCGCGCAATGCTTGAACTGAGTTCCTGAGGCTAGCGTCGCACCATTGTGTCTGGGCATGGAAGCTATCCCCATGCCCAACCGCGACTGCCCAGGCTCGCGACGACGAAGTCATGCGTCGTCTCATGTTTGCAAGAACATTCGGTACGGCGGGGCTGCGACCTGTTACGCATACGCTCGCGAAAAGGGACGAGAATGAGCACTGAACGGCCTCTGGCAATGGTTACAGGCGCGTCATCGGGAATAGGATTCGAAATCGCCCGACAGTTTGCGCAGAACGGATTCGATGTCGCTCTGTCGGGCTCCAGTGAAAGGATCTTCCTTGCCGCGGAGAAGCTTCGAAACGGCGGCGCTGAGGCATTTCCGCTCCAGGCCGACGCCGGAACCTACGAAGGCATCGAAGCCTTCTGGGAATTCATACTGCAGTTGAAGCGACCGATCGAAGCATGCGCGTTAAACGTGGGCATCGCGGTAGGCGGAGCATTCACGGAGACCTCTCTCGAGGACGATCTGCGCGTCATCGCGGTCAATGTCACCGGAACGGTCCACATGGCAAAGCACGTCGTCCGACACATGGTCGCGAACGGCAACGGCCGTATCCTGATCGTGACGTCTGTTTCGGCGACGTCTCCCACACCCTTCGAGACGACTTACGGTCCCTCCAAGGCATTCGGCTTCCCGTTCGCAGAGTCGCTTCGTGAGGAGCTGAGGGGCACTGGCGTCACGGTCACGGCGTTGCTCCCCGGGGCCACGAACACTGATTTCCATGCCAATGCTGGCATGGCCGACACGCCGATCGGAAAAGCGATGAAAAACGATCGGGAACTCGTCGCGAAACAGGGGTTCGATGCTCTAATGAACGACATTGACCATGTCGTGGGTGGAGACGATGCGACCAAACAGGTGGTGATCGAAAATCGCAAGCTGCCAGAGACCGTCAAAGCGGCGCGCCATGCCGCGATAGCGCGAATAGGAAGGTAACCAACCTATAGCTCGTGCGGCCTACCGGAGCGCCGGTCAGCGAACGCTGGTGGCTCTAGGCATTTTGCGATAGGCGGACTGGCATTCAGCGCAAAGCCTTCAGCAGCGCTGCAACCAGCCCGGCGGTCGAGGAATCGTGACTATCGGCGCTCTCCTTGCCTTCGACGACCGGCAGCAGGCCTGTCGCCAGTTCCTTGCCGAGCTCGACGCCCCACTGGTCGAATGAATTGATGTTGAAGAGCGCGCCTTCGACAAAGACGCGATGTTCGTAAAGCGCGATCAGACGGCCGAGCGCGAAGGGGTCGAGCTGATCGTAGACGATGGTCAGCGACGGCCGGTTTCCGGTGAAGACGCGGTGGGGTGCGATTTTGCCGGCCTTTGCCTCGTCCATACCCTTGGAGGTCAGCTGCGCCTTGGCTTCCGCCAGCGTACGCCCCTTCATGAGGGCTTCCGACTGCGCCAGGCAGTTCGCCATCAGGAGCTGGTGCTGATGACGCAGGTCCTTTTCGTGGCCGTTCGCCGCGATCATGAACTCGGCGGGAATGACATCGGTTCCCTGGTGGATGAGCTGATAGAAGGCATGCTGGCCATTGGTGCCGGGCTCGCCCCAGACCACGGGACCGGTTGCGAATTCGACCGGCTGGCTGTCGAGCGTCACGCCCTTGCCGTTCGATTCCATGTCGAGCTGCTGCAGATAGGCCGGGAAGCGCGTCAGCCGCTGGTCGTAGGGCAGGATCGCCCGCGACGGATAGCCGAGAACGTTGCGGTGAAAGAAGCCGATGAGCCCGAGGAGCATGGGAACATTCCGGCGAAGCGGCGCGCTGCGGAAATGCTCGTCCATGGCGTGGCCGCCATCGAGGAAGCGGCCGAAATTCTCCTTGCCGATCGCGATCATCAGCGGCAGGCCGATCGCAGACCAGATGGAATAGCGCCCGCCGACCCAGTCCCAGAAGCCGAAGACGCGGGCGGCATCGATGCCGAAGGCGCCGACCTTATCCAGGGCGGTGGAGACGGCCGCGAAGTGATGACCCACCGCCGCCTCGCCGAGCTTGCCGGCGATGAAGGCGCGGGCAGTCGCCGCATTGGTCATCGTCTCGATCGTGGTGAAAGTCTTGGAGGCGACGATGAAGAGAGAAGTCTCGGGATCGAGGAGCTTCAGCGTGTCGGCGATGTGGGCGCCGTCGACATTGGAAACGAAATGCAGCCGCGGGCCGTGATGGAAGGGGGCGAGCGCCAGGGTCGCCATGACCGGGCCGAGGTCGGAGCCGCCGATGCCGATATTGACGACGTCGGTGATTTTCTTGCCTGTGGCTCCTTTCAGGGCACCGGAACGGACGTCGTCGGCAAAGGCGCCCATCGCATCGAGAACGGCGTTGACGTCGGGCATGACGTCCTTGCCGCCGACGAGGATCGGCCTGTTCGAGCGGTTCCGAAGTGCGGTATGCAGTACGGCGCGTTCCTCGGTGATGTTGATGATGTCGCCACGGAACATGGCATCACGTTTCTCTTCGACCCTGGCGGCTTTCGCCAGCCCCTCGAGACCGTCGAGAACCTTGTCGTTGACGGCGCATTTCGAATAGTCGAGGAGGAGATCCCCGAGCCTCGTGCTGAAGCGCGAAAAGCGGTTCGGATCGGCCGCGAAGGCGGCGCGGATATCGGTCGCATTGGTGGCCGAAACCGCGGACTTGAGCTGTTCGACGATGTTCTTCATGGGGATTCCTGCAATCCGAGGCGCGGGCTAAAGGCGGTCATTTCCCGCGAGGGAAGCTTCAATAGCGGTTGCCGAATTTGGCCAATGCCTGCTTGAGCTCGGGATGGCTCTGCGCGTATGAATCTAAATCAATACCCTCGCGCGCGGCTTCCCATGCTTGTCGAACGGCTTTGACGCCTGCACCTGGACCTCCTGGATGACTGACGACGCCACCACCGCAGAGGTACAGGAGATCGAGCGTCCTGCCGGTTCGACGATATGTCTCAGGGGCTTGTCCACCCCATTGACCCGAGCAAACGACCGGCATGGGCTTCTCTCCTCCGGTCGCGAAAGGGGCGACGAGGTCGTGGAAGGACTGGACAAACGAATCGTCGGGCTCCCAGTACTTGGATCCTATGCCGTTGATCTGGAATTGGTCGACGCCGAGCAGCTGCCAGTACTGCTGGTAAACAGAGAAGTTCATCCCCAGGCCGGGGTGGCGGGTGAGAATGTCCCATCCGTTACGGTGGGCATGCAGCGCCAGCCTTGAGCGCCTCCTCAAGAACAGGAAAGCGCCTTGCCCGATAGAGTTGATGTTGATCACGGCCGCGTTTCCGCCGGAATCGGCGACGACGTCGTGGTTTCTCATCATGACGTCGGGATCGACATGGGAGATATTGAAGGCATACATTACCTTCTTGCCGGTCCGTTGCTCATGGTCCTTGATAAGAGGCATGATCGCTCTCACCCGCTCCTCGAGCGGCGAATAGGGCGGGCCGCAGAGCTTCTCATCATCCTTGATGAAATCAACGCCCGAGGAAATAAGCTCGCTTACCATCTCGGCCGTTTCGTTGGGACGCAGACCAAGCGCCGGCTTGATGATCGTGCCTATCAGAGGGCGGTCGAAGACGCCTGTCAGCCGCCGCGTCCCCGCTATGCCGAACTGCGGCCCGGGGTAGGAGACGCCGAACGCATGCGGCAATTGCATGCGTAAGACACGTATGCCGGTAAAGCCCCGGATCGAGAAGACTCCGCCGATCGTGATCGTCATCAAAGCGGCAAGATCATCACCGACCGCTTCAATCGGAAAGGCGATGTCGGCTTCCGCCCGCCGATAGGAAGGTCCCAGCGCGTTTTGCGGGATCGAAGGCACGGAAATCGGGGAAAGCTCACGGACGTCAAGCACGCGGGCGGCGACCCGCGCCTTCAGCTCCGGCGTCTCCCCCGGAAGGTCGACGAACGTGCCCGTCGACTGATCGCTGGCGATCTTGCTTGCGAACGACCGAGGATCGCCGTCGCATTCGATCAGATACGTCATGACGACGCAGTCGTCTCTATTCATGTCGTGCTCACTGTCGTAATCAAAGCAGAAGGATCAAACTCTCGATTGCTCTCCGTCCGCGACGCAGATCTCGACTATCCGCAGTCCGTGATCGCTCAAGCGCGTCGGGTAGATTTCGGCCAATTTTTCCTCATGCACTGGAATGATCCGCCGCTCGTCATTTCCGACGATGCCCAGCATCTCTTCGGCTGCCTCGATCAGCTTGGTCTGGCTGCCGTTCGCAAGCCCTGGGGGAACGAAACAAGGATCGAGTTGATCGTCGCCGTTAAGGTTTCGGTAGGTGTAGACGACGTCTCCGGACAACACCAGCCTGTCATCGCCGCCTCCGTTTTGCACCACCACATATTGGGAGCCTGCGGTATGAGTGTCGTGGGCGGGATACAGGTGAATGCCCGGAAGCACATCTTCCCGCGGTCCTTCGACAAGTTCCAGTCTGCCCTCGATATTCGCCTGGGTAAGATAAAGTATATCGGCGGGGTTCAGCCCGGCCAGCAGCGTTCGAAACCGGCGACCCTTGGCAAGAATCCACATCCAGGATTCGAGCTCCTTCTTCTGGATGAAGATCTTTGCATTGGGAAAGAACTTCAGGCCGCCAATGTGATCGAAATGGGCGTGCGTAATGAAGATGTGAGTTACGTCTTCAGGCCGCACGCCACATTCGCCGAGGACGATGTCCGGCGACGTCCATCCGGTTACTCCGATCGAGTTCGCGATCTCTCCTCCGAAATCGTTCGCATCGTGGCCAACGTCCACCAACGCAACGATGTCGGCCGTCCTTATCAGAATGTATGCGAATGGCAGATTCATCGTTCCCTGGTTATGGGCGCCGTAATAGACGCCGCTTACCGGGTGAACAGGGCTTCGGGCATACTCAAGCACCCAAACGGAATGTGCTCCCATGTCTTTCCTCCACGTTTGCCAATACAGGCACTGCGCAACATCCGCTTACGTCGAATGTCATGGTGCCCAACAGCGCAGATGCCCGTTTCAATTCTAACGAAGCTCTCAACAGCAACTTCAAGAGTTCGGTATCCTGTCTTCGTAGTCGTCCCTCGAGCCCTCGCTGGGCCTGCAAAAGGTCAGAGCGGACCCGGCAAAGATGCCGAGTTACATGTTCATTTGCCGCCAAGCGCCTCCTTCTGTCGCCCCCCTGTCCCACCGAATCCAATATATCGGCGGCACGGCACGACAGCTGGGCGAAGAGCAGATTCATGCCGGGCTCTCTCAAGCCTAGCTGCATGAAGGAAAACAGTGCGAGCACCTCGCCGTAAGCCCTGACCAGGGTCTCCAGTTCAGTCCGCTGCTCCTGCAACTCAACAGCGTTTGCGACTTCGTTGCAGGAGAACGGACTAAGGTCCCGCAGATAACCCATAACCGTCACGCCACCGCAGGGAGTGGCGCAGTTGCGGGCAGCAGACCAGCGGATCGCAGTGCGGTCCAGAATGCGGGCGGAATACGCTCGTTGATTGCCGCCGCGTTCTGATCGACCTCAGCACTGCTTTTCGCTCCCATGACAAGTGTGGCCACGGCCGAGTGGGCATATACGAACTGCATGGCAGCAGCCGGCAGGCTCACCCGGTATTCCTCGCATACCGCTTCGATCGATTTGACGCGGTCGAGGACCGCAGCCGGGACTTTCCCGTAGTCGTATGTCGCCGTTGCGCCAGCGGTTCCGCTTGCCAAAATGCCCGAATTGAAGATGCCGCCTGCTATGATTGAAACATTTCTCGACAAAAGCTCATCGAAGTCCGTGTGCAGGGGTTCGTGGTTGAGCAATGTGTAGCGTCCGGCCACCAGGGCGCAGTCGATAGGAAACTCCCGGGAGACGCCGACGACGGAATCCGTTTCATTGACTCCGAGGCCGACCGCCGAGACGCAGCCGGTGGACCGCAGCTCGTCCAGCGCCTTGTACCCTGAAGCTCGCAACTGATCCCAGTAGAATTCGCTTTGATCGCCGTGCCAGGCGCGCCCGACATCATGGACGAGCAGGACATCGATGTAGTCGAGACCAAGACGCTGCTGGCTGTCCTCGAACGACCTCATGATTCCGTCGTAGGTGTAGTCGTATGTATCCAGGAAGGGCAGGGGATCGATCCACTCGATTCCATACACGGTGTCGAGCTTTTTCGTGCGGCTGGCGGGCTTGAGGACACGGCCGACCTTGGTGCTAACGACGACGTCGTCTCGCAGCTTGTTCACTCTCAGGGCATGGCCCAGGAAGTGCTCGGACTTCCCGAAGCCGTACATGGGGGCGCAATCGAAGTATCGAATGCCGGCAGCGTAACCAGACAGGATCGTCTGCTCGAACTCGTCGTATGATACTTCCGCGTTGAAGCCTGAGATGGGAACCGTTCCAAGCCCCAGTGAGGTTACCCGGACATTCGATTTGCCGAGCGGGCGCTGTTTCAGGTCCGACATCACAATATTCCTTTCTTGATTCGAAGCTGTCAGGCGGCCGATGCGATGATCGGAGCCGCTTCCGGGATGAGGCCGTTTGCCTTGAGCGCGGACCAGAACCCTGGCGGGATAGTCTCCGAAATCGCCTTGACGTTCGCCTCGACGTGGGCGGTGCTAAGGGCGCCTTGGACCACCGCAGTGACGGCCGGGTGCGAGTAGACGAATTGCGTCGCCGCCGTCGCAAGCGAAATGCCAAATTCGCCGCAGACTGCCTCGAGAGCTTCAACGCGCTTCAGGATTTCGGGGCTGGCTGTCTGATAGTCGTACGTTCGGACCGCAGCCGCACCTTTGCTTCCCTCTGCCAGGACGCCGGAATTGTAGACGCCGCCTGCAATGATTGCGATCCCGCGGCGCTGAGCCTCGGGGAAGAAGTCTTCAAGAGGCTGATGGTTGAGTAGAGTGTAGCGGCCCGCGACCAACGAGCAATCAAGATCAAATTCGGCTGCGACTTGTAGAACGGACGCGGTCTCGTTGACGCCGAGCCCTATCGCCTTGACTGCTCCGCTGCTGCGAAGCTCGTCGCAGGCCCGATAGCCGCTCTGGCGGAGCTGCGAGAGGTATAGGTCGTAGCGGTCGCGATGCCAGACGCCGCTGACGTCGTGGAGATAGAGAATGTCGACACCATCAACGCCCATGCGCTGCTGGCTGTCCTCGAATGAACGCATGATCCCGTCGTAGGTGTAGTCGTATTCGTCCACGTAAGGCAGCGGGTCGATCCAGTTGATCCCGTAGAGGCTCTCCGCCCGCTTCGCGCGGCTCGCCGGCTTTAGGATACGTCCCGCTTTCGTGCTGATGACCACGTCACCGAGGACGCCGTTCACGCGCAGCACATGGCCCAGACTGTGCTCGGATTTGCCGAGGCCATAGAGCGGCGCCGTATCAAAATACCGCACGCCCAGCTCGTAGGCCTTCATGACCACCGCTTCAAAATCGGTGAACGGGACGCTCACCCCGCAACCGCCCAATGGCGAGGTACCAAGACCCAGTGAAGTCAGTTCGACCCCGGTGTTACCGATCTTTCTCTTCTCTAGCACAGTCATATTTCACCTTGATCTGAGAGTGGCGAGCCCTTCGAATGGGGGCTCGCCCATACTAATCACATGTACTTTTTGACGTTTTCTTTGTCCAAGATCAGCCACGGAACGACGTAGTCCTTCTGTGTGCCGTCCTTCCACTCCATCAGGTCGTTCCATACCTCCGATTGCGGCTTGTAATCCGCGCCGATTACCTGACGCAAAGCAAGATCTACTGCACCTTGCCCTTCCGCCCTCGCATATTTGTAAAGGGTGACCGCCATTTCGCCGTTCTCGACGGCGCGTTTTGCGTCGGGGATGCCGTCGATCGCAATGACCGGAACCTTGCTGAGATCAACGTTGGCTGCCTTCATGGCTTCAATGGCGCCGAGCGCCATCTCGTCGTTCTCGGCGAGCACGCCATTGATCTGGTCGGGGTAGGCGGAGAGCCAGTTCTCCATAAGAGCCTGGCCCTCGGCGCGGCTCCAGTTGCCGCTCTTGTCGGCAAGCATCTTGAGGTTCGAATGCGCTTCGAGCCCGGCGTCGACGCCGGCGCGACGTTCAATCTGGGCCGACTGGCCGATAGGCCCTTCCATCAGGACCAGATTGCCGCCGCTCGGGAGGCGCTTCGCCATTTCCTCGGCGATGATCCTGCCGCCTTCGCGGTCGTCGACGATAATCGACGCGGTATAGTTTTTCGACGAGGTTTTGAGCGCGGAGACGATTACCGGAACCTTTGCCTCGGCAGCCTTGTCGATGGCCGGGGCGGAAGCTTCGAGATCGAACGGGGCCATGATGATCGCATTGAACTGCTGGGTCAGCGCGGTATCGATCTGGTTGGCCTGGATCAGCGGATCGTATTTTCCATCAAAAACCGTGATCTCGACCTTGCCCTCCTTGACGGCAGGGTGGTTCTGGATCTCTGTGGACCAGGCCTTCATGTATTCGCCCGCCTCGCCGAAAGAAAGTGCAGCAATACGGATCTTCTCTTGGGCTGCGGCGAGGTTCGCACCGAGTAGCATCGTCGAGGCTGCGATCGCGGCAATGAACGTACGTCTGTTAATCATATTCTCCTCCGATTTTTCTTGTTGCTATTGGCAACGGTTACTTGCGTATTTGATCTGCGATCACGGCTAAGACTATGATGGCTCCTTTCAATAGTTGCTGGTAATATGACGACACGCCCATCAGATCCATCCCGTTGTTGATGGTGCCTATGATCAGTGCGCCGAAGAGGGTCCCGACGAGCGAGCCGCGTCCGCCGGAGAGACTCGTGCCGCCGATCACGACTGCTGCTATGGCGTCGAGCTCGTAGCCGATGCCCGCCTGCGGCAGTGCCGCTGTCGTGCGGGCCGTCAGCACGAGTCCGGCAAGCCCGGCGAGCAGACCGCAGATCACGTAGGTGGCGGCGATGATGATACGGGTCGAGATACCGCTGGTCCTGGCCGCTTTTTCATTGCCGCCGACGGCATAGACGTAGCGTCCAAAAGTCGTCCTCGAGAGCGTGAGCCAACCAATCAGGAACACGGCGAAGAAAATGAGGACGGGAACAGGGAGGCCGAGGACGTTTCCGCTGCCGATCCACCGCAGCGAAGCGGTAAGGTTAGCGATCGGCCTTCCGTCAGAATAGATCAGAGTGAGTCCCCTGGCCATGCTCAGCATCCCGAGCGTCGCGACAAAGGGCGGCACGTTGATCCGGGCGATGAGAACCCCGTTCGCGAGGCCGACGATGGCTCCGGTACCGAGCGCTGCAAGAATACTCCAGATCACAAGGTGCTCGTTCCCGGTTGTCACCAGATTGGCTGCCAGCATTCCGGCGAGTGCCATGACCGATCCGACCGACAGGTCGATGCCCTTTGTCAGGATGACGAACGTCACCCCGATGGCGAGAATACCGTTGATGCTCGACTGGCGAAGAAGGTTGAGCCAGTTGTTCCAGGTGAGGAAGTACTGGTTCAGCGAGGTGAAAAGCACGCAGATTGCGAGAAACACCAGAATGATGCTGAACGACTTTATGAAGTCCTTGGTGATCTCGGCTTTCCTGCGCTCCGACGGAGTGCCGGTGGCGATTTTGGTGATGTTAGCGTTCATTTGACTCGTCCTGAATACGGCCGCGACACCGGCAGCAGTAATGCTTGCCGAACCTGAGGGAGCGCAGGCTCCTCAACTTGCGAGCTCCATGATCATTTGCTGGGTGGCGCCATGGCCGTCGATGACGTCGACCAACGTTCCTGCCTTGAAAATCGCAATCCTGTCGCTGACCTGCAGGATCTCCGGCGCCTCGGACGACACGACGAGAACACCGTGACCCTTGGCGGCGAAGTCCCGCAGGAAGGCGTAGATCTCCTGCTTGGAGCCTTCGTCGATGCCGCGGGTGGGCTCGTCGCAGATCAGAAGTCGGGGATTAGTTGTCAGGCATCGCGCGAAGACGACCTTTTGCTGGTTTCCGCCGCTGAGATTCTCGACCGCTAGCTCGGAGGAGCTGGTCTTGATCCGCTGGGAGCGGATCATCTCCTCGACGACTTCGCGTTCCTTCTGCTGCTTCACGAAGCCGCTGACCGCCATCAGGGAAAGGGCGGAAAGCGTGATGTTGTGGGCGATCGAAGACGACAGGACCAAGCCGCTGTCCTTGCGGTCCTCGGAGACCATCGCCATGCCCATCTTGATCGATTCACGCGGCTTGCCGCGCGGAACCGGCTTTCCTGCAAGCATCACCTCGCCGGATGTCGGCGTTTCCATCCCGTAGACCGCCTCCAGGAACTCGGTCCGGCCGGAGCCGAGAAGGCCGTAGATTCCGAAAACTTCGCCGGCGGCGACGGAGATCGAAATGTCCTTGAATTCGCTCTCGCGGGACAGGTTCCGGACCTCAAGCAAGATGGGAGCTCCCGCGTTCGGGCGCTCTTTCTCGACGATCTTGACCTCGCGCCCGACGATATGAGTGACAAGCTCCTTGCGGGTGGTGTCCTTCATGGAGCCGCTTACGATGTAGTTGCCATCGCGGAAGACCGTGAACTCGTCAGCGATTTCGAAGATTTCCGAGAGCTTGTGCGAAACGTAGATAATGCCCGAGCCACGATGCTTCAGACGGTCGATTGCCGCGAACAGGATGTGGGCTTCATGCTCGCCGATCGCGGAAGTCGGCTCGTCCATGATGACGATATCCGCATCGAAGCTCAGCGCCTTGGCGATCTCGACCAATTGGGTTTCCGCCAGGCTGAGGTTTGACATGCGGGCGTTGGCGCGGATCGGAAATCCGATGTCGTCCAGGAGCTTCTGCGCCTGCTTTTCCAATGCGGCGAAATCGATGAAAGCCCCAAGACGTTTGGGCTCCCTTCCAAGATAGATGTTCTCGGCGACCGTCATTTCCAGGACCGGAGAAAGCTCCTGGGTGATGATGGCGATGCCGTGATCGAGCGCCTCGCTCGCGGAGCGGAAATCGACGACTTCACCCTTAATCTTGATGCTGCCCTCGTCCCTGCGCAGAAGACCCATGACTATGTTCAGGAAGGTGGACTTCCCAGCCCCGTTTCCGCCGCACAGTGCGTGGACTGTTCCCGGACGAAGCCTCAGGCGCCCGTTACGCAGCGCCGGAACGCCATGAAACGCCTTCGAAACGCCATCCGCCTCGAGCAGAAGACCGTTTCCGGTTGTCGAGTGTTGCGTGGTGTCGAATGTGACACTTCCCGTTGTCATGAAACCTCCCAAAGGCCAACTCCCATCAGCCAAGAGAGAAGGTATAAGGTCATACCTATTTTGACAAGCGGTTTTTTTCCCATTATTCGAACGACGAGACGGAAGGGGTTTTTCAATGATCATTGATGTCGCAGCCGATCCCGCAGCGGGGATCGCCTCAGCTGTCGAGGCGCTCGGGCGGGGCGCTGTTATCGCGATGCCGACCGAGACCGTTTACGGCTTGGCCGCCGACGCCACGAATGAAGCCGCGGTATCCCAAATCTTCGATATCAAGCATCGACCGAGCTTCAACCCGCTCATCTGCCACTGCTCCGATCTCGAGATGGTCAGCGAATACGCGATCCTGGATCCGGTCAGTCTTCGTCTTGCGGAAAGGTTCTGGCCGGGGCCGATGACGTTGGTGCTCAACTCGAACCCCGGTACGCTTCCATCCGTGACCACGGCCGGCCTGACTACCGTCGCCATCAGAATTCCCATGGGATTCAGCAATGGCTTGATCACGTCCTATGGAAGGCCGCTGGCGGCGCCGAGCGCCAATATCTCGGGAAGGGTGAGCGCGACGACAGCAGCCCACGTCGCGAGCGAATTCGGCGATGGAGTGCCGTTGATCCTCGATGGCGGCCCGACGAAGATCGGCGTCGAGTCCACTATCCTGAGGGTTTGCGAAAATGGCATCGAGTTGCTTCGGCCTGGCGGGCTCCCGGTCGAGATCGTCGAGCATGCTGCAGGTCTTCAAGTCAGCGTCCCAGACCCGTCCGGCAAAGTGCTCGCACCGGGAATGCTGACGTCGCACTATGCTCCGCGCGCGATGGTCAGGCTGAACGCCACGCGCGTCGGGCCGGGCGAGACGCTCCTCAAGTTCGGCGATGCCATTGTCCCAGGCGAAGGGGCCTGCGCACGCGTTTTCAACCTGAGTCCGGAGGGCGGTCTCGAGGAGCTTGCGGCGAAATTGTATGCGACCCTCAAAGAGGCCGACGATGCCGGGGCGGAATCCATAGCAATCGTTCCCATACCGGACGAGGGCTTGGGGCTGGCGATCAACGACCGGCTCCGTCGAGCTGCGGCGCCGCGAACCCTGACACTGGGCGAACTCAAGCAGGCGGCCCTTCGAAATGAAGAAGCCGGGTGATGCGAAGTTTCGGCAAGGGGGGCCACGGATTGTTCCGCCGCGCCTTGCTACCGGGCGGGTTCTTGAGGGGAGGCACGTCATCCGGCATGAAGGCGACCCGACGGGTCGCACACGGGCGCCAGTTGCCAGGCGTCTTGCACTTCAGACTGCGGTCACAGCGTCCGACGGCGAAAACGTCCTCACATCAGGCCGACCACATCGTGGGGTACGTAGGGAGCTTCAAGCCGCTGGATTTCGTCGTCGGTCAATTTGACGGCCAGCGATCCCACCGCGTCCTGCAGATGGCTGGGCTCGGTGGCTCCGATGATGGGGCAGGTCACACCCTGCTTTTGCAGCACCCACGCCAAGGCTATTTGCGCTTGAGGCAGGCCGCGTTCCGCAGCAATCTTGGCAACTTCGTCCACGACGACCCGATCTGCGGCAGCAGCCTTCTCGTAGAACCTGCCGGTGACGTTGTCCGTTTCCGCGCGTTTGGACTGGGATCCGCTTCCCTTCGTGAGAATACCGCGTGCGAGCGGGCTGAACGTCATCACGCCGATGCCTTCGGCGCGGCACAGCGGCAGCATCTCGCGCTCCTCCTCGCGATAGATGAGATTGAGATGAAGCTGCATTGATGCGAACGCCGCCCAGTTCTTGCGCTTGGAGATCTGGATCGCCGTTGCGAACTGCCACGCGTACATGTTGCTCGCGCCGATGTAGCGAACTTTCCCCGCCTTCACGATGTCATTGAGCGCCTCGAGCGTCTCCTCGATGGGCGTTTCGCTGTCCCAGAAATGCGTCTGGTACAGATCGATGTAGTCCGTTCCCAGGCGACGGAGACTGTTATCGACCTCAGACAGGATCGCTTTGCGTGACAGGCCGGCGCCGTTTGGGCTGGCGTTCATCCGCCCAAAAACCTTGGTCGCCAAAACGATTTCGTCACGCCGGCCGTGTTCCTTCAACAGCTTGCCGACGATCTCCTCGCTGGTGCCGTCGGAATAAACGTTCGCCGTGTCGAGGAAATTGATCCCGGCATCCAGCGCCTGCTGGAAAAGCGGCCGCGCCTCGGCTTCGGCAAGCGTCCACTGGTGATTGCCCCTTTCAGGTTCTCCAAAGCTCATACAACCCAAGGCCAAACGCGAGACCTTGAGTCCGGTCGCTCCCAAGCGAACATATTCCATGTTTTCACTCCTTAAGGTATGAGGTATGATCATCTATAGCAAGGGCGTGGCTCGCCGTCATTAGAATTTTCGCGAATTGTTACGAATTATATCATAATCACAAACTTTGTGTGCCTTTGATATCTGATGTTGTGATCTTCGGAAAAACGCGTCACATTAGGGATAGTTAAAGAAGGAGGAAGAGTTGACAGCAGTTTCGGTCCGCGATCTCGCAAACGCTATCCGCGTCCTATCAATCGACGGCGTTGAGGCGGCAAATTCCGGTCACCCCGGCATGCCGATGGGCATGGCCGACGCGGCGGCCGTTCTCTTCGGCAAGCACCTCAAATTCGATGCGCGTGAACCAGGCTGGCCGGATCGGGACCGGTTCGTCCTGTCGAACGGCCATGGCTCGATGCTGCTGTACAGCCTTCTCTACCTGACCGGTTACAAGGAGATGACCCTCGCGGAGATCCGCAATTTTCGCCAGTTCGGCTCGAAAACGCCGGGCCACCCGGAATACGGCCACACCGCCGGCGTCGAGACGACGACGGGACCGCTGGGGCAGGGCATTGCATCCGCCGTCGGTATGGCTATCGCGGAGCGGCGCCTGAGCGCGGAATTCGGCACTGCGCTCGTCGATCACCACACCTATGTCTTCTGCGGTGACGGATGCCTCATGGAAGGCGTCGGCCAGGAAGCTGCCTCGCTGGCGGGCCATCTTGGACTCGGCAAGCTGATCGTCCTCTACGACGACAACTCCGTCACGATCGACGGTTCGACTGCGATTGCATTTTCGGAAGATGTGCTAGCGAGGTTCGATGCATACGGATGGCACACGCAACGCGTAGATGGCCATGATGCTGAAGCGATCGACGCGGCGATCTCCAACGCGAAAGCGGAAGCATCGAGACCGTCCCTCATCGCTCTGAAAACCATCATTGGATTCGGTTCTCCGTCAAAGGCGGGAAAGAGCTCGGTGCACGGCGCGCCGCTCGGCGCGAGCGAAGCCGCCGCGACAAAGACGGCCTACGGCTGGACGGCAGATGCTTTTGAGATTCCGACGCCGATCCTGGACACATGGCGCGCGATTGGCGCGAAGGGCGCGAAGTCCCGCAGGGAGTGGCAAGCGCGGCTCGAAGCAGCAGAACCGGACGTCAAAAGCGAGTTCGAGCGTCGCACCGCGGGATCGTTGCCACCGCACTACGAGGAGACGGTGAACGCCGCCAAGGCGAAGCTGCTCGACAAGCCGCAATCGGTGGCCACGCGCAAGGCAAGTCAGATCGCCCTGGAGGCGCTGACGGAGTTGCTTCCCGAAATGATTGGCGGCTCGGCGGACCTTACTCACTCGAACTTGACGCGTGTTCCGGCCGTCGACAGCGATTTCACCGCCATTAGAAGCGGGCGTTATGTCAGCTATGGCGTGCGGGAGTTCGCCATGGCCGCCGCGATGAACGGCATGGCGGTTCACGGCGGCTTCATACCGTATGGTGGCACCTTCCTCGTATTCTCGGATTATTGCCGCAATGCCATTCGTGTGGCGGCTCTGATGGGCGCGCGCTCCATCTTCGTGATGACGCATGATTCAATAGGTCTTGGCGAAGATGGCCCGACCCATCAGCCGGTCGAGCATCTCGCCAGCCTCAGGGCCATGCCGAACTTGCATGTGTTCCGGCCCGCGGACACGATCGAAACGCTGGAATGCTGGGACTTGGCGATAACCAGCAAGAACACGCCGTCCGTTCTGGCGCTCTCGCGGCAGAATGTTCCTCAGCTTCGCTCGGAGCGTGATGGCACCAATCGCTGCGCACGAGGCGCCTACGTGGTGCGGGAGGCCAGTACGGAACGTGCCGTCACGCTCATCGCGACTGGAACGGAGGTCGCGCTTGCGGTCCAGGCCGCCGAAGAGCTCGAAGCGAGAAACATTCCAGCTGCGGTCGTCTCGATGCCGAGCTGGGACCTCTTCGAAAAGCAGGCCAAGGACTACCGGCACGCGGTGCTGGGAGACGCGCCCCGCATCGCAGTGGAAGCGCTCTCGAAGTTTGGCTGGACCAGGTATGTGGACAGCGAAGACGACGTGATTGGGATGTCCGGCTTTGGCGCGTCCGCGCCGGCGGAGACGTTGTACGAAAAGTTCGGGATTACCCGTGAGTCGATAGTCGCGCGCGCCGTTGCAAGGGTGAGGGGGGACGAATGAGCACTCCGGCAACTCTCGCCAGCGACGAAGCCTCCTTCCAGCACGAGTCGGTCGATGAATACCTCTCGACATGGGCGGGTGAGGACGGGTCGCGTCAGCGCGTGACCGCACTTATCAACGGAGTCTTGGACGCAGCATGTCTTCTGTCGGAGCGTATCGCGACCGGTTCGCTGGAAGGCGATCCGGCGCGACTCCTCGGATCCAATTCCGCCGGGGACGCGCAAAAGGCCATCGACGTTGCTTCGCACGCGCTGTTCGTCGAGATTCTGGAACGGGCAGGGGCCGGATGGGTCCTCTCCGAAGAGGCTGACGAGCCTGTTGTGTTCAAGGGTTCGGGGTTCGGTGTGGCTATCGATCCGATCGATGGTTCGGGCAACGTTGGTCTGGGCGCTCCGGTGGGCACGCTATTCTCGATCATTCCATTCACCGAAGCTGAAGACCCGTTCTTAATCTCTGGCAGGCGGCAGGTCGCCGCCGGGTATGTCTCCTTCGGCAACACGGTCGACCTCGGCGTCTCCGTCGGAGACGGCATGCTGCTTGCGACGATGCATCCGCAGACCGGCGAGTTCTTGATCGTGAGAAGGCAAGTCCAAGTACCGCCGGACACGTCGGAACTTGCTTTCAACGCTTCGGTTCACCGCCACCTTCAATCTGGTCTCAGCCTGTATGTTCAGGACTGCCTGGCGGGCAGGGAGGGACCGCGCGGCCGCGACTTCAACATGCGCTGGCTGGGATCGGCAGTCGGAGAACTCCACCGAATCCTGCTCAGGGGCGGTGTTTTCTTCTACGCCGCCGACAAGCGACCGGGGTATCAAAATGGACGGCTTCGCCTGGTGTACGAGGCAAACCCGATCGCGTTCCTGATGGAACAGGCCGGGGGCGGGCGACGGACGGCACTTCGGCCATTCTGGATAAGGTCCCGACCTCCCACCATTGCCGCACACCGCTCGTCTTCGGTTCGGCGACCGAGGTCGATCTAATCGCGAGCTATCTCAATTCCAATCCAACCAGCGAGTGAGACTTCATGGCCAGGATCACCCTCCGCCAACTGCTGGACGACGCCGCCGAACAAGGGTACGGCGTCCCGGCGTTCAACATCAACAACATGGAGCAGGCGCTCGCCATCATGGAAGCGGCCGATGACACCGATTCGCCTGTCATTCTGCAGGCGAGCCGCGGCGCGCGGGCATATGTCAACGACATCATGCTCAAGCACATGATGGATGCGGTGACAGAGATCTATCCGCATATTCCCGTTTGCGTCCATCTTGACCACGGAAACGAACCGAGCACCTGCGTCACCGCAATTCAACACGGGTTCACTTCGGTGATGATGGACGGATCGATCCGCGCTGACGGGAAGACCCCTGCGGACTGGGACTACAACGTAAAGGTCACGAAAAGCGTCAGCGAAACAGCCCATTGGGCAGGGGTTTCGGTGGAAGGGGAGCTTGGGGTTCTGGGCTCGCTCGAGACCGGCATGGGCGAAGCCGAAGACGGTCACGGTGTCGAAGGCAAGCTCGATCTGCATCAGCTTCTGACCGATCCCGACGAGGCCGCCAAATTCGTCAAGGAGACGAAGGTGGACGCGCTCGCCGTCGCAATGGGCACCAGCCATGGAGCCTACAAGTTCTCGCGTCGCCCGGACGGAGACGTTCTGGCGATGGATGTTATCGAGGCGATCCACCGGAAGCTACCGAACACGCATCTTGTCATGCATGGTTCTTCGAGCGTGCCGGAGGAGTTGCAGGAAATCTTCAATAGCTTCGGCGGAAGGATGAAGCCAACTTGGGGCGTGCCGCTCGAAGAAATTCAGCGAGGCATCCGGCATGGCGTTCGAAAGGTCAACATCGACACGGACTGCCGGATGGCCATGACAGGGCAGGTACGCAGAGTGCTTGCCGAAGACCCGACGGAATTCGACCCCGCAAGTACTTGAAGGCTGCAATGACGGCGCTTTCGAAGCTCTGTCGCGAAAGATTTGAGGCCTTCGGAACGGCCGGACGCGCGAGCTCGATCAACGTCATCCCACTTGCAGAAATGGCGAAGCGGTATCGGGCAGGTTCGCTATAGGTCGAGGCGATTTAGAACGGAGACGTTGATGAAGCGGGACGAGCGCAGGCAGCAAATCATCGAGATGCTGGTCGAGAACAAGACCGTCGATCTCGACGAGCTTGCCGATCATTTTGCGGTGTCGAAGATGACGATCCATCGTGATCTCGACGATCTCGAGCAGGAAGGCGTCCTGCGCAAGGTCCGCGGCGGTGCGACGATCGACGCAGGAACGCGGTTCGAAAGCGACTTCCGAATTCGCGCGCGCCAAGACAACGCGGCCAAGATCGCGATGGCGCAGGCCGCTTTGAAGCTGGTCGAGCCGGGTATGACGGTAATGGTCAACGACGGCTCGATGGCAGCCGTGCTCGGCGCGATGCTGCCGCAGAAGCGGCCGCTCACCCTGATCACCAACAACGCGGAGATCATGGAACGGCTGAAAAGCGAGGCCGGCATCACGCTGATCGGACTCGGCGGCATGTATTCGGCTAAATTCAACGCTTATCTCGGCATCGTCACCGAGGATGCGCTTTCCCGGCTGAGGGCGGACATCGCCTTCATTTCAACCCCCGCCATGAGCGGCAGGATCGCCTATCACATGGACGACAATGTCGTGCGTGCGAAGCGCGCGATGATTTCGTCGTCGGTCAGGGCCTGCCTCTTGGTCAACCATCAGCGGTTCGGCCACACCGCCTTGAACGTCCTGGCAGACGTAGCTGAGTTCGACGCAGTCATCACCGATTGCGCGCCTGGTGCTGCTGTCCTGGACGAATTTGAACGGGCGGGCATCAAGCTCACCATTGCATCGACGCAGGATCCGACATGACCGGCAAATCGCGCTTCTGGATTGGCACCAGGCTGGAAGATGAACAAGACGCTTTCCGAGGCCGAGCATTTTGTGTGGAGCCTCAAGGCCGCAGACCCGACGCGTGATCCGCGCATCCAGCGCTTCGTCATTCCGGCTTTCACCGTCCTTCGCGAGGTCAAGGCGATGCTCGCCCAAACCTCCGTCAAGGTCGGCGCGCAGAACATGCACTGGGCCGACCAGGGCGCGTGGACGGGCGAAGTCTCACCGCAGATGCTGAAGGACTGCAATATCGATCTGGTCGAACTCGGCCACTCGGAGCGGCGTGAACACTTCGGGAAGACCGACGAAATGGTGGGCTTGAAGACCGAAGCCGCCGTCCGGCACGGTCTTATTCCGCTGATCTGCATAGGTGAGACGCTGAGAGACCGCGACAGCGGTAACGCACCGGAAATCCTGGCTGCCCAGGTGCGCGGGGCGCTTTCGAAATTGACCGCTGCGCAGAAGGAGGCCGAGGTCCTCCTTGCCTATGAGCCCGTATGGCCATCGGTGAGAAGGGCATCCCGGCAATCGCCGAGTACGCCGATGCGCGTCAGGCGGAAATTATCGCCGTCGCCGAAGAGGTGGTCGGTCGAAAGATCCCCTGCCTCTACGGCGGGTCGGTCAATCCGCAGAACTGCGAAGAACTGATTTCGAGCCCGCACGTCGACGGGCTGTTCATCGGCCGTTCGGCCTGGAGCGTCGAGGGGTACCTCGACATCCTTGCGAAATGCGCCGCCAAACTCTGAGGAGAAACACAAATGAAGGTTGCCATTGCAGGAGACAGCGCAGGCGAAGGTCTCGCCAAGCTTTTGGCCGAACATCTGAAAGGTCGCTTTGACGTCTACGAAGTCTCGCAGACCGAGGCGGGTCCCGATCCCTTTTACGCCAATCTGTCGGAGCGCGTCGCCTCCGGCGTGCTCGACGGCACATACGACAAGGCCATTCTCGTTTGCGGAACCGGAATTGGCGTCTGTATCGCAGCGAACAAGGTTCCGGGTATCCGTGCGGCCCTGACACACGACACCTATTCCGCCGAGCGTGCTGCCCTTTCGAACAACGCGCAGGTCATCACCATGGGTGCCCGTGTTATCGGACCGGAGCACGCTAAGTCGATCGCAGACACGTTTTCTGGGCAAGACGTTCGACGAAGGCGGCCAGTCTGCGGGCAATGTCAGGGCGATCAACGACCTAGACAGCAAGTATCGTCCCGGCGTGCCGAGTTCGAGCAGTTAAGACGGATAGACGTCGAACCGGCGGCGGCGAGCGCTTCGCGCAATTGGTTTGGATCAACTCGGGGTGAGCACATGCATTTATCCCGTATTTGATCCAAGTCGAGCCGTCGAGCAGGTGACAGAGATGTAACGTAGGGAGGTGGCAGTGCGCATCGGGGCTTTAAGAGAACGGCATCAAGAGGAAGCGAGAGTAGCGCTGACCCCTGAATCTGCGGTCCAATTAAGAAAGTTGGGCCATAATTGCTTTGTCGAGGCGGGAGCTGGAAGCAGGTCGGGTATTTCAGACAATGCATATGCTCTGCGGGCGTAGAAGTCGTGCCCGACGCAATGGCTCTCATCGCAGCTTCCGATGTCGTCGTGAAAGTTCGCAGTCCCGAAGGGGACGAAGCGAAGAGCCTAAAAGACGGTCAAACGCTGATTTCCTTCCTGTGGCCGGCCCAGAACCCGGATCTTCTCGAGACCTTCCAGGAAAAGAACATCACGGCCGTTGCCATGGACATGGTGCCACGCATCTCGCGTGCACAGAAAATGGACGCGCTGTCCTCCATGGCCAACATCGCCGGGTATCGCGCCATCATTGAGGCGGGCGACCAGTTCGGCCGCTTCTTCACTGGCCAAGTGACGGCTGCTGGCAAGGTGCCGCCGGCAAAGGTTCTCGTAGTTGGTGCTGGGGTAGCTGGGCTTGCAGCGATTGGTACGGCTGTCAGCCTCGGTGCCATAGTAGATGCCTTCGATGTTCGTCCCGAAGTGGCCGAACAAATCGAAAGCATGGGTGCGAACTTTGTCTTCCTGGAATTCGAACCAAACCAGGATGGCGCTGCAACGGGCGGCTATGCCGCGCCTTCCTCGCCGGAATTCCGCGAGAAGCAGCTTGCGAAATTCCGAGCGCTTGCGCCAGATATAGATATCGTCATCACCACGGCGCTTATACCTGGTCGTCCAGCTCCCAAACTCTGGCTGGAAGACATGGTCGCCATGATGAAGCCGGGCTCTGTCATCGTCGACCTTGCCGCCGAGCGCGGCGGCAACTGCGATCTAACCGTTCCCGATCAGCGTATCGTCTCGCCGAACGGTGTGACCATCATCGGCCTTACCGATTTCCCGAGCCGCATGGCGGCTCAGGCCTCCATCCTCTATTCGACGAACATCCGCCACATGCTGGCGGATCTCACGCGGGCAGCGGAAGCCGTCGCCTTCCGCAAGCAAACGACTAGTCAGGTGGGGCTGCTCGTTGTTGGCGCTCTGCTCCTCGCCTTGATCGGGTCCTACGTGCCGTCTGAGTTTATGGCAAACCTTGTGGTCTTTGCTCTCGCTTGCTTCATCGGATTCTCGGTGATCTGGAACGTAAGCCATTCGCTGCACACCCCGCTGATGGCGGTTACCAACGCCATCTCTGGCATCGTGATTATCGGGGCTCTTTTGCAGATCGGGGCGGCCGTCGATGTTTGCGGCAACGCCCCCGTGGTTTGATAGTAGTCGTATAGAAACTGATCGTAGTGCGGGTTGTCCATCGGATCTGTGGCCCAGTAGCAGAAACCAATGCGAGCTGCCGAACCAAACATCTCGCTTGCGACACCAACGACACCGCGCCAAAGCTCTGCATGCTCTTCGCTGTAGTCATAATAGCCTTTAAAGCGATCGGCCGAGAGGCCACAGAGCCAGCAGCCGACAGTGCAGCCTTCGCTCAGCTCGAAGGCGATAATGGGGTGCGTGATCGACGGCGCCGATCCGTCCAATTCGTCGTTGCAGCGCCGCATCTGGCGCTCACGCCAGGCATGAAATCGGGGTTGATCTTCGACATATCGCCTTCGACGCGTAGGCGGTCGCGATGGCGCAACATCGGGCGGATATGGTCATCCCACATCATAGCCAATGGCCAGGGAAGACTCCGGCTTGAAGCGGTATTTCAGGTGGTCACTGCGCCAGAGCGGCAGCATTTCCATTGGGTCAACTTCGATGCCGTAGCGCTCTGTTACCGCTCCAGGCGCGTCAACGTTCTCCGAAAGCGCCCTTCGGAACTTTATGTCACCAGACAGCCGTTCCATGAAGCGCTTGACGTGTGACAACGTGCGCCGGTCAAAATTCGGTCGGCAGTGTTCGCCCGAGGGTACAGGTGGGCCCCTGAAACCATATCTTGCAGGCTTGATGGCATGTTTCATTCTCGATGAGGTTGGTCTTCATGTTCTCTTAGCACCGGCTCGGCCGAGTCGATGCCGTCAGGTCCAAGATAACGTCAAGTCGCTACCGCAACAACAACTCCAATAAGTACAACGACCGCGGCGAAGCCAGGGAACTTTTCCTCGACCGGCACAGGGCCCGTGGCTACGGCCTTAATTGCACCAGCCAACGCTGTGGTCCGTACAATGCCGGGCAACGCCGCAACGCTCGAACTATGCTTGTGGTCCGCAGTCGCGTCGAGCCTCTTACTAGTTACCTTCTGTCGGTTGTCCAACCGTAGATAGCTTTTCACCTCGTCAGGCGTGATGTTGTAGTCGAGGCTCTTTCCTACCGCTACGATCGATGCACGGCCTGTAGCAGTTAGTCTGACGTTTTCAACCAGGCTCGCTTTTTTCCCTAAGTCGTTAACGCTCTACGTCAGTTTGTTGCATAGCTGATTTCCGCCTTTGCTCAATGTTCGTCTCGCTCTCGCAAGCGCTCGGTGATGATGCCGTGAACGAGGCAAGCGGCGTACCAATCTGAAAACTCCTGACTTTGCGCGTTGTCTGACCGTGCACATTGTCAACTTGCTGACATTTGGCTCCCGAACTCGACAATTGGCCGGCTCCAAAATGTCGGCAACCGTGCATTTTTTCAGTCAGCACTCTGCGCGCGCCAGCTCAGTTGCGGATACCCTTGGTCGATTCCTTTCATTGAGGCATCGGGAGATACCCTGCCGATGACGTACCACCTGCGAAAAAGTGAAAGTCGTGGAGAACCAAAGGGGTAACGCGATAGCGTTGCCCTTCCGGTGCCCAGCCTGAGCGCTTGGTCGAAGTCTCGTCGATAGAGATCAGCCGCGCCAATGCCTTGGTCAGGAAGCGCCGGCGTCGCCGGATCCAGAGGTCACGCCCCGGGGCGATCTGCGGGCGCTGCTGCTTACCTGGCTCGCAGGGGCTTCTTATGACTGAAGTCGAGTCGGTGGAGAAGACGGCCAACGTTGGAGCGCTGCACGATGACGGCGGCGAGTTCCAGGCATAGTTCGTTCAGCGTCAAGTCGACTTCTGCGCCAACCGCTCGCGGACCCAGTTGCCACGCGCGTTCCGCTGGCCGCCACCCAGATCTTTGCCGCCGCGTGGTAGCGAACCGGTCAAGCGTTTGAGCGTCACCAGGTTGTTCACGAAAAGCTGCGATGCCCGGAAGTGTCGGGCCGCGGCCCGGTGGCCGTGACCTTCCTCGACAAATGCAACGACACGACTACGCAAAGCAAGCGGATGTGATTTGCCCATGGTGTCCCTCCCGTCAAAGCGAGGGGACCTCAGCCAACCTCGATGCGGGAATCCTGAATCCCAAAGATCGCGACCCGCTTTCGGCGCCGCGCCAAAGGGGTCTGACGAGTTCAAGATTACAGACGGAGTTTTTTGGAGCGAACTGCGAAGCGGAGCTTTGGCATGCAGAGTTCTGCGGAAGCAGAAGCGCTCGCCACGAAGCTGATCGGGGTCTATCCATTCTCGACGAAGCAGGCTCGGCCGCCATAAGGCCGTCCCGCCGGCGCCGTGCGCCTCGAAAAGAAGTCCATTCAGTTTCCACTCGCAGGCGGAAACGGCCGCCAAAGTGCGTAGACCTCCGAGGTGCGGCTGCAACGCCCGAGGAGTCCTTTGCAATCGGGGCTAACGAGTGTGACGTCGAAGGGTGCGTGACGTCAGACTGCATCCCAGCGTTAGCCCTTCAGCCCGCAGAAGCACCTTCAGAAGACCTCGGGCCCAAGTACTTCCGTCTAGCCACCTGGAGAATGATACCGGCCATCGCGGTATATCAACGAACACCATTGCCGATGCGAATACCGATGACCCTGCCGATGACGATAGAATGGCTGTAGCGGATGATCGCCTCCTCGACCTCGCAGTCGATGACCGCCGCCGCATCCTCAAGGACCGGTGCACCGCTCAGGAGGCGGGTCCATGCAGCACCGCGGTAACGTTCCGGTCCCGTCAACCCGCCCCGTCCGGCGAATTGGTTTGCGAGCGTTTCATGGTCTTGGCGCACCACATTGATGCAGAAATGCCCGTACCGCTCGACGACAGGCCATGTTGAGGAGGATCGGTTGAGGGAAACGAACATGCGCGGCGGCTCGATCGAAAGCGCGGTCGCCGACGTCACGGTAGCTCCCGTGCGGGTCTCTCCCTCACCTGCCGTTACGATACTGACCCCGCCGCCCAGCGCGCGCTGAGCGCGCTTCAGCCCCTCGGCGTCGGCAGAAGGGTTGGCAACACGGCTGGTGGCAGGTTCCTTGTCGGAGGTACTTGGGGAAGATTGTGCGGCCATTTCAGTCTCTCCTTCGGTTCATTCGGCGCCGACGACGGTCTTCGCATCGGTGGCACAGGTGGCGACCGGCGGGCCGCCCGGGGAGACGGCGACGGTGAACTTGCCCGGTGTCACGACTTGAAGTCCTTCGGGATCGCCGCAATTGCCGCGGGGTCCTTGTCTGCGCGGACGCGCGCCGGCTGATCGGGGAAAGGTCGAAGATATCGTTAGTGGCGCTTACCGCCGAGAAGCCGAGTGTGGATGCTGTGAGGCCCTCGGCAACAAGACTGACGGTTTTCCTGATGAGAGACATGATGGCTTCCGTGTTCGGGGAGTAATCACGTGGGGAATGAAGGAGAAGCTCGCGCCAGAAGAAGTCAATTCTTCGGCAAACCGGGAGGGTTGGTGCTTCCTTAATCGCCTCGGCGGAAAGATTCCAGCGTGAAAGCACCTTGGCGTAGCTGCCATTGTTGATCTGCTCGTTGGGCGCGGCGGTGATGGTATCCGCCAGCCCTGAGCCTTCTCTGGTGACGCGGCGATCTCTGCCGTCTGCGGTCAGCTAACGGAAAAACCGCCGACAAACTCGGTGTTCTTCCGCAAAGAGCTGCCGGCAAGCGAAGTCAATATTACGGCGAGGAGGCGGTGCTTGATGTGCCACCAGTCCGGGCGCGCCGACGCCCATCCCGGCCTCAAGAAGGGCGCAATCCAGCCTCGGCAATGAAAGGATTAGGCCCGGTCCGCCTTTCCCACGGACCGGCCGTAATCAGTAAGGGGGCTTCTCCTCTTTAAGCAAAATTGATTTTGTGTCCTCTCAGTACCCTCTTTCTCAATTTTTCAAAGAGCCTCTGGTCTGTGTCTTCAAATCTATGCTATCATGTGCACCATGAGTACACGGAAAGCAGAAAAGCTAAAGAATGTCTTGGAAGCAGTCCCGGCGGGTTTTGTCGTGGACGCACGTTGGCTGGACAATCAGGGTGTTAGCCGCTTCCTCACCCGGAAGTACATAGGCAGCGGCTGGCTGGAGCGTGTTGAGCGCGGCGTCTTCCGTCGCCCGGCGCCGCAGCCGGCTCCGCTCGACTGGCGGACTTGCCTGCTCTCGCTCCAGCACATCATGAGCTACAAAATCCATGCCGGCGGTATCACTGCCCTCAGCGAGCAGGGCTATCGCCACTACCTCCCTTTGGGAGCTCCTGCACCTGTGTGGCTCTATGGCGACGATATCCCGTCATGGCTACCGCGCCTGAAACTCGACGCACCCCTGACCACCCGCGGCACATCTCTATTCACTGACCCCGATTTGGGCCTCACCGAGAACAAATCTGCCAACGCTCTTACGACGTCGTGGGGCTGGGCGATTCGGATGTCGTCACCGGAGCGTGCCATACTGGAAGCTCTCGACGAACTGCCCGCTCACGAGAGCTTCCACAATCTCGACATGGTGTTTGAAGGACTGGCCACACTCAGTCCGCGCCGCTTGGCGGCACTGCTGCAGAGTTGCCGGAAGATCAAGGTCAGGCGCCTGTTCTTTGTGTTCGCGGATCGCCACAAGCATTCCTGGCGCGAACGCCTCAATCCCGATCACTTCAAGCTTGGAGCGGGTGATCGTGCCCTGGTGAAGGGCGGCAAGATCCACCCCGCTATCGCATCATGGTTCCTTCGGAGTTCGCCGAGGCCCCAACGGGAGCTGCCGATGGCCCGTGAACCATATGCCGCCCAGGTCGGGCTGCTGGTGCGGCTTCTCCCCTTCATAGCCGCGGAGAAGGTCTTTGCGCTAAAGGGCGGAACGGCGATCAATCTGTTTTATCGCGACATGCCGCGGCTCTCAGTCGATATCGACCTGACCTATTTGCCGGTCCGCGACCGTGCTGGTAGCCTGGCCGAGATCGATGAAGCGCTAAATCGCATTACCGCCGCAGCCAACGGCGGCATTGCGGGGCTTGACGCCCGGCGCGTCGCCGGCGGCGGTGGGGGCGCCACCCGCATCCGCGCCCGGCTCGGCAGCGCCGAAGTCAAGATCGAAACTTCGCCCGTCACACGTGGAGTCGTCCACGACCCCGAGCCACGCGGTGTCTCGCGCGCGGTCGAAGATGAATTCGGATACGCCTCTATTCAGGTTGTATCATTCGAAGACTTGTTCGGCGGAAAGCTCCATGCAGCGGTCGATCGCCAGCATCCCCGGGATCTCTTCGACGTCAAACTGCTCTACGACAATGAAGGGCTGACCGATGCGCTTTTTCGCACATTTCTGGTTTACGTCGCCAGTTCGCCGCGCCCGGCCCACGAACTACTCTCACCGAGTCTCAGTTCTCTTGACGAACCTTACGCCTTGGAGTTCGTCGGGATGACGACCATTCCGGTCACTCTCGACGAGCTCGCGTCGACAAGAGACCGGCTCATCGCGGATATCCGTGCTCGCCTTGCTGAAAGGGACACGCAGAAGTTTTTGCTGAGCCTTCATGACGGCGCGCCGGATTTTGATGTTATCGGCCTGCCGCAGGCATCCACACTCCCAGCGGTCCAATGGAAACTCTTGAACCTGCGCAGACTCGTCGCGGAAAATCCCGAAAAGCATGCCGCGCAAAGAGCTTATCTGGAACAGCTCTTTGCGTGAACGAGATGAGGAGAGGGTCGATCTGAAAACGGAAAGGGCCCGGAGGCTCGATTCGGCCCGAGCATTGCCGCGCGAAGCCGTAATCGGATTCGACACGCTCGTAGGAAAGGTGGCGCCCGAAGGTGGCAGATGGGCCAGCTGCCAGCCGCTCTGGCGTACCGCCAAACTCGGCCCTTCCTACCGCAATTCGTCGGGGCTCTACTCGACAGGATCTTCTACCCTCTAGATGACCAACTTGAGGTGGCTGGACAAGACCAGGCCGGCGGCCCCGCGCAACGCGGTATGCCCTTCGCCGATCCCGTTGACAGTGATGGAAATCTCCTGGTTCGGCCGCTTCCTGACCAGGCGTTCGACATGCTGCCTGACGCGCTCAGCAGCGCCTGCGCCGCCCCCTGCGATGTCGCCGTGCAAGACATAGGAATTGAGGGACAGGGTCTGTTGCAGGTTGAGAATCCCGAAAGCGACATTGCGGGTGTAGCGATCAAGTAGATCATCGGCGGCCTTCGATCCTTCGGCCGCCTCTTTAAGGAGGCGAGCGCAGGTGACGCCTTCGGGGTTCACCATGCCCAGGCGAGCCGCTTCTCGCCGTAGCCAGGGCAGTGCGGCGACGGTTTCCCAACATCCGTGCTTGCCGCAATTGCAAAGTTCGCCATCAATCTGGACCACCGTATGGCCAAGTTCGCCGCCGGAGCCCGCAAGCCCCCGGTAGACCCGGCCGTCGATGTAGAAGGCACCGCCCAGCACTTCACCGGTATAGATGGCTGCAAAGGTCTGCTGGCCTCGTCCTGGGCCGAACCAGCGATCGCCGACGAGGAGCGCGCGGGGGTGGTGATCGATGACCACGGGAAGCGAAAAATGCTTCTGCAGGATGTCGACCAGGGGAAGGCCGCTCAGAACCGGCGCGAGATTGACGGCAAGGATCACTCCGTTATCGCTGTCGATCATGCCTCCCGAGGCAATGCCGATCCCGAAGGGTGCCTGATGGGCTTGGGAGAGCGTCGCGGACAAGGTGTCCTTCATGATCGCCAGGAACACATCCCTGTCCCCATGAGGATCGAATTCTGCCTTGGTGAGCGCCTTGATCTCGCCGCTCAGCGTCACGAGACATGTCTGGATCCTGCCCGGCAAGAGAAGCACTGCGCCCAGCATCGGGGCTTCCGGATTGAAATAGATCGGACGCGCCGGCTTGCCGCCCTTGAAGTGGGAAGGCACCGCGTCGCCTTCGACGAGCAAACCTTCTTCAATCATCGGCTGGACGATGCCGGTGATCGTCGTCCGGTTGACGCCTGCCAGGCGGGCAAGCTCCGCGCGGCTTTTAGGACCGTTGTCGTATAACGCCTGCAGCACCCGGCCGCGATTGATCTCGCCCAGCGTCGACTGAGAAACGAGCGTTACGTTGCCACCTTCGCCAGTTTCCTTGTGGGAATGACTGCGCTGCCCCAGCGAATAGGATGGCTGATTTTCAAACTTCACATGCATCTCCGTTTTGCCGTCGGCGTTTCTAGCCTGTGACCGCTTGCTCGACCAGATGGCGCCCGCGTTCTCATTCCAGGAGCGGTCGAGAGCGGGAGAGGCCGCTTCGCTGGAAGCTCTGTGACACTTCTTGACAGTACCATAAGTTTGTGCGACGTACAAACAAACTGCAACAAACGGCAGAAGAGGGGTAACAATCTCGAGCGAGCAGGGCGCCAGCTGGCATCCTCGATCGAGCTTGGCTTACAGACAACTGAGGAGGCATTCATGACATTCGATATCGGAAATATGTCGCGCCGGAACATGCTGAAGTCAGCATCCGTCGCGGCGCTGCTGGCGTCAGGGGCAGGCTCGCTGGTGGCGCCACGACGTGCCGCCGCCGCCGACGCCGTGCGGGTTCTCTCGGTCGAAGACCCGTTCTTCTTCGCAATGAAAGCAATGATCCCGGACTACGAGAAGGAGACCGGCATCAAGGTCGAGCTAGAAAGCCTCTCCTATGATGCCCTGCAGACCCGACTCGTCTCCGCGTTCGTCGCCAAGACGTCGGATGCTGATGTCATCGCCGTCGATCAGATGTGGCTCGGCCAGTATCTCGACAATGGCTGGATCGTCCCGCTCAACGACTTCATTGCCAAGGACGGCGACATCGATCTTTCGGATTTCATTCCCGAGGTTCTCTATTCCGCGAACATGTGGCGCGGGCAGATCGGCACGCTGCCGGTCGCGGCCTATGCGCAGGGCGTCATGTACCGCAAGGACATCTTCGACGAGTTCGGCATCGCCGCACCGCCGGCGGAGAGCTCGGAAGACTGGACCTGGTCGAAATATCTCGAGACGCTGAAGGTGCTCGAAGGCAAGACGTTCGGCGGCAGGCCGCTGTTCCCGACGGTGGTCTGCGGTTCGCAACCCTCTCCGATCAGCCATATGTTCACTCAGCTTTCGGTCAGCCATGGCGCGAACTGGTTCAAATCCTTCCCCGGCGCTCCGTGGGATTTCTCGCCAGAACTGACTGGGCCGGCCTGGGTAAAGTCGGTCGAGATCTACCGCCAGCTCTACAAGCTCTCGCCGCCCGAGGCGATCAACTATGTCTGGTTCGACGCCGGCACCCGCTTTGCCAAGGGCGATATCGGCATGTTCTACTGGTGGACGCCGTATTTCTACCTGGTAAAGAATTCCGGCTACATGACCGGCAAGAAGTCGGATGTCATGGACAAATACGCAACCGCAGCCCTGCCGAAGGCCGAGGGCCTGCCGCAGACCGTCAGTCTCGGCGGCTACAGCCTCGGCGTTCCCTCGAGCTCCGAACGGCAGGCGGCGGGCTACGCCTTCATCAAATGGGCGACGTCGAAGGCGACCCAAAAGAAGATGGCGCTCTGGCCGGACCTCAACTATCAGTTCTCCGACTTCGCCCGCGCATCGCTCTACGAGGATGAAGAGGTGAGGGCGGTCTATCCTTATCTCGACGTCCAATACGCGATGATGAAGCAGGGCAACGGCAAGATCACCCGTCCGCCCGTTCCGGGCTACACGGCCGTCGAGAGCGTGCTCGGCCTCACATTGAACCAGCTGCTGACCGGCAGTGAAGATCCGCAGACGGCGCTCGAGCGCACCAACGGCCTGTTTGAAAGCATCCTCAAGGGCAATCTGATGATCCCTTACCAGAAGGAGAGTTTTTCTGACACGCTCGACGGGGCGAAGGCCCTGATCGGCACGCTAAGCAAGGCGTAATAGCGTTCTCCTCGTGCCGGCGCGGCAACGCTTGCGCCGGCAGCATCGAGTGAAGAAGAACTGGACCTCGATCATGCACTCTGGAACCGTTGCCTCGCCGCAGGCGCTTGCGCCCGCCCGGAAGAGCTTTGTCCTGCAAAACCTGCCCTACCTGTTGATCGCGCCCTCGGTCGTCATGCTGCTGGCACTAATCGCCTATCCGCTGCTTTTTGCGCTCAAATCGAGCTTCTATTTCTGGAACCTGCAGGTCGGGCCGCAGCCCTTGGCCTTCGTCGGCTTCGACAACTATGTTCAGGCGCTCAATGCTTTCGACTTTCGCGCGGCGCTTACCAATACGCTGATCCTCTCGGTCGTCGGCACCGCGATCGAGTTCGGGCTGGGCTTGGCGATTGCGCTCGTCTTGCTCAAGGCGCTGCCCGGCATGAATGTCGTGCGCGCGCTTCTGATCCTGCCGACAACGATCGCGCCGATCGTCGTCGGCTTTCTCTTCCGCTATCTTTATGATCCCGGCGGTGGCCTGGTGACCTGGGTGCTGCAGTCTCTTTCGCTGCCTATTCCAGCGGAGGGTATTCTCGGCTCGCCCTCGACGGCGCTCGCGGCCATCCTGTTCGTCGACATCTGGCAGTGGACGCCCTTCTTCGCCATCGTTCTCTATGCGAGCCTGCTCGCCGTCCCAGACGAGATCATCGAGGCAGCCACGCTTGATCGCGCCTCGGCCTGGACGATCCTGATGCGCATCAAGCTGCCGCTCATCCGGCGCACCGCGATCATCATTGTCATGCTGCGCTTCATGCAGATCTTCAACACCTTCGACACCGTGCTGGTACTGACCCGCGGCGGACCGGGGACTTCGACGCGCACGCTCGGCTATTCGCTCTACGAGCAGGGCCTGGTGAACTTCAATGTCGGGCTGGTCAGCGCGATGACTTGGATCACGGTGCTGATCGTCAACATCATCGTCGCCCTCTACGTGTTCTTCGCCTTCCGCAATGAGGAGTGGTGATATGTCAAGACGCACGACGTTCTACACTGCGCTTACCTATGCTGCCGGCCTCCTGTTCCTGGCGGTCTTCATCGGACCGATCCTGTGGTTCCTGGCGCTCGCCATCCGTCCGGCCGAAACGGCGTTCGTGATGCCGCCGCAGCTCGCCTTCGAGCCGACACACGATGCCTTTAGGCATATTCTCGTCGACCCAGGCACCAATGCGCCGCAACTGGTGAACTCTCTCATCGTGGCCATTGGCGCCGTGCTGCTCAACCTGCCGTTCTCGGTACCGGCGGCCTACGCGCTCTCGCGCTTCAAGCTGCGCGGAAAGAAGAACATCATGCTCTGGTATCTAGGGCTGTTGATGGCGCCGCCGATCGCCTTCCTGATCCCCTATTTCGTGCTGATCAACCGGATCGGTCTGCAGGGCTCCTACTTCTCGATCGTGCTGGTTCTGCAGACGCTGACGATCCCGTTTTCGGTCTGGCTGATGAAGAGCTTCATCGACGAAGTTCCGGCTGAACTTGAGGAAGCCGCCCGCGTCGACGGAGCCCGCTGGCATACGATCATGTGGCGGATCACGCTTCCGATCGTTCGCCCCGGCATCATCGTCACATCGATGTTCGCCTTCGTCTTCGCCTGGAACAATGCCGCCTTCCCGCTGGTGCTGAGCTCGCGCTCCACCGCCACGCTTCCGATCGGAACACTCGGATATTTCGCCACCAGCGGCGTGACCTGGAACTACATCGCCGCGGCCGCGGTGCTCGCGATGATCCCGCCGATGATCATCTTCCTGGTGTTCGACCGCTACGTCGTCAGAGGCCTCACCTTCGGTTCGGTGAAAGGCTGATCGCCCCCTTTTGAATGGAGTAGAATTGAATGAGCAAACTTCGCATGGGCGTCATCGGCGCCGGTCTTTGGGGCAACAACCACGCCCACACCTTCAACGTCCTGCCGGAAACCGAACTCGTCGGCGTCTGCGACCTCGATGAGGGCAGGGCGCTCAAGATGAAGGAGAATTTCATCGCGGCTGAGGCTTTCACCGACTACCACAAACTGATCGCCAGCGACCGCATCGACGCCGTGTCGGTGGCGACGCCGGACTTCACCCACACGCCGATCATCCTGGCGGCGCTGAAGGCCGACAAGCATGTCTTGAGCGAAAAGCCGCTGGCGACGACCGTCAGGGAAGCCGAGGAGATCGCCGAGGCGGCCGCGAAGTCCAAGGGCAAGCTGATGATCGACTTCCACAACCGCGTGAACCCGATCCTGGCGCAGGTCCGCGACATGATCCAGGACGGTCAGATCGGCTTAGCAAAGCATGGCACCGCGCGGCTTTCGAACACGACGTTCGTGCCGTTCCAGATGCTGAGTTGGGCTGCGAAGTCTTCAGCGCTCTGGTTCCTGGGCAGTCATCTCGTCGACGTCCTGCGCTTCATCCTCGCAGACGAGGTTACCCGCGTCTACGCTGTTGCCCGTTCAGGCATCTTGTCAGCCGGCGGCGTCGATACAAAAGACTTCCACGCCTCGATCCTGGAGTTTTCAAAGGGTACGGTCGTGACCATGGAGAACAGCTGGATCCTCTCGCGCGACAACCCCTCTATTGTCGATTTCAAGATCGAGTTCGTCGGCGAGAAGGGCCAGATCCAGGCGGATCCAACCCATAACGGCGGCCTTCGCCGTGTCATTGAAGGCGGCCTGAGATACAACGATTACATCGGCGTAACGCCCACCGGCACAACCCGGATCGGCGGCTTCGTGCAGGAGTCCATCGCCCGCTTCGTCGATAGCGTGGTGCGCGATGTGCCCTTGCTTGCCGACGCCAATGACGGCCTCGCTAATACCAGGGTCCTGGCGGCAATTGAGGCGTCGGTCGAAGCTGGCCACCCCGTGACCATCGGCTGATGTCGTGACCAATTCCCGAGGCATTCCTTCCAACGGACGGCTTGCCTCGCCTTTTCACACTGGGAGTAGAACTTATATGGCGTCCATGACCTTTGACGGGATTGGAAAAACCTATCCGGACGGGACCGTCGCCGTCGCCAATGTGAGCTTCACGGTTGCCGACGGCGAATTCGTCGTCCTGGTCGGGCCGTCGGGCTGCGGCAAATCCACCCTTTTGAGAATGGCTGCCGGGCTCGAACTGCTGAACAGCGGCCGGCTGCTCATGGACGATCAGGATGTCGGCAACACCGAGCCGCAGGATCGGGACATCGCAATGGTGTTCCAGAACTATGCGCTCTATCCGCATATGAGCGTCTACGAAAACATGGCCTTCGGCCTACAGCAGCGCAGAATGCCGAAGGACAAGATCGACAGGCTTGTGCGCGATGCGGCCGAAATGCTGGACCTGACACGCTATCTGCAGCGCAAGCCGGGCGCACTGTCGGGCGGCCAACGGCAGCGCGTGGCCATGGGCCGCGCGATCGTCCGCCACCCGATGGCCTTTCTGATGGACGAGCCGCTCTCCAACCTTGACGCCAAGCTTAGGGTCCAGATGCGGGCTGAGCTTAAGCTCCTGAACCAGCGTCTCGGCGTCACCACGCTCTACGTCACCCATGATCAGGTCGAGGCGATGACGATGGGCGACCGCGTCGCGGTGCTCAAACCGGTTGGCGATGCCGGGGAAAGCAACCTGCAGCAGATCGACACGCCGCAGCGGCTCTACGATATGCCGGCGAATATCTTCGTCGCCGGCTTTATCGGTTCGCCGGCGATGAATTTCGTGCTGGCCAAACTCCAGGCGGAAGGGGCAGGCCTGCGCGCGGCAATCGCGGGGACCGGCATCTCCTTTCCGGTTCCCGCGAGCGCTGCGTTGTCTGCCTATGCCGGCCGCCAGGTCGTCGCCGGCATACGGCCGGAGATGTTTCTTGTGTGCCCCGAAGCCGAGGCGCTGTTCAACGAGCCGATCCCGGTCGCCGAGGCGCTCGGCGCTGACACCTATGTCTTCTTCGACATCGCGTCCCCGCCGGTCGACGCCAGCGAAGCCGACGACTCGGAAGAGTTCAAACGCAAGGGCACCAACCGACTGGTGGCGCGTATCCCACCAGCAGCGACGCCCGCACCCAATCAGCGACTGCCGCTGACCGTGGACCTGCAAAAGCTGCACTGGTTCGATCCCCTGACAGGAACGGCTATTCGCGATTGATCAGAATGGAAGATCAAGCAGCTCGTTCGATCTTACAACCGCTTCCCGACCCTCCCAGGGTGCCTTGGCTGCCGTCGAATAGGTCCCGACGGCAGCCCTTTTTTGGTACAGCATTTCGGAGCCGGGGGTTCCGGGACGTCATCAGCAACATCATCAGGAGTTGCGTGTGAAACACGTACCGTTGGGGAGTTCTTCCTACTAACTTATGGCTACCTTCGGCCTGATAGCGCTCCGTGGCCGAGCTTGGAATTTTCGTTGCAAAACTTGAGAACTGATTCTGATGACGAGGTCACAGACTGAATTTCTGCCAGGTGTTCATGACGACGTGGAAGCTCTCGCCCTTTGAAAGATCGTGCCTCCTGTGGATATCGCTGGGCAGGACCGTCTCAGAAATCGCCTTGCTTGAAGGCAAGAGCGAAGCTGAAATTCACCTGTGCCTCCACAGAGCGCTTGTCTCCCTCGGGGCGGCCTCGATGGAGGATGCCCTTAAGAAGGCGGATCTCATTTAGCCCGCATTTGGCTCTTTCCCTTCTTGGGGTTAACGGGCGTGCCGCAGCTTTGTAGGCACAATTACAACCCTGCGCCGGAAGCATGTACCCAATGTTGGACTAAACGTCTGCTGCTCTGGCAAGGGCATCGAATTTCGGGACAGCTCTGGCGGAAGTCATCGCTGTACACTCATGAACTGCTCGCTGTAGAGGTACGCATTCAGCGATCGGCCGTTCATAACCTGCACAACATGTGTTAGAGCGCGTCGTTCGAAATCAAGATGGCTCATTAATGCGGATTGCACCACGCTCGTTGCTTTGCCGAGTTGGGTCATCGCATCCTGCAGAGTTGCGAGGCTTCGCCCGAAAGAATGGGAATGCTCAGATGCTGTTATTTCCACGCGTAGGGGGTGTGTGCAAAAACAGAATTTGTCGATGATTTTGCACATCTCACAATTCGATGCCCTCTGGCCGATTTCGGTGAAGATCGCTTCCGCCCGACGCGCGGGTCCGGCCGATGACAGTGCTTCAGAAGGTGCCGTTTGATAGCGAGCCTGAGGCTCCGCACGGGCGAGTGCGAAGGCTAGGATCTCGCGTGCCACTGCATACGAGTCTGCTATAGCCCGATCGGTGAGGGGCCTCGTGAAGTAGCCCTTGTGCGGGATGGATATGACTTTTCCCTCAGCGGCAAGTCGGATAAGTGCTTCGCGTACCGGAGTTCTCCCAATGTTGAGTTTGGCTGACAGCTCGGCGTCGCTTAGCTGTTGCCCCGGCACAAGCCCGTAGCTGTAGAGCAACTGAACTACTGCATCATAGGCTGCGTCCGCCTTTCCTCGCGTCTTCGGTGCCTCAATTCCACGACACTGAGCGACTTTTTCACAGAACCACATCTCCTCACTCTCCTTTGTCGATGTCCTTTGACACTCTCCTACAGGATGCCAGAAACAAGTTTGTAGGGCGCACATTCCACATAATTGGCGTGGGAGCAACCGTGCTTGAGACGGCACTAGATGCCGGAATTGCTATGCTCGGCTAGGCATAAGACCGCAGTTCGATGGATTATATTTTCAAATATATTCCGCATGTTGCTCGATTATTGTAACCTAGGCCTTCACGCTCGTCGCACGGTAGTCTTAACCCGAGCGAGACAGCGGACTCGAAGAGGCCGATAGATCGTGAATCATTTCGTGCAGATATCCGTGTCGGCTTGGCTTCCTTTGGGCGAGAGTGAGTGCCGATGGCCCTGACCAAGCAGCACAACTTCTAAACTGCAAGCGACTCTTCCGCGCTGACCGGGAGGACTGGGGGAGATCTGTCGAATAGCTTGGACCGTAAAGAAAGCTTAACGAATGAATGAATGCATGCCCGCCTGCGAATTCCCAGAACTTCTCATTTTCGATTGCGATGGGGTTCTCATCGACAGCGAAATCATCTCCACCGAGGTGCACGTCGAGGCTCTCGCGAAATCAGGGTACGCCATAACTGCTGACGCTTATAATAGCCGCTTCATCGGCATGACCGATCAGCAAAGCTACTCGATCATCGAAGCCGAGGCGGGCCTGCGCCTGTCGAATGACCACCACCAAAGTGTGATGGCGGAGATCGCCAAGCGATATGCGTGCGAACTCAAAGCCATCGCGGGCATTCAACAGGCTTTGGACGCCATCCATCTGGCAAAATGCGTGGCATCGAGCAGTGATCCGGAAAAGCTGCGATTTGGACTTCAGATTACAGATCTTTACGACTGTTTTGCGCCTCACGTCTTCAGCGCGTCCGAGGTTCCGCGCGGCAAGCCCGCCCCCGATCTCTTTCTGTTCGCAGCGGAGAACATGAAAACACAGGCTGCCAACTGCCTGGTCATTGAAGACAGCGTTGCTGGGGTTCAAGCGGCGGTGGCAGCCCGGATGCGCGTGATAGGTTTTGTCGGTGGTTCTCATTGTGTCTCCGGCCTTGCAGAAAAATTGCTGGAAGCAGGCGCCACGAGAACCTTCAACCACATGGCAGTTTTACCGGAGATTCTCAGGGACCTGTAGTTGAACAGTTTCTACTGTACGGAGTTGCTCACGCAGTCCACTGGTGTACCAAGTGCGATGGGAACTGTTGGGCACTCCGGGCATTGACCGGCAGCAAAGGCGGCAATCACTGTGATGTCTCTTAATCGGCGACCCGGAGACTAATTTGCCGCTCTATGAGCTTGGACGCCGTAACACTTTGAACAAAAAAGAGGACTAGTAGGCGATGCACGGCGGTAGCAATATCATAGTCGAGTATCTGGAAACATATCCGAATTTTATTCCTGTGTGTGCAAGCTGGGCTTTCGGGCAATGGGGCTGCCATTCGAATGGCTCATTCGCGCAGGCAGAGCGTGAGTTCTTCGAAGCAGCACAAACACAATCAATTCCCCTAACTTTGATCGCGATCGAGGCTGGCAAACCTGCAGGCATGGTTAGTCTGTGGGAAAGCGATTTCCGAGGAAGGTTAGATTTGACTCCGTGGCTTAAGTCGCTCTACGTCCATCCATTCCACCGCAATAGAGGAATAGCATTGTTGTTAATTAGGAGGCTGGAACAAGAGGCACGGCGTCTCGGTTATCAAAGCATTTACCTGACAACCGAGGACGCAAAAAACCTGTACACAAAAAACGGTTGGCAGGAGATAGAGTACGTGAACACACCCTACGGCGAAGCGGCTTTGATGACTAAGGCTCTGACGCGGGCCAACTACGCCTGTGTAGAGTAACCACGGATGCAAATTGCGACTTGAAGTACTCTTCGCGCCTAGAGCTTGCCTTGGCGCCCTGGAGGGAAGTCCGTAGCAGTGCTTAGCCGAGCGTGCCCAAGGGCGACGCGACGGTCCGGCGATATCCAGTGGCCGAACCCGTCAGGGCCACGGTGGTGAAGGCTGTGCGTAGCGCGTTGCAGTGCTTCATTCGAGATCGGATCGCGGTGGGAGAATAAGGCGACAATTCCACACATGCTGGTCTGTGTCCTTCTTGCATTTTGAAATACTCAGGTTCTCGCCCTCAGACCTGCGACACCGCCGACCCGATCTCTACCTGTTCAGGCCATTCGTCCCGGCACTGCTCGCATTACGGTCCCAAGGTTCTCGACACCGCTCCTTACCGACGCAGGGGCGGCCATACCGAAAGGATACGGCCCCACTCAGAAGCTAGACGGCTGTCGCATGCCTTTTCCAACCAGTCTAGGAAGAGCCTTCCAGACCTTGTGAAAGGCTGCAGCGTAAAGTTCCATCACGTCGGCATCATTCGGCGGAGCGATCTCGGATATGTAGAACATCGTGTCCAAAAGTTTCATAGTGTTTGGGAAATCGGCAGCCCTCCAACTGTCCTGGACGTTGGGGAGATATTCGAACACAGGTTTCCTAAGCCAGACCCAAACAGGCACACCTTCAGCCTTGAGCAATTTCACTACGAAATCCCTTCCCGCGGGACCCGAGTCGAAACCGAGGGAATTCGGTTCGATGCGAAGAGGAAAGTTCAGCATTGACTGATGTTGATCCGACGGATTGAAGAGTGGCAGTAGTCCGGGAAGTTCTCTGAGCATGCTCCATAAAAGCTGCCCGTTACTTCTTCGCTTTTCCAGCTGCGCATCCAGATTTGTTATTCGCATGTTTGCTATAGATGAGGAAAAAACGTTAGGACGATAATTATATCCCTGTGCGCAAGGGGAGAATATGCGCTCACCGTCTCGAGCTGAGCTCGCGAGTGACACGCGATCGACATGCTCGATCAGATTGCGGTTTTCAGTAAGGATGAATCCTAGCTCGCCAGCTCCCAGATGCTTGGCCCCGTTTCCCGATAAAGCGAGAGCGTCGCTCTCGAGATGCGCTCCGTTGAAGATCGCTTTGGCGGCTGCGATTGTCTGGCAGACATCGTCAATCAACGCGACGCCTTGGCCGCGCGCAGATGATCTTGCGTCGGGAACAAGAATGTTATTGCCAAAGAGATGAGTGATGAGCAGTGCGGCGACGTTCGGTGCAAGCTTGTCGGCGGCGGCCTTTTGATCGATGCCGGCCAAATCTATATCGACATCCACGAAGACCGGCCGCAAACCACAAATCGCGATCGGCCCCACCGCTCCGGGCCAATTCAGGGCTGCGGTCACCACGCGATCACCGCAGTTCTTGAAGTAGTCGAGTGCAACGTGGATCGCCGCCGTACCACTACCGACGGCCCGCACCATCCACTTCCCGGTCCACATGGAGAGGTTTTGCTCCAACTCAGTCACAATTGGATGGTTGACCCGATGATATTTCCCACTCTCCACTACTCCGCGGAGAGCATCTAAGTGCTTCTTCTGTGCGGCCGGCCAAGCGGTTATGCGCTCAGGGGGAAGCACAGGATTGCCGCCAAAGAAAGCCAGCTTCATTTCCGGGGAGGCCGAGTTGGCTTGGCTGGCGTCGGTATCAATGTTGGCACGTTTATTCATCCATTTCTCCGGGGTAAATCAGGGATGTGCAAGTCATTCTGTGGACGACAGAATTTACGATAAAACACGTTCGTCTCAATGCAACAGAATGGGAAAAATATATTCGGTAATATACTTTGCATTTTCTGCGGATGATCAATAAGCTGCCGGGGTGTTTCCGAACAAATATGAAGGTGTACAAAAATGCGCTTGGCGTTGCCGTCCCGTGGCGCCGGGACAACATCCCGGGGTGATCGGCTCGTGAAAAACTCAGTGATATCTTCCGCGATGAAACCGAAACCGAACCATGTATCCACAGTTGTGGGCGGCGGATGTTGCCAGCAATTTTCCGCCCCGCTCGTCGGTCAAGCGGCGCGTCCCTGGATTGGTGTCCGTGCGATAGCACCGGATCAACCGTCATCTGGTCCTGGAAACCTAACAAGGCTCTCCAATGACGGGAAAATTGTCAAGGAGCTGGAGTGGTGTGTCTGGCCCTAGAGCAGGAACGAAATACCGCAGGCCCCGAAGGCAGTGGAGCGACCTCGGTGTGCACAGAGCCATTATTCAGGCGACCCTGCTCTCGACCAATTGCGATCCACTAAACGATCAGCTGCCTAAGTTGTCTTTCGTCTTCGCGAAGGACCTGACATGCCGGCAACAAACTTTTGGCGCAACGGGATTACGCGATGGATCTTCTGATAAGACGACTAAGGCAACAAGACTTAACCGAACATGCGACCACTCCTGGTAATCGTGGCAGGACCGGTTCCGTAGGATCAGTTGAGGAAGGCCAAAACAGTCATCGATCATCGCCGGCTCAATCGCTAATTTCAGCGGGAACGTTAGGGCCCGCAAATCGCGGGCGTCTACTCCAGGCCTTGTATGACATGGGGCCGTCTAGCAGAGCGGATCTGGCGCGCTTTACCGGCGTCAGTCGAGGAACCATAGGCGGGATTGTTCAACCTCTGCTTGATCAGCGCATTCTCGTAGAGGGAGAAGCGATCCCTCCTAACCAAGCCGGCGGAAAACCGGCCACTAAATTGTGGTTCTCCAAAGAGGCAAAACCTATATGCGCGGTTCTCTTGATGCATGATCGTGTGCATACGTGCTTGGTTTCGCTGGAGGGTGAGATCTATGCCAAGAATGTCGCCGAGGTGCCGCAAGATCTGACGAGCGCTTCGGACGTGTTCCAGATTGTCAGCGGCTGTGTCGAAAGGACCAACACATCCAGTAGCTATCCAATGTTGGGGATCGGCGTTGCAGTTGCAGGAATAATCGATGCGGAAACCGGTTCAATTGTAGACACCGGCCCTGTGCCGTATCTCGACGGATTTCCAATAAGAGCGGAGTTGACCAAAAAGTTTGGGGTTCCGGTCGTCGTCGACCAAGACACCAGGGCTTTGATTGTTGGCGACCGATGGTTTGGACAAGGGCGTGGCCGGAGAAACTTCGCGGTGGTTTACATCGGTGAAACTCTAAGAGGGGCACTGTTCCTAAACGGACATCTTCATCGGGGAGCCGCGGGGGCAGGTGGCGAAATTGGTCATACGATCGTGCAGCTCAATGGTCGGGCATGCCACTGTGGACGACGCGGATGTTGGGAAACACTCGCAACGCTGAAGTGGATAAGGGACAAAGCCGACGCAATAGGGCTGCCGCAACCTCACGCGCTCAACGCTGGCCGTTTGGTGATGCTAGCCGACCAAGGCGTTGAAGAGGCCGTGGACTTACTGGAAGAGTACGCATTCAATGTTTCGGTCGGGTTGTCTAATCTTCAGCATTTAATAGCACCAAACTGCATTATTCTTCATGGAGACGTCGTGGATGGGGGAAAACGGATGCTCGGTCTCATTGAAAGGAGCTTTCGGGATCAGCTAATCGATCGCCCTGGTGACGAGGTTATGCTAGCCCTTGGCGAAAGCGAAAATGTGGCTGCCCTGCGAGGTGCAGCTGGACTCGATTCTTTCAGAACTGCTTAATTTCGTTATCTGACCAGCGAGTGAAGGCACTGTTCATGTCGTCGGAACCGGAGCCGGCCTGATCTTATCGGAACCATCGGAACGTGCACTGTCACACCGATCCTCTTAGTCTCCCCGCTTAACCGCACACATCCGCATCACAAACCCGATGTCCTCCCCAAAATCGAAGCCATTAATCTTATGAAAACACCGTGGAAATTCCTTCTTAAGTTGACGTCTCGGCGACCCTCGGCGAAAGCGCAAGACAGTTCGGATGGCTATGACGCCGGTCCCGAGGCTGTCGAGCGCAAAGTGGAGCACACGTCCACACTTCCCACCAATTCGACGCAAGCTGTCAGCCCACCTGGTCACGCCGAGGATGTCTCAGTTGATCAAGTGTCAGTCGCATCGGACAAGGCGAAAGGCGATGATCATGTCGGGGAGGCAGCAAAGCCGCCGATTGATTTTGAAGGGGCGCAACCGCCTGCGCGTCATGAGCCCGATCATGCGGGTGCAAAAGCGAATTCGACGGAGCCAATAAGCACGGCGGCCACTAAGTCACGAAGAAAACCGGCAATAAAGGGACGAGAAAGTAGTAAGAAAGCCAGGGCGCATCTAGCTCCGAAGAATGCCGCTTTAAAGCATAATCAAAGTTTGCAACCCTCATCCTCAAGGGATTTGTTTTTCCATGAAGTCGCAACACTCGACGAGGAAATCAAATTGCTTAGAACCCAGCTGGCTCGAAAGCTTTATCTGCAGAACGTTCAGCTCAAGAAGATGCTTGAGCGATTCGAACCTTCGTGAGCTTGTGTCATGCTCCGTTCAGTTTGCGTCACCTTTGCCCGGCCGCTCGCCGACCTTCACTGAAGGAGCCCCTTTTATCGATCGGAAGACAGGTTTCCCACTCGAAGTGTTTGAGATGCGCGACAAATGGATACCCCGTCGGGGCAATGGTATGGACCCCGCCCTCGCGGCGAGGTGGAATCTCGAACGTCAACTGCGATGAAGGAGGATGTCATGCAGGTCGTTCGGATAGGTCTGGATTTGGCGAAATATGTCTTCGAGGTTCACGGCGTCGACAACCACGGGAAAGTCGTTGTGCAAAAGAGGCTGCGTCGCGATGCGGTGGCCCGCTTCTTCGCCAATTTGCCGACGTGTCTCGTCGGCATGGAGGCTTCGAACGGGGCGCACTATTGGGCTGGCGTGCTCACCGAGCTTGGCCATCAGGTGCGGCTGATCAGCCCGCAGTTCGTGACGCCATACGTCAAGTCGAATAAAAACGACCGGAATGATGCGGAAGCCATCTGCGAAGCGGTCGGCCGGCCGTCGATGCGCTTCGTGCCCCGGAAATCAACCGACCAGCTGGCGGTACAAGCCGTCCATCGCATTCGCCGGCGTCTGGTCGCCGACCGGGTCAGGCTCGTCAATCAAATACGCGGTCTTCTGTCCGCGCATGGCATCGTCATTGCCCGTGACATCGCGCAGCTGCGGCGTGGCCTCGCCTCCATCGTCGGCAACGACAATGACGGCCTCAGCGAGATGGTTCGCTCGCTCATGAGGGAGTTGCAGACGGAACTGGCCGAGCTTGATCGACGCATCGCAACCTATGACCGGCGAATACGGGAAATCTTCGGCGCCAGTGAGCAGTGCCAACGGCTTGGGAAGATCGAAGGCATCGGCCCTGTGACGGCAACAGCCTTGATCGGCGCCGTGGGCGATAGAACCTGCTTCAAGAACGGCCGTCAGTTCGCGTCCTGGCTTGGCCTGGTGCCGAAGCAGCGATCCAGTGGAGGGCGAGCCCGCTTGTTCGGCATCAGCAAACGCGGCGATCGCTATCTGCGTACACTGATGATCCATGGCGCTCAAGCCGCTTTGAGCCGGGCTGGCGGCAAGCAGGATCCGCGAAGCCTCTGGCTCGGCAAGATGCGGCAACGGCGGCATCCCAACGTCGCGGCCGTGCGCTTGCCAACAAGAATGCGCGGATTGTGTGGGCTATGCTCTCGGGCGACACGGATGCTTCTGCGGGTGTCAATTCAGTCACGCGATAGGCTGCCATGTCGCTCTTCATTGTTGCTCCTTTCCAAGAACTCAAATGAGAAGATCAGTCAGGACTGCCAGTCGGCAGCTCCCGGCGGCGCGCAATTAGAGACGCAAGAGCCGTGCCAACGCAGGAAGAGCCGAAGGGCCTCAGAAAGACTGTTCTGCATATGATCAATGGCTGCCCCAAGAGCGCCGCGATACCCCGGACCGAACATCACCGTGTCGCAACTCGACAAACCTGAGTGTCGGTTCTTGAATGACCGTCCTGCCGAGGAGCCGACAGGTCCACGTTCGGGGAGAACAGCACAGCTGGGGCGAAGAACCTCTGCAATTACCGAGCGGACCCGTCCGCGTGCCTAGGGTAGGCCGTCCATTTATGCTATAGTGCAGCACGTTTGCGTCGACTTTGAGTAGCCCCTGGCGGACGAATGTAGGTCGTGGGCGCGGGACGCCAATTGCCGCGGTCATGTTCCTGCGCCACGCGAAACCTGCCGCGGCATCAAACGCCGGCTCCCATTTCTCGATCTCCTTATTGGTTATCTGCCCGGTCCCGGGTTCGATCGTCCCAATGGCGCGGGATGATGTGACACCGCCGGTGATCTGTTGCGTTCACTGCAGCGATTTCGAGGTTCAGCGCGGGGCCTGGGCGATGACGTGCTCCGTTGCCGGCAAAAACGGGACAGGTTTGCTGAATTCGCGGGGCGATTTGCGGATGCTTGTCGCCTGCGACAGCAGTACATCCTCGAGGAGCCTCGGCCTGCCGGAAGCTCTCGCCAGTCAGCGTCTGCCATGAGGATTTCGCCGCCCCGGCCGCCGGTCTCTTCAAAAGGCGTTATATGGCGGGTTGTCTGTCCTTGATCGACGTCAAAGCATTGTTCTTTCCAATCCCTTAGCCTCTCAGGTTCATGGAGAGACGGCGGTGAACAGACAGCGGTCATCGGCGACCGCGCCGCACTCGTGCTCGCACGCGCGGCGGCACTATCTGGCGAGGGTCCGCGAAGCGATCGCGGCTTTCGCGCATCAGGTGTTCCAGCTTCGTTTAAACGATAAGTGAGCCATTTTAGCTGGAATACTTCGACGAGTGCTATGGATCGAGAGGAGAGCAGTGGTGGGCTTTCTTGAAACGAGCTTGGAGCTGTTTCAGCAAAAATATTCGCCTGACTTAGGTCCTGAACAATACGCGAAACACACCGGGGTTGATCGAAACGGTAATTCGATGAGTGGCGCGTTGTTATGGGCTAAGGCTGAAACTCAGAGGATCAGGAATGCACTCGACACTGGAGCCACCAATATGGTGGAAGCTGAGATCAAGTTGGCACAAGAACTTCAGCGGAGAGTGCGAGATTATGTGCAATGGTATCACCAAAACGAGCGATCTCGTAAAGGCGTGTCGGTTCTGGAATATGGCCCCGGAACAGTCCGAGCATTCCAACAAAAGACGCTTCCCCTTGTGACAGACTTGCGCGGCGAGACCTCACGTTGCTTACTGATCGATCGGTCGAACGAGTTCCTTGGGAACATAGCTGAATCACTGTCAGCTTTCGGGTTAAAAATCGACTTTATACGAGATGATATATTCTCTGGGCGACGCTACTTTCTCGACGATGAAGTGCCTTTTGTCGTCATGTTTGGCCGGACATTTGGGAATCTTGCTGCTTGCATAAGTGATGCCCCCCGGCGGAAGTGGTCGTCCAGGCGCTGAAGAAGATATCGAACTGCGCTAAGCGGTGCTGGGTTGCAATCTCAATTGGCTCAGATCTGAGGAGGGATGCTGCAAAGTCATACTATGAAGCGCATCCAGAATTTCAGCTAAATGTTTTCTACAGAATGAAAGCAGAGTTACCTATCGACGGCAACTTCGATCCAGAGGTCTTTGAATACGAAGCAGATATCAGAGGTGATGATGAATTTATGCAAGTAGTACACACCGCCATCGTAAAAAGGAATTCATCATTTTGCCTCAAGGGCGGCAATGTCAGGTTATCACGCGGTGATCGGCTGCATCTAAAGAACTCGTTTTCCTTTTCTAAGGCATTTTTCAAACAATGTGCGCGCCTGGCAGGGCTCGCGTCGATCGATGTGATCTCAGATAACACCGGCTCAGACATTCACGTGCTCGAGAAGGCGACTGAAAGTATCACAGAGGAGACCAGAGTAGCGAGTTGTCGAGAGATAATGTGAAGCAGTTGGAACAGCGCCGTTAAATAGCAAAACCACGACAGGCTATCAGCCGTGACATGGCAACTTCCCGGGGCAAGTGAGCCGAACGCGAGAAGCAGGATGTTTTCGTCGACGTCGCGGAGGAAAGCGGCGGCGCTCTCCCGTCAGCGACCTGTCATCCCTGTCCAGTCGCCTTCGCGAGTTGAGGCGGCGGCCACTGCCGTGAAAACAGATGCTGGGATGCACTTCCTCCTCCAGTCAAGCAATGTCCAGCACGGCCGCGAGAACCTTCTCCAGCGGCGGCGTTTTGTTGATGTAGAACGCGTTCGATGCCCGACGAATGTCAGGTATGCGACATATCGGTTTCGACCAACCGCGTTGCATTTATAAGAGGTTCTTCCCTTTGGCACGAATAATGCTGGGTCATCAGAAACCCCCGTGAACCCGTTAATGACGCCCGAGCCAAGTGATAGCTCAATCTTCTCTAACTATCGTGATCCCGATTCAGAGTCGGTCGATGACAATGCTGGGTCGAGCTGCGGCTGGGGCGGGAGATCCATTCCAACTTCGCAATCGTTCAACCTCGTCGGGGGCGGCGGCTTTTTGAGGCTTCCACCTCCAGTCCTCCACGCCATTAGACGAATAATTTCCTCCCGGTTATTTGCAGGGGATCCCCGGCAAAAGTGGCGCCACTGCTATAACCGCCTGGCACCCAGAAGTTACTAAGCATTGAGAACGAACGGCGCATCCGGTATGGCATGCCTCTTGCGCTATGACCTGTGACGTTCACTCCAACGGAGAAGTTAATGTGCAGATCCCCTTCTCTGATGACGTGGTCGGTGTCGCCAACTTGCCTCAGCGTTGCTGGGTGAGAAGGTGATTGGTTGGATACAAGGCAATTGCGAAATCGGGCCCCGTGCACTCGGCAACCGATCAAGTCTCGCGGCGCCCTTCTCAAAGGCAACCCGCGAGCGGCTAAATCGGATCAAGAACCGTGAGGGTTTCCGTCCGATCGCGCCGTTTGCCGTCCTCATGCAGCACTGTTCGACGATGTACACGTTTGCGTAGGTTATGCCATGTCGGGCGACATGCACAATTGACCCCCTAGCGACATAAAGAACTGACCCCTCTCGTTAGAGAGGAGGAATAGATGTCGATTGAGAATTCGATGAATCCTGCATTGCCGAGAGGGATGCGGGGAGATGCGATGCTTGAACCTGACGAAGTGATGTCGATGGTGCGTCTGCATAAGAGTGGCTGGGGAGCCAAACGGATAGCGAAGGAATTCAAGTGCGCCCGCAATACGGTTCGCCGTTATCTCCGGGAAGGCGGGACTATTGCTTACAAAGGACGCCCGCGCGCGTCGGCGCTGGATGGTCTGGATGAGTGGTTGCGGGAGCGCTTCTTCCGCCACGAAGGCAACGCGGACGTCATTCGCCAGGAGCTGGAAAGCGAGCACGGGATCGCCATCAGCCTACGGCAGGTGGAGCGCCGGGTTCGGGAATGGCGGCGTGAACTGAAAGCGCAGAAGCGGGCGACGGTGCGCTATGAGACGGCGCCTGGCCATCAGATGCAGATCGATTTCGGCGACACGCGGGTCTGGATCGGCGGCGAGCGGGTGCGGATTCATGTGTTTGTCGCCACGCTCGGCTATTCGCGCCGGCTGCATATCCGGGCTTCGCAGCGGCAGCGGCAGACGGACTGGTTCGAGGGGATGGAGGGCGCTTTCCTGCGCTTTGGCGGCGTTCCCGCGGAAGTGCTGATCGACAATGCGAAGGCGCTGGTCGAGCACCATGATGCGGTGACACGCGAGGTCAGGTTCAATGCCCGGCTCCACGCCTTTGCCCGTTACTGGGGCTTGAGGCCGCGCGCCTGCGCTCCGTATCGGGCGCGCACGAAGGGCAAGGACGAGCGCGGAGTCGGCTATGTCAAGAAGAACGCGATCGCCGGCCGCCGCTTCGAGACCTGGGCGGCATTCGAGGCGCATTTGGATCGGTGGACGCGCGAGGTTGCCGACCAGCGGGAACACGGCACCACCGGTGTTGCGCCGGCGGAACGCTTTGCTGCGGAGGCCGGGGCGCTACGTCCGCTTTCCGGCAGGGCTGCGTTCGGGCAGTTGCGGGATCTGGTCCGCAAGGTTCAGGCCGACTGCGCCATCGATCTCGACACGAACAGCTATTCGGTGCCCTGGCGCCTGATCGGCGAGAGTGTCCAGGTCGTGGTGCTGGCCGGTCGCGTGATCATTCGCCATGCGGGCCAGGTTGTGGCCGACCATGCCCTGAACCGAGGGCGACGGCAACGGATTGTCGACCGATCCCATTTTGTCGGCATTGCCGGTGTCGAGGGACCCGTGCGCCTGGCGCCGATCGAGATCGCGCCCGCGGCGCTGCTGCGGCCGCTTGCGGAATATGAAGCCGTTGTCGGAGGAGGCTGGTGATGACGAAGGTGGACCATGACCTGCTCATCGCAACGCTCGACCGGCTGAAGCTGACGGCGATCCGCGACCAGCTCGACACGCTGCTCGACGAGGCGGCTCGCTCGAAGATGAACCTGCGCGAGGCTCTGGGCTTCCTGGTATCGCGGGAGATCGCCCGGCGTGATGAGCGCCGTATCTCCATGTCGAGCAAGATCGCCCAGTTCCCCTTCGTACGCGAGCTGGATGGCTTCGACTTCGATGCCCAGCCTTCGCTGGATCAAGGGCAGATCCGGGAGCTTGCGACCTGCCGCTGGATTGCGCATGGCGACACGCTCTTGCTCCTTGGCCCGCCCGGAACGGGTAAGACGCATCTTGCCGTCAGCCTCGGCCGCGAGGCGATCCGCCAGAACTACAACGTGCAGTTCATCACGGCGGCGACGTTGGTGGCGACGTTGGCCAAGGCCCATAGCGACGGCTTGCTCGACAAGCAGTTGACGCTTCTGTCGCGGCCGAAACTGCTGATCATCGATGAATTGGGCTATCTGCCCTTCGAGGCCAATGCCGCCCACCTGTTCTTCCAGTTGGTGTCCCGGCGCTATGAGAAGGGCTCGATCCTGATCACCTCAAACAGATCCGTCGGCGAATGGGGAGGTGTCTTCGGGGACCCCGTCGTCGCCACGGCGATCCTGGACCGCTTGCTTCATCATTCCGCGGTCATCACCATCCGGGGCGACAGCTACCGGCTTCGCGAAAAGCGCCGCTCCGGCCTTCTGCAGAAGACCGGAGCGGCGCTTGAACCCAACGAAACGTCCAGCCAGTAAAGGGGGTCAATTCCTGATGTCGGCAAAGGGGTCAATTCCTCGTGTCGCTTGACATGCCACGAACGCGCAGCTATCACAGGCATTAAATTCGAGAAATACATGTCGATGGGGGTCAAATTCGGCAACGCCCGGAAGCCCTCCGTCGAAGAATGGTATTTGCTCGAGCACGGTCTGCAGAGACGGATCGAATTCGTCGTGCAGGGCTTTAGCATGACTCTGCCGGTGGTATCAGGCACCGAACGCATAGCGACCGTGCCCTTGCGGCGAGCCGTTGCTACAACAATTCCAAGAGAAATTGCTGAACTCAACGTCGCCGACGGCTGCGGCGGCCTCGGCCGCCTCGACAATCTGGCCCGGACGCTCACGCGTCGAGCACGACGTCGCTCGTTGGGATGGCCTGGCAGGTCAGGCAGACGGCTGAATCATCCGGTTCGGTTCTATGGAGGTGGCGGACAGTTCCGGACACGATGCGAACGGGGCAGCTCTCGCATTGGCCCACGCGGCAACCGCTCGGCAGTGAAAGGCCAAGCTTCTCGGCAAATTGAAGCAATGGCCCTTGTGCCGCAGACCACGAAGCCGGGGCCTTGCGAGACTGCGAAAATGTCACTGCATATTGGCGACCATCATCAACAATCGGGCCTGCTGGCGAACGGACGACCTCGCTGAAGATGTCGAAACGCGGTATGCCGCGCGCCACAAGGTCATCGGCAAAAACCTTCATCATACCGGGCGGCCCGCACATGTAGACCCGAGGCTTGCGGTGGATCACGTCGTTCGGCACGACTTCCGCGCTGACCCAGGTGCTGCTGGAATAGTCACGGCCTTGTTCATCATCGGGCAGCGGAGCGTCATAGTGATCCCTGACCCGCAGGCCGGGCAGGCGTTGGCGATGCTCGGCAATTCTGTTCCGGAAGGCATGCGTTCTGCTGTTCAAATTGCCGTAGAAGAGCCAGATTTCGGTGTGGTCGCCATCCGGCAGCGATTCCAGAAGGCTGATGAACGGCGTGATGCCGATGCCACCGGCGAGCAATATGAGAGGTTGCGGCGAGTTACGCGGCAGAACGAAGTTCCCGCGAGGCGCCTTTAGCTCGACTATGTCGCCTACTTTCAGTTCACGGTGTATATGGCCTGACATCCGGCCTTCGAAGTTCGTGCCATCCGGTGCAACGCCCTTCTGATGCCGGCCAGCGATACTGTAGCTCTTGCGACCTGGGACATAGGCTGCTCCGGTCAGCGAACAGGCACGAATTGTCTGAACATCGTCATTAATGCGAACCTGAATGCTGGCCGGGCCGGAAATCAGGCATCTGCGGGCTTGCCCGCAGATGCGGTAGTCCGATATGCGACAATCTTGGACATCTTGAATAGCCGGTTCGGTCGATCGCGTTGTATTCGAAGGACTTTTTTCTTTGGCATGCATATTGCTCGCAGGCATTTGCAGACAAGTCACGGACCGACGATGCTTGCACGGAGATGTCGAAATGCCAGCACAATGCTTTCTGCCGGGACCTAGGTCCGATCATCCTAGAGCAGAACATGCTCGATCCAGAAGAAGGAAGAGGCCGCACGCGCCGAGGGCTTTGAGCCGAGCCCACGCAGGCGCATTTGTCCCGCATCTGCCCGCGCCGCCGGAACGAGGGCGCAGAGCAATCGTTCGCCAGTTGAGTCGGATTCTCGCGACTGTAGGAGCCTGAATCATGGCTGGCTCTACGGACCTTGACCTGTTCCGCCAACGCATCGCCGAGGCACTCCCTTCGGCCAACATCCCAACTCTGCTACTCCTTCTGTACCAGTTCACAGGGCAAGAGTGTTGGCTGAGCCCGCCGTTTATTCCCGTGAAGAGTCGCTTTGATGAAAACGATTCCGGCGGTTTGGCAGTCGAGTTGCAGACGGAGGTTCGCGATGCAGCACTGTCCGCCATCATGGCTTGGCGCCAGGGGGCACACATCGCCAAGCCGAAGCTGGCGGCAGATGAGTTGATACGCATGCTATCTATCTCAGAGGCGGAGCCTATTCCGCCGGAATACGCTGACATGATGATCCACAAGCTGCGGAGGTACTCAGGCGCGGTGCCCGATCCAGTATGCTTGCCGGAAGGTTTCCGCGTGCTCATCATCGGGGCTGGCATGTCTGGTCTAGCAGCCGCAATTCGGCTGCGACAACTGGGCGTTTCCTACATCCACATCGAAAAGCAAGATCACACCGGGGGGTGTGGCACTCACATCGCTACCCCGGCTGCGGAGTGGACACGCCCGGACATCTCTACGCCTACACTTTTGCCGCTGGCAACTGGAGCAAGTTCTTCCCGCTTCAGCAGGAAATCGACGACTACTTCAACCGGGTTGCCGGTGAATTCGGCATCGAGAGCTCTATCCGCTACTGCACCGAGTGCCTTGTCTCTCGCTATGACGAAGAGAGCCGGACCTGGCATTCCCGGCTACGCCTGCCCGACGGTACGGAAGAAACCCTCGTAACCAATGTGGTCATTTCGGCCGTGGGAGGCTTCACCACGCCGAAATGGCCGAACATCTCGGGCCTCCGTGACTTCGAGGGCCCGGTGGTACACACCTCCGACTGGAACCCTGAGGTCGCGCTCGACGGCAAACGGGTGGCAGTGATTGGCAATGGGGCCTCCGCAATGCAGGTTGTACCTGCCATTGCAGACCGGGTGGGTGCGCTGGCAATCTTCCAGCGTTCACGCCAATGGGCGGCGCCCTTCGCGAAATTTCGAATGCCGGTCCCGGAGCCGGTGCAGTTCTTGCTCCGCGAGGTGCCACAGTACGAATGGCTGTACAGACTGCGGTTGAGTTGGGTTTTCGACAGTCAAGTGCATGAGGCCCTGCAGAAGGACCCGGCCTGGCCGCATCCAGAGCGTTCCGTGAATGCGGTAAATGACCGCCAGCGCGAGACTTATACGCGATATCTCGAAGAACAGCTGGCCGGGCGCCCTGACCTTCTAGCCAAGGTGATCCCGCCGTACCCGCCATTCGGCAAGCGGATGCTCCTGGACAACGGCTGGTACAAGACCCTACTCAAGCCGCATGTGACACTCGTAGACGCCGCGGCCGAGCGCGTAGCGGGCAAGTCGATCCATGGGATCAATGGTGAAACGCATGAGGCAGACGTTCTCATCGTCGCGTCGGGCTACGACATCACACGCTTCTTACTTCCGGTTGAAGTGATCGGACGCAACGGCGTGACAGTGCGTGAGGTCTGGAACGATGACGACTGCCAAGCTTATCTTGGCACCGTTGTGGCGGGCTTTCCGAACTTTTTCATGCTGTACGGCCCCAATACTGCGCTCGGCCATCGCGGCAATTTCATGTTCACGATCGAGAGCCAGATCGATTACGTGCTGAGCGTTCTGCGCCAGATGGGCGAGGAGAAGCTCGTTGAGGTCGAGTGCCGGCAAGATGTGTATCAACGCTACAACGAGACAATCCAAGAAATGCACCAGCGGATGATCTGGAGCCATCCCGGTATGTCCACCTATTTCCGCAACGACAGAGGGAGAATTGTAACGAACAGCCCCTGGCGCCTGATCGATTATTGGAACCTGACGAAGGAAGCGAATCTCGCTGACTACCATACTGTATGCCACGTCGGCTCTCGACCAGAGGGCACGGTTGAGGCGGTTCGATGAGGCGGTCAAACACCCGCTCATGAGTAACTAGAGTCGGTCAGCCTTAAGCTGAATCGAACCGGGATTCCCTTTTTGCTGCGATTGTGATTCAAGATCATTGCTGGTGAGGAGGCCAGCAATGATGGCGCGACCTCTTTCTCTTGATTTACGCCAGCGCGTCGCCGACGCCTTGGCAGGAGGCATGACGGTGCGGGCGGCAGCGTTGCGCTTTGGAATATCAGCGGCGACGGCGGTGCGGATCGGCCAGCTCGACCGGTCCGGCCGCGGTTTGGCGCCGGCCAAGATGGGTGGCCATGTCAAACCGATGCTGCGGGGCGCGGCGGCCGATGAGGTTCACCGTCGGCTGGCGGCCAAGCCCGATTGGACGGTGCGGGCGCTTGCCGCCGATCTGAAGGCGGCCGGGATCGATGTCTCTCATGACACCGTTTGGCGTTTCCTGCGCCGCGAAGGCAAGACATTTAAAAAAAACGCTGATCGCCAGCGAACAGGACAGGCCGAAGGTGGCGCGGTTCCGAAGCCGCTGGAAGGCCCATCAACATCGACTTGATCCGCGCCGCCTGGTGTTCGTCGACGAAAGTGTGCTGCAGAGGCACGGAAGGAGTTCAGTATGAACTGACGCTGTGTCGTAAAGCTGTGTGAATGATGGAGGATGGCCCTCCGGGATCGGCTTTCAGGAGCGGGTCTCAAACCAGTCCGAGCTGCTGCGGTAAAGAGCCGTGGTGGTGAGCGTCGGATGAAAAGTTCGGACGAGATCCGAGCAGGTGCGTGTCCGAAAGACGAACGAAAGTGAACCCTCCGAAGACGCGTCGTTAAGAAATTCAAGCGTCGTCGAAACCAGGACCGTTTCGTCATCCTGGGATAAGCCCGCCAGGCGCCTGATGACTGGGCGGGCGGCGACCGGCGTAGAGGGGGCGTGAGTCGGACACAGGCTTTCACGCGGAACTGCAGGAACCAGGCTCCTGATGCCAAGGGAGAAGCCCAAGCGGAGCAAACCGCAAGGCGAGAGTACCGATGCAGGAGACTGGGGCGGACCGATCCGTATGAGCGTTGAGGGCCCTGTAATGGGGTCGGAGCAAAGGGGTCGGATCAGGTGGTCGTATTGCTTGGAACAACTGGAAACAGGATGACTTCGATAGATACGACAGACAAGCCGTTTCGAATTGAGAAGCGGCAAGTGTACGAAGCTTACAAAGCGGTCAAAGCCAACCATGGCGCAGCCGGAGTGGACGGTGAGACCTTGGAGATGTTCGAGAAAGACCTTGCGAGAAATCTCTACAAGATCTGGAATCGGATGTCGTCCGGGACCTACTTTCCGCCACCGGTGCGCGCCGTCTCCATTCCGAAGAAGACTGGTGGCGAAAGGGTTTTGGGTGTGCCCACGGTCAGCGATCGGATCGCACAGATGGTGGTCAAGCAGATGATTGAGCCGGATTTGGATTCCCTCTTTCTTCCGGACTCCTACGGATACAGGCCGGGAAAATCGGAGCTGGATGCCGTTGGGGTGACGCGTCAGCGGTGCTGGAAGTACGATTGGGTTCTGGAATTCGACATCAAAGGGCTGTTTGACAATCTTCCGCATGATCTCTTGCTGAAGGCGGTCAGAAAGCACGTCAAATGCAACTGGGCTCTGCTCTACATCGAAAGATGGCTGGTCGCGCCCATGGAAAAGAACGGAGCAGTCATTGAGCGCACACGTGGTACCCCGCAAGGGGGCGTGGTCAGCCCAATCCTCTCGAATCTCTTCCTGCATTACGCGTTCGACGTCTGGATGACTCGGACGCACCCCGATCTTCCATGGTGTCGGTATGCCGATGATGGTCTTGTGCACTGCCGGACCGAGCAAGAAGCACAGGCCCTCAAGGCTGCGCTTCAAGCCCGGCTGGCAGAATGCGGACTTCAGATGCATCCGATCAAGACCCAGATCGTCTACTGCAAAGATAATCGGCGTCGGAAAAGGTATCCGACCGTCAAATTTGACTTCCTTGGATACCAATTCCGGCCGCGACAGGTGGCGACGGCGCAGCAGGATGAGTTCTTCTGCGGCTACACCCCGGCGGCCAGCCCGACGGCGCTAAAGTCGATGCGGGCCACGATCAAGAGCTTGAACATTCCGCGGCAAACGCCGGGGACGCTGGCTGAAATCGCCAAACAGATCAATCCGCTCCTGCGGGGATGGATTGCCTATTATGGGCGGTTCAGTCGTTCGGCTCTGTTCTCTCTGGCTGACTACGTCAATCGGAAGCTCAAGGCCTGGATTATGCGAAAGTACAAGCGCTTTCGGTTCCACAAAACTCGGGCTTCGCAGTTCTTGCGGCAACTTGCTCGAGATAATCGGGGCCTCTTCGTACACTGGCAGGCGTTCGGAACGAACCTGTTTGCCTGATGGGAGCGGTGTGAATCGAGAGGTTCACGCACCGTTCTACGAGAGGCCGGCAGGTGAAATCCCTCCGGCCTACTCACCCCTGGGTCAAAACCAACATGACGCGCACCCGCGGCTGGTGTCAGCGCGGCCAGCCGCTTTTCGCCAGAATACCGCATGGCCATTGGAAGACGCTGACCTTCCTCGCCGGGCTGCGCCACGACCGCATCGTCGCGCCCTTCGTGCTCGATGGCCCGATCAACGGCATTGCCTTCACCGCCTGGGTCGAGCAATGCCTGGCACCAACCCTCAGTCCCGGTGATATCGTCATCCTCGACAATCTCGGCAGCCATAAGGGCAAGCCTGCGCGCAACGCCATCCGCGATGCCGGCGCCCATCTGTTCTTCCTGCCGCCTTACAGCCCCGATCTCAATCCGATCGAGATGATGTTCGCCAAACTGAAGACCCTGCTGCGCAAATCCGACGAGCGCAGCGTCGACGCGACATGGAGACGCCTCGGCGAAGTCCTCAAAGCCTTCAACCCGCACGAATGCGCCGCCTATCTCAGGCATGCAGGATATGTTTCAACATAAACCTGACAGACTCTAGCTGGCTCGCTTAAGGCCGGTGTTGACGAAGTGGGGTGGCGCAAACGTGCGCTGCTCGTCGGTCTCTCAGGCTGATATGCCCGAGCAGGTCATCTCTGGGCATGTCCCCGATTAACAAAGCTACGTTTGAAGGCGAGCGGCTGGCAATTGCTGAACGCATCCGTTTCCTGCTCATGGGCCTTTTTTCGTGCGAGCCGTTTCAGTGCCTCGAGCAAATCATCGACGTACGTGAAGATGATGGGGATAACAATAAGGCTAAGCAGCGTTGACGTTATCACACCGCCGATCACCACAATGGCCATGGGCTGTCGGAAACTTGAATCGCCTCCCGTTAGGCTAAGAGCAACCGGAAGCATGCCCGACGCCATGGCAATGGTCGTCATGACAATGGGACGCCCCCGCTTGTGGCAGGCATCCACGAGAGCATCGAACCGCTCCATTCCCTGGCGGCGCGACACGATCGCGTGTTCGACGAGCAGGATCGAGTTCTTCGCCACGACGCCCATCAGCATAAGCAGACCGATGACGACTGGCGTCGAGAAGCTGGTCCCGGTCACCACTAGCGGCAGCAACGCGCCTCCGAGCGAGAGCGGGAGGGCCATGAGGATGGTGAACGGTTGCAGGAAATCGCGAAAAAGCAGAACAAGCACCGCATACCCCCAGTGCGGCTGCGCGTGAAAGGTCCGGCGTGATCTGAATCTCGGGCGCCTGCCTCGAGGCGGTCGAAGTCACCGCTCCAATACCGTTCAGCGTACGGAGTTGCTTCTCAAGCGCTTCGCTTGCTTTGTCAAGGACATGGGAGTCATCGCTGGCAAGGCTGAAGACGAGCTGCGTACCGTTGCCGCCACTACCGACCGCAACCCGCACTCCGGGAGCACGGAGAGGGCCGAGCGGATATCGTTTTCGATCTCCGACTGCCTGCGATCACGCTCGTTCAGCGGCGTCAGCATGACGTCAAGCGTTGCCGTTTCAATACTGGGCCCGGGGCTATCACCCGACGATGCCGAACCGACGGACGAGAAGACATGTGTCACATCGCGAAGCTTGCCCACGATGTCTGCCACCTTCTTGGTCGTCCTGTCCATTTGGTCGATGGTCGCGCCGGGCTGCTGGACCAGCGTCACCTGGGTTCGCGCATCGTCGGCAGCCGGCAGGAAGCCCGATTTCAGGAAGGGGATGGTAGAAAGCGAGAGCGCGACAAAGATTGCCGTCACGAAGAGCGTTTTGTTCCTGTGGTACAAGGACGCCTTCACAATCGCCATGTAGGCGCCCATGATTCGTCCGTCCCTTACCTCGGTGGAATGCGGCTTCATGAAATAGGCAGCCATCATCGGGGTTAGCAGGCGCGCAACGACCAGAGAGGCTAGTACGGCGACTGCGGCGGTGATGCCGAACTGGCGGAAGAGCAGCCCTGGTATGCCGCCCATGAATGCCGTCGGCAGAAAGACCGCGACGAGTGCGAGCGTAGTCGCAATAACTGCTAACCAGATCTCATTGGCCGCTTCGAGGGCGGCATCAATCGGCCGTTTGCCCATCTGGAGGTGGCGAGCGATATTCTCGATTTCCACGATAGCATCGTCGACAAGAATGCCGGCCACCAACGACAGTGCAAGCAGAGTAATGATATTGAGACTGAAGTCGGCGAGGTACATGGCGAGGAAGGTTGGTATAACGGACAATGGCAGTGCGACGGCCGACAATGCCGTCGCGCGCCAGTCCCGGAGGAAGAACCAGACGACCATGACGGCGAGGATCCCCCCTCAAACAACATGTGCATCGAACCCTGATAGTTCTCGAGGATTGCTCCGTCTCTACTGTAGACTTCATCGATCTGCACGCCGGGATTTTCGGCGGCGAACTGTGCTACCGCCCTGTCGACGTCGGAGGCGACGCCCGTGTCCGAGAATCCTTTTGAGCTCTTGATCGCCACAGCGATCACGGGCTGTCCGTCGAGATAGGCCAGCGAGAATCGGTCCGCGAAGCTGTCAGTGACGGATGCGACATCGTCGAGGCGGACCTGCTGGCCGTTCGCCAGCGGAATTTGCAATCCCTTGAGGTCTTCGACGGACGCGACGGCGCCGACCGTTCGCAACGTTTGGCGTGTGCCGCCGATTTCGCCAAGCCCACCCGACGTAGCCGCCTGGACCGACTTCAACTGTTCTGAAACAGCCGCTGCCGTGACCCCGAGTGAGGCCATCGTCGCTGGATCGAGGTCGACATGAACTTCGCGCTCGATACCGCCGAACCGGCTCACCTGCCCCACTCCAGGTACCGACAGAAGTGCCTTTGTCATATTGTTGTCGACAAACCAGGAAAGTTCAGTTTCGTTAAGGGTCGAGGACCGGACGGCGTAGGTGACCAGCGCAGCGCTCTGCATAGTGATTTTGGTGACGCTGGGCGTCTGCATCTGCGCCGGCAGATCTGCCTTTACACTGTCGACCGCATTGCGGACTTCGTTGAAAACCTCATCACTGTTTCTCTCCCGCTGGAAAGTGACGTTGATCGATACGGTGCCGTCGGCGATCGTCGTTGCGATGTGGTCGATTTGGCTCAGCGAAGCGAGCCGGTCCTCGATAACGCGGGCAACCTCTGTCTCGAGCTGCGTCGGCGCCGTGCCCTCTAGGGTCGCGGTAATGCTGATCCTCGGAAGGTCCATATCGGGGAAGTATTGGACCGGCAACCGCTCGAAGGCCAACAGCCCACCAATGGTCAGCGTTGTGAAGAGCAGTATCGCCGGTATAGGATTGAGGATCGACCAAGCGGAGAAATTCATCAACCTTACTCGGCGATATTCACGAGGTTATGGTCCGACAGGAACGCTCCGCCCGATGCCACGATCCTCGAGGACTGATCTATGCCGGAGATGATCTCGACTTCGCCATCCTTGCGCCGGCCTGTCTCCGCCCGGACACGTTGCACCCGTCGGTCGTCGCTGACCCTAAAGACGTAGCTTATCCCGTCGCTGAACACGATCGCCGTCTCCGGAACCGTGAGGGCCGAAGTCGTCTTCAGCTCGATGCTGCCGGTAACATAAAGACCGACACGCGGATGAACGTCGGTGGGAAGGGTGACATAAACCATGGCGCGGCCGGTCTCGGTGCTGACAGACGGTCCGACAAGCCTCACCTTGCCGCGGATGGGGCGCTCATCCGGGCCGTTGACCTCGACGCCCTGTCCTTCGGAAATACGTGAAAGGTAGCGCGCCGAAACTTCAGCTTGCCATTCGACGCGCTGCTGACGGATCAGGCGGAAAAGCTCGGTGCCAGTCGAAACGACTGCACCGAGATCTGCCGTCCGTGACGATATCAGCCCGTCGTCAACGGCGGTGACGGTCGTCTGAGCGAGCTTGATCTTCTGGCTGTCGAGTGCGGCCTTCTGGGATTCAAGACTTGCTATTGCCATCTGCTCGTCAGTTAAACGCTCGGCGATCTTCTCGTCTGAAATTGCTCCCGAGGGGCGAAGCTGCCGGGCTCGATCCGCGTTCGCCTTGGCCTTTGCTAAATTTGCCTTGGCAGTCTCGACGGCCGCGGCTTGCTTGCGAAGGTCCGCCAACACGCTCTCCTGCGAAAGCCGGACAAGTGTCTGCCCCTTTGTCACTACCGATCCGACATCGACCAGAACGTCTGTTACGCGAAGGCCGCTCGTTTCGGAGGCGATAACAGCTTCCTGCCATGGTTTGAGCCACCCGCTAGCAGGAACTGTTTCCGGCCAGTCCCTTCGTGTTGGCGTGACCAATGAGACCGTAAGGGCGGGTGCTGCCGGCTGATCCGCCATGGAACTCCCGAAGGGAAGCAGTGCTGTTGAAACGAGGATGATGGCGAGTGGGATAAAGGGCTTTCTCAACTATAAATCCTCGTAGGTCATGGCATCAGCACATTCCCAAATCCGCTTCAGCGCCATGGATTTGTTCTTCCGCTCGATCGCCGTCACGTGGCGGCAGGGCCTCCAGGCGATGACCGATGTCGCCGTGTTCAGGAGCTGCCGGTCAAACACGTCAAAGCGCTGCACGACGGTTCCGGGCGGGCTGATCAGCCGGATGTATCTGGCCTCCCCGGAAGAGCGGGCGTTGGGCAGTCCGGACTGGCGGTGGTATCTGACGTTGAGCGTCCGCAGCGTCTGGCAGGTTGGACAACGAGTTGTTGGAGGCGTGGTGCCATTGAAGCCTGACCGGGTGTGTCTCGGGCCAATGCCTCGGCGGGTTCAAGGCGGCATCGAGCCACCGATGCGAAATGTTACCTTCGGCCGAGCGGGGCCTGACCTGTATTCACCGTTGCCGTCTCTTCGGTAGCGTAATCAAGAGAGTGCATGCTAGTCCCCGTTGACCGCTCCTCCCATGCATGCTGCTCCGCCTTCGGTTCACGTCTATCTTCATGCAACACGCCGCAGCATAATCACAATCGATTGTTTGGATGGAAGTCATCGAGGCGATGGATACATAGTGAGATGTCCGCCAGCTATCCGGTGCCCGTGCAGCGCCGACGCATGGCAGATCCGATGTCGTAAATGAAGGCGAGACCTTGGATCGAGCGCATCTATCCGCTGAACGAACGTTCTCGATAGTGCGCCCAGGGTTTCATTGAGGGCAAACCTTCGACGGGCTCTCGCCGCCACGGAGACATCGCCATTTGCCATTCATGCGCGGACCGACTCGCCGAGCATGATGAGAGAAGGCGTCCATATTCCAGGACGGCCACGCGGCAGCCTTTCTCCACAAGCGTTAGCGCAAAAGCTCGGTTGCGCCGAGCGGGCAAGCAACCGGGCCCATTCCTACGTTCCGTCACGGTTGAGACCGAAACGCTCGCACTGCACAACAAAGTGCGCGCCGTCGAACCGATTCGGGTCAACGCTGTCCTTCGCGGCACGGCGAGCCGCGGGTCGCACCGGTCGATCATGCCGCACACCTCGAGCATGTGCGGCCGAGGTTGACGGGATTGGTGAATCGATCTCCGGAACGAGGCCGAGGTGCGACTCGGGCACGACGCTCAGCAGAGTGATGCCAGAGCGGTTCTCGCCGACGAGCAGACTGGGTTAGAGGGCAGGGCCAGAGGAGGGGAAATGAGCCCGGACATAACTCTTCGCACCTGGGCCTCAGTTCGAGGTTTTGGGGGGCTCGGCGTGCAACGCGTCTCTATCGAAATTGTCCGATGTACGACGATGTTAGAACAGCGACATCGTTGGTTCGGGCGACTACCTTGTATTTAAACGAGTTTCTCCTTTGGCGCGCTTTGTGCCTCATGTTTGTCGATGTCGCCGCTGGCGTGGAGCGGCCGATCTTCGATGAGGTTGCACTGACTGCGTGCCAAACAAGGCGAGTCGAGGCAGCTGTCAGGCCGACGATCTTGCCTCCGGGGGGTTGATGATGCATGCCGTAATACATCCGCGGATCCTTGCATTTGCCCTGGGCATGGTTGCGCCTGTTCACGTCCAGGCTCTGGAACGAGGTACGCGAGAAGCGCGGGCTTGCGTACGATATCCGATCTGCCCTCGTGAACGACGACCATGCCTCGGCGCTCGTTATTGGTACGGGGGCCCGCCCGGATCGGGCCGCAGAGACACTCTCCCTCATTCGCGCCGAGGTGAGGCGGATCGCAGACGAGGGCGTCAGCAAAGAGGAGCTCGAAGCGGCGAAGCTCGAGGACGTCCAGTCGGCCGCAAAACGGCTTCTGTCCGCCGAACCCGCCGTGATGATCGTCGGACCGCCCCTTGAGGATAGGAGGGGATGAGGGGCTCACAGAAGCCCGCTGGTCTCCATTCCGTTACCTATCGGGAATAACAGTGCAAGATGTCATTCCGTTGAGATACAGCCACGTCGACTAGCGCTAATATGCACCAGATCAAAACCCCCCTGTGCTATCCGGCGCGACTGCACCCGCGCCAGGCTAACTAATGACTAAAGCTGCATGTTAGAGCTCAATCGCGCGGAAGCATCGTCAGTGCTACTGCGGCCAACTTCTGTCTGGCTGCATCCTCTGAAGAAGGCATGCTCGAAGCAGCAGCAGCCGAAGGAAACGAAGGTCCAGTCGCCCTTTCGCCCACACACGTCGCATGGGGCGTATTCTCTGCGCGGATGATCGACGGACAGCTTGAGGTCAAGCCGCATGCGGGCGACATGGACCCCGACCGAAACATCCAGAACTTCCCCGCGGCACTCCGCCACCGCGCTCGCATCGGGCAACCGATGGCGCGCAGGGCCTGGCTGGAGAACGCTCGCAGCTGGACGATCGGCGCGAACGGAATGAATTGGTTGAGTTGATTTCCTGGTATTGGCGCTGCGTTAGCTATGGGCACAGGCATGATTCTGTTGCTCGCCACACCCCCCCATGGCAGTCGCAGACGCCGCCACCACGGCTCTAGTAGGGGGAGCGGTCGAGATAAGCGTCAAATGCGGCAGCAACAGATCTAAGCTCAAAAAAATGCTCCTGCCGCACGATGACGAGACCATTGTCAATGTCCACGATCCCGTCCTCGGCCAACGGAGTCAGGCGCTCAGCTCTATCCAGAAGGGGGGTTGGATCAAATCCGTGAGCGGCGCTGATTGCGGGCACGTCCGCCTCCAAATCGCACATTAGCCGCTCGATGATATCGGCTCGCACGCGATCTTCAACGCTGAGACGGTAGCCACGTGATGTCGCCAAGTGGCCGGCTGCGATGTGTCGGCTATACGAACTCTGTGCGATTTCGTTTTGCACATATCCTTTGCCGAGACGACCAATAGCCGACGGGCCGAAGCCAATCAGGGTTGGGCAGGTGTCGGCCGAGTAGCCCAAGGAATTGCGCCGCAGCCGACCGGCTCTCTGCGCGACCGCGAGCTCGTCATCCGGCAAGGCGAAATGGTCGAGCCCGATCTGACGATATCCCGCGGCAATCAGCGTATCGGCGATGGCCGCTGCCTGTTCAGCGCGGGCAGCAGCGTCCGGCAGTGCTGTCTCATCGATTAGGCGCTGATTCTTTCGATAAGACGGAACGTGCGCGTAGCCGAATACCGCAAGCCGGTCGGGGCGCATGGCGACTGCTGTCGTTGCGCTCTGGACACAGGAGTGCACCGTTTGATGCGGGAGACCGTACATGAGGTCGAAATTGATGCGGCTTACTTTATGCCGGCGCAAGTTTTCGACGGCAGCCGTCACTACCGCCTCGCACTGGACCCGATTGATCTTCGTTTGGACAGTAAGATCGAAGCTCTGCACGCCGAGGCTCGCGCGATTTACCTCGGCTACTTCCAACGCTTCGGCCATTTTCGGCGTGAACGTGCGAGGGTCGATCTCGACAGCGACGGTAGCCGCTTTCTTAAAAGCGAAGCGGCGGCGCAGAAGCTGCATCAGGGCGAGAAAATCAGCGGGCGGTATGCTAGTTGGCGTTCCACCGCCGAAATGCACGTCGCTGACGGGGAGCGGCTGTGGCGTTTGCTCCGCGACCAAACGGATTTCCTCACGTAGAACAGCAAGGTACTCGACAATTGAAGCCTCCCGACGAGTGATCCTGGTAGGAAAGCCGCAATACCAGCACATTGACCGACAGAATGGAACGTGGAGATAGAGCGACACAGCCTCGCCAGCTGGCAGGCCTTTCAGCCATTCTTCGCAAGTCTCGACGCCGACCGTCGGGGAAAACTCCGGTACAGTTGGATAGATCGTGTACCAAGGCAAGCGCGCATCATAATGCTTTGCATGGAGGGAGGTCGGCGGCGTGATGGTTCGTCTCCAGCCGGACCACGAGGATGTCCGGATCTCACGCGTCTTCTCCCGTTGCATCGAATGCAATCCCCCCGTCGTGATACTTTTTTCGCCGTCAGCCATCACGGTTTTCCGCCATCCGAATGCCAGTCGGCCGCATTCAACAAGGGGTTCAAAACTCATGCCAATTCCATTGGCATCGGATAGACGGAGTTTGCGAAACCTTCTCAGTTAATTAGCTTTCAACTGATTAGGAGCGGTCAAACGACCCATGTCGCGGATTCGACAATCACGACAGAATTGTGGGTAATCGTCTTCACCTTGCGTGGGGCGACAACCGCCCGTTCGACAATGGACAAACCGTAGCCGACAACTGACCGGGGGAGCGGGACAGCATAGTGCCCGAATCGCACCGAACGATGTTGAAGAAGACCGCGAGATCGCGGGAAGGGCCGAAGACGAGCCCATCGATTATGCGTCCTTAATCGATCCGCCGCTATCTGACATCTCCTATGTCGTTTGAGGACGACGATCACGCATCGTTGGGACGCCCACCCTCTTCGTTTCTCCTCTCAACAAAGCGCTAGGGACAAGGTCCACGTGAACTGGTCCGCTTCTTGCCAGTAAGTCCCTGTGACAAAGCCCGTTGCCAAGCCCGACGTGGTTGACGACAGGATTGCTGGAGGAGCGCGATGGCAACTGCTGAAACCTTCTACGATGTCATCCGCCGCCAGGGAATCACCCGACGAAGCTTCACCACGTTCTGCAGCCTGACGGCCGCGAGCCTTGGCTTCGGTCCAGGCGCGGCGGCCGCCATGGCCGAGGCGCTCCAGACCAAAGAGCGCGTGCCTGTCGTCTGGATGCATGGGCTCGAATGCACCTGCTGTTCGGAGAGCTTCATCCGTTCTGCCCATCCGTTAGTAAAGGATGTCGTGCTGTCGATGATCTCGCTCGATTATGATGAAATGATTATGGCCGCTGCCGGCTATCAGGCCGAAGCCATTCTCGAGGAAACCAAGGAGAAATATAAGGGCAAGTACATCCTGGCCGTCGAGGGCAATCCGCCGCTCAACGAGGACGGCATGTTCTGCATCAACGGTGGACGACCTTTCGTCGAGAAGCTGAGGTGGATGGCAGAGGATGCGTTGGCGGTCATCGCCTGGGGCGCCTGTGCCGCCTGGGGCTGTGTACAGGCGGCTAAGCCGAATCCCACCCAGGCAACTCCGATTGACAAGGTGATCCACGGCAAGCCGATCATCAAGGTTCCGGGCTGTCCGCCGATCGCCGAGGTGATGACCGGCGTCGTCACCTTCATCACCACATTCGACAAGTTGCCCGAGCTCGACCGTCAGGGGCGGCCGAAGATGTTCTATTCGCAGCGCATCCACGACAAATGTTATCGCCGCCCGCATTTCGACGCCGGCCAGTTCGTGGAGGAGTGGGACGACGAGGGCGCGCGCAAGGGCTACTGTCTTTACAAAACGGGCTGCAAGGGGCCGACGACCTACAACGCCTGTTCCACGGTGCGGTGGAACGGGGGCGTTTCATTCCCGATCCAGTCGGGCCACGGTTGCATCGGTTGCTCCGAAGAAGGCTTCTGGGACCAGGGCAGCTTCTATGACCGGCTGGCCAACTTTAACCAGTTCGGCATCGAGTTCCAATGCCGACAAGATCGGCTTGACCGCGGCGGGCGTCGTCGGTGGCGCGATCGCCGCGCATGCCGCGGTGACCGTCATCAAGCGCGTGACCACGAAGCGCGAGAATACCAAGGCATAGCACGGGCAGGAAACACCGCCATGACGATCGATACTCCGGCAGGCTACACGCTGGACAATTCTGGCAAGCGCATCGTCGTCGATCCGGTCACCCGCATCGAAGGCCATATGCGGGTCGAGGTCAATGTCGACGAGAACAATATCATCCGCAACGCCGTGTCGACCGGAACCATGTGGCGCGGAATCGAGGTGATCCTCAAGAACCGCGATCCGCGCGACGCCTGGGCGTTCACGGAGCGCATCTGTGGCGTCTGCACGGGCACGCACGCGTTGACGTCGGTGCGAGCGGTGGAAAACGCGCTCGGCATCACTATTCCCGAAAACGCCAATTCCATCCGCAACCTCATGCAGCTTGCCCTGCAGGTTCATGACCATGTCGTACACTTCTATCACCTGCACGCGCTTGACTGGGTGGACGTGGTGTCGTCGCTCTCGGCTGATCCCAAGGCGACCTCGGCGCTGGCACAGTCGGTGTCCGACTGGCCGCTTTCCTCGCCCGGTTATTTCAAGGACGTCCAGAGGCGGCTCAAGAAATTCATGGAGTCGGGCCAACCCGGCCCGTTCAAGAACGGCTATTGGGGCAATGCTTCGTACAAGCTACCGCCCGAGGCAAACCTGATGGCCTTGACGCACTATCTGGAGGCTCTCGATTTCCAGAAGGAGATCGTCAAGATCCACTCGATCTTCGGCGGGAAGAACCCGCATCCGAACTGGCTGGTCGGCGGCGTGCCCTGTCCGATCGATGTCGACGGAACCGGTGGCGTCGGCGCTATCAACATCGAACGGCTGAACATGGTCACGTCCGTCATCGACCAGCTGATCGAGTTTAACGACAAAGTCTACATTCCCGACATCATGACCATCGGCTCCTTCTACAAGAACTGGCTCTATGGCGGCGGTCTTTCCGGCAAGAATGTGCTCGCCTATGGCGACGTGCCGGAGCGCGCCAACGACTATTCGGAAGCGAACCTAAAGCTGCCGCGGGGCGCAATAATCAACGGCAATCTCGCGGAAGTGCATCCGGTCGACCATGGCGATCCTGAACAGATCCAGGAATTCGTGGCGCACTCGTGGTACAAATATCCCGACGAGACCAAAGGCCTGCATCCCTGGGACGGCGTCACGGAGCCGCATTACGAGCTCGGGCCCAACACCAAGGGCACCAAGACCAATATCGAACAGCTTGACGAGGGCGCGAAATATTCCTGGATCAAGGCGCCACGCTGGCGCGGCCACGCCATGGAGGTTGGGCCGCTGGCGCGTTGGGTTATCGGCTATGCCCAGAACAAGGCCGAGTTCAAGGAGCCGGTCGACAAGGTGCTCAAGGATCTCGGTCTGCCGGTATCGGCGCTCTTCTCGACGCTCGGGCGCACCGCTGCCCGCGCCCTCGAATCGAGCTGGGCCGGCCAACAGATGCGCTACTTTCACAACAAGCTGATCGCGAACATCAGGGCCGGCGATTCCTCCACTGCCCATGTTGACAAGTGGAGGCCGGAGACGTGGCCCAAGGAGGTCAAGGGCGTCGGCTTCACGGAGGCGCCGCGCGGTGCGCTCGCGCACTGGATCAAGATCAAGGACGGCAGGATCGATAACTACCAGTGCGTCGTTCCCACGACATGGAACGGCAGTCCACGTGACCCCGCCGGCAACATCGGCGCCTTCGAGGCGTCACTACTGGATATGCCGATGTCCGACCCCGCCCAGCCACTCGAAATCCTGAGAACCATCCATTCCTTCGATCCCTGCCTGGCATGCTCGACTCATGTCATGAGCCCGGACGGGCAGGAAAGGACCAGGGTCCAGGTCCGGTGAGGAGGTTGGTCATGACTCTCGCTGAATCACGCCCCGCCAACACCGATGCTAAGAAGGCAGTCGAGCGCCTGAGCGTTTACGTTTACGATGCACCTGTGCGCATCTGGCACTGGGCCAACGCCTTCTCGATCCTGACACTCGCGCTGACCGGCTACTTCATCGGCTCGCCGCTGACGTCTGCGTCCGGGGAGGCGAGCGCCAACCATCTGATGGGCAGTATCCGCTTCATCCACTTTGCGGCAGCACAGATCCTCACCGTGCTCCTGATCTTGCGGATCTATTGGGTCTTAGTAGGTAACGTGCATGCCCGGCAGATCTTCTACGTACCCATCTGGAGCGGCCGTTTCTGGAAGCAATTGTCGCATGAAGTGCGCTGGTACATGTTCATGGCACGCCAGCCGAAGAAGTATGCAGGGCACAATCCGCTGGCGCGGTTCACCATGTTCCTCATGTTCACTCTGCCGCTGTTCTTCATGGTGATCACTGGCTTTGCGCTCTACAGCGAAGGCGCAGGCCGCGACAGTTGGGAATATGTGGTCTTCGGCTGGGTGTTCTCGATGTGGCCGAATAGCCAGGATATCCGCGCCAACCATCATCTCGGAATGTGGGTCATCCTTATCTTCGTGATCGTCCACATCTACGTGGCCGTGCGCGAGGACATCATGAGTTCGCAAAGTATCATCTCGTCGATGATCTCGGGTGAGCGGCTCTCCAAGGAGCTGGAGGACTAGAGGGGTGCTCCATCGTCAAAGCGCCATTCGCCCCGCGCCCCGCATCCTCGTGCTCGGTATCGGGAATATCCTCTGGGCCGACGAGGGATTTGGTGTGCGTGCGGTCGAGGCCTTCCACAAGGCCTATGAAGTGCCTGCCAACGTCACCATCCTCGACGGCGGCACCCAGGGCCTCTATCTGGTGCAGTTCGTCAATGAACACGACCGGCTCATCGTTTTCGACGCGATCGACTACGGCCTCGTCCCAGGAACGATGAAGGTGTTGGAAGACGATGAAGTGCCGAGTTTCACCAGCGCCAAGAAAATGAGTCTGCACCAGACCGGCTTCCAGGAAGTGCTGAGTGCGGCAGATCTCATGGGGCACTACCCCGAGCGCCTGATTCTGATCGGCTGCCAGCCGCTTGATCTCGGAAACTGGGGCGGTCCGCTCACGGCGCCGGTCAAGGCCGTCATTCCGGCGGCCGTCGACACCGCCAGCCGGATCCTGCGGGACTGGGGCGTCTGCGTTGCCACGAGGCCGGAGGGGGCCGTAGTTGCGCCGCTTCTCGAAAACGATATCGACGTGGAAGGCTATGAGCGCCGTGCCGAACCGGCCGCGTTGAACCAGTGAGGAAGGATCCTGTGGAAACGCTCTTCCATGGCCATGCCCATGGCACGCCGGAAATGACGCGTGTGGCCGGCGATATGGGCCGGTGGCACGGCGGCCAGGTCGGCATCGGGCTGGCCACGCTCGGGTTCGGCAAAGCCGGGCAGGTCGCCGCCGCCGATGGCGATCGCCTGTGCCGACGCGGCTCTGCTTGTGCCTGCGCATCTCACGAAGCGAAGGCTGTTGGGACTCGCACTGCGGCGCTGTTCGCGCGCCCCCCAATACTGCAGCATGGAGGAGGAGCGGCATGTGCATAGGCATTCCCATGCGGATCGTCGCCGCCAATGAGTTTGTCGCGCAGTGCGAGCGTCATGGCGCAATATCCTTAATCTCCCTCTTGCTTGTTGGCCCGCAGCTGTCCGGAACCCATGTCCTCACTCATCTCGGCTCCGCCATCCGGGTGCTCGACGCCGAAGAGGCCCGCGCGATCGACGACGCGCTTGCTGGCCTTGTTGAAGCCAACGAAGGCCGCTCCTTCGAAGCGCTCTTTAGCGATCTCGTTTCCCGCGAGGCCGAATTGCCGCCGCATCTTCGCACCGAGTGAAACGAACGTTCCAAGCTGGAAAATCGAAATTCCAGCCGATCGCCTATTTCCTCAGTCTGGCACGCCGCTTGCAAACCATCGTTCGGAACATTCTGAGTGCTGATTTGTGGAGGAGACAATGCCATCTATCCTGGTCCGCGCCGTGAGCGAGCGGGTGCTATCGGTCGTCGATGAGACGGATATCGATGCCCGGGTCGTACGGTCATCGGGCGAACCCGACGACCCCGGGCTGGTCTTCACCGGTAATCCCGCGCGGCCCGAGACTGAGGACGTCGCGGTCGTTCGTCCGGAACTCCCGCAGTTCGCCCGGAGCCCCCTGCGTGGCTCATTGGTTCGCCGGAAAGCCGAGGGCAAGCTCAAGGCACGCTTGAACGTGGTCGTGCCGATCTTGACTGTTATGGGACGTGAGCGGCCGGCGGGCGCGCCCGGCAACGTCCGCGGCTGGTCGGAGTATGTCGAAATATTCGGCGCCTGGCTCTCTTGCGTCGGGTCAGTCAAGGCGCCCTTAGACGGGCCTAAGGTCAAGATCACGCATGCCGGGAAGGCGATCGTGCGATGAAGCCCGGTTTCTGGCTCGCCCCGGAGGGTGGGGGACGCGTGATGCCGCTGGACGCCGAACCTCTCCGCGCCCGCAAGCTCAATTTGCTCGCGACAAATACTGCCGAGGAGCGGATCCTCCGATGTTGGAGGACAGCGTTGCTTCTGCCAGCGCTCGCCGATGCGCTTGCGCTTCATAAGGCCGACCGGCCGAGCCAGCTGTTCGACATCACCGACTATCCAGAGGACGACCGGGAACTGATCACCCAGATCCTCGGTGAGGGCGAGATTGCCGGCGTCGCGGTGCTGGAAAACGGCGTCACCGCGCAGATGCAGGAGGCTGTCATGGCCGGCGTCTGGCGCGTCCGCTTCACCGTCGGCAACGGTCGGCTCGTTGGCGACTATATCGAGGTGGGGAGCATTCCCGCCGCCGTCAGGCTGGCCTGTTCCCGGCTACCGGTATTGATCGGCCACGGCGCTGCGCCGGCTGGCGCCATGAATGTCATGCCCTTGCTCACCGAAATTGGTGACCGCATCACCCGCCATCGCGACAGCGACCCTGCCCATATCATCACCTTCTCGCTCTTCCCCATGAGCCCGGAAGACATGAGCTTCCTGCAAGATTCACTCGGTGTCGGGCCGGTGCGGCTCACTTCGCGCGGATACCGAACCTGCCGAATTGTCGCGACCGGCGCACGCAAGGTCTGGTCCGTGCAGTTCTATAGCGTCATGGACACGATCATCCTCGATACGCTGGAGATCTGCGACACACCCGCGATCGCCATTGCCGCCGAGGAGGATTTCCATGACTCTAAGATGCGGCTCCGGGAGATGGAGGAGACCTATTTCAAATGAGTGGCCTCCAGTGTTTCGGCAAGCGCGCGGTCATATCTGGCGAAAAGATGGAATGCGGTATCTGCTGCCATGTCTATGATCCCGCCGCCGGCGACCCGGTGTCGCAAATCCCACAGAGCACTCCCTTTGCCGACCTGCCTAAGGACTGGTGCTGCCCGAACTGCGATGCGCCGCAATCGAAGTTCATGAGGCTGGGCGATGATCGCTGACCTCACCGAGGGCGCCGAACTCGATCCGGCGCTGGCGGTCGGCGAACGGCTCGTGGCCCGCTACCGACACATTCACGACACCGCCATGACTGACGTGCCGATCTGCAATTGCGCGCTCAGGGTCGCGGCCACAGGCTTCAGGACCTATCGCGACCGTGCTTTCGGCATTGTGACCACACCTTGGTTCATGAATCTCGTGGGCGTGGATCTCCCTGAAGGGACACCTGCCGCGCCCGCAGCCATTGGCACGACCCTGCGTATCGGCCTTCCCGCGGGGGAAGTCGAATTCATTGCCGGCGAGCTCCATGCGATCGGCCGCGTCGATTCCTGCGCGCTGCTCTCGCCGGTCGTCGAATTCGCTACGATGGAAGCGGCGCTCGAGACCGCGGAGGAGGCCGCCCGTGCCTTCTTTAATCCCGCTACGCTCGAGCCTGCGCCGGCACCAGCTGCAGTCGTCAACCGGCGGGACCTGTTGCGCGGACGTTTCCACAGGTGCGAGGAGGCCTCGGGATGACGTTCCTTCGGGGGCCAGGAACGATCAGTGTTGAGGTGATGGTGTCGCGCGGAGTTGCCTCTTCCCTCGCAGTGAAGGCGAACCGGCCGCAAGGCCTAACCCGCATGTTCGTCGGCCGCCGACCAGAGGAGGCGCCCGCGCTCGCACGGCAGCTGTTTTCGCTCTGTGGCTTCTCACAATCGGTCGCCTCAAGGCTCGCTATCCTCAATGCGGCCGATCTACCGATGGGGCAAGGGGAGCGCGTCGCCGCCGCCGCAGGTCTGCACGCCGAGCGGATCTTCGAAACTCTGCGGGCGCTGATCCTCCATTGGCCTTCGCCATTGCCGAGCGAGCTCGCGGCGACCGTCGGCAGATGTCTGCGAGAGGCACTGGTTATCTCACAAGCGATCATTGCGCAGGCGAGTACCGGCAAAATCAACCCCCAAAATCTCGCTTCGCCAGTCGATCGCCTCTGCTCAGTGGCCAAGGCGATGGGAATTTCCGACCCGGGCGACATGCCCTCGTCGGACTCGGCCTGCGCAGCAATGCTGCAAGACATAGACAACGATCGAGTTTTTGCTGGCCGGACGCCCGATGGGCTGACCGTCGAAGATGACCCGGAGGTCATCGCCCGCCTTATTGATGAACCCGAATACATCAACCTGCCGCATCTTCCCGACCGCGTTGTTGAGACGGGGGCCTGGGCGCGGCGCCTCGCATGCGGAGCTGCCGCGAGCTCCCATCTCGCGCAGCGCTTCCTGAGCCGGATTGACGATGTCAGCTACTGCCTCGAGCAACTGAAGGCTCTTGCGGGCACCGGCGAGTATGACTGGGCAACGCTCGCCTGCGGCGCACCGACGACGCGCGCGGGTGGCTATGGAGCCGTGGAATGCGCGCGCGGCCGGCTCTATCATCAGGTTGAGATAGGCAACAACGGCAAGCTCTCCGCCTATCGCATTCTTGCCCCGACCGAATGGAACTTTCACCCGGCCGGTCCTTTCGTCGAAACACTTCTGCGGTCGCGGATCGGATCAGGCGATTCCGCAGCCCGGTCAGTCTGCCGGCTCGCCCTCCTGTTCGACCCTTGCGTGGCGATCGAAGTCGGCATCCGTGGGGCCGCCCATGCATGAGATGTCGCTGATAGAAAGCGTAATCGAGATTGTCTGCGAGACCGCGCGGCTGAATGGCGCAAGGCGGATCAAGTCGGTTCGTCTCGATATCGGCGTGCTGAGCCACGTCGATTCTGACGCGTTGCTCTTCTGCTACGAAGCGGTGCGGCGCGGCACGCTCGCTGGGCGGGCGAAACTCGAGATCAATCGCATCGCCGGCGAAGCCTGGTGCCTCGATTGCGGCAAGACAGTAGCTTTGCAGGAGCGGTTCGGCGCCTGCCCCGACTGCGGGCGGCATCGCGTCCAGATGACGGCAGGCGACGAATTGAAGATCAGAGACATGGAGGTGATTTGATGTGCACGGTATGCGGTTGTGGATTCTCACCCATCGAAGACTACAAGCACGAGGCCGGCAGCCACAGTGATAGCCATGGCGGAGGGCTCGACCATGACCATCATCACCACCACGGTCACGATGACCATGCTCACGATCATCGCCACCGCAACGGCGCGCATGATCACCATCATGCAGAGGAAGGCTCGGCCCAGCGCCGCAACGGCATTGCCGGCGTGCATGTTCCTGGCATGAGCGAGGAACGGATCATCCAGGTCGAGAAGGAGATCCTCTCGAAGAACGACGCTTATGCGGCCGAAAATCGGAGGTATTTCGTAAGCCACGACATTTTCGCGCTCAACTTCGTGTCCAGCCCGGGCTCGGGTAAGACCAGCCTGCTTGTGCGGGCGATCAAGGAGCTCAGGGGCCGTATGACGATCAGTGTTATCGAAGGCGATCAACAGACGTCGAATGACACGGCCCGCATTCGCGAGACAGGCGCCCGCGCGATCCAGATCAACACCGGCAAGGGCTGTCATCTCGACGCTCATATGGTCGGCCGTGCGGTCCAGGACCTCGCACCCGAGCCGGGCTCTGCGCTCTTCATCGAGAATGTGGGTAATCTTGTCTGTCCCGCCGCTTTCGATCTCGGCGAGGCTCACAAGGTAGTGGTGCTCTCGGTCACCGAGGGCGAGGACAAGCCACTCAAATACCCCGACATGTTCGCCGCCGCCGACCTAATGATCCTCAACAAGGCGGACCTGCTTCCGCATCTAGATTTCAATGTCGAGCTCTGCATCACCAACGCGCTGCGTGTCAATCCGCGGCTGCAGACCCTGATTGTCTCCGCCCGAACGGGTGAGGGGATGGGGGCCTTCTATGCCTGGCTCGAAGCATCCACTGTGCCGGAGGCCACGCCGTCAAAGGTGGTGTGAACAATGGCGCGGGTGCTCACACGACCGAGCGAAACTCGGATCCGACGGCTTAGGCTGCGGGTACGCGGCACCGTGCAAGGGGTCGGCTATCGGCCTTTCGTCTACAGGCTCGCGCGCGAGATGCGGCTCTCCGGGTTCGTCCTTAACGACAGTTCGGGCGTGCTGATCGAGGTCGAGGGCCTGGACGCAGACAGCTTCTCCGAGAAGATCCGAACTCAGGCCCCGCCGCTCGCCCGCATCGATGCCGTCGATGTGCTGGAGCTGGAGCCGGCCGGCGACAATCAATTCGAAATCCTCGAGAGCCTCGGCGGCAGGACTGCGACCCGCATCGGTGCCGACGCCGCGATTTGCGAGGAATGCCAGCGGGAGCTCAAGGATCCAGGAAGCCGTTTTTTTGCCTATCCCTTCATCAATTGTACCCAATGTGGGCCGCGCTTCACCATCACGCGCGCGCTTCCCTATGACCGAGCGCAGACCTCCATGGCCTCGTTTTCGATGTGCGGTGCCTGCGCGGCGGACTATGACGACCCGGAGAACCGGCGCTTCCATGCCGAGCCCGTCGCCTGTCCCGATTGTGGTCCGAGGCTCAGCCATCCGGTGACCGAGTTGGCTACGCGGCTCGAAGGTAGCGCGATCATCGCACTGAAGGGGATCGGCGGATTCCACCTGCTCTGCGATGCCCGCAACGATGCGGCCATCGATCTCCTCAGGCTGCGCAAGGGCCGGGACCAGAAGCCTTTCGCCGTCATGGTACGGGATATCCCGGCAGCACGGCTAGTCGCGGAGCTGACCGACGCCGAAGAGGAATTGCTGACCTTGGCGGCGAGCCCGATCGTTCTGGTCAAGGCCGTTGCCGGCGAACTCTCCAGTCGCTTAGCTCCCGGACTCGGGCGGATAGGTCTCATTCTGGCCTACGCACCGGCGCACTTCCTGCTCTTCGATGAACTCGCCCGTCTTGTGCCAGGCTGTCTCCCTGCTTTGGTTGCGACCAGCGCCAATCCCCGCGGTGAGCCCCTCGTCGCCGACAATATGGATGCCGAGTTCCGCCTATCCGCGATCGCCGACCTGATCGTCACCCATGACCGCGACATCGTCATGCGCGCCGACGACTCCGTTATGCAAGTGATTGACGGCGCGCCTGCCTTTATCCGCCGCGCCCGCGGTTTCGTGCCAGAGCCCATTGACCTCGGCGAAGACGGACCTTCCGTGATTGCCACCGGTGCAGACCTCAAGAACGCGCTCTGCGTCACGCGCGGACGTGAGGCCTTCCTGTCGCAGCATGTGGGCGGCCTCGACAATAGGGAGGCGATACGCTTCCAGCGTGAGGCGGCGGCCCATCTCTGTTCGATCCTTGATGTGAAGTTGGAATTCGCGGCCCGCGACATGCATCCGGATTTCCGTTCGGTGCGGATGGCGGAGAGCTTCGGTCTGCCGGTGGTGCTGGTCCAGCACCATCTCGCTCATGTAGCTGCGGTGGCCGCGGAGCATCGACTTGCCGGGCCGGTTCTCGGGCTGGCGCTCGACGGTCATGGTTTTGGCGCCGACGGCAGCAATTGGGGCGGCGAGATGCTTGCGGTCGAGGGACATCGCTGGCTGCGCACGGGATCGCTCCTGCCGCTGCCGCTGCCGGGTGGCGACCGGGCCGCGCGCGAACCCTGGCGCATGGGGGTCGCGGCGCTTCAGGCGGCCGGCCGCATCGACCTGGCGCTGACCCTGGCGCCGGCTCATTCCGGGGTGGCGCAATTGACGGCGATGTTCAGCCGCGGCATGCGGCCCCCCGTTACGAGCAGCCTCGGCAGGCTCTTCGATGCCGCCGCGGCGATATCGGGTATTCGCCTCGTCCAGACCTACGAGGGACAGGCGGCGATGGAATTCGAGGCGCTGGTTCGGACGCCGCGCTGCCTTCCGGGTGGATACGCCATCAAGGATGGGGTGCTCGACTTCCGGCCGCTCATCCTGCATCTGGCTGAGGCAGGGATGGGCGGCGCCGATGCTGCCGACCTCTTCCATGGCACGCTGATTGCCGGCCTTGCAGATTGGACGACCAAGGGTGCGGCAACCCTTGGCACGCAGCAGGTTGCGCTCAGCGGCGGATGTATGACGAACCGCGTCCTTGCGAAGGGTCTAGCGCAAGCGCTGCGGGAGCGCAGCTTCCTGCCATATCTGCCACGTCTGGCCCCGGCCAATGACGGGGGAGTTGCGCTTGGACAAGCCGCCCATGCGCGGCAGGTCATCATGGACAAGCATGTATCAGCGTTGGAGAGCCCTCCATGTGCCTAGCCATACCGGTCAAGGTCACCGAAGTGCTGCCCGACAATATGGCGAGAGTCACGCTTGACGGCGTCTTGAAGGTCATCTCGACGGCCCTGATCGACGATGTCCGACCGGGCGACTACGTCATCCTCCATGTCGGTTATGCGCTGACGAAGATTGATCCTGAGGAGGCGCAACGAACGCTGGCGCTGATCCAAGAGGCTGCGAGAGGTGACGCGCCATGAAGTATATCGATGAATATCGCGACGGCAGGCTCGCCAAGGAAATTGCGCATCAGATCGCGGCGATCGCGGAGTCGGCCCGCTCCTATTACTTCATGGAGTTCTGCGGCGGGCACACGCACGCGATCTCCCGCTACGGTCTTGAGGATTTGCTGCCCGACAATGTCCGGATGATCCATGGCCCAGGTTGTCCTGTTTGCGTGCTGCCGATCGGTCGGATCGACGCGGCAATCGCGCTTGCGATCCGTCCCGAGATCACGCTTTGTACCTATGGCGACCTGCTGCGTGTGCCGGGCACAAACCGTTCAAGCCTGCTCGAGGCCAAGGCGGGCGGCGCCGATATCCGCATCGTCTATTCGACGCTCGACGCGCTTAGGATCGCCAAGGCCGAGCCGGAGCGCGAGGTGGTGTTCTTCGCGATCGGGTTCGAGACTACGACGCCGCCAACCGCGCTCGCACTCAAGACGGCGATCGCCAAAGGCCTCGGAAATTTCTCAATCTTCTGCAACCACGTGCTGACGCCGGCGGCGATTCACAATATCGTGGAAAGCCCGGACGTGCGCGAATTAGGCACGATCAAGATCGACGGCTTCATCGGCCCAGCTCATGTCAGCGCCGTGATCGGCACAAAGCCCTACGAAATCTTCTCCGAGAAATATTGCAAACCGGTCGTGGTGGCAGGCTTCGAGCCACTCGACGTCATACAGGCGATCCTGATGCTGGTGCGCCAGATCAACGACGGCAGGCATGTGGTCGAAAACCAATACATCCGCGCGGTAACCAGACTCGGCAATGAGAAGGCGCAGGCGGAGGTGGCCAATTTCTTCGAGCTGCGCGAGAGCTTCGAATGGCGAGGTCTTGGCGAACTGCCTTTGAGCGGACTGCGGCTGCGACCACAATATGCGGCCTACGATGCCGAGAGGCGCTTCTCGATGGTGACCTCAAGGGCCAAGGACAATCCGGCCTGTGAATGCGGCACCATTCTGCGCGGAGCGAAACAACCTGCCGAATGCAAGCTGTTTGGCACGGTCTGTACGCCCGACACGCCGATAGGGTCCTGCATGGTGTCGTCGGAAGGCGCCTGCGCCGCACACTGGAGCTATGGCCGCTTCCGCGAGAAGGCGAGGACGGATGCCGTGAGGGTGGTCGCATGAACAACGCCTGCAAGCGAAAGCTCAATGTTGCGGAGGGCCGAGTCGACCTCTCGCATGGCGCCGGCGGATGTGCGATGAGACAACTCATCGAGGGCATCTTCCACGAAGCTTTCGACAACATATGGCTGCGCGCCGGGAACGACCAGTCAGCCTTCGCCGTTTCGGGCGGCCGCATGGTGATGACCACTGACGGCTATGTCGTCTCGCCGCTGTTCTTTCCCGGCGGGAATATCGGCTCGCTCGCGGTGCATGGTACGATCAACGACATCGCCATGGCCGCTGCTCAACCACTCTATCTCTCGGCAAGCTTCATCATCGAGGAGGGGTTTCCGCTCGCCGATCTCAAACGCATCGCCGACAGCATGGGCGCGGCTTCGCGCGAGGCCGGTGTGCCGATTATCACCGGCGATACCAAGGTGGTCGAGCGCGGCAAAGCCGACGGTGTCTTCATCTCGACGGCCGGCATCGGCAGGGTCCCGGACGGGCTCGATCTGCGCGCCGATGCCGCCCGGCCGCACGATGTGGTCATCCTCTCCGGCTCGATCGGGGATCATGGCGTCGCCGTGATGTCAAAACGCGAGAACCTGCAATTTGATGCGGCGATCGTCTCAGACAGCGCCCCCCTGCACACGCTGGTGGCGGCAATGGCCAAGGCCGGTGGCAGGCATGTCCGGCTGATGCGGGATCCCACACGCGGCGGCATCGCCGCGACGCTCAACGAAATCGCGAGCCAGTCGAAGGTCGGCTTCCATATCGATGAAGAAGCGATCCCGATTAAGCCGGAGGTGGCCGCGGCGTGCGAGTTGCTCGGGCTCGATCCGCTCAATATCGCCAACGAGGGCAAGCTTGTCGCTGTCGCCGCGCCGGAAGGCGCCGAAGCAATTCTGGCGGCGATGCGTGCACATCCCCTCGGGCGTGAGGCGGCCCTCATCGGACATGTCGTCGCTGACGACGACTGCTTCGTGCAAATGTCGACCTCCTTCGGCGGCGGCCGGATCGTCGACTGGCTGTCGGGCGAGCAATTGCCCAGAATCTGTTGAGAGGCAGACACGATCCTGCTTCTCTGCCACAGCTTCAATTCTCTATTCTACCGGCTGCATGTCGCGAAATGCTCCGTCATCAGCGCTTCGGGCGCAGCTTGCTGTTTGAGCCAATGCCTTGAAACGCATCAGCGTAGTGCATCCATGACGCAAATGGGTGTTATCCACACAATCAATTTTGCCAATCCATTGAGGGCTATTAGAACGCGCTGAAACTAACGAAGATCAAGCCCATCGGCGCGTAGCTTCTACCAGCCGGCATTTCGCTCGGCCGATTGACGATAGTACGTGACACGCAGCGAACGATCGCCTGTGCGAGGCGGGAGCTATTGATATAGCCCCGCCCAGACGGGGGATAAGTACGCCGGGGTCGGTGTAGAAGGAACGCGAAGAGCAATATGTGCGGGATTGTAGGCATCGTCGGGCAGCAGCCGGTCTCCGAACGGCTGGTCGGTGCATTGAGGCGCCTGGAATATCGCGGCTACGATTCGGCCGGCGTCGCGACGATCCACGGTGGAGCGCTCGATCGCCGGCGGGCGCAAGGCAAGCTCGTCAATCTCGAGGCAAGGCTGAAAGAACAGCCCCTGGCCGGCACCATCGGCATAGGCCATACACGCTGGGCGACCCATGGCGCACCGACCGAACGTAATGCCCACCCACATTTCACCGACGGTATCGCAGTCGTACACAACGGCATCATCGAGAATTTTGCTGAGATGAAGGACGAACTGGCCGCGGCCGGCGCCGAGTTCGACACGGAGACCGACACCGAGGTCGTCGCGCATCTCCTCGCCAGATTTCGCCGCGATGGCTTTGGACGGCGCGAGGCGATGTTTGCGACGCTGAGGCGGCTAAGGGGCGCCTATGCACTGGCTGTCCTTTTCGAAGATGATCCGTTGACTATCATGGCAGCCCGTAATGGCCCGCCGCTGGCGATCGGTCACGGCGATGGCGAAATGTTCCTCGGCTCCGACGCCATTGCGCTCGCGCCCTTTACCGATGAAATCACTTATCTCGTCGATGGCGACTGGGCGATCATCGGCAAGACCGGTGTCCATATCTTTGATAACGACGGCAATGTCGCTGACCGGCCGCGTCAGGTTTTCTCGAACGCCGCTTCTATGGTCGACAAGGGGAACCATCGTCACTTCATGGAGAAGGAAATCTATGAGCAGCCGGAGGTCATCTCCCACGCGCTCAGCCATTATATAAACTTCAACGAAAATCGGGTGGTGCCGGTTTGGAACGACATCGACTTCGCCAAGATCCCACGCCTGGCAATTTCAGCCTGCGGCACGGCCTATCTGGCCGGGCTGATTGGTAAGTACTGGTTCGAGCGCTATGCGCGCCTGCCGGTCGAGATCGATGTCGCGTCCGAATTCCGGTATCGTGAAATCCCGCTCTCGCCGCAGTCGGCCGCTCTCTTCATCTCGCAGTCGGGCGAGACCGCCGACACATTGGCGTCGCTGCGCTATTGCAAGGAGCAAGGTCTCAAGATCGGTGCCATCGTCAACGCCCGCGAGTCGACGATTGCGCGAGAGTCCGACGCTGTGTTCCCGATCCTGGCCGGTCCCGAGGTTGGCGTCGCCTCGACCAAGGCCTTCACTTGCCAACTGGCCGTCCTCGCCGCGCTCGCGCTTGCTGCTGCCAGAGCGCGCGGAACTATCAGCGAACAAGAGGAACAGGCGTACGTCACCAGCCTCGCCAACATGCCGCGCATCATGAGGCAGGTACTCAACAGTATCCACCCAGAGGTCCAATTACTGTCACGTGAACTGGCGAAGTGCCGCGACGCACTCTATCTGGGCCGAGGCACCAGCTTCCCTTTGGCTGTGGAGGGTGCTCTTAAGCTCAAGGAGATTTCCTACATCCACGCGGAAGGCTATGCTGCCGGCGAACTGAAACATGGTCCGATTGCTCTCGTCGACGAGAACATACCGGTGATCGTGATTGCGCCCCACGACCGCTTTTTTGACAAGACCGTCTCCAACATGCAGGAGGTGGCGGCCCGCGGCGCACGGATCATCCTGATCACTGACGAGAAAGGCGCTGCCATCGCGAAACTCGGCACGATGCACACACTCGCACTTCCAAATGTCGATGAGATCATTGCGCCGATGATCTTCTCGCTACCGATACAGTTGCTCGCCTACCACACGGCTGTCTTGTTGGGCACCGATGTCGACCAGCCGCGCAATCTCGCAAAATCGGTAACTGTCGAATGATCATCAGGTCGAAAACGGACGAAGTCGGGAGTCCATGGGCGCTGTGACGCCGCAGCCTTGCGGGGCCGCCGTAGGAGCTTGCGGATGCTTAGTTTCCTATCAGGTCATACCGATCAAGATTTATCGATGTGTCGGTAACGCTCCATTAGAGTAGCTAATTGAATTGACCGTGGGCGATCCGCCCGCTCAAGAGCGGCGACGCTGTGGCTGAAGGAATAGCGCCGGTGATCAGCGGTTTGGAATTGATATTGCCGAGGTGATCAGTTCCAGAGCGCGATCGAAAACAGTATCTGAAAACGATCTCGCGGCGCGCCCCTGTCTCGGTGCCAGCGCCGATAGCCTCGGCGCTGCAATTTACAACAAGGTGCGCCGTCGAGGCGACCGGCAGACAGACCAGCACGACCCCGCCACGAGTTCGCGGTTCCGGTGAAACCTACAAAGCGGGGCCGCAGCGATCAAGCAGGCCGTCCGCGCGCGGATGTGAGTCCCGCGCGCCACTGTTGAGATCGTCACGGAAACGGTTGCGCCGCGCTGCTATCTGCGGCCGCCCCCCGCCGAAGCGTGGCCGGATTTCTAGCGTAATCAGGAATCCGGCGGCACGCACGATCGTCGGTAGGCGCTCAGTTTGGCAGGATTGTATGCTTCCTAACACCAGAGGCTGCAACGCGCCAAAGCTCCGCGGCATAATCCAACGTGGGATTGAATCCGCAATCCAAAAGGATAGAACCACTAGGCAGCCGCGCAAGTTGTCCAACAGGTTCACAGCCTCTTTGAGAGAGGGGTTCCGCAACGCCTCAGGCCGATCTCTTGCCAGACGAAGCGGCAGGTTCTAACTCGGTGCCCGCCGTTTCTTGCCTAAGCCTGCCGCACGCGCGAGCGCGGAACGTCGCCGAGCATAGTCAGGAGCAATCATCGGGTAGTCAGCGGGAAGATCCCACTTTGCACGATATTGCTCCGGTGTGAGCCCGTACTTTGCCATCAGGTGCCGCCTCAGCGATTTGAACTTGCGGCCATCCTCGAGGCAGACGATGAACTCGGGTGTCACCGACTTCTTGATTGGAATGGCGGGGCGACGTTCTACAACAACAGTTTCGGCCTTGTCTGGCTGAGATGTGCTGCTCAGTGAGGAATACGTCCGCTCAATAAGGTTAGGCAAATCCGCGGCAGGAACTGCATTGCGGCTCAGATAAGCGGCCACGATTCGGCTCGTCAACTCAAGCCTCCGTTCCTCATTCTCCGAACTCGATTCGCTCAACGTAGTCTCCTTTGTTTGCAATTCGTTCAGATTCGCTCAGCGTGCAGGTATTTCGGTCGGAAGGAAGGCGGGGACAGACCTGGTTTGTCTTTTTTGACAGACTACCATCTTTTTCTTTGTCTCGACCTGTCGATATCTTTCGCGTTGCCAGAGTCCGACACGCTTCCCATCCTTGTGTACTCCGAGCACGGAAGCGCGCCGAGCGATGGCATCACAGCTCGCCGCATGAGGCAAGCGAGTTGTCATGGAGCTTCAGCCCTCTGGCGACGCGAAACGATCACGTATTACCCGTTAGGCCATCAAACACTTCCAACAACGCGTCACTGATGGCCTTGCCAAGCGTCACTGCAGTATCCATCACCGCTTCTTCGTTCATGTCACGAGCGGCCATGGCAAACGCCGCGCCCTCCGACGTCACAATCTCCTGCGCGCGTTGGATTGCCCACAGGGCAAACTCACTACGGCTGCTGATTTCCACGGTTTCCATGAATTCTCCTGGTTGCTGGGACGGATGCTATATAGCGAACCGGGAGGGATAACGCAGTCTCTAAAAGTCGATTTGAGCCATGAATATGAGTTAGCAGGATCAAGCAGCAATTCGATCTGTTTGTTACGAACGAGGCAGCACGGGCGAAGGCGACTTGTTCGTCGGGGGTGCACCTCAGCCCTCGACCGCACTGAACGAAGATGAGATCGTGCGGCAACTCCAGGCGACAGCCGGTAGCGCATCCCAAAAAGCTCGAGGTGCGCTCCGTCACTGCGACTATGCGCCCCGAGTTGCCCCTGAGAGGCGTTGTCGTCGACGCCGAACCATCCGCCTCAACCAGCGCAAGGACATGATCATCGAGATCGGCGCTGCTGTTTCTCAGTCCACTGGCCGACCATACCGGAAGTGGACGGCACTTCACGGCGGCCTGCAACAGCAGACGAAGGCGATCAAGGTGAGACATGGCGTTCCAATTGCGAAGTCGAAAATTCTTCTTGCGACATTGTGTGGCGGCAGAGGCCCAAGATTAAGTATGCAATAAGTAGGAGTTTGACCGTCTGTTGACTCTGTAGTTCACTCAGCCCAAAACAGGTGATGGCTAAGGAGGGTTCAGGATGGCTGACGAGAGTAACACAGGACCAGTTTCTGCAGTTGCAGAGACGAATGCTGAAGTGAAAGCGCCAACGGGTAAGAAGCAGAAGTCGCCAAAAAGCCAGAAGACGGCTGCCGAACCAGTTCGCGCTCAATCGAAGGCGCCGGCCGCTAAGGCCAGAAGGTATGGCGAACAAGAGAAAACCGAGAAGCTCAAGCTGATCGAGACGCAAGTCACCGCAGGTAAAAGCACACTTAAAGACGCCATCAAAAGCGCCGGCATATCGGAGCAAACCTACTATCAGTGGAAACGGACCGCAAAGCCCGCTGAGCAAAAGCCCGAGAAGGCCGTTCTGGCAGGCGACGACGAGCTAGCAGATTTCGTTCGACTGGAAGAGGAAAACGAAAGGCTCCGCAAACTTCTGGCGGAAAAGTTGCGAGCGGAAAATGCCGACCTGCGCAAAAGGCTCGGACTGGACTAAGCCGATCTAGGACTGCGCAGGCCCGTCACTCCCGGCTTGAATTTGTCCATGACGGGCGATTAGTCACGCAAATGTTCCCGCGGCTCGCGCGCTAGGCAGTTGAAGCGCGAGGCGAGGAGATATATGGGTCCGCGGCCAGGAGCGCAGTGGCGCCGATTGGGTTTGGTTTCTTAGGGATGCTTAGGGTTCAGGGTATATGAAAGTGCCACAACGGAACTTCGTCGTCGAATTCAAGTCGGGGCGTCGACAGCCGAGGGCCAGGACGAACTCAATTTGGGGGACACCGACCTCAAGGCTCTGGCTCGCGCAGTAGAAGAAGAATCGTCCCATCTGTTCAATTCAACTGAAGTACCTGTCACGCCTGGTGCAGGTGGAGACTTGATGCCTCAGCAGGTCGATGTTGGTTCTGCAACCGAACACCCCGGCAATGTCGACGTTGCAGCAGAAGCGGTGCCGCTGGCCGATGCCGCAGGAACTGAAGAACAAAAGCGGCGTGAGGCCGAGCGTCTGCCTGACAAGCCTATTGCAGTGGTAGATGAGACCCAGCCGGTGTCGGGGCCGCAAGCAACATCAAGGGGCCCTTCTCGAAGGCGCGCCAAGCATGCACCCGCCCGGGCGATCGCGTCTAGTTCGACCCGTCCGAACGAGCGTCAAAATGGGCAATCCGCGACCGCTGACAATGCGACCTCGTTGGAGGATCTGGCCGCCCTTGATGCAGAGAACAAGCGACTAAAGAGACTGCTGGCTGAACAGCTTTATGCACAGAACTTGCAGCTCAAGAGGATGCTTGAGCGGTTCGATGTCACATGAGGAGGGGGTGCCGCCACAGCTGCCGCTAGTCGAAAGTGTGATCGTGGCTGCGCAGCGGTTGTCGATTCAGACGTATACACCGCCGAAATCCTACATCGCCGGAACTTTGGGGTACATTTTCCCGCGATCAGAGCGGGCCGCCCGCTGTGCTCTAACGAAGCGACATCCGAATTAAAATCTCCGAAAGCCTAGGCGATGGCCTATTACAAAAAGTAGGTCCGGCAGGGAACCTACCGAGGCGTGGAGGCGCACCGGATCAAGGTCTCATCGATAATGTAGCGTGTCTTCAAACTGAAACCTTTCCCTGGTAGTGAGAGGAACCGTTGGCCCGACCCAACGACGTGTATTTATCGGAAAAATTGATTTCGCGCAAAGACCGGCGCCGACGCATGGAGATCAATGCGGGTGCTTTTGTAAAGCGGAGGTTTTGTCACAGCGACAGCAATTTTTTGACAAACCGCAAGGGAGGGCAGGCCTAGCCGGATTCTAGCAAGAGGAGGAGCGTGATTATGGCGCAGGCACATGGAGGTTTTACACCTGGCAAGGCGGGCACGGTGGAACTGACCGACGCGGCCTCTGCGGCGGCGGATTTCCGCATCGAAAGAAAGGAGGCGCGAAAATGGCGCATTAGAGCGGTATGCGTTTAGGCGGAGTCGGGAAGGGATTCCCTTTTGGGCGCAAATCAGATTCATCATTTGGGCCGGTAAGGGAGGCCGGCCTGGATGGCGAAACCCTTTTCCGATGATCTTCGCGCGCGTGTCGTTGGCGCGGTGACGCGCGACGGCCTGTCGTGCCGGGCGGCGGCCCAACGCTTTGGCATTGGCATCAGCACCGCCATTGACTGGGTGCGGCGCTTTCGCGAGACGGGCAGTTTCGGCCCCGGCCAGATGGGCGGACACAAGCCGCGGGTGCTTTCCGGTCCGCACCGGGATTGGCTGCTTTGGCGTTGCCGCGACCGTGCCTTCACACTGCGCGGGCTTGTGGCGGAATTGGCCGAGCGCGGCGTGACGGTCGATTACCGCGCCGTCTGGACGTTCGTGCATGAGGAGGGGTTGAGTTATAAAAAAGACGCTGGTCGCCAGCGAACGGGAGCGGCCCGACGTCGCCCGCCACCGGGCACGATGGCTGAAGCATCGCCACCGGATCGATCCATCCCGCCTGGTCTTCATCGATGAGACCTGGACGAAGACGAACATGGCGCCGCTCAGGGGCTGGGCGCCGCGCGGCGAACGGCTGTTGGGCCACGCCCCCTTCGGTCACTGGAACACCATGACCTTCGTCGCCGCGCTCAGGGCCGATCGCGTCAGCGCCCCCTTCCTCCTCGATGGCCCGATCAACGGCGAACGGTTCCGCATCTATGTCGAGAAGGTGCTGGTGCCGGAACTCAAAGCCGGCGACGTCGTCGTCATGGACAATCTCGGCTCGCACAAGGCCGCGGCGATCCGCACCGCCATCCGCAACGCCGGCGCCCGCTTGCTCTTCCTGCCGAAATATTCCCCCGATCTCAATCCCATCGAAAAGCTCTTCGCCAAGATCAAGCACTGGCTGCGCGAGGCGCAAGCCAGATCAACCGAAGCCATCTGCGATGAACTGCGGACGATCCTGCAGACCATCACTCCGCAGGAATGCGCAAGCTATTTCAAGGAAGCTGGATATGACCGAACCTAAACGCATCCCGCTCTAGTGTTCTTTCGCGTAGAGCAAGCCGATGGTTCGAGACTAACTTCGTTAGGAACACTCAAGAGGGGCAGGCGTTCGAGACTGGTCTTGCCGAAGCGAACGCCTTTATCCGAAAAGCGCGGATGGATGGCTTTAGAGTCGAATATATCGGACCGCTCGCACGATCATATTTCTAACTCTTCTGACGTTGTTCGGACGATTTCACTTCACGTTGGGAAAGCCGCGACACTTCCGAAATAGCCCAGTCGTCACCGCCGTTGGCCGCGCCAACAGCAGCAGAAAATCTCCTCACTCGATATCCGACTCTGGCACGTCGGCCGCGTGGGCAGAAGCTGCTCTGTCCTGAATGCCATGTCCTCAAGGCCATGCTGGGTAAGCGTGTTTTCAGATCGAGCTCTCTCGCGAGGATGCTGGCCTCTCGAACGAGATCGTCCGTGGACTTCTACCGAATGTTCGGCTGAACAAATGAACCAGACCATTTGTCGCCACCCTATAAGGCTTAAGCTATCGCCTGAGGGGCTGGTGGCCACGCGCTCACGGATTGCGCTTGCAGTCGAATCAGCGGCAGCGAGAGCTGTAGCAGGTCGAACAGGCGCCCTCTAAGGTCTTCGGCCACTCCGTTCACCTTGTAGATGTCGTCGTGTGAAATTTCGGCCCACCGGGGGACCACACCTGTACTTCGCAGGTATGAAGTCTCGCGAAAAAGTCTGACTGACACCTTCGACCTCGATGCAAAAGTTCACATGAACTGCTCTATAACCGGTCGCCTTCGGCCTGGCGATCTGATCTTGAACTTCGATCCTTTCGGGAGGGGAAGGCAGCGCCTCCTTCAAGAGTTAAACGAACCGATGGACGTGCTCAACATTGTTGCAGGACCACACGGGACCCGATGAGATCTCGGCATTGCGACAGTGCTTCTTCCGCATCCCAGTTGTTCTTCGCCGCCTTTCGGGCCACGCTCGCGACAGACTTGATCCTATCCGAGCGAAGCTCCAAACGAACAAGAGACTGTCCTCGACGATGCGACCGTTTTCCGGATGACCGAGCGCAGCCGGTAAACAGCGCAGTCTATCTCTCTATAAAGCTAACGAGCCTTTTGGTCGATTCGTTGTCCCACCCCATGCCGTCTTCTTCATTAACGCAGCTTCAAGCCGCCTTGGTGCAGCTCCGCGTCGATTCGTCCAGGTAGGCATCGAAAGCCGCAGCGACTGTACGGATCAGGAAACGCGCTTCCTCCCGCAGCCGTATGACCCCGCCCTCGATTTCAAGAATTCCTTCGCTCTCCAGCATGGCGAGTCTTTCATTCCGTTCTAGAAGGGCGGTATGCTCGAAGCCGTGCGCGGCGGCGAGTGCCGGAACGTCGACGCGGAAGTCGCACATCAGGCGCTCGATAATGTTTGCCCGCAGCCGGTCCTCGGTCGACAAGCGGTAGCCTTTCACTGTGGCAAAACGCCCCGACGCGATCCGTTGCGCGTAACCACTAAGGAGTACCTCGTTCTGGACATATCCGCCTGCCATGCGGCCAACGGCCGATGCGCCAAAGCCGATAAGCGTCTCGCAGGCGTCGGTGGTGTAACCCTGAAAATTGCGGTGCAGTTGCCCGTTTGCCTGCGCAATGGCCAGACTGTCGTCCGGCCTGGCGAAGTGGTCGAGGCCGATGCGTCGGTAGCCGGCCGCCACGAGGTTTTCCGCAATCGCCTCTGCCTGAGCAAGACGATCTTCCGCACTCGCGAGCACGCTTTCATCGATCAATCGCTGATGCTTCTTGAGCGATGGCACGTGGCCGTAGCCGAAAACGGCGAAGCGGTCTGGCTGCATTTCAAGCGCCAACTTGATCGTCTCTATGCAGGATTCAACCGTCTCGTGCGGCAGTCCATAGATTAGATCGAAATTGATGCTGTCGACCCCCGCTCGGCGCAGGTAGGAAACCGCATTGATCGTCTGTTCGACACTCAGTGCTCGATTTATCGCCTTCTGCACCACCCGATCGAAGCTTTGCACCCCAAGGCTTGCACGACGGACGCCTGCTTTTCCAAGAACCGCCGCCATCTCCTGCTCCAGGGTCCTTGGATCGATCTCAACGGCGATCTGCGCAGTAGTGGCGAAATCGAAGTGCTCGTGGAGAAGCTCGATTAATGCCAGCATTTCCTTCGGCCGCATGATTGTTGGAGTTCCTCCGCCAAAATGCACATGGTCGATGTTGAGCGGCGCTTTCGTGCTTGCGGATACGAGGCATATCTCCTTGCGCAGCATGTGGAGGTATTCGTCGATCGGCAGATCGCGTCGCGTGATCGTCGTGTGACAGGCGCAGTACCAGCACATCGACCGACAGAAGGGAATGTGCAAGTACAGCGACGCCGGCTTCTCAAGCGGCAGATCGGCAAGCCAGTCGGAGTAGGTGCTGGCGTCCACACCGGGTGAGAATCGCGGCGATGTCGGGTAGCTGGTGTAGCGGGGCAGGCGCGCATCGCCGTATTTTGCAGCAAGAGTTGGTTGCATGCGAAGTTCCTTCTCTAAATGGCGATGTGCCGCACTATAGCGATGCGCTTCGCGTAGCCCATTGATCGAAAGCAAGGGACATTCCGACTTCATGTGGATTATGCCCGACGGTAGAGGTGCGGCAACATAGCCCCAATCCCGGGATGGCTGACGACTGCAGCATAGTCTATGGAATAGACAGTGTGCGCTTCCGGTGTCTCCTCGTTCAGTAGGCTGGGCACAGCAACAGCAACAAATCCTCTGGTGGATCAGGAATGCATTCGCAAAGCGTCGATTGGAGGGTCCGCCTAGAGCAAATGCTTGCCAGATGGCGTGGGGAGCGGATCGCAGCCTACATAATCGTGACTGCGGTTCCACTAGCCATTCTTGGGCTGAGATTAGCGCTGTCATCGGTCATCGGCGACAGCCTTGTTCTGTCCTCGTTTATTCCCGGTATGCTGATCGTCGTGATTATCGGCGGGCTGAAGCCAGTCGCACTTGCAGCCGGGACCTCGATTTGCGCGGCGATGTTTGTTCATTGGCTCGAGGATGTTGCCTACCCAGGGCTTGTCGAGTTGGTTGTTTTCGGTTTGGCAGTGCTTCTCATTGCATGCCTAGGAGAGGTGCTGGAGGCAGGCAGACGCTCCATCGACAAGACAGAGGCTATCGTTAAGGCCCGCGACGCACACCTTAGATCCATACTGGACACAGTACCAGACGCAACCGTTGTCAGCGCGGCCGATGGTACGATTGTTTCCTTCAACGCCGCCGCCGTGCGGCAGTTCGGCTATGCAGAAGAGGAGGTCACCGGCGAAAACCTCCGCATCCTCATGCCAGAACCCTACCGGCATGAACACGACGGATATATGCAGCGATACATGAGGACCGAGGAAAAGCGCATCATTGGTATCGACCGCGTCATCGTCGGGCGGAGGAAAGACGGATCAACATTTCCGATGAAACTCGCTGTAGGAGAGATGAGGTCCGGGGGCGAGCGCTTCTTCACCGGCTTCATCAGAGACCTGACCGAGCGGGAGGAGTCGGCCGCAAGGCTTGAACAAATCCAGGCGGAATTGGCCAGGCTCGCCCGTCTCAAGGAGATAGACGAAATGGCCTCAACGCTTGCGCATGAGCTGAACCAGCCGTTATCTGCGATCGCGAACTATGCTCATGGTTGTAGGAGGCTGTTGCGCGATATGGACGCCACCGTTGCAACGCGGATGCGCGGCGCGCTGGAGGAGGTGGCGAGCCAATCCCTGCGCGCAGGGCAGATCATCAAGCATCTCAGGGAGTTCGTCACGAAAGGTGAGACGGATAAGACCCCCGAGGACATCCGTAAACTGGTGGAGGAGGCTGGCGCGCTGGCTCTCGTCGGTTCCCGTGAAAATGGCGTTCGCACGGTATTCGAGTATTTGCCTGGTGCCGAAATGGTGATGGTCGATCGGATCCAAGTTCAACAGGTGCTAATCAATCTCATGCGCAACGCGATAGAGGCGATGCGCCACGTAGAGCGCCGCGAGCTCATTGTTCGCACCATGCCAGCTGGCGCGGGCGAGATCGCGGTGACGGTGAAAGACACAGGCGTTGGAATTCCCGAGGAGATCAGCAGAGAGCTTTTCAAGCCATTCGTTACGACGAAGCGGAGCGGAATGGGGATTGGTCTCTCGATTTCCAAGCGTATCGTCGAAGCGCATGGCGGCGAGTTGACCTTCTCGCAAAATGCAGCCGGAGGCGTTACCTTCCGGTTTACGCTTCCCGCCTATGTGCAGCGGATCGATGGAAATGACTGATTATACAGTTCACATTGTCGATGACGAGGAGCCTGTTCGCAAGTCGCTTGCCTTTATGCTGACGATGAACGGTTATGCCGTAAAAGTGCACGAATCGGCAGCCTCCTTCCTTGACTTCGCCCCGAACATTCGCGAAGGAATTCTGCTCACGGACCTTAGGATGCCCGACATGTCAGGGGTCAGTCTCATCCGCAAACTCGGCAACCAAAAAATAAAGATGCCCGCCATCGTGATCACGGGACATGGCGACGTGCCAATGGCAGTCGAGGCAATGAAAGCGGGAGCGCTGGACTTCATTGAAAAGCCTTTCGAGGACTCGCTGATCGTGGAAGCTATCGAACGGGCATCAGAGCATTTGACTACTCCCGCGGTGGCCGCCGAGATCACAGACGTCCAGGCGCGTCTTGACACACTCAGCGTCAGAGAACGGCAGGTGCTTTCAGCGGTAGTATCTGGTCTCGCCAATAAAACGATTGCATACGATCTCGATATTAGTCCCCGCACCGTGGAGGTGCACCGCGCGAACGTTATGTCAAAAATGAGGGCAAAGAGCCTCCCGCATCTTGTGCGCATGGCCATCGCGGCCGGTTTCGGCTCTTCATAGTCTTCGCCCGATTGATCTGGCGCAATGCGGCTGCGGGTCGCAAGCGTTCAAATGGCGCTTAACCTGCGGGCAGATGCACGCAGATTGCGCGGAACACGAAGTTGTCAGTTGCCAGGATCATCGTCGTCGTTGCAGCGGACCGGGGCCTCCGGCGATCCCTTGCGTTCGCGCTGGAGGTTGAAGGTTACTTTACGGAGTCCTACGACGCTTTGTGGAAGGCTGAGGCCTCCGCCAAGCGGGCGCTCTGCACCATCGTCGACGATGAGATGTTGAAGTCCGAGCCGCAAACAGCAAAGTTTCTGGAGAGGCCCGATCTCCGTGTCGTCCTACTCGTTGATGGAATGACGGCGTTCAAAGAGCACGGCGACACGATCGTTTTGACGAAACCGATCAACGGCTCCGATCTCGTGCGCGCAGTGAACGGTCTAGAACGGATCGCGCTTCATAGAGACAAAATATGAGGCGACTGGGCGGCGGGCGATCTAAGTAGTTTCACTTAGTGGATTAACCGAGTTTATCGCCGAGGCGCGAATTGGCAATCTTGCCCCGAAAGATAGGGGGATATGAGATGGACGCCGCCTCCAGACCTTCAGAGTGGAGCCATGAAGCGCCCGACAATATCGCAAGGGCAAGAATTCTAGGCCCGCACCTCGTTGCGACATACAAGCCTGGCCGAGAAATATATGGCCAAGGCGATACCGTCGCCAAGTGCTACCAGATTGAAACCGGGACTGTCCGTGTATACCGTCTCCTCTCCGACGGTCGAAGGCAGATTGTAGCCTTTTGCTTTGCAGGGGAGGTGTTCGGCCTCGAAGCGGGCTCGACCCATCGTTTCTTTGCCGAGGCCGTCACCGAGACAACGCTGGCTGCCTTTAGGCAAACTACGGTGCAGGAGCATTCACGGGAACTCCTTGAGCTTGCCCTCGATGGTATGGCGCGGGCTCAGGAGCACCTTTTGGTCGTCCGCCGGCAATGTGCGGTGGAGCGGATGGCCGCGTTCCTATTAGATCTCTCAAACCGGCTGGGGGCCCTCCAGCAGCTAAGATTGCCGATGTCACGGCAGGACATTGCGGACTATCTCGGTCTGACAATCGAGACAGTATCGCGTGTCATTGCCAAACTGAAGGAACGAAGCATAATCGCGTTACGAGACTCAAGGGCGATAGACATCATGAAGCCGGGTACCCTCCGTTCGCTCTGCAATTGAGAGTGAATTGCGGTGCTGGCCTTAGCGCCAGCCCTTGTTATTGTTGTTCTGTGAATTGAAGGCTGAGCGACACTGTGGGGCTCCTCAGAGAGGCGCGGGTCGAGTGTGGATGGCTGCGCTCCTCCCGCAAATGAGCCGCCCGGGCACCTTAACGACCTCCGAGAAGGTCCGCCCCGATCTTGATCTGAATCAAGGTGTGCAAGTCCCGCCTCTGACAATTCTCCGCGAGGCTTCGGCAGATATGGTGTGGAACCTGCGCCGGCGAGCGCCAGGACAAGTTGGGGATCCAATCATGACATACACAGTCGAGATGATCGCGCTCGCCATCGGCGCCTTCCTGGCGCTGATCGGCGCCGGCTTTGCCCAGGACCATCTCTTTCAAGCGCATATGTGGGTACTGTTCTTCGCGCTATTGGGCGGCACCTTAGTGCTTATGCACCGCACGGATTTTCGTGCGGTTGCTGCTGCGGGTCTAACTCGTCAAGCCAAATATTTCGACGAAGTTGTGAAATACGGCGTCATCGCCACGGTGTTCTGGGGTGTGGTCGGCTTCCTCGTTGGCGTCGTCGTCGCATTGCAGCTCGCCTTTCCTGACCTTAACGTGGAGCCGTGGTTCAACTTTGGCCGCGTCCGTCCGCTGCACACCTCCGCCGTCATCTTCGCCTTCGGCGGCAACGCTCTGATCGCAACCTCCTTCTATGTCGTCCAGCGTACGAGCCGCGCCCGCCTCTTTGGCGGCAATCTCGGCTGGTTCGTCTTCTGGGGCTACCAGCTCTTCATCGTGCTAGCAGCCACGGGTTATCTCCTAGGCATCACCCAGGGCCGCGAATATGCAGAGCCGGAATGGTATGTAGATCTGTGGCTGACCGTTGTCTGGGTTGCCTATCTCGTCGCATTCCTCGGCACCATCGTGGTGCGAAAGGAACCGCATATCTACGTCGCGAACTGGTTCTATTTGGCCTTCATCGTCACTATCGCGCTGTTGCACGTCGTCAACAATCTCGCCGTACCGGTCTCGTTCCTCGGCTCTAAGAGCTATTCGGCTTTCTCAGGGGTGCAGGACGCGTTGACGCAGTGGTGGTATGGGCACAATGCCGTCGGCTTCTTCCTGACCGCGGGCTTCCTTGCGATGATGTACTACTTCATCCCCAAGCAGGTGAACCGCCCCGTCTTTTCCTACCGCCTGTCGATCATTCATTTCTGGGCGCTGATCTTCATGTACATCTGGGCCGGCCCCCACCACCTGCACTACACGGCCCTGCCGGACTGGGCGCAGACGCTGGGCATGGTCTTCTCCATTATGCTGTGGATGCCCTCGTGGGGCGGCATGATCAATGGCGTGATGACGCTCTCGGGCGCCTGGGACAAGATCCGCACCGATCCGGTCGTCCGCATGATGGTCATGGCCGTCGCCTTCTACGGCATGGCGACCTTCGAAGGACCGACGATGTCGATCAAGACGGTTAATTCGCTCAGCCACTATACCGACTGGACGATTGGCCACGTGCATTCGGGAGCGCTCGGCTGGAACGGTCTCATCACCTTCGGTGCTGTCTACTATCTCGTGCCGAAGCTCTGGAACCGCGAGCGGCTTTACAGCGTGCGCATGGTCAACTGGCACTTCTGGCTCGCGACTCTCGGCATTGTTGTCTATGCCGCCACTATGTGGGTCGCCGGTATCCAGGAAGGCCTGATGTGGCGCGAGTACGACGACCAGGGCTTTCTGGTCTACTCGTTCGCGGAAACGGTCGCTGCCATGTTCCCCTACTATGTCATGCGGGCTGTCGGCGGCGTTTTCTACCTCTCCGGCGCCGTGCTCATGGCCTTCAATGTAACGATGACGATCCTGGGACGTGTCCGCGATGATGGTCCGGTCATCGGTTCTGCGCCCCTGGCCATGGCGGAATAAGAGGGCGCTGCCGATGAGCATTCTTAACAAACACGCGATACTTGAGCGCAACGCGACACTGCTGCTAGTCGCCTCGCTGCTGGTCGTATCCATCGGCGGCATCGTGGAAATCGCGCCGCTTTTCTACCTCGAGAACACGATCGAGAAGGTGGAAGGGATGCGGCCCTATTCGCCGCTGGAGCTTGCCGGACGGGACATCTACATCCGCGAGGGCTGCTATGTCTGTCACAGCCAAATGATCCGCCCGTTTCGGGACGAGGTCGAACGTTACGGCCACTACTCGCTGGCGGCGGAGTCGATGTACGATCATCCGTTTCAATGGGGCTCGAAGCGAACAGGCCCGGATCTCGCCCGCGTCGGCGAGCGCTACTCCAACGAGTGGCACGTCCAGCACATGACCGAACCGCGCTCCGTCGTGCCGGAATCGGTCATGCCGAGCTATGCTTTCCTCAAGGCAACGCCGCTTGAGTTGAAGAATGTCGCGATGAAACTTAAGGCCAACCGAGCGACCGGCGTGCCCTATACAGACGAAATGATCGACAACGCAGTCGCCGACCTCAAGGCCCAGGCCGATCCAGATGCGGACACATCCGGGGTCGAAGCCCGCTACCCCAAAGCGGAGTTCGGCGATTTCGACGGCGACCCGCGGAAGCTGACCGAAATGGATGCGCTGATCGCCTATCTCCAGATGCTCGGCACACTTGTCGACTTCTCCATCTATGACGACGCTGCCGGCTACCGATGAGGAGGAGAAAGGCATGGAAACCTATACGGCGATGCGCCATTTCGCCGACACCTGGGGCCTTCTTGCGATGGTGCTCTTTTTCCTCGGCGTTATCACGTTCACTTTCCGGCCAGGCCGCAAGAAGTCCGTTCAAACGGCCGCCTCCATCCCGCTTAAGGAGGACTGATTGATGGTGGACAAGCACAAGCATGTGGACGAGGTCAGCGGGATCGAAACCACCGGGCACGAGTGGGACGGTATCCGCGAACTGGACAACCCGATGCCGCGCTGGTGGGTCTACACGTTCTATACGACAATCATCTGGGCGATAGGTTACGCGATGGCCTATCCCTCCTGGCCGCTGCTGACGGACACGACCAAAGGCGTACTCGGTTATTCGAGCCGCGCTCAGGTCAGCGCTGATCTGGCAGACGCCAAAGCGGCAATGGCCGGTTACAACGAGCGGATCGCTGCGAGCACGGTGGAGGAAATCATTGCGGATCCGCAATTGCAGCAGTTTGCGATTTCGGCCGGGGCCTCAGCATTCAAGGTAGACTGTGCCCCGTGCCATGGTTCGGGCGCGGCCGGCGCAAAGGGCTTCCCAAATCTTAACGACGACGACTGGCTCTGGGGCGGCAAACCCGAAGAAATCTATCAAACCATCGCCCATGGTATCCGCTACTCTCGCGATCCCGAGACGCGAGTTTCCGAGATGCCCGCATTTGCCGACATGTTGACGTCGGAGCAGATGCGCCAAGCCGCGGCTTTTGTCGTGAGCCTTAGCGCGACCCCGTCGAAGCCTGAGCTCGTCGACAAAGGCAAGCAGGTTTTTGCGGAAAACTGCGCCTCCTGTCACGGCGATGATGCGAACGGAAACCGGGAGATGGGGGCGCCGAATCTCGCCGACTCCATATGGTTGAAGGGCAAGGGTGAGCAAGCGGTCATCAATCAGATGAAGGCGCCGAAGAATGGAGTTATGCCTGCCTGGTCGGCGCGCATTGGCGACACGACGGTCAAAGAGCTCGCGGTCTTCGTCCACTCGCTCGGTGGTGGCGAGTAGAAGGTCAGTCTCTTTAAGGCTGGACGCCGGCGATCGCGGATATGATGGAGGCAACTGTGCGTTCCCACAGCATGTCCAGCCTGGCGCTTCAAAGGCGACGCATGTACATCGCGTCGTCTCATACCCAGCGCGAGAATTGGCGCGAACTTGACTCAGATCAAGGTTTGCAGCTTGTGCAACGGGTAAAGGTCGGCTTGCAGGCGAAATTGCCGGGACTTGCCCCAGATGCTCCAACCGCCCATGATAAAGGCCTTCGTCGAACGGCTCGATGCCGAACCGGTCAATGCCGCGCGCGTGCGAAGGCCACTTTATCAGAAGCGACGGAAGATTTTTCCGAAGCGGGCGGAGGGGCGCTTCCGCCGGTTTAAGTGGTTAGCCATGCTGCTGACACTCGGCATCTACTATCTGACACCATGGATTCGCTGGGACCGCGGCGCGCATGCGCCTGATCAGGCGGTGCTCGTCGATCTTGCGGCGCGACGCTTCTATTTCTTTTTCATCGAGATCTGGCCGCAGGAGTTCTTCTTCGTCGCGGGGCTTCTCGTCATGGCGGGTCTCGGCCTTTTCCTGGTGACCTCGGCGGTCGGGCGAGCCTGGTGTGGCTATGCCTGTCCACAGACCGTCTGGGTCGATCTCTTTCTCGTGATTGAACGCTTCATCGAAGGCGACCGCAACGCCCGCATGCGCCTCGACGCCGACCCCTGGACGTTCGACAAGATCCGCAAGCGTGTGACCAAACATGCGATCTGGCTTGCGATCGGGGCTGCGACGGGGGAGCTTGGATCTTCTATTTCGCCGATGCGCCATCGCTTCTGAAAAGCTTGGTCACTCTCAATGCGCCACCGGTCGCCTATTCCACGATCGCCGTTCTGACGGCAACGACCTACGTCTTCGGCGGGCTGATGCGCGAACAGGTCTGCACCTACATGTGCCCCTGGCCGCGCATCCAGGCCGCGATGCTCGACGAGGATTCGCTCGTCGTGACCTACAATGACTGGCGGGGCGAGCCGCGCTCGCGGCACGCCAAGAAGGCGGCAGCGGCGGGCGAGCTCGTTGGCGATTGCGTCGACTGCAACGCCTGCGTCGCCGTCTGTCCCATGGGCATCGACATCCGCGATGGACAGCAGCTCGAATGCATCACCTGCGCGCTCTGCATCGACGCCTGCGACGCGGTGATGGACAAGCTCGGCCGCGAGCGCAGACTGATCTCCTATGCGACGCATAGCGACTATGCCGCAAATATGGCGCTGGCGACCGGCGGCGGCACCGCGCCGGTCGATCCGAGACGCGTGCGCGACGTCGGGGGCGCCTTCGTCGACAAGGTGCGGCATCTCGACTGGCACATCATCTTCCGGCCTCGTGTTCTTATCTATTTCGGCGTCTGGGCGCTTGTCGGGCTCGGCCTTCTATACGGTCTGCTCACCCGCGACCGACTGGAGCTCAACGTGCTGCACGACCGCAATCCGCAGTTCGTCGTGGAATCGGACGGTTCGGTGCGCAACGGCTACATGGTGAAGCTGCTCAACATGATTCCCGAGCAGCGCACCGTCCGGCTGACGATGGACGGCATGCCCGCTGCGACGATGCGTGTCGCAGGACGCGCTGCAGGAGCCGGCCGTAGTTTTGCGATCACTGTCGAGCCGGACAAGGTCACGTCGCTCAAGCTCTTCGTCACTCTGCCAAAGGGCAAAGCTGCCGAGGCGGAACAGGGCTTCGCTCTAGTAGCCGAGGATCCGCCCAGTCACGAGCGCGACGTCTATCAGGCCAATTTCAACGTTCCGGGAGTAGCAAAATGAGCGGCATGATCACGAAACAGCGTAGCCCGTTGCGCGGGTTCACCGGCTGGCACATGGTAGCCGTGATGTCCCTGTTCTTCGGAACAATCATCTCCATCAACGGGATGATGGCGTGGAACGCCAGCCGGAGTTGGAGCGGCCTTGTCGTTCCGAACGCCTATGTTGCCAGCCAGCAGTTCAACGGCAAGGTGGCCGAGGCCCGGCATTTCGCCGCAAGCGGGATCGAAGGCAGGTTCAGCGCGACGGCCGGCGAAGTCCGCTACATCCTGGTCAGGAACGGCAAGCCGCTCTCGGCAGCAGGCCGGGTTCTCGCCGTGCTCAGGCGGCCCGTCGAAGAGCATGAGGACCTGGAGATCGAGCTTGCTCGCGAGGCAGACGGCGTATTCATCGCGAGCCGCGGGGTCAAGCCGGGTCAATGGATTGCCGATCTCAAGGTCATTGCAGGCGAGGCGACAGTTTATCGCCAGGCCGTCCGGTTCGTCGTGGCGGGAGAGAGGGAATGAATTGCTGTGTTGCGGGCGCGGAAACAGTGCCGAACGTCGAGCGAATAGTTTGTGCACTGCCGACTGCCGAGGAGCTTTGGCTCGTAAGTCGAGCGCTTGGCGATGGGTTGCGCCAGAACGAACTCAGCGTCCCCGGAGTTCATTGCGGTTCCTGCATCACAACGATCGAGACGGCGCTGAACGGCAGGGCTGAGGTCGCGCGGGCGCGCGTCAGCCTCTCCTCGCGACGGATTACGATCGTCTGGAGGGAGGAAGTTGGCGGCAAACGGACCGATCCGAGCGAATTCGCCGGAGCCATTCGCAATTGCGGTTACGACCTGCATCTCTTCGCAACGAGCGAGGAGGAGGAGGCCGATAAAACTTTGAAGCAGTTGATCCGCGCCGTCGCAGTATCCGGCTTTGCCGCCGCCAACATCATGCTGCTTTCCGTTTCCGTCTGGTCCGGCGCGGATGCCGCCACTCGCGATCTCTTCCACTGGATCTCGGCGATGATCGCCGCACCGGCGCTCATCTATGCCGGGCGCTTTTTCTATCAGTCCGCCTGGAACGCGCTCCGCCATGGCCGCACCAACATGGACGTCCCGATCGCGCTTGCGGTCACTCTTTCCTATGGCATGTCGCTCTACGAGACGATCGGTCACGGGGAGCATGCCTGGTTCGACGCCTCCGTGAGCCTGCTTTTCTTCCTGTTGATCGGCCGCACCCTCGATCACATGATGCGAGGCCGCGCCCGCTCCGCGATCACCGGTCTTGCCCGCCTTTCGCCTCGCGGTGCCACGATCATCAACTGCGACGGCTCGCGCGAATATCGCGCCGTCGACACGATCAAACCAGGCGAATGCCTCGTGATCGCGCCGGGTGACCGCATTCCAGTCGACTCGCGCGTTCTCGCCGGCGCGAGCGACATCGACCTGTCGGTCGTCACCGGCGAGAGTGCGCCAGTCGCGGTTGCCGAAAGCGATGTCGTGCAGGCGGGAACGCTCAATCTGACCGGACCGCTGACGCTTGAGGCAACCGCTTCAGCGCGCGACTCCTTTGTCGCGGAAATCATCGCGCTCATGGAAGCGGCCGAAGGCGGGAGGGCGCGCTATCGCCTGATCGCCGATCGCGCCGCCCGGTACTACTCGCCGGCTGTCCACCTCCTGGCGCTGCTGACCTTTATCGGCTGGATGATCGCCGTGGGCGATGTCCGCCACGCCATGCTGTCCGCAGTGGCGGTGCTGATCATCACATGCCCCTGCGCCCTCGGGCTTGCGGTCCCGGTGGTCCAAGTCGTTGCCGCTGGCCGCCTCTTCCAGGGTGGGGTCATGGTCAAGGACGGCTCCGCCATGGAGCGGCTCACAGAGATCGACACCGTACTCTTGGACAAAACCGGCACACTGACGATCGGCAGGCCGCGACTCGTCAATGCGCATGAGGTCGCACCGGGGGTGCTGGCAACGGCGGCCGCACTCGCCGCACATTCACGCCATCCGCTCGCAACGGCGCTCTACGACGCCGCGGGCGCGGTGGCGCCTCTTTCCGGAGACATCCGCGAAACACCCGGTGCCGGACTCGAGGCGAAAACCGACAAAGGCGTGTATCGGCTCGGCAGCCGCGACTTTTCGGTCGCCAAGGCTAACATCCAGAGTGGACAATCGGAGACAATCCTGTCGCTCGATGGCCGGGAACTCGCCTGCTTCCGTTTCGAAGACTGGCTGCGCCCGAACGCGGCCGAGGCGATCGAAAGCCTCCGCGATTTCGGTCTTTCCATCGGCATTCTCTCCGGCGACCGCGAACCCGTGGTGGCAGCTCTTGCTGGCAAGCTCGGCATCGCTTATTGGCGCAGCGAGCTTTCACCCCGAGGAAAGGTCGAGGCGTGCACCGGCGTCGCCGCAGACCAGCACAGGGTGCTGATGGTTGGGGACGGAATAAACGACGCGCCGGCCCTGCGTGCGGCGCATGTGTCGATGGCGCCCGCGACTGCGCCCGACGTTGGCCGGCAGGCGGCGGACTTCGTCTTCATGCATCCGGAATTGTCTGCGGTTCCCTTTGCCATCGAGACGTCGCACCGCGCCGGGCGGCTGATCCGTCAGAACTTCGCACTGGCGATAGGCTACAATGTTATCGCGGTGCCGGTGGCCATCCTCGGCTACGCGACCCCCTTCGTCGCCGCAATCGCCATGTCCACGTCGTCTCTGATCGTCGTCGCCAACGCTTTGAGACTGAAGGGCAACGCCTTGGCTGGTATCAGCGGCTCCGAAGCGCGGTCGTCCCATCTACAGACAAGGGGAGCCGTCGCATGAACACCCTCGTCTATCTCATTCCAATTGCGCTTACCTTAGAAGGTTTCGGTCTCGCCGCGTTTCTGTGGGCGCTGAAAAGCGGGCAGTACGACGATCTCGACGGTGCATCTTGGCGCGTGCTCGACGAAGGCGATGGCAAACCAGGAATTCTTCGATGACGACAGTGGCTTTGCTGAACAGTTGGAGCAAGCAATGACTTGAGATCGGGCCCGTCACACTGGCGTAGTTCGGAGCGATGCCATGCTGTTTGCAGCTGTTTGGCAGAGCCCATTAACTCTCGAAGGGTCAACGACCACACTGCAGGATTTGAAGCTCGTATAATGAGAACGTTACGATTGACCTTGAATGACAGGACCATGCTCTTGGGGTCTCGGTTCTTTGCCGGGCTGCCGCGTTCGACGGGCGAGGCTATCTTGGAGGACGTGACCGTCTCTACTCATAAGGAGCGCGATCTTCTGTTCCACCAGGATGAGAACGTCGATGAGGTTTTTTGGGTTCTTTCGGGTTTGATCCGCCTTTACAGGGTGGGCAAGGATGGCCGGGAGGCCGATCTGGCCATCCTGCCGATGGGGGAAATGTTCGCCGAAAGCGCCATGTTCCTTGGGCACAGGGCAACTGCCAGTGCGCAGGCCGCCCAAGCATCTATCGTCGCGAGGCTGGACAGCCGCAAGCTTCGCCACCTTGTCTCCGATCCCGATGTGGCGCAAGCGTTTATCAATCTCCTCTATCACCGCGCTAAGATGACGGAAGACATTCTTGCGCAAGATCGCTTGCTTACTGGCATTGAACGGGTAGCAAATTACATCCTCAGTCAGTGCCCGGCGGGTTCGACTAACTTTTCCTTTCGCCTGCCGTTTCAAAAGTATGTGCTCGCAGGCAAACTTGGCCTCGCTCCGGAAGGCCTATCGCGCGCATTTTCGACCCTGCGCCAAGCTGGCGTCACCGTAAATGGCAAGACAATTGAAATCCGCGACCGGCACGCGCTCGAACAGTTTCAACGTGGCGGCTGACATACGAGCATGAGGAGCAAGCGATGGCCGCTTGAGTCAGCCGATTAGCACATCAGACGCGGATCTAAAGATATCCTCGGTCCTTTCCACTCTCGTGTTCGCCTTTTCAAGCAGCAGGAATAGAAATTCTCCCGCCCGATTTCTCGGACGTCGTGTTTCGTATGAGTACGTCCTGGGGAAGGCAGGAGGCACGGTCAATGAACGACGGTTGATCATGCTCTGATGCGCGGGTTGGTTACCGCCGGACCTGATGCGTCGCGGAGCGTCCTCGGTCTAGAAGCCAGCGTCGGATATATCCGGCTGATAGTGGAAGCGAGGGTTCTCCTGCCGTGACCGTGCCCCCAGCCTTGCACAGGTGCACATGGCTTTTCTGGTGGGTTCGTTACTCTTCCTCTTTGCTTACCTAAGATTTGGCGATGTTCAACGCGTTGAGACCTGGCATGCAATTGCCCAGACGAAGCCCGATAATTCGCGCGCTATCGCCGTGGGTTACGGTCGTGGTCGGCTTTCCGGCCTTCGTCAGCTTGCGATAGCGGCCGCAGAGCCGCTCCTGCGCCTTCCATGCCGTGTCGCGAACCATTTTTGGAAGTTGCTCCTGGCGGATTAACTGGTCGCGGCTCACCCTTGCGGGAAACCGGTAGCTCCAGGCCGCCTCGATCAACATGCGCCGGGCCGTTCCATTTCCCGCTTTCGTAATGCCGCCTTGGCGTCGAGTTGCTCTGCTCGAATGCTCTGATGGTACGAGCCCCAGATAGGCCATGAGTGACGCGGATTGGTAAAGCGACTGATATCACCCAATTCGGAAATCATCGTCGCAGCGGTCACCAAAGCCATGCCGCGGAGCGACTGCAGCGCGTGGACGACGGGTGCCAACGACCACTCGCTCAACATCATCTCAGTTCGCTTCGTCAGCCGGTCGCGCCGGTCCGTCGCAGCCTCGATCGTGGCGAGATGATCTTCGAGCACAATGAGGTGGATTGGTTGCTCGAAGCGAAGACCAGCCAGCCAACAGCGGTGCATCTGCGTCCAGGCTGGACGGCCATAATGGCAGCCGTGGCGCAATAAAAATCCACTGAGTTGTTGGCGCGCTTGTCGCAGGCTGCGTACGGCAGCAAGGCGTGCCCGCACCAGATCACGCATCGCCTCATGGGCGCGATCGGGGATCCACACGGCGCTCAGCTCCCCAGCGCGATGAAGCCTTGCCAGATTATTGGCATCGCGACGGTCCGTCTTGATGCGATCGCCTGCCTTTCGAGGGATCAAAGACGGGGCCACGACCACGCAGTCATGGCCAGCGGCAGACAGCTGCCGCTGAATGCCGTAGCCGCAAGGTCCTGCTTCGTAGCAAAACTTCAGGGTCCGGTCCGACTGCGAAAGCTTCGCCAGCATGCGGGCCAAGGCCGTTGGTGTGTTTACGATCTGGCCAAACGCGCGCACGTCACCGCGCTTACCGCCATCGGCAAGCGCCACCGAAATCGTTTCTTTGTGAACATCCAATCCGACGTTTGTGATAGTCTCGTCCATGGCCCGTCTCCTATGGCATGAGGCTCTACGAGAGGATCGCTCTCGCAACCCTCGATACCTGCATATTGTGAGACGGGTGTTTGCTCCCGGCTTTTGATGGTGCATTGTTTTCTTGTGAATGGAAGGAGGCACTATGGTCCCGGTTCTACATGGCAGCGGCACGACGACAGAGGCAGGCAATCGCCTGTCAGATCCTCGGCCACCCGGTGCCTGAACTCGTCGTCTATCAGGCACGGCCCCCAGCTGATCGACTAGGCGCACAATATTCCCACGCGAGCGGCTCTTCCGCCCACTTTCCGGGAGGTGCGTTTCGCAGTTCGCCGCTGCCTTGCAACACCCGCCCTTGGTCTTCCTCCGTTTCCCGTCCATCTAGAGAAAGACTAGCGGGCCTCGATAATCTGCTGCACACACGGCTGCCACCACGTTCGCTCGCACCCAATTGGGAAGTGGGTTAGATTCCAGGAAAACTAGGCACTCAGAGCTTGGCTGCGCCAGCAATTTGTCGGGAAGGCTGATCAACAGGTTGCACCTGGCGTTGAGGCTCCGGAGCCCGACCGGCAGGTCGTTGGGCAGATCGGTCAGCCGATTGCCGGCGGCGCGGAGGGTCCGCAGTCCGGCCGGGAGCTTTTGGGGAAGATTGGTCAGTTGATTGCCGCTGGCGCTGAGCCTCTGAAGGCCGGCCGGGAGGTTGTCGGGAAGGCTGATCAGCCGATTGTCGTCGACGTTGAGCGTCTGGAGCCCGGACGGGAGGTTGGCGGGAACGTAAGTCAGTTGATTGCCGTCGGCGTTGATCGTCTGGAGACCGATCGGGAGATTGTCTGGAAGGCTGGTCAACTGGTTTCCACCGGCGCCGAGCCACCGAAGCCTTGCCGAGAGGACATCGGGCAGACTGATGAGCCGATTGTAGCTGACCTCGAGGATCTGGAGCCCGGCCGGAAGCCTGTCGGGCAGGCCGGTCAATCGGTTGTACCTGGCGTTAAGCGTCTGAAGCTCGACCGGGAGCTCGCCCGGCAGATTGGTCAGCTGATTGCAGCCGACGTTGAGCACCTGGAGCCCGGCCGGAAACTCGGCGGGAAGGGTACTCAGGTCCAGGCATGATAAATTCAGCGCTGCACTGAGATCGCCGGCATTCACCCAAGCGCTAATTCGCCTCACCGCCTCTTGCCGGCCCTCATTTTCCCCTTGACCCTCTTCGGAAGCCCAGGCTTCCAGCATCTGGTCCAGCGATGTTGCCGGCAGGACTGGGCCGAGATTTGGATAGGCGGCAAGGTCCGAGAACGACGGTCGCGTCCCCCTCAAGTTCTCGATGGCGGCTGTGGTGAGATCACCTTGATTGGCCGCATATTGCCGGGCGTCTGCTTTGGAAGTATTGCCATCGCATGGCGTTTTCATCATTGGAGTCTCTCCAGTACTGACCACGGAAGTGCCGGAAGCTGGTGACCGACGATCCCTTCTCATCCACGGTTTCGCTCAAAACGGCGGCCAAAGCAGCGGATCGGTTCCAGCTAGATCAGCGGCGAAGCGGAGCCAGAATCCTCGGCCTCGAGCTCATTCTGTATGAAGAAAACACGCACTGGCCTCGGAGTCTCAGTGCTTTACCGCATTCGCTAGTCACCGCCAAACCGCTGTTGTCACCTCCAGTATCGTGTGACATGCAACATTCCCTCGGATTAGCAAAATTCATTGTTTGGATGGAACCTATCGGCGCTCTGGATATCAGATGCATGCGTTGCCAGCGCTTGGAGAAGACCTGTCGGCGTGCAAAATGGGGCCCTGTCAAGCGAAACGAGGAATAGATCAAGCCGCGCCTCGTCGGCCCTGTCACCGGATGGTATGACGCGTCCGAGGTGACCTGCATTGGCGGAAATACGCCATCAATGTACGGCCGAGGCACGGTAGCCAAGGAAATTCCGCCTCGGCGAGCTCAGCGCATGAACATGGGGACAAGCTGTTGTGAGCGACGGTGGAAACACCAGTATCGCGGCCGGAGCCCCGCCGCTCGTTCTAGTGTCGGACGCACTGACGAGTTCGACGATCGAAAAGATGCGAGGCGTGCGCCCTTGCACTGATGCAGGGGTATTGTTTTTTTTGGCAATGCTACGCCAGCACGTCAAGACGTGGTTCCGATTCGCTCACCGTCCGGCACGGGGGATCGGCGCGCTCAGTGTCGCCTGAAAGCTCCGTGGTGGCGACGGTGCGTCACGAGGTTGCGGTAGAGTACGTTTCTCGGGCGACATCATCAGGGTCTCCAACGAAATCGGCGCCTGCCTCGCCGGCGTCACGCGGTTGGAAGGCATTCGGCGCGGCGTGATCCAGCTTTCGACAAAGCCGGTCGATACCAACGAAGCGAGGCCGCTCTGCGTTGCCGTCAATGCGCTCACCCGCCACATCGGCGTCTCGGCGCTGGCGCAGGGCCTCCCCGGCCAAATGACGACGGTTCAGGCAGGCGGTTCGACGGCAACTTGCCGCAAATCCGTGCCTTTGATATGAACCGGCATGATCACAGATGGAGGTGCCTTGCGGCCGTTCAGCCCTATGCCTTCCGAGGGCCCAAGCCCATTGTAGGACTTGCGCTGTCTATGACATGGCGGCGCATATAGACTTGGGGACTGCTGCCCATTTCGGTGCGAAACGCATACACGAAAGCCGATGTCGAGCCGTAACCAAGCTCTATGGCGACCTGTGTCACGCCCAGACCACCCCCAAGGGGCTCTATTGAACGGAATAGCCGCAGGCGTCGTCTCCATGATCGCAGGCTCATGCCCAGCTCCGTCTTGAAGCGGCGCGCCAATGTGCGAGGGGAGATGTTCAGCGCCAACCCCCACTCCTGCGGGCTTCGGTCATCTGTCGGGTCCAGGTAGAGTGCCTCACAGAGCACGGTCAGCGGCGCGTTACGTGGCCACGGCAAAGCCGATGGCAACGGTTGGACCCGCACAAGCTGATCGAGGATCAGCCCTGTTACGCGACCCGAATAGCCATCCTTATCCTCCGTTCCCTCGAGTTCCGTTGCCTCGATAATCAACGCCTGCAGCAATGGTGACATCAAGAAGGCCGTGGGGACTTTCGGCAGGTTTGCACCGGCTTCATCCGCTGCGAGCCGGCCGCGCCAGCGCGTATCGCGCGGCGATGCAGGCGGCGTACGAGCCTTCACGGCTTCGCCGCTCCGCATGAGGGCGAGGAGGAGCATATCCTCGATCAACTCGCGCTACGCGCCGCTGCCGCCGATGCGCACGACCTCGGCAGCAACCGGCTCCAGGATACGGGCGCAGCCTGCGTAGTCCTCCTCTGCGAAGGCCCAAGGCGGCGCGGCAGATCGCCGGCACGATTGGCCCGGCGGCCAGCGCCCCTGCCTCGATCAGGCCGTCAACGCCTGCGCCCGCTGCTCGACCGCGGCCCTGTCACCGATCGCCGCCGCGATAAGGGGCCATGCGGACATCCGCGAAGGCAAAGCCGGCCTTCTGGAAATATTCCCCCGAATAGGTTGCCGCCGCCGCCCATAGCCCCGCCGGCACCGTGTGTCATAGCCTGGAGCCGCCACAGGAAAGAAGCCGTATCGCTGACCACATTGACCGGCATTCAGTCCGTAACCGACGGCTTCGCCGCCTTGGGAGAGGCGAACACGATCTCATAATCCGCAGGCATCAGAAATAATGGGGACCATGTTCGGTACTTGGCCTCTCATATAGCCTGATCTCAATCGATCCCGTCTGCGATAGCCTTTAAGAGGCTAATGGCCCGACTTCTAACGTTCGCATCGCCGATACGGGAGAAGGCCCTTATCAGTGCAAGTCCCTCTTTGCTTGACGCGAAGTCGATTATTCCAGGTTGAAGTGATTTTACGGCGCCGCTGCCGACGCCGTTCGTGCCGCCGCCAGGCACATCTTCGAAGAAGTAGGATACCGCTACTTCCAGCGCCTCGGCGATCTGTTGTAGGCGACTCGCTCCGACTCGATTGATGCCCTTTTCGTATTTCTGGACCTGCTGAAACGTCACCCCGATCTGCTCGGCAAGACTGATCTGTGACATTCCCTTCCAAACTCGACCCATGCGAATTCGACGGCCGACATGAATGTCTACAGGCTGGGGCTTCGCTTTTTTCTGTTCAGGGTTCGGGCTAAGCATGCATTTCTCCGTGATTTACTGCGCGATGGGTATCTCCCCCGACCTATCGCGCTCTGCTGTTGCTTCCGCCTTGATGCCGATGTTGGCGCCGGCACTTCTCTTTAGATGGGTTCTTTCTATTTACTGTCCGTTGGACCATAGGAGTGGCTGTTGCCGAGAAGCCAGGCCCTGTATAGGAAAAGTTTCATTCTTGAAACCCCAAAACTTGGATTGCATAATCAGCATGTCCCTACCGCCACGACATTAACTACCGAATGACTGGCTCACCATGGTATCGTCGCTTCGACGGTTTCGAGACGCCAAATCCGACCTCCATCATTAGACGCGGCTTGTCCTTTGACAACGTGCCCATATGGAAGCCGAATGGATCTTCGACGAAGCCTGAGCCCGCCTTGCCGGTCAAAGTGATGGCATTTTCCTCGCCGTAGAAGGCCAGGACTTCCTCGGCGGCATGGCCGACGAGGAGCGTCAGTTGATGCTTCAACCGCCTGCGATTGTGGCTGCCGCGCACGTAGACATGAGGACCGGAAGTGGCATCCACGTCCGACAGATAGAAGAAAAACTTCAGCATTCGCCAGTCATCGAGGTCGAAGTGGAACTTGAAGGAAGCACGGCTGAGATCCGCATCTGAGGCATTTCGTGCCGGGAAGCTCCACCACGTCCTTGTGGTGATCAGCCTCGCTTCGCCGCCGAGATAGTGCCTTGCAACGTTGAGAAGCAGGGGGTCTTGCTGCACGGCTAATGCGGCGCCGCATTGCAGAACCCGCTCATAATGATGGCCGCTCAAAATAGTCCGGCCGAAACGGCGCTCGGCTTCGGCATGATCGCCGGCCAGGAACTCGAGCCGGCGCTCGAAATTGCCGAAGCAGGGTGTCTCGTGCCCAAAGCGCGCAATTTCCTCTTGAATCGGGCTTGGCAGAGTCAGGCCCGTAAAGATACCTGTTCTTCTCAGTTCCGCCGCGATCGCTTCTGCTCGGAGGTCGCCAAAAATGGATGGCGCAACACTCTTGTCCTGCACCACGCGTCTTGCGGTTAGCCAATGCGCCTTGCGGAATGGCATCAAACGCGCCAGTAGGAACATCGGCAGCCAAGCCGGGTTCTCCCGCACATGCCGTAAGATACGTAGGAACTCGGGCAGCCATCCGGCGGATAGTCCCGCCGCTGCGGGCGATTGCTTCGAGGTCCTTCGGATCAGAGTGAGCGGAACTAATCATTCTATTGCCTTTCGTACGTTATACATTCCAATGCCCGCCATTCCGTCGCAAATGACGCACAGCAGAGCCCAAAATCCGGGCGAGCCGCTCGATCAAGCACTCGATATCGGCGAAGTGACTGCGAAGATCGCGCGTTCGTCATCGCAGAGATCCCAGCTGTAGGGCTTGAGCGTCTCAACATCGTTTTCGCCTTTGTGCAACTCGGGGCGGATCGTACCCGAAAGCGGCATATGGCCAAGGAGACATCGGAAATGTTCGACCCACCTGCGCTCGCGGCGTGGTTGTTGTAATGCAACATTCCGTGCGATTGGGAAAAATCGAATGTTTGGATTGGACACATCCAGGCTATTGATAGTCGGAAGGTGTCTCTTCAGCATGTGAGGTTCAAGCGCGCGGCGACTTTGCGCGTCGGTAACCGACACGCCGCATCTAGTTGAAGAGCTTCTTGCATACGATCTCTACTGGCGTCGGGCAGCAAGCACTTTCCGGGCTGCGATGCCGTGCGGCTCAATACCCAGATTGCTCCGGTCCTCCGTTGAGCCCGGATCAAGGCCGGGCGGTAGGAGTTGGTCCAAGGACATAACCTGCTGTGTGCCCATGTGCGATGAACCGCTTGTCGGGCTCGCAGCAACGCTGGACGCCAAACTGTCATCTGATCGCGTCGGCCGCCGCGTGCGTAAATGCGCCTGCGGCCGCCTTGATTTCGGACAATTTGAATTACTAATTAAGGGAGGTTTTAGTTTGGGGTGGAAACCATCCGCGATATGGATAGATGAACGCATGCGATTCAAGGGCCTGGATCTGAATCTCCTCGTTGCACTCGACGCTTTGATGACCGAGCGCAATCTCACGGCGGCGGCGCGGCGCATCAATCTCAGCCAGTCGGCGATGAGCGCGGCCGTTGCCCGGTTGCGCACCTATTTTCGTGATGAGCTGTTTACCATGGCTGGGCGCGAATTCATCCCGACGCCGCGCGCGGAAGGGCTCGCCTCGGCGGTGCGCGAGGCTCTGCTGCAGATCCAGCACTCCATTGTTTCGTGGGAACCGTTCAAACCGGACCACTCAAATCGCCGCTTCAAAATCATGGTTTCCGATTACGTCACACTCGTGTTTTTCGAAAAGATCGTGGAGCGTGCGGCGCGGGAAGCGCCCAGCGTCAGCTTCGATTGTCGGCCTCCCGCGGACGACAATGAGGACCTTCTCCGGCGCGGCGACGTCGATCTGATAATTCTGCCGGAAACGTTGATGTCGAGCACTACTCCTCGAGCAAGACTGTTCGACGATGTACACGTTTGTGTGGGCTGTCGCTCGAACAAGCAGCTGTCGGAGCCCCTTACATTGGAGAGATACATGTCAATGGGGCATGTTGTGGTCAGGTTCGGCAATAGCCGAAGGCCAGGCCTCGAGGAATGGTACTTGCTCGAGCACGGTCTGAAGAAACGTATCGATGTCTTCGTACAGGGTTTCAATATGATTCCGCCCATGCTGTTGGGCACCGATCGGATAGGAACCATGCCGTTACGGCTAGCGCAGCATTTCGCAAAAACAATACCGCTGCAGATTGTCGAGCTTCCGCTGCGAGTTCCCACAATTACGGAGGCCGCTCAATGGCCTGCGCTTCACGATAGTGATCCGGCCAGTCTTTGGCTTCGCGAGATGTTAGTAGAGGAGGCGTCGCGCATGGATTCGCCGCTTGCCACGGCCGAGCCCCTCGTCGGCCGGACCAGCACGAGTATTGACCTGCTCACCTCGGATCTGCGGACTTCATCAGGGGCAGGGCTCTAAAAAGCGGCATGCCATCCGTGCTGGTTCAGGCAACGGAAGGCCCAAGCGCGTTCAGTTGATTCGGCGGCCGAGGACCCGACAGGAGCGCTCGGAGTTCCGAGCGCGTGCCCTCTTCAGATCGCACAAACGAACTCTCAAATGGCGCTTTCATTCACTACGCTCCCGCCGCGCATGTTGTGTTGGCGCAGTTTGCCGCTCCCGACTGGTTTGGCGCAGCACGATGTGGTTAAGACTGACTTCTTCAATCAATCGCGATATGGTGGCGCTTGGTTCTAGCGTTGATCCCCTGCGGTAACATGGTGTTGGAAAAATCCAGTCCAGGCGCAACATAGACGTGTGGGTGGTCCGCCACTACCACCTTCATGTAAAGCGTTATGAACACTCCCGCGGCGGTCGGCGCCCAGCGAACTTTCAAGCGGTTGCCTTGGCCGATAGGCGCGCATCGCCGGTCAGCGACCATGCCCACGCATGGGTGTCGAGAAGGACAGTCGTCACGCTTCGCCTTCCCAAAGCGCCAACTCATCCTCACCCATTGGCTCGAAGAAATCCGGCCCGTCTCCTGTAATCTTGTCTTTAAGTAGCCCGATAGTGAACTTGTTTTGCGGGATGGCCACAATCCCGGCAACAGGGGTTTTGCCCTTGGCGATGACAACTTCTTCGCCAACCTTCGCCGCCTCGATAAGTTTGGACAAGTTCGTCTTGGCGCTGTGAAATGTAACCTGCATGGAAACGCCGATTAGCTAACTTGGCCAAAGATAGTGCTTTTCCATCTTGAATTCAGCCTAACTTTCATGCCGGGCAGAAGTGTCGCCAGCTGCGCATAGCTTCTTCTTCGTTCTCGCCGCTGTCTTTGCTGTTTGGCATCGGTTCTCAGCACCGGAATGGCAGGACGCTTACCGGTCATACCATCAGCCACTGCTTGAGAATAGCTTCTCGCCGCGTTCGGCTTCCATAAGGCGGCTGAACGATCGGCGGCGGAAAGGACCGCCGTGCGGACCTGGAAATCACGCAGGCCTATTCCCCCGAAGTCTTCAGCTTTTCCAAGACGGTTAAAACGTTGGCTTGGATATCGAGGCATAAATCCAAGTATTCGCCTATCAGCTCCTCACGGTCAGAAAATCCCTCCGATGCTTTTCCAGCGCCTCCGCCGCTACAGCATAAGCTTCGAATAGGTCGTCCAACTCGCGGCTCTTAGCGTGGTAAAGGAGTTCTCGATGGCGAGGCAGGGCGAGGGCCAAACGGGCCCTGCCACTTCGTAGAAGTGACATTTTTTCAATCCAATAGCATGGTCCTCGGCCCGATGGTGGAGTTTGATCACCGGGCGCGTCTCGTGGTGTCAGCTCACCAGGATAATCCTACCACTACCAGAGTCCGGCCGGAAGTCGCGGGAATTCAACGCCACGCTGGGCGGAGGCATAACGCCAGGCGCGGGGCGTCGTTGCCTTTGATGAAGCCTAAAGCTACGCAGAACAGGCTGATGCCGCTGAGACTCTCGTCTGGTCAGTTCGAAGTAGTGGCCATAGGTGGCCAGCGAACGACTGCCCGTCCGTCCGGCAGGAGTGCCGCTGCGAGCTCCTACGATGCGCGAAGCCCAGTCTGAACAGCAACGTATCCTTCGCACAACTCCGCAAGAAGACTCCACCGCGCGTTTCGTAAGATGGGGCCTACCTCGAAAACGTCTCTATGAAGGAGAACAGCGGTATGAAGGTTCTGTTTGCCGGCGGGAATGGATACTATCCGGAATTCAGCGGCGGCGTTCAATCGAGCACCCACCACCTCGTCCAGCAACTGCGCGACCGCGGCCACGAAGCAGGCGTTCTGGCCTCCCTTTTCGGCGATGGCTTCTTCGGATTCAAGGCGCGCGTAAAGCTGAAATTGTCCGGGGGCCCCGGCGTCCTCGACAACTTTCCCGGATACCCCGTCGTGCGCGCCTGGCATCCCTGGGAAGCGGCTGCTTTCGCCGTACAGAAACTCCAGCCCGATGTCGCCGTTGTGCAGTGCCACAAATCCGTGCCGATCGGAAAGGCCCTCCAGGTGCACAACGTGCCGCGGGTCGTCTATCTCAGAAACGTCGAGTTTCACGAGCTCGCCGGGGACCTCAGGGAACTGACCTCCGCTCTCTACATCGCCAATTCGGAATTCACAGCCGGCGCCTACAAGCGGAAATTCGGCATGGATTCGGTCGTCATCCCGCCGACGATCAATCCCGACAGAACCCAGTCGACTCGGGAATATGTGACCTTCATTAATCCCTACAAGGAAAAGGGTTTCGAACTCGCGGTCCAGATCGCCGAGCGGTGCCCGGACATTCCTTTCCTGTTCTTGGAAAGCTGGAAGCTCGCCGACGACCACCGAGCGGAGATCGAGAAGATCATCGCGCCGTTGAAGAACGTCCGACTGGAAAACCGCACCAGCGACATGAAGGCGATCTACGGGCGGACGAAGATCCTGCTTGCGCCGAGCAAATGGGAGGAGGCCTGGGGGCGAGTCGCCTCAGAGGCGCATTGCAGCGGAATTCCCGTTGTCGGCTCGAGCCGCGGCGGATTGCCGGAAGCAATCGGCGAGGGCGGCATCATCCTCGACTACGATGCGCCGCTCGAAGAATGGACCGGCGCGATCCGGAAGCTCTGGAGCGACGACGCCGAATATCAGCGGCTGTCGGCGGCCGCGTCGAAATTCGCCGAGCGTCCGCTCATGCAGCCCGCGCGGCAGTTCGCGGCCTTCCTCGAGGTTCTGGAGCGCGCCGCACAGAGCCGCCCCGCAGCGCTCAAGGCATCCTGAGACGGCATGCGCATTGGTTTTGTCGTCGGCCAGTTTCCGCAGCTCTCTGAAACCTTCGTCATCGGCCAGATGCCCGGCCTGCTGCGCCGTGGTTTCGAGGTCGATGTCGTGTGCAACGGGATCACGGACAATGACTTTCCGGATCGGCATCAGGAGCCGCTGGCAACCCTTCTTGCGCGAACGCGCGACTGGTGGGGCGCCGCGGCGTGTCAATCGGCACTGAACTTTGACCCCCATTGGACTGCGCCCCTTGGGGTGGACAAGGATCGGGCTGCTGATTTGCCAGTCTGCCGGATGTGTTGATCCTCGAACTGTTTGGGGCTCAAGTAGCCGAGCGCTGAACGGAGCCGGCGCTTGTTGTAGACCTCCTCGATGAAGTGGGGAAGGTGTTCGGTGGTGTCCTCGAAGGTTTCGAATGCCATCGGCTGGACCGCCTCGACCTTCAGCGTTTTCATGAAGCTCTCGGCCTTGGCGTTGTCGTCGCGGCCAGTGTCTCGCGGTAGAGCTCGGCAGCATACTGTGAGCCGCGGTCGGAATGGTGGACCACGCCCGGCGGCGGCTTTCTTCTGTCAATGGCCGCCTTCAAGGCGGCCACCGTCAGCCGTGCGTCGATCGACCGACCGATGGCGTAACCGACGATCAACCTCGACCAGGCATTGAGGATGATGGCGACGTAGATGAACCGCGTCGGCAAGGCGACATAGGTGATGTCGCTGACCCAAAGCTGGTTGGGACCGCTCGGGATGATGTCCTTCGCCAGGTTCGGGAAGATCGGGCCGTCGTGATCGCTGTCGGTCGGGGCGATGAACCGTCGCCTGATCTTCGGATGCAGATCGTGTTCGCGCATGAGGCGGCGAATCTTCTTGTGGTTCACGACAATACCCTGCTGCCGCAGGGCCGCACCGACGCGGCGCTAGCCGTAGAACTCGAACTCGTCGCAGATCGCGAACATCGCTTCGACGATCGCGGTGTCGTCGGCCGGCCTTTGACCTGCAACAGCCCGGACCTGACTGCGGCCGAAACCGAAGGGACGCGGCCGCGCTGCGGTGCTCCATCGGCCCAATGCGTACGAGCTCAGCTCATTTAAACCAAGGCACGAACAAGCGAGATCATCGAGGAGACGCCCACCTGCAGCGCGATAAACATGGTGAGACGTAATCTCATCCAGATTGTCGCCCTACACCCACCTCCCGGGAGAAGGCGAATGCTTTGGCCAAAAAGTGAAGAAGGCTCGACCGCGCCTCCGCGTTAGATTGGCCACCGCCCCATCATCAACCAGACCACAATCCACCTCACTTCTTGGTGCCGACTTGACAGCCATTACTCGACTCGCTGGGTGAGCGACGGGTTGCTTTCAAACCAGCGCATTGCCTACGAGGGCGCTCGAAAACTGCGCCTGATAGAGCCCGCCTTCCCGGCGATTTTACCTGAAAGCAAGTGCCCAGGGATACGTCTGGGAGGCGTCGAAACACCGGTTCTGGGGGACCCGATGTCTAGGTTTACGTATCCCTGGGCATATACCCTTATGCAACATCCCGCACGAACCGCAAAATCGATTGTTTGGATGGGGCCGATCCACGCTACGGATGATGAAGACACGCGTGGGACACCGCGAGAAACAACAGTCATGCAACACTCTCTGTGTTGATCTTACGATTATCTATACTGCGTTCGCTGCGAGGGGGATAACTCACCTCGAGCCAGGAGCTGTCTTCATATCTTCCGAAGGGGTCTGGTCTGCGTATTCCGCTGAAGCCGGCCGCTGATTCCGAAACGAAGCCGGCCACCCGTTCCGATTTCATTCCGGCCAGCATTCCGATTTGAAGCCGGCCAGTCGATGCTCCCCTGGGTCGTTGTTCTGATGGCTCCTGATTGTCGTGCGGTCAAGCCTCGGATGGAGACCGACGCTGCTTTCGCAGGCTCTCGCCGCTGAGCTCAATGCGATAGGCACTGTGGACGAGGCGGTCGAGGATGGCGTCGGCGAGTGTCGGATTGCCGATCATGTCGTACCAGTGATCGACGGGCACCTGGCTGGTGACAATGGTGGAACGCTTCTCATAGCGGTCCTCGCTGATCTCGAGGAGATCGCGGCGCTGTTCGTCGTTGAGCTTCTCGGGCCCCCTGTCGTCGAGGATGAGCAGGTCTGGCGAGCGCCTTGAGGACCTTGGGATAGCGGCCGTCGCCGCGCGCGAGCGCAAGGGTGGCGAACAGCCTGGGCAGGCGATGATAGGCAACGGAGAAGTCCTCGCGACATGCCTTGTGTCCGAGCGCACAGGCCAGCCAGCTCTTGCCGACGCCGGCAGGCCCGATCAGCAGGAGACTGTGATGTTGCCTGATCCAGTCGCAGCCGGCGAGCTTCAGGAAGAGATTGCGGTCAAGGCCGCGAGCGGCGCGGAAGTCGATGTTCTCGACCTGAGCGTCATGGCGCAACCTGGCGGCACGGGCTCTCGCCTCGAAGCGCTTCTGGCGGCGCGTCGTCGCCTCACGCTCCAGAAGAAGAGCGAGCCATTCGCCATGCTCGAGGCTTCTCACTTCCGGTTGGGCCTCGAGCTCGTGAAAGGCGCTTGCCATGCCGGAGAGGCCGAGCTCGCGCAGCATGTCGATGCTGGGATTGGTCAGCATTGTCTTGGTCCTCAATGAAAGTAGCCGGGGCCACCATCGGCGGCTGTTTGCCGCGACCTGCCGTGCCACATCGGGCTTGGCGCCCATGGCCAACAGTGCCTTGTAGATGGTTTTGCCGCGTTTCCAGTGTTTAAGCTGGATCACCCGCAGCCGATGCCGCATCCATTCCGCCAGGCCGCTGAGGACCCGCGGAGTTTGCGCCAGACGGAAGTAGGCTTTCCATCCCAGAACATAGACGGGCAGGCGTTCGGCCACCTCCTGCATGCTGCGCCCACCGGATCGGCGGGTCAGTTGCCGGATGCGGCGTTTGAACGCCTGGAGCGGTTTGTCGGCCACCTTGCGCTTGATCACGCCGCCCGGGGCCACCCCGTTCGCCCGCCTTGCGGCTGCCAACGTAAACGTTGCAGTCGTCCGCATAGCGCACGAAGCAATGGCCCCGGCGTTCCAGTTCCTTATCCACCTCATCGAGCAGCACATTGGCCAGAAGCGGCGACAGCGGCCCGCCTTGCGGCGTGCCCATCACCCGCTCCTGGACCACGCCATGGTCCATGATGCCGCTGTTCAGATAGGCCCGGATCAGGCGGATAACCCGCTTGTCCGATATCCGTTTGCTGAGGCGGTCGATCAGGATGTCGTGGTTGACCCGGTCGAAGAACTTCTCCAGGTCGACGTCCACGACAATTCGCCGGCCCGATTGCACAAGGGATTGCGCCGCAAGCACGGCCCCATGCGCACTGCGGCCCGGACGGAAGCCGTGGCTGTGCTCGCTGAAAGCGGGATCAAGGAGCGGCTGCAGCACTTGCAGCAGCGCCTGCTGGATCAAGCGATCCGTCACCGTCGGGATGCCGAGCTCGCGCTCGCCGCCATCCGGTTTCGGGATCGTCACCCGTCGCACCGGCATCGGCCGGTACGTTCCCGCCAGAACCCGTTCGCGGATGTCAGGCCACGCCGTGCACAGATGAGTCGCGGTCGCCTCGATGGACAGACCGTCCGCACCAGCCGCACCCTTGTTGGCCTTCACCCGTTTCCAGGCTCTTTGCAGGTTCTCGCGCGCCAAGGCCGCTTCCAGCAGCCCCGGCCCTGTGCTCTGCGCGTCACAGCGCGGGCAGGTCGCTTCATCGCTGTCCGGTTCAGACAGGGCTTCACCCCGTCTCCTCCCGGACCGCCCCGCTCTCGCGGGCATCTGATGCCTGGCTTCCTGCATCGCTATGCCTCAAGCACTCCTCTTCGTTCGGTCCTTCGCCGCGGATACGGCTACTACGACCTCTGCTGACTTCTCGCTCCGGCTCGACACCGTCGCCCGTTCAGGCGCAAGGCGAGATCTCCCCAGGTAAGAACGCACTCCTTCACTGCACCACCGCCGGATCTACGCCGCCGCCCCTTGGTCACAAGAGCTTCGCGGTTTCTGGCCCGCTCGCCCTGGTCGGCAACGCCTCATATCCGGTTCTTGTCCATCGGCACGCAGCTTCGATCCACGCTTCCTCCCCACGGTCGGTCGCCCTTCCGCAGTTGCGCTTCACTTCGCTCACTGCGACCAGCTCACGGTGGGACTTTCACCCACAAGAGGGCGCCCATGCTGGGCGCACAACAAAAAGGCGCGATCTGGAGAACCAGACCGCGCCAAGCCGCACGAGTGTGCGGTGTTGCCCTGGGAGGCATTACTCGGCTGGCTGCACTATCGTCGTGTTGGTTCCGGCCCGCCCTTTACGTGCAAGCGCCTCGGAAAGCTGCGCCTGGTCAAGCTCTCCTTCCCACTTCGCGACCACCAGCGTCGCAGCCGCATTACCAATAGTATTCGTAATTGCGCGGCATTCCGACATGAAGCGGTCGATGCCGAGGATCAGCGCCATGCCGGCGACCGGCACCGAGGGAACGACGGAGAGCGTGGCAGCCAGCGTGATGAAGCCGGCGCCGGTGATGCCGGCGGCACCCTTCGAGCTGAACATCGCGACGAGGAGCAGCAGGATCTGGTCGCCGTATGAGAGCGGCGTATCGGTCGCCTGGGCGATGAATAGGGCCGCCAGCGTCATGTAAATGTTGGTGCCGTCGAGATTGAAGGAGTAGCCGGTCGGAATGACCAGGCCGACGACCGAGCGCTTGCAGCCGGCCTTCTCCATCTTGTTCATCAGGCCCGGCAGTGCGGCTTCAGAGGACGAGGTGCCGAGAACGAGCAGCAGCTCCTCCTTGATGTAGCGGATGAGCGAGAGGATCGAGAAGCCGTTATAGCGTGCGACCGCGCCGAGCACGATGAAGACGAACAGGAACGACGTCAGATAGAAGGTACCGATCAGCATGGCGAGGTTGGCGATCGAGGCGACGCCATATTTGCCAATGGTGAAGGCCATGGCGCCGAAGGCACCGATTGGGGCGGCCTTCATGAGGATCGCAACGAGCCGGAAGATCGGAAGCGTCAGTGCCTGCAGGAAATCGACTACGGGCTCGGCTTTCTTGCCGACGATCGCCAGCGAAATACCGAAGAGCACCGAGATGAACAGCACCTGCAGGATGTCGCCCTCGGCGAAGGCGCCGACAAGCGTCGTCGGAATGATGTTCATTAGGAAGCCGGTGATCGACTGCTCATGGGCCTTCGCCGCATAGGTGCTGATCGCCTTCGCATCGAGCGTGGCCGGATCGATATGCATGCCCGCACCCGGCTGCACGACATTGGCGACGATGAGACCGACGACGAGCGCGAGGCTGGAGAAGGTCAGGAAGTAGATCATCGCCTTGCCGGCGACGCGGCCAACCTTGGCGAGATCGGTCATGCCGGCAATGCCGGTCGCGACCGTCAGGAAGATGACCGGTGCGATGATCATCTTGACGAGCTTGATGAAGGCGTCGCCGAGCGGTTTCAGCTCGGTACCGATGTCCGGATGGAAATGCCCGAGCAGGATGCCCGCGGCGATCGCGGCCAGCACCTGAACATAGAGGTGACGGTGAAAGGGTGTCTTGCCGCGGGTCTCCGCAGAATGCTCGATGATCATGTGATATCCTCCACATGGGCTCCCCGTCCGGCAAAGCGCCGGGCCTCCCGGGCCACTTTTCCGAGATCGACAGCTGCTGCCTTCTGGAGTCACCCAGCAAGCGGCGTGCCAACTGGACCTCGATCGAGCAGCCGCGCGCAGGTTTTACTGTGGGGTTCGCGCCGAGGAGTTCAGATGATGAGCGAAGGGCGACGAGCTGCTGCCGGGGGGCAGTGGCTGATGTGCTCGGCGGCATTCTCGAGCCGGACAGTAAGTACCGCAGCGCCTCGCGCTTCAATCGAGTGAGAATCCTGTATTCTGCCCACACCGGAATGAGATAGCTGCAAAGCAGCACGACAAGAGCATTGCAGCCGCTGATTTCCCCGGCCAGCCAGATCCCCTGCTGCGACAAACAGTCTAGTTCCATTTGATCGAGCTCAAACCGCGGCACCATGAACGGTGCTATTTCCCCCGATCTCCACGAAACTGGATCGAAGGAGACAAGAATGACATCCAGCAACATCGTCCGCGCCATCATCACCGCCGCAGCATTGGTTGCCGACTGCACCGCAGAGGCAACGGATCTGAGCACGCCACAAGCTGTGGCGCCTGCCGCTGCAGCACCGGCAGTCAGCCCGTGGCAGATACGCTTGCGGGGGCTTAATGTGATCACCAACGACTCGGGCCGCGTCTACGGATTGCCTGGATCGGATCTCTCCTTTTCGGATACCGTCATACCGGAATTCGACATCTCGTACTTCTTCAACGAGAATATCGCCGCGGAGCTCATCCTCGGCACAACCCATGCCAATGTCCACGGCAGCGGCTCGATTTCAGCGCTCGGAGGAATCGGCAAGACTTGGCTGCTGCCGCCAACCCTGACCCTTCAATACCATTTCACCGATTTTGGCACCTTCCAGCCCTACGTTGGCGCGGGCGTCAACTATACGCTGTTCTACAATCAATCAGGCAAAAGTGCCCGCAGCCTTGATGTCAAGAACACCTTCGGGGTCGCCCTCCAGGCCGGCTTCGACTATATGGTCGACGACCATTGGGGCGTGAACTTCGACGCGAAGAAAATCTTCCTGAGACCGGACTTCGAAGCCAATGTCGGTGGCGCCGGCGTCAGCGGCAAGGCTAAACTCGATCCATGGCTAATTGGCGCCGGAGTCACTTACCGCTTCTAGTCGGGCGGAATTTCTCGCGGCCAGAGCATGGATTCATAACGACCTGATCCAGATGCGTGTCGCAGCCGGCATTGTGGACGCGAGAAACTCGATGCGATGCCACTTGCGTTCGCGGCGTGACATCCCAGTGGCGGCGATCACCCAGAGGCGCAGCGTTTCGTAGCTCCCGGCGTCGATCAGTTCCTCGCCGGCCGATGTGGCCGAACCCGGGTCATGCTCACGCAGACGTCGAACATCAGGTTGCGGTGGTCCTCGCCGTAGCGGCCAGTGTTAGGCTGGTTTCGCTTCCTTGAGAATCGAAGCGCAGATCGAGAAAGACAATCCCGTCGCAGCGGCCCGCGTGGTGGCGGCGCCGATCGTGCCGGTCGTTGATATGTTGGTGGACTGCCTGCATGGGGGCCGCATAACTATCCGCTCCCAACGGTTCTACCAGAAAACACGCCGCACATGGTTCCGCTGTCTAGGGCGGCGCGTCAGAAATGCCCGCGGATGGTTGGTTGGATTTGAAGAACTGACCACAGCAGCGGCCACGAGTGAGGTTAGTCATTCGGCGCTCTGTTCCTTCAGATGCCGATAAAGCTGTGCGCGGCTGATGCCGAGCAGCTCTGCCGCACGCCGCTTGTTGCCTCCCGGTTTTTTCGAGAGTAGCCCGGATTTCTTCCTGCGCCTGGGCTCGGATGCGGCGCTTGAGGAAAATTTTCGCGTCAGGCGCGCCTTGAAAATGGCTGCAGCGTTGCGCGAGATTACATGCTCCGCTTCGTTCGTCATTGTAGAAGCGCGGCAGCCAAGAAAGCGGTCGCAGAGCCGACGAATACAACCATTGCGCATCCGCGCAACATGTTCATCCGGCGCGTTCGTTTGCCGGTCCAATCATAACCCATCACCCAGTTCCCTGCAGCATCATGCCGGATTGGCACATGATGGTAGGAGCCTCCTAAAAAATGGAAAACTTTATGGCTCTGGAGACCACTTCCGTCTCGGCCGAACTCACGTTCCGGCATGAGGGCGGCTACTTATCCCTGTCGCTGTATCCTCACGCACCAGCCGGTCTTCCGAGCGGCTGGAGGGCGCCTTGAAAGCGCCTGAGTAACGGGGACGGCTGCGGAATTCTCGAGCCTGATGTCCCTTTGTGGTTGGCTCTCGGCCACACCCGCTTGGCCGGAGCCACATAGGACTTCAGCTAAAAAAATGGGAAAGATCATTTGCTGTGTCTGAAGCGGCCACTCCTCCAGTAGGCCGAGCTTGCGCTGCTCGCGACGTCAAGATGGCTAGCGCGGCCGAAACCATGAGCAAAGCCGCACTTGCGCTGAAGGTCACCTGGTAACCACTCATGTCGAACAATAAGCCCCCGACGGTTGCGCCCATGGTGATCGCGAACTGAACGACTGCGACCATAAGTCCGCCTCCGGCTTCGGCATCCTTCGGCAGTGTTCTCGCCAACCAGGTCCACCAGCCCACCGGCGCTGACGTGGCGAACAGCCCCCAGATGCCCAATAGCAGTGCCGCTGCATCGACCCAGCCACCGATGGCCACAAGAGCTACGGCGATCGTCGCCATCAACGTCGGAATAAAGATCAGCGTCCGATAGAGACCATTCTTCAGGAACGCGCCAATGAGCATAGTTCCGATGAACCCGGTCACACCCATAACCAGCAGCACGAGCGACAGTGTTGCAACGTCGACATGGGTCACCGTTTCGAGGAACGGCCGCAGATAGGTGAACAGCGCGAACTGGCCCATAAAGAACACGCTGACCGCTGCCATCCCCAGGACCACCACTCGCCGGCTCAACAGTTTAAACACGTTTCCGGATGCCGCCCGCTCCTCGACTTTCATGGGAGGAAGACTCAGGAACTGCCAGACGAAAACGATCAGTGCGACCGGGACGATACAGAAGAACGCCCCGCGCCAGCCGATGAGGCCGCCGAGGAAGCTCCCCAGCGGCGCGGCAATGACCGTCGCTAACGCATTTCCGCCGTTGAAGATCGCCAGCGCCCGCGTCACCTGATCGTCCGGAACAAGCCGCATGGCGGTCGCGGCGGACATCGGCCAAAATCCGCCGATGACGACCCCGGTGAGCGCGCGGCCAACCATGAACGTCACGTAGTTTGGGGCGACCGCTACGATCATGCCCGCGACGATCATCACGGCCGTCAGCGCTAACAGCAAAACCTTGCGGTCAAGTCGACCGACCAATGACGAGATGAAGAGGCTTGTCAGAACCGCAAAGGCCCCGCACACGGAAATCGCCTGTCCGGCTTGGCCCTCGGTTATCGCCAGATCTGAGGCAATCAGAGTAAGCAGGCTAATGGGCATCGACTCCGACGCAATGAGCGCGAAAATACAGAGCGATGTCGCGAATATCGCGCCCCATGCCGCGGGCCGCTTCTCGACTCCGCCGCTTTCAGCTGAGACTTGCACCAACATGGTTCTTGACCTCGAATGTAGCAGCGAGGCGCGTCCTGCCTTTCATGGCCGGGTGTATCCGGAAAGGCAGGGTTTTAGTGGCGCAGAGGCTGGGCCGATACGATAGTCCAGGCGCCCCCAACAGCGACTAGCGCTTCTAAATGGTATCTAGTTATGGTCTACGGTTATGAGTCGAATGGAATCGGCGCGCGAACTGCGAGCTCACCACAAGGGTAGGCGAAAGTACGCCGGCGCCGCAAAAGCGAGCGGTGCTGGCGGCGTATGCGCAGCACTTGCATCGTTCGCCAGCACCTTTGGCTGTTCGCGGTTCTGATCTCTCTGAACGAACGGGGCGGGCGGTAAAGCGCCGATCTTGTTGCAGCGGCGTTGAGCGTCTCCTCTGAAAGAGCCTGCACGCGGGTGCAGCCGAAGGTCCGCCACGACGCGGTTGCGAAATTGGCGTCTGTGGAAAGACAACCGCGGCAAACGCGCCCGGGCAGCATTCCCAGACGTCTGGAACGTTCTGAATGATCTGGCCGTAGCCCGCGGCAGAAAACCATGTCTTAACATTTCGACATCCCCGCGCGATATCTTTGGACCGGTTGACGCGTCTGCAAATGCCTCACAGCAATATGCGTGCCACCGGAAACCTTTCTGACATGAGCGCCTAGAACGAACTGGCTGTGTCGCATGTGCAACATTGTCCTACATCGAACAATGCCAAGCGACACATACCTGTTGCTCGTCACGTTGCCGAAAATGCACCGCCGTCTGCAATCGTCAGGAACGTGCAGCCGACGACCCCACTTCCGTGCCAACGCGCGAGGCGTCGGGACGGAGACCCGATTGAAGCGGTTCCAAGCTTTCCTCTCGTGCGGCTGTTCGGCGACCGGCGCACCTACGAGCCGCTGACACACCCGCTCCTGTTCTGACAGGCTGCGAGCGCGGGCTGGCCAGCCTCGATCCTGAACAGCGCCTAGTTGGAAGCGTTCCGGATCGTACTCGAACCCCTCCTCAGCTTATCCTGGGCGCGCGATTTCTTGTTTACCCACGCGACCCGGCCGATCCACGGCTCGTGGAAGCGTGAAGAATTTGATGGCCTCCGGAACAAGCTATTCAACACAACGGCGCTTCATAGGCATCCCCGCGCTCCGGGCCGTGCTGGATCCTTCTTGACGAGGGCGTAGGAAGCGGCGATGTTCCATCACGAGACGAGGAGCAGCCATGATGACTTACGAGTGGCAAGACACTCTCTTGCACGAGGGGGATCTCGCTAGGCGCGCGGCGGCAATAGTGCCGAGGATGCTAGCGCATCCACTGATCACTCTCGACCAGATCTTACGACTTCGAGGTCACATCGACGACTGCATCGACCCGGCTCGGGACGCTGCTTGCCGAAATGGAGAATGCTGGTGTCGACCAGGTTTTTCTCGGGGCGGCGCACACTATTCGCGATGCATGGCAGAGCCTTGCTCATAAAGCCGCTGAGAGGTCGCGATTGTTCGAGATTGACTTCGTCGACGTCCATCCCACGCTGTCGGATAACAAAGATCAGGGCGTAGCCGCGCATTAGTTGATCAGCCTAACGCGAATGATCGACCACGAGAACATGCGGGTCAGTCCACGCCTGGACTTTCGGTCTTCAACCGACCTCAGCAAGGCCGGGGCAGGGACCCATGGAAGGTGGGTGGCATCCTTGAGACGCTCGCAGTGATGCTTGACATAGCAGATTCACTTGCACGCGTAAGCGTCTTCAAAATCAAGGAAAACCGTTTCGAGGCGTAGCGAGCTACTGTGGTAGATTCAGGCTACGATCCGTATATCGGTCGGGAGAAGGCCGACGCCAACGACGGCTCATCCTTGGAGCCTATGATCCGCGGTTTCAATAAAATCTTTCTTGAGAAGAGACCCAGTACGAAGCGTGCCGTCCTCCAGTGTCTTTCGTCGCGAGCAGAATCTTCGGCCGAGGGGCACAAATAATGCTGCCTCATTACCCGAGGTCGATGAAGCCTCGCGCAGAGATATGGGTGCCGTGGTCGATCGGCCAACGCATTGAGGAGGCGCTAACATGAGTAAACTCGAAGAGATTCCGCAGCGGAAAGGCCTTCCCGTCCTTGGCCACACAACTTCAGTCCATCGGAATGCACCCGTCTAGAGTCTGATGCGCCTGTCGAAGGAACTCGGCCCAATGTTCCGTCTGCAAACCTGGGGACGCAACATGATCATCGTCGGGAGCCAGGAACTGACCGCAGAGCTCTGTGACGAGACCAGATTCTGCAGGGCGCTGCACCCGCCCCTCGCGGAGCTCAGAATGATCGGCAAAGACAGCCTTTTCACCGCAGAGAACAAAGAAACGAACTGGGGCAAGGCACACCGGCTGCTGGCGCCCGCCTTTGGCCCGCTTGGTCTGAGGAGCATGTTCAGCAAAATGATCGACGTGGTTGACCAAATGCTGGTGCGATGGGAACGCTTCGGCTCGGATTCCGAAATCGACGTAGCCGACAACATGACGCGCCTTGCGCTCGACACAACCGCGCTATGTGCTTTTGACCACCGTTTCAACAGCTTCTACCAGAACGAAAGGCACCCTTTCGTCACGGCGATGGAACGCGCCCTTAAGGAGGTGTCGAGCCGCGCCCGATTCCCGCCGGCGAAGCTGATGTTTTTGCGCGACCGGCGTTTCAAGGCTCACACACAGACGCTCCGCGCCTTGGCGGATGACTTGATCGATAAACGGCGACTCGATCCTCGGCTTGGTGAGCGCTCCAATCTTCTTGATATCATGCTGACGACGAAGGACAAGGAGACGGGGAAGATGCTGAGCCGGGAGAACATCGGCTATCAGTTGATCACTTTCCTGATCGCAGGCCATGAGACTACGAGCGGACTCCTCAGTTTCGCGACTTGGCTGCTGCTCAAAAACCCCGAGGAACTGGCGAGCTTGCAGGCCCATGTCGATGACGCTCTCGGCGGTGAAGCTCCGACGGCGCAGGACCTGGGCAAGCTCGATTACGTCGAACGAGTGCTGATGGAGACCTTGCGGCTTTGGCCCACGGCCCCAGGCTTCGGGGTGCATCCGGTTGAGAATACGACCCTCGCTGGCAGATACCGGCTGACGCCGAACGACATTCTGCTCATCCTTTTGCCCATGCTTCACCGCGATCCAAAGGTTTGGGACGAGCCTGACGTTTTCAGGCCGGCACGCTTCGACCCCGATAATGCCAAGGACGTGTTCCAGCACGCCTGGAAGCCCTTCGGCAACGGTCAGCGGGCCTGCCTCGGCCGAGGCTTCGCCATGCAGGAGGCGGTGCTGGCCATGGCGATGATGCTCCAGCGTTTCGACATCGCTGGTCGACAGTAGCTATGAGCTCGTTGTCGGCGAGACGCTGACGATGAAGCCTGTTGGCCTCCGCATAAGGGCGGAACGCCGAAACTTGTCGACGGGGATGCCGCGTTGCAGCGCTCCAGCCGCCTGCAAAGAGCCAATATTAAGGAGGGTGCCTCCTTCGACCGACCGGAGGCCGCTGCTCATACTCTATGGCAGCAATACAGGCACGCCAGAATCATTCGCGAAACGGATCGGTAGCGAGGCTGCGACACGGGGCTACGCGCCGGTCGTTGCCCCGGCCGACGACTACGCATTCGGAGTTCCAGTTGACATCCCTTTCGTCGTCGGTACGGCCTCCTACGAAGGACTGCCGCCGAACAACGCGAGACGGTTCGTCGCCTGGGCCGAGAGCCTCCCGCCGGACACCCTCGAGGGCCGGCCCTTTGCCGTGTTCGGGTGCGGCAACCGTCATTGGGTGCAGACTTGGCAGGCGGTTCCCAAGCGCCTCGAAGCCGCCCTTGCCAAGGCGGGGGCACTTCCTGTCGTCGAATGTGGAGAGGCGGACGCCGGGGGCGACGTGTTAGCCAGTTTCGACGCCTGGTCCGCCGGGTTGTGGGGGCTCTTGCGACCGCCCTTGGAGGGAGGCTCGACGCGAAATACTGAGGTTCGGGGGAAGGGCGCGCGGCAGACTTGCGCAAGGCGCCGCCGTCGGGCTTCAACTCGAACGACTGCGTGGCCGGATGCCGACCACCAATCGGCGGCTGCACGGTTCGTAGCCGGATTTCAACGACGATACCCCATGCCGCTCCACGCTCCATCACCTCTATCGAGGCGCCAAACCATCCACATTCCGAATCCGCATTCAACGAAGGTGCTCTAAGTGAATACCGAAACGAGAACGGACAGCCAGATCAAGACGACTCCCAACGCCAACGCTCGTCTGGCGGCTATGACCTTCTCCTCGCCGTCGGCTGCAACGGGGGTCGTCACAATCCAGGGCACCGAGCCAAGCGCTGCGAACCCGGCGAGCGCTAAAATCACAATGACAAGATCAGCGCTGCGCCAGCCGTCGGGCTCATACAATCCCCAGTAACCCAGAAACGCCATTCCCACTGCGAACATGGTGGCGGAGGCAGAGCAAAGTCCCGCAACAGCACCTGATGGCGCACGCATGTAGCATCCTTTCCGTTCAGTCGATCCAAAGGCGACATCCGTATGGCGCAAACCGCCTTTGCAAGTGTGTCGCAGTGCGCCGTCTCAACTTAATCGGGTTCTTCCGCACACTTAGCGCACGAGGATTCACGTACCCGCGGATAAGTTCATTGATTCGGACTCGAAGTTCAACATTCTTGTAGGAACGAATCTTCCCCGCTGGCTAAGAACAAGGATAGAGACCCGGCGCCGCTGGCATGCTCACATTGGTTGATGTCGTGGGCCATGTAACCGAGGTTGGCCCCTATATACGGTCTGACAAATCTCGCGGGTTGGGTCGAACGACGATTCACGAACAGCCGCGGTTATCGTTGGAGGTGAAGCCTCTGGCGATGCGTTTACCGATTCCGGCCCCATTGGCCGATTTCACTGGGGTTTACTTCACTTTGTGGGATGATTGAGGACATGGACCAGGTAGCATTCCTGGCCCGCAGAAGCTCAGCGCTGGCTCAGTTGTTATTGTCTGACCATCAGGTGACTGTAGCAGATGCCGTCAGGCTTCTACGGCCTCTTCTAAGTTCTTCGACACCCTTCAACTTACCTTGTTGAAGCGAAAGCATATCGGTGATCCGGCGTCTCAGCGGACGCAGCCTCTTTCATGTGCCCCCAGAAGCGCGGGGCAAGGCCGGCACGCGATCTCGTGAGGTCGGTGACATACGGGCAGACGTCGGGCGACGGCAACGCGCCATTCTCCTTAACGGCCATCATCGCTCAAAAGGGCTGCAGATCTCGACAGGGGCTGCGCGCCGATGCGATTAAGTTCCAAAATTGGTCGAATTCCGCATCGGGGCAGCGACAAACGCAGGGTTCCGGCGTCGCGGGCGTCATTTTGCAATAAATCGATCAGGAGTATACCGCAAAATGGGGGTGCTGAAGGGACACCGTTGGGGGGTGGGAAAGACTATTCTTATATCCGATTTTGAACATATCTCCGGTCCACGGTCCCTCTAAGTTCCCCCAGCTCGACGGACCTGCTGCTCCTCGTTGCGGGAAGTACGCAACCATAAGCGGCAACAAGAGCCCGTACAGCGCAAAAGGGGGGTCTGGATCTCACCAGCGGGCGTTGTGAGCGGATGTGAGCTTCTGTGCCTGGGAGTAGTTGTGTTGGTGTGAACGGCTCAGCCAGGGAGGCAGCTGTAGTTAGTGTGTCGCTGCACTGTGGCTCTGACGGATTGCAACTGAGGTTGGCGGTGGGGTAGGAACAGCAGCCTGCTGCATGCAAAGTTCAGGAAAGCGCAATAGAACAAGGGCGAAGATGATCTGCAATGAACTCGACAATATCGTTCGTACCGTCCTCCAGGCGGGGCAACAGAGGCGGATTGGCTTTTCGATCCAGCAAGTGAATTCCGTTAATGCACACCATGAAGTTCTTTATTCCGAATGTCTGGCGAGACTTGTGAAGGTCGACGGCACCGTGATTACGGCCGGCGAATTCATGCTCGCCCTGGAAGCATCGGGGGATGCGCCTAAATTGGATCGACATATGTTGAATTTGGCGGTCGACTGGTTGTCCAACAATCCGTCCGGACCCCTCGGCTGCAACATATCAGCGTTGAATTTCTCAGATTCAGAAAATCGTGCGGCTCTCTACGACCAGCTCTATCGACACCGGTCGCTTGCCCCTCGGCTGGTCTTGGAAATTACTGAGCGCTCGCCCATCGCTCAACTGTCCCGCACAGCGGAGTTCATTCGCGACATCCGGAAGTTAGGTTACAGAGTTGCGGTTGATGATTTCGGCGCCGGCTTCTCAACTCCCGAAGCCATCTTTTCGATCGCCGTTGATATAGTGAAGGTTGATTCGTTTTTCGTGCAGTTGAGTAGTCGTGCAGATGCTGCCCGATTGCTGCACCATATGGTAGGGCTGGCGTCCTGCGTGGCCCCGACGATCGTCATTGAAGGGGTTGAGACTTACGCGCAGCTTGGGCTGGCAACGGCGGCTGGTGCTACCCACGTGCAGGGTTATCTCCTTTCAGAGCCGACCCTGTCTCCGATATATCCGGGATGCGTACGCTCCGACGTCATGAACATTGGAGAAATGGACACCAAGCGCAACAGAGACGTATAAAGGAAAGAGGATTACCCGCATTCACGCAAATGCGTCATGAACACCTCGCCGGATGTTTGATAACCAGGCATTTGCGGGCAGCGAGTTCAAATGATGGGCGCTGGCCGACGGCAGACAGACCCGTTCGCAGCAAAACCAGTGCGCGCGGGGAGATGAAGGTTCGATGCCACCCGCCGACGCTACATTCATCAGTTGCGCGTAAAGCGGCAGAGCCAAATTGGGGGGAGGTAGTGCCATTCAGGCCAACAACAGAGAAATTCACATGGACGCTTGGTCGCAAGGCTCCAACGTAAGCGCGATTTTCCATGCGCATTGACGGCTGTGGCACCGCTGAATCGCCCTCGCATCGGTAGCGATATCCGGCTCTATTACGCCGCAGAGGTTTTGGAGAAGTTGAACGGTAGCAGGTCGCCGATGTCGGCCGCTTCGTCGCGCTGCGGCAACTCAGTGAGCACGTGGCGCAGCCAGGTGAGTGGGTCGACGCCACAGGCGCGGCAAGTCAGCATCAAACTATAGATCACTGCGCTGGCCTTGGCTCCGTCAGCGGTATCGCTGAACAGCCACGATTTTCTTCCGGTGGCAAAAACTCTGATGTCGCGTTCCAGAATGTTGTTATCAATCGGCATCCTGCCGTCGCTGGTGTAGCGTGTCAGGTAATCCCACTGGTTCAGTGTGTAGGACACAGCGTCGCCGAGCTTGGTATCCGGCACGACCTTCGGCGCGATGTTGTCGAGCCACGCCTTCAGGGCGGTCAGGACAGGCAAGCTGTGTTGTTGCCGGAAACGGTGAATGCAGTCGGCCTGCGTTTCACCGACGTCGGGCTTTTCGTCTCGAGCCTGCCTTTCGATCCGGTAGAGCTGCTCGAAGAACCTGAGAGCTTGCTCCGGCGGGCCGCCACCTTTCTTTCTGGCTTTGAGGGCCTCAACGAAGCGCCGCCGGGCATGAGCCATGCATCCGACATGGGTTGCGCCATGCAATGTGCGCCACGCGGTGTAGCCATCGCTCACCAATATGCCGCGGTAGTCACCGAGGAAGGTCTGCGGGTGGATCTGGCCGCGGCCAGGCTGATAGTCGAGCAATACGATTGGCTGGTGACTGTCCTCGCCGCTGCGGTACGCCCACATATACGAGGTGCTGGTGGCCTCCTTGTCCTTTTCTTTGAGGACCTGAACCGTCGTCTCATCGCCATGAATGAGAGGCTGCGATTGAAGCCGCAGTTTCAGAGCGTCATAGATGCGGTGCAGATGCCTCTCGCTCGAACCGATGACCCAATGAGCAAGAGCGCCACGGCTGATCGGAACGCCGGCCCGCTCGAATGTCTGCGCCACGCGGTGGAGCGGTGTGCCATCGACGTACTTATGGACGAGCGCGAAGGCCAGTGTCGAGGCCGTCGCGATGCTGCCCGGCAGGGGTTGCCTCGGCATCGGTGCGATCACGACGGGCGTGTTGATCCCGGTGCGATCGCAATGGCGGCAAGCGTACTTGAACCGCACATTCTGCAGGACCTTTGCCTTGACCTCGATATGGAGCTGCTCGGTCACGGCCTCGCCCATGCGATGCATTTGACTATCGCAGCATGGACAAGCCTTCTGATCGTCGGGAAGGTCATATTCGACACGCTCACGCGGCAAGTCTTCCGGCAGAGGTCTGCGGCCCCGCTTTTTACCCGCAGTGCTATCGACCGCCGGCAAGCCTGTATCCGGGAGATCGGCGACGTCGTCGCCATAATCACGATCATCGTCGTCTGCGGCCTCTTCGGCTTCGTTGAAGAGGCGATCAACGTACTTTTCGCTGCGCGGAGCAAAGCGATGGAGCCTTGCGAGCGCCAATTCCTCTTCCAGCTTGACGACCTGTCGCGAGAGCGCTTCCTTCTCGGCTTTAAGCGCAGCGATTTCGGCAGCATTTGCCGCCAACTGCGCCATCAGCACTGCAATGTCAGGATCGCCGGCTCGTACCATCCGATTCTTGAATCTGAACCGCCCCTCTGCGTCAACAGCTCAATTCGCCACCTTCAACCGGCGATCTGATATTGCCGCACCGGATGGCGGATCATCGCGTCGATATCGATGCCGTCGAGAATCCAGTGGAGCTGTTCTGTCGTCAGCACAACGACCGGCACCTCCCGGCGGGGCCAACGGAACCTGTCTTCCGTCAATTTCTTCAGGACCATCACAAAACCGGACCGATCAAAAAACAGGAGCTTCATCCGGTCGTGACGGCGATTGCAAAAGGCAAAGACCGCGGGAGCAAAGGGATCGAGCTCCATTACCTCCTGCACCAGAACCGCAAGGCTGTTGATGCCCGCGCGGAAGTCGATCGGTTCCCGATGCAGGTAGACCTTGAGGTCAGCGCCCAGTCTGAACATGGCTCAACGCTCCTATAATCGCCGCCAGTCCATCAACATCGCTGCATTCCACCGTCAGGCTGACCCCGTTCGGCAGTAGCGCGTTCACCTTGGATGCATGAAAGCGCTTGCCCAATGGCTCCGTCTTCGTCAGTCGATCGCTGGCAGAAGACGAGTGCATATCCGGAGCAATCTGAACCGGAACGAACGCCGAGACCAAAGGCAAAGGACGCTCCTCTCTGGCCTTCTTCATCCACTTCCGAACGAGATTTGCATTGACGCCATGTTCCAGCGCCAGCCGCGAGACCGAAACGCCGGGCTCTAAACACGCCGCGACAAGCTGATCTCTTGAGGCAGGGTCATATCGACGGCGACCGTCGCGACCAACAAGCCGCACCTGCAGTTTAGGAGCATCTTCATCCATGATTTGGTGTCCACCTATCTTTTGGTGGACACTTCATGCCTCAGAGCACTGCGCTTCAGAAGGCGCGCAGAAATTCGCGCTTACGCTCCAACTTTAATGGTGGCACTGACGATCGCATTAATCGCGGTCTACGTGTTCAACCTTCTGGTAACGGCTGACCAAATAAGTCCAGCTGCCTGTTTCTAGCCTTTCCGCTCCTTGAAGAAACCGGGGCGGCGGATACAAAACTGTCACAAACTTCTTATTCGGAAGTTCTAAAACAGGAGGCAGATGCCAAAGTTTCCTCGACGAAGAAGGTGGCAGTCGCATGACTGGCGCCGCGAACAATCGTCCTCGGGGGTATGAGGCTCGATCGCTTATTTAGATAACAAGGCGGCTTGCAATTGAAGTTTGTTCTAGATCGCAACCTGTGCTAGGTACAGGCAATTTTGTTGGTATGGGCGGGATCCTACAGAAAGTTAGTGGCCATAAACGATCTACCCTGCGGATGGAGCAAAGCATATTATAATACTATAGGATATAGCCGCAGCTCGCTTGCAACGAAAGGAGTAGTACGAAATAGACGTTCATTGTCGTCATACATTCGTTAATACGGGTGACATAATAAAATGATATTTGATTGGCAAAATACTTATTAATAGATGCTATTTTTTACTAGTCACTGACGCCATGTAGATGGGGGAGTACAATGTCCAACAAATCAGAACGAAGATTCGTTCTTGTTATCGACGCAATGGACTTACGTCGGGCAGGGATTACATCACTGGTGGACGAGTGGGCTGGTGCGAACGGTCTCGAGACCGTTGGAATTTCTCCCGACGAGATGCCGTCGCACAGCCAATTGGCAGAGGTAGTGCGATTTGTCATTTGAGCGTAGGAGGATCGTCCCTTCGCGAGGGCTCTGCAGAACTGGGCGAAGAGCGCGCGCGAGCTGTTTCCGAACGCGCCGCGCGCAATCATTTCCGACAGAATGGAAGCCGAGGAGGCGATCGTGGCCGCCCAGATTGGCAAACAGGCCTTCCTCTCCACGAGCATGGAGCCTGGGATCGCTCGCCAGGCGCTGACTTTTGTCCTTGGTGGTGGAACATTCTTTCCTCGCGAGGCCCTCCTCCACCAATGCCAATCGACTACGCTCTCTGTGAAGAGCCAGGCGCACGATTATAAGAGTGAAAATGAGGGACTGACGCCGCGTCAGAACGAAGTGCTCGAGCAGCTGCGATCGGACAAGGCGATCGCTTGGCCATTTTCGGACTGGAAGACGTGTCACGCGGGCGAGGCGCGTTCACCATGCAGCGTTCGTCCCGCGATGCGGATGACATCGTGATCACCTTCGATAGTGTTGACCGCCGCTCCGAACTGACGCTGGACGAGTTTTTCGCGCTGAACCCGGGTTATGGCGGCATGCCGCGCAGGGGGATCTTCAACTACCCAGAAGCGGGACTGCTCGGAGCGATCTCGCTTGATGCTGACGACGGTCTGGACGTGCAGGAGTCTCAATTATTCCTGCAACTCGGCGGCCTTTTGTCCTTGCTCGGATAACAGCCCGCACGGCGAGTTCCGTACGCCCGAGCCAAGCGGCCCCGCCGCCGCTCCCAAAGACACAGCTACTTTCGCCTGACTCTCCCACAAAGACTTATAGCGATTCCGAGCCTTGGACCTTCCAGGACCATTGGACGTATGCAACATTTGAACGTCTGATATCGACCAACGTCAGGTGTATGGTGTTTTGACGAAATAGATCAGATGGGGAGGAGTGCACATGTCTACGACCCGTACATCCATCGTAAGCACCGGCGTTTCGACCTCAATCAGCGAAGCCGGTAGCGATCCCTGTTCCGAAACCTCCTATGCCTCTGAGACCACGGTGTTCTTCGGGGATTCGTCAAACGCCGAGGGCACAGGGTTCGGCGTGGGAGTTCAGGCCGATGCCACAGCCGTGGGGACCGATACGTTGGCCCAGCTCGAGGTAAACGCGACCGTTTCCGACGGCACATATGTTGACTCCGCGTCGGCCTCCGTAGTGTGATCGCGGCTGCGCAGTAGCCCGACGGCGATGCTTACGCGGTCGCAACTGCGCTGCTGGAGGTTATGGCGGGGCCGACATCTACTTTGGCAGCAGCCACTCGACGAGCTATACGGTCCAGGACGAAACAGGGTCGACGACAGTGTCGGAAACGACGACATCACGGTGGCAGCCTCGAGTACCGGCCAATGACTATCTCGACGGCGGCGCGGGGCAGCGACACGCTGAACGGCAATGCGGGCAACGATATCTTGCGCGGCGGGTCTGGCGCGGAGATGCTGAACGGCGGGGCAGGCACCGACACCGCCGACTATTCCACCTCCGCCGTTGCCGTGACCGTTTCGCTTCCCTCCGACCCCGGCCGGACATCGCGCGGTTACGGAGGCGACGCCGCCGGCGACACGCTGAGCAGCATCGAGAACCTGGCCGGTTCAGCCGGAAGCGACCTGCTCACCGGCAATCGACTCGACAACCAACTCGTCGGAAATGCCGGAGAGGATATCCTGCGCGGCATGGACGGCAACGATCTCCTCGTAGGCGACGGCATGGTCGATGTCGATATCGACGGTGTGCCGGACGACGAGAACATGGACGGCATTCCGGACGGGGTGGATGAAGACGAGGCCGGAGCCGATGATGTCCTTGACGGCGGCTTCGGCAACGACGTGCTGCACGGCGGATACGGCGTCGATTTGCTCAACGCCGGCGACGGCGACGACGTCCTCGACGGCGGAGCTGGCAACGACACCCTCTCGGCGAGTCTTGGCAACGACACCCTACGCGGCGGCGCTGGCGACGACTTCCTCAACGCCTCGATCGGCAATGACATTCTTGAAGGCGGCGACGGCAACGACGAGCTCCTGGCAGGCTCCGGCGACGACGTTTCTGAACGGCGGCGGTGGCGACGGCGATCCCCTTAACGGCGGCGACATTCTGAATGGCGGTGATGGCGACGACATGATGTTAGCAGGCACTGAGCCCGACCAGATGGATGGCGGCGCGGGAAACGACACCGTGAGCTATGCCACTGGCGGCGCCGTCGGTATCAATCTGGGAACTGGCGTCGTCAGCGGCGCGGCGGCCGGTGACGTTCTGGTGAACATCGAGAACATCATCGCCTCGAGCAAGGATGACATCCTGGTCGGCGACGGCAAGAACAATACCTTCACCGGCGGCGCCGGAGCCGACCAGATCGTCGGCCAGGGAGGACTCGACACCTCCGACTACTCGACCTCAGCTGCCGGCGAAGTCGCGATGGGAAGCTGGCGGAACTTCTTGGCGACGCGGATCGCGTATGACCGCCTGAAGTCGCGCCTGCAGGGTATCGCCGCGGAAGCCCAGCGGATACGCCTGCCCGAACCCTATGGACAAATCTCCCTCAACCATGTCTCCTACTTTGCGCCCGCGACCAAGGCGCATGTGATAGACAATGTCAGTTTCCGCCTGACGCCTGGCGAGGCCCTGGCGGTGATCGGACCATCGGCCAGCGGCAAGAGCACGCTGTGTCGCCTGATTGCCGGGATTGCCGCACCATCGGGTGGAGAAATCAGGCTCGACGGCTCCGAGCTCCACCACTGGAACCCGGAACAGCTGGGCCGCTATGTCGGCTACCTGCCGCAGGACGTGGAGCTGTTTTCCGGCTCCATCCGCGACAACATCTCCCGCATGGCCAGGGCGGATGACGACGAAGTCGTTGAGGCAGCGATGCTGGCGCACGCCCACGAGATGATCCAACGCCTTCCGCAAGGCTACGAGACGCCGATCGGCGATGCAGGCGCACGGCTGTCGGGTGGCCAGCGGCAGCGCATCGGCCTGGCGCGTGCCGTGTTCGGAAATCCCAAGATCATCATCCTGGACGAACCCAACGCGAATTTCGACCAGTCCGGCGAGACAGCGCTCGCCGCCGCGGTGAGGGCGCTGAAGGAGCGCGGCGCCGCCCTCATGATCGTCGGCCACCGCCCCTCGACCCTAGCTCAGGCCGACAAGATCCTGTTCCTCCGTGAAGGCCGCGTCGAACTCTTCGGCGCGCGTGAGATGTCCTCGGCAGACTTCAGCTGGCGGCGGTGAGGCAAAGCGCCCCGAGCCGCAACTGCGCGGTGCCGCCGCGGCTCCGCCGCGCCTCACGGAAAGGATCGGCGAATGAGCCGTGCAGACGACAAGGATTTCGCTGAACGCTTCATATCCTCAAATGTAAAGGGTATTCCTGTGGCAAGCGGCAGTCGAATGTAGTTGCGCTTCCAGGGAACAGGATGCCACGCCAAGAGGCCCTGCCGGAATCCCTCACGGTGCGCGAGGTAATCAAGGGTCCGGTCCGGCTTGGTTTTGCCGTAATCGTCATCTTCGTCCTTGGCGGCCTTGCGTGGTCGCTGCTTTCCCCGATCGCGTCCGGAGCGATAGCTCCCGGCGTCATCAGCCCGGACGGAAGCCGGCGGACCGTACAGCACCTGGAAGGCGGAATTATTCAGGCGCTGAAAGTCGGGGACGGGGACTTAGTGCGGGCCGGCGACCCGATCGTGGTCCTTCAAAGCACTCAGGCGGCCGCGGCGAACGAACTACTTCTGGAGCAGTCGAGAACCCTTTCGGCAACGCGGCTGCGCTTGCTTGCGGAACAGGCGGGCAACGATGCGATCCTCTTCCCGAAGGAAATGTTGGCCGAGGACGATCCTGGGCTGCGCGAGGTCGTTCAGAGGCAGATCTTTGAAATGCGCCGTGCGTCATTTGCGGCCCAGCTGCAGGTTCTCGACGACCGGGAGAACCAGTTGAGGGAGCAAATCAGCGCCCTGAATGCACAAGTAGAAAGCGCCGACCGACAGATCGAACTTACCGCGAAGGAACTCGCAGGAAAGGGGAAGCTGCTCAGTAAGGCACTCGTCACCGAGCCAGAAGTACTGACACTTCAGCGATTCCAAGCCGCCCCCCAGGGCGAGCGTGGTCGGTATCTCGGCTCGATCGCCGAGATCAGGCAGAAGATCGGCGAAATCGCGACCCAACGCATCCCACTGCGCGCCACGCGCTCGGAGGAAACGTCGACGGAACTCGAAAGAGTGCGCGCGGAGCTGGCGAGCGTCTCGGAGCGCCTCAATGCAAGCCAGGGCGTCCTGCTCGAACGACCGTGACCGCTCCGGTCAGCGGCAAGGTCGTGAACCTGCATTTCAAGTCAATCGGCGGTGTTATCCTCCCCGGCGAACTCGATACTCGAGATCGTGCCGACCGAGGAGCGCCTGCTCATCGACGCGCGGATAGCTCCTGGCGATATTGATGTCGTGACAGTGGGGCTTACCGCGACTGTTCACCTCACCGCATTTTCAAACAGGGGCCTGCCGCGTGTGCAAGGCGTGGTCCGAAGTCTCTCTGCCGATCGCATCGTCGACGAGGCGACAGGCCAGGCCTGCTATCTCGCACGCGTGGAGGTGCCGCACGAAGAGCTTGCCTCCCTCGACAAGGGCATTGTCCTCGTTCCGGGAATGCCTGCGGAGGTCTTGATCGCGACGGCCGAGCAAACCGCCTTCGACTACACGATCGAACCTTTTGGGGCGGCCTTTCGCAGAGGCTTGCGGGAAAGCTGAGGCCGCGCTCGCGGGGACTTGACGTGATCACCAACGGTTCCGGTCGCGTCGACGGATTGCGGGGTTCGGATCTTCCTGAAATCTGCTGGACAGCAAGACCTAGCGCGGAATCATAGCGGACACGTTTCTATCCATCTCGCTTGAGCTTTCCGATAGAGCCCGCTTCACACCTGCACGATCCGGCCCCGGTCGGTTTTGGCTCATTTTACGCTTTCCTTCCATATTTACGATCGGCATCCGCATTCCCACGATGCCTCCAAGTTGTGCGGTGATGAACGCTGCGGGTGCATCGCCCACGGACCACGGCTTTTCCCGACCCTCTTCATGCAGGTTGGTGAGACGGTCAACAACATCAAGGAGACGATCTGGATTGTCGAAAAACTCTGACGGTCCCGAGGCATGGACGGCCGCATAATTCCAGGTCGGAACCACTTTGCCATGTTCTTGTTTAGAGAGGTACCAGGATGGGGTGACATAAGCCTCGGGGCCGACAAACACGGCCAAGGCGTTTCCGATTGCTGGCATGCGCCACTGGTCATTCGCCCGCGCGAGGTGAGCGTACAGCACGCCATTTTCACCCTTTTCTTCGGCGATAATCATCGGCAGCAGGGTCGCCATAGGTCCGTTGACAGTAGCGGTGATGAAGTTCGCGGTACGACATTGCCGCATCGTGGCATGCAGATTGTGGAGATCATCCATTACAAAAGCCGTTGGGCTGTACATCGAATTCTCCTTGCTTTGTAGCTCTTATGAGGCCTCTCGGGCTTATGAGGAACTCCAGTCTTGGTAGTGGGCCAGTTGCCACTAAGCCGCAGGAAAAACGGGGGGGCAATGCGCAAGATTGCAGTGACCTTCGCGACCAGATCATTCACGGCATCTACCGGTCTGGCCACAAGTTTTCCCTCTGATTGACGCTTGATGCGCCTTCTGCCGCCGACAGCGAGCCCGAACGGACCTTGTGGGCGGTGTCGATGACGCTGACGGCATAACTGTCGGCGATAACCTTCAGCTGTTCCATCGGAATCGCGATTCGCCACGATGGAATTGGCCAGCGCGGCCGTAGAAGGAGAAGAGAAGGTCTATATCGCGACAAAGGCCGCTGTCAGGAGAGCAATACAGGCAAGCAATGCGTACGGTCATAGTGCCTCTCAAGGCGTTGGTTTTTTCCACAATGGCATTCGTCGCGCAAGCGTCCGTTCTGCCCTTCGGGCAGCCGAGGCGGTCAAGTGGCTCGAAAGGCGCAGCAAATCGGGGCGATTATCCCACAACGCGATCTCTACTATGACGCCTTGAGGATGCTATTTTCAAGGGCACTACAATCGTATCGAGTTCCAGCCCTACCGATTGAGATACATCAGTTTTATGCAGCTGATCCTTTCCCCGGTTGCCGTGAGGGGAGCAAGAGCTCGATCGGCTCAGAGGCAAAATCGCTCATGCGCGGCTGGGACCTCGTTTTGAGTGCGGCGGCGATCCACGCACTTCCAATTCCAGGCAATCACGTAACCATCATAAGCAACCCAGAAACCGCAAAGCTATGGCACGCATGTTATCGAGAGCCTTAAATAGTTCGCCGACAACGCACGCCACGGAGAAGTGACTATAGCGCACTTACCACGCTCCAAGCTCCTGCCTCCGATCAGCCTGCATCTGAGATCGGGGCACCTGCCGATCCTCAAAAGCACTACGCTTGAGCTCGCGGAAAATCGTCGAACGATGCCGCCCAAGCTTCTCGGCGATGAGAGCGGCGCTCAGGCCGGCCGCTCGCCAGCGAGCGACCCGCGACGTTCATCCACATCGATCTGTCGCAAGTCGCGCTTCATCCTTGAACCCACCCCGCTACACGAACTATCCAAGCTGATTAGAGATGCGGCGCCGCCAGCCAGTTAGAACTGCGGCACTCAGATCTCCACTAGTGCTGACGCCAGCCCCCGATCCGACCAGCTAAGCCGGGTTACTCACCAACGGGACCTTGCATTTCATCAGTTGAGGTAAACGGTGACGATCGTGAGGGGTGAACTGCGAATATAATAGACTTGGACAGCCCGATCGCATCGGTCACTGGGCCGCTTCCGTCAAGCCAGCTCCGCTGCCGCCGGGCAGGCGTCAGCGGCGTCGCTATATCGTTGACCCGTGGATCGCCAGATTCATGGTTGGCATCGTTCAAATGAACTGAGCCGGCGCCGCGAGACGATCCCTGGAATTGGCCCAATCACCGCCAGCGCGATCACCGCGACAGGGACAGACGTGTCGCTCTTCAGATCCGGCCGACAGTTGGCGGCGTGGATAGGCTTAGTGCCGCGGCAAACTCATCGGGTGGCAAGGACCGCCTCGGAAGGATCAGCAAACAGGGCGATCCCTATCTCCGCCGGCTTCTCGTCGTCGGGGCGCATGCGGTCCTCCGCTTCAGCCGCAAGGCCAAAGCGGCGCCGACACGTTGGGCCGCTGAGCTTCTGGGCGAAGAAGCCGTACAACGTGGTCGCTGTTGCCTTGGCGAACAAAATGGCCCGGATCGTCTGGGCGTTGATGGCGACGGTCAAACGCTTTGAGGCCACCGCAGTCAAATGAGCATTCGCGATGGATACAGAAGTCGGTGAGGTGCTGATGGTGTGATGACGAACGGTCGAGCCGGGATCGGACAAACCCCTCAGTGGGTGCCGCTTAGAAGCGCGTTGACCTGTCTGGGATCCGATCTGCGGACTTCATCAGGGCCAGCGGCATGAACGCGCCGCAACTAAAGGCCGTAGACATGCCGACCAGGCGAGGATCGCGTTCGACGTGAACTCCGTCCCATGGTCGGAGACAATCATGCCGGTTTGCCGCGCCGTTCGAGGAGCGCTGTCAATTCCCGTGCGACGCGACGCCCGGAAATGGACGTATCGGGGATGGCTGCCAAGCATTCGCGCGTGACGTCATCGACGACGTTGAGGACGCGGAAGCGCCTGCCGCAGGCGAACTGGTCGTGGACGAAATCTAGCGACCAGCGGGCTTTGGCCTGCGCTTCAACGAGGATCGGCGCACGCGTGCCGGCGGCACGCCGTCTGGCTTTCCGCTTGCGGACCGAAAGCCCTTCCTCGCGATACAGCCGATAGATGCGGTTTGACCCCGGACGGCTCTCCCTCCCGCTTGAGGAGGATGAACCGCCGCCCGTAGCCGAAGCGCCGTCGCTCGGTTGCGAGTTCTCGCAGCCTCGCACGCAATTCGATCTCCAGCGGTCGACATGACCGATAGCGCACCGTCTTCCGGTCAGCGGATATGATCTGGCAGGCCCGCCGCTCCGAGAGACCCATGACGGCCTTCAGATGCGCGACGGCTTCACGCTTGGCGGCAGGCCCTACCATAATGGGATGGTCCGCCCCGTCCTCCTCGCTCATCATGAGGCGGCCAAACCTAAGCAGGAAGCAAATGGCTCATCGCAATCTGCCGCGGCCGGCCGCGGTCTATGGCATTGATATCGGCAAGAATATCTTCCACGTGGTTGGTCTGAGCCGCGACGGTACACCCGTTCAGCGGGTGCGCTTTCGACGCGACACCCTTCACCAGTTCTTTGCTCGCGCAGATCCGAGCATAGTCGGCATGGAATCCTGTGCCGGGTCGCGGTGGCTTGCCCGCAAGATACAGGCGCTCGGCCACAAGGTCCATCTGATCCCCGCGCAATTTGTGAAGCCCTACGTCAAGTGGAACAAAAACGACATCATCGACGCTGAAGCGATCGCCGAGGCGGCGATTTACACGCCGATCTCCTGCGCCTCGAAGAGCGCATCCGCCAAGTCACCAAGGAGATCGAAGCGATAGCCGATCGCGAAGACGTTGCGCGCCGGTTGATAACGATCCCGGGGATCGGCGCGTTGGGCGCGACCGCATTGCTGGCCGCCATCGGCGATTGGCAGCAGTTCCGCAAAGCTCGCGATCTAGCGGCGTGGCTGGGATTGGTGCCCAGACAATACTCGACCGGAGGAAAGCAAACGCTGCTGGGGATCAGCAAGCGCGGCAATCGATACGTCCGAAAGCTTTGGTGCATGGCTCACAGTCGTGTTTCCGACATCTCGACAGCACGCGCGACAGGCTGGGGAGTTGGCTCGACGGCCTTGAGGCTCGAATGCATCCCAACAAAGCCGTCGTTGCCCTCGCGGCCAAGATGGCACGCGTCGTCTGGGCCGTTCTGAACAAGCCGGGCGCACTCTACGAACGCAGAGACCCTGCCTTCGCCTGAGGCTTCCAGCTCGATTGCAAGGATCGGGACGAGTGATGACGAAACAGTGGATCAGCATGCCGTAAACCCTGCGCAAAAAAGCGGGCTTCGTGCCCGAACCATTTATTGGGAGCGGCGTGCGCGGATCTCATCATGGCCTGGCTGCAACCGCAGTCCACTCGCGAGAGGCCGGATACATTTACGCAACTGGAATCGTCATCTACGGCGTCGCGACCCCTTGCGGGGCGGACCATACATTTTTTGCAAGAAGCTCGCGGAGTGCGGCGGCGTCGAGCATCTGCTCGGCCAGCAGCTTCTTCAGCTTGGCGTTCTCCTCTTCGAGCGCCTCCAGGCGCTTAGCCTCGGAGACCTCCATGCTGCCGTATTTGGCTTTCCAGTTGTAAAAAATCGCTTCTGAAATCCCATGCTTGCGGCAGAGGTCGGCCACCTTCGCGCCAGCCTCCTGTTCCTTCAGCACCGCAATAATCCGCTCTTCCGTAAATCTCTGCGTTCTTCATGCGTCCGTCCTGAATAGGCCGGCCAAGTAGAGACGGTTCCATTCCTGAGACAGCGTTCAAAGAGCTTCTTGCAGAGTCAAGCACACGGGCAAGATTGCTTACCGGCAATTTCGGACGCACCTCGATTGACAATGTTGGCGTCAGTGGAATGAGTCCGACGTAGGGGCTAGCAGATAGTACCAGTTTGTGGCCTCTGAACTGCATAAACAGCAGCCCCATTTTCTCGATATGCGGATAAATTTCGAGCTTTCCGTCAACGACGATGTTGGCCAGCTATAGATCGAGCGATTTGCGTGAGTCCAGAACCAGGACGTTCTTGTGATTCTTTGCTAGCACTTCCACCGGTTATGTCTCACCTTCCGGCTGCGCCTGCGCGGAAGATCGAGAGCTGAAGCACGACATTGTCGAAAGCGTTACAAAACTGTGTCCGGAGACGAACGGCCAGAATCGGAGAAGAAAAGCCAACATATTGAGGCAACGACATTCATTGGGTTGGCATGGCTCTTGCTTTTTTGAACTGCGACGTTCACAGCAACGGAGTCGTTACAACATGAACCGCGCACGTCGGCTCCTAGATTTCCTGGCGGGTTTCAGGAACACCGTTGAACCTGAAGGCGCGGCGCGACCAAGTCGTTGCATCCGGCTGAGACGGCGGGGCAACTCGGGGCCAGGGCCCTAAGGCCATGCGCCTGAGCCAAAGTATGATGCCGCTCGCGTCTGACGTGCAGGGCTGGATGAGAGCAAGCGAAGTTCGCCCCTGCCAAAAGAGCATGGCCCTTGTGAGGGCACCTTAGACTAGCGGACCACGGCTCGTGCCATCCTGCCCTGATCAGCCGCCTGAGGAAGAATATAAAGTCAATCCTATGGTGGGCTTTAGGGCGAGGCGTGCAAGCGGCCCATCGCGCTTTCGCGGAGAAACTGGCGAATTGCTGGTGAAGACACGCGGCATTGCGAGCAGGGAGTAACATAACCGGTACCTTGGCGGTTTGCGGACACTGGACGCGGTGAGGATTACACGCGGCTAGCTGGTTACGTTCGGTGAGAGGCATGTTGGGATGTTGATCGAGCAAAATATCATCAAAGCGAAGAGCGGGTGGGTCGCCGGGGTCAACCACGGCTCACATGACGCCTCGGTTGTCCTGTTGTATGAGGGGAAAACCGTTGTCTTCATCGAACAAGAGCGGCTGTCCAGACGAAAACATGCTGCGGGCGAGTCCCCCGGTCAGGCGCTCCTCGAATGCTTGCACTACGCAGACATCACGGTTCGTGACCTCGATTGCATCGCACTAGGATCCGATCATGACGCTTTGGCGCGCTGGCTGGGGCTGAGCGAGGAGGAAAGAAAAACGGTCCTTCCCTACGACTCGTTTGAACACCTCTTCGCCGGCACACAGTTCACCCAGGATGATATTCCCCCAATCATACCGGTTCGGCATCACCTGTCTCATGCGGCAAGCGCCTTTTTTCCAAGCGGATTTGAAACCGCCGCTGCTCTGGTAATGGATGCCATGGGTGAGGATGGCTCGAGTGCGATCTACAAGTGCGTCGACAACAAGCTAGAGCTCAAGAGTTTCTATGGGGTCGAGGATTCGCTCGGCTTTTTCTATGAAGCAGCCTCCGAATATGCTGGGTTCGGTAAGATGGAGGCGGGTAAGTTCATGGGGTTGGCCTCATATGGCCGGCCAACCATGAAAATGCCTATCGAGCCGGACGTCGACGCAACAGGCCAGATCTGGACACGGCGCACACACGCGAATGCTGTCGGCCGCGAAGGTATTAATCTTCGCCATGCGGACTTGCTGAAACACTTCCAGTCCCACCATTTTCCATACTCCGCCGGTCTGTCCGACGAGCTTATGGGATATGCGGACTTCGCCGCATCTGCGCAGCACGCACTTGAGAAATGCGTGCTGGCACTGGCCCGCCGCGCGGTCCAGGAGACGGGTTGCCGGAATATCGTCTTGGCCGGCGGCGTCGCACTTAATTGCTCCGGCAATGGACTGCTGGCTCGATCAAACATCGCGCAGAACATCTATGTCCAGCCAGCCGCAAGCGATGCCGGCGTTGCACTCGGCGCAGCCCTTCTCGTTTCCTCTGAACTTTACGGTTCCAAATTCATGCCAAGCCGTATGACACATCCATACTGGAGCCTTGAGGACACGGACGAGCATGTAGAACGTGCGCTGCTTGATGCCCAATTGCCGTTCACTCGCCTTTCCAACGAGGAGGTCAGTCAGGCTGTCGGGGACATAATTTCCGATGGCGGCATCGCCGCTTGGCATCAGGGACGAGCAGAGATCGGGCCACGCTCATTAGGCGCTCGCAGTCTGCTAGCCAATCCTCGTAAACGGCAGACGCTCATCAAGCTGAACAAAATAAAGGAGCGCGAATTGTGGCGGCCATTCGCACCCAGTGTTCTGGAAGAGAGTTTCGATGGATACTTCGATGGCATTCCTAATCCCTTCATGATCGTGGCCGCATACGTCAAAGAACACGTCCGCAACAGGATACCAGCAGTCGTACATGTGGATGGATCCGCCCGCCCTCAGGTGGTCACCAAGAACACCAACCCAAAATACTGGCTGGTCTTAGATAGGGTCAAGGAAAAAACAGGGATTCCAATCGTCATCAATACCTCGCTTAATGGCAAGGGGGAACCTATATGCTTCCGCGCCGAGGATTCTATACAGTTCTTCCTGAGGAAAGACATCGATGCTCTAGCAATTAACAATTTTCTCGTAAGAAGGTAACAGGAGGAGTAGACCGTGCATGGGTTGTTTCCCGCTGAACACGTGTTCTATCAGTCGCGCTCGTCCAACCCTGGTGCACGAAGTGACCGTCCGGCTATTTTGTACCTCACAAACAAGTTTTGCTTTCCTCCAAATTCTGGCGGGGCGGTGAGGGAATCCAAGCTGCTTGAACCCTTGCTGGGGAGGTTCGACGTTCATTATGTTGGGTTTACGCACAATTTCGATGCTGACTGCGCCAACGCGCTCAATCTAGTCGACAGGTTCGGCTCGATAACACTCTTGAGGCACCAGGAACCAGACCTTCCACTTGACGTAACGTCATTTAGACTTCGCGAACATTATTCACCGTTCGGTGAAGATTTGGTCATCAAATTAATTGACCGCATCAGACCAAGTACCATCCATGTCGAAGGGTGCTTTCTGATGCGTTATGTGCCAAGGGGGCTTCCTTGTCGGATTGTCCTGACGGAAGAAAACATTGAGTTTGAACTTGATGCAGGTCGTTCCGCGGTAAGTGGGAGGAAGCCACCTGGAGCGCATACATCAGATATCGTGCGCAGAATTGAGCTAGATGCCTGGCGCGCAGCAGATGTTTGCATTTTCGTTACCCCGGAAGATGAACGGACCGCTAAGTCAGTCATACCAGAGCTGAACACGCGTTGTCTCGAGAACTCGGTAGATGGGGATCTATCGAAGGAGGCTATCTGGACATCAAGGTCCCCCTCGCCGACGCCAACGGGATTGTATGTTGCCAATTATACTTGGCCACCAAGCGAAGACGGCGCGTACTTTCTGATCGACGAGGTTTGGCCGCTAATCCTGGATATTGTGCCTGAAGCCCACCTGATTTTGGCCGGGACAGGGATGAGCGCTGAGCTCGAAGCGCATACTGCGCAAGCGGAGCAAGTCACCTATGTCGGACCGTTTGAAAAATTCGCTGATGTTGCTAACGGCGCTCATGTCTTTTTATGCCCTCTCAGATTTGGAGGGGGAAGCAAGATTAAAGTAATCGATGCCCTTTCCCACGGTCTGCCCATCGTCGGCACGAAAGAGGCTCAACGCGGCTTTCCCGTCGGCATCAAGGAACTGATCTTCTGCGGGGAGACTGCCATGTCAATCGCGCTGTTAACTGCGTCATTGTTCGATGCTCGTCGTGCGCGCGAAAAGATGGCCTCAAGCGCCTCGACGGCCACCCATCTGCTGCCGACTTGGCAGTCGATTGCGGGCGAACTCGCAAACATATGGCAAGTTAATCCAGTCGACGGAGGTAACTGAACGATGTTCATCGTAGGTTTCAGCGGTGGTCCTAGATACTCCGAGCTGGATGACGATTATGCAAAACTCTCGCCACTTTATTTTCATGATGCTGCCGCTGCGATCGTAAAGAATGGTCAGCCAATCTTTGCAGTAGAAGAGGAGAGGCTTTCCCGACAAAAACACACCAATCGCTTCCCCGCTTTGGCAATAAGAGCGTCGATTGATGGTGCTGGATGTTCGATTCAAGACATCGAAAAGTTCGCATTCTTCTTTAGCGAAACTTTTTTTGAGGCCAATTTGACCAAGGATACCACTATATTGGGCATAGAAAAAAGAGAGGGAGTGCGTGATATCCTCACGAGGAATATTTCGGGCGCGCTTGGTACCGACATCAATCGCGAGAAAATCGAGTTTGTCAGGCACCATCATGCCCATGCGGCTGCGACATATTTCGGCTCAGGTTTCACAGAAGCCCTGATTCTTGTCGTCGATGGTAATGGAGAAAGCGAATCACTTAGCATTTTTAGTGGTATCAAGGATGAAATCAAGGAAGTGCATAGTTATCCAGTGAGAGGCTCGCTTGGATACTTTTACCGTTATGCCACTCAACTGCTCGGTTTTTCGAATTTTGATGAGTATAAGGTAATGGGGCTAGCTCCGTATGGACAATCTCAGAGGTATTTCTCACTCTTATCCGAGCTTTACAAATTCAATGCTGACGGATCGTACGACCTCGACATCGCCACACTTGGGGATCTCGCCTACAACGTTGGCATTCTCGGCCAAGCAGAACCACGCACGACGAAATGGGAACGGAAGACTCATTTCGCCGCCGCGGTCCAGCAGTTGCTAGAGGTTGTCGTCGTTGATATTCTCTCTTGGTGGCAAGCTAAGCTAGATCTGAAAAACCTGTGCCTTTCAGGCGGAGTCGCGCAGAACTGCGTGATGAATGGTCTAATCGCCAACACGAAGAAATTTGAGAACATTTTTGTCCATCCGGCGTCGCACGATGCTGGCGCTGCGCTCGGTGCGGCGATCTATATAGCCAAGCAGCGGCCATCAGCACATGACGCCCCTGCCGTCCCGTATTCTCCCCTCCTCGGCCCTAAGCTCCCTCAGAATGAGGATATTCGTCGCGAGATCGAGACTTGGGAAGGAGGGCTGCGTATTGTTGAGTGTGATGACGTCTTCGAGGCCGCAGCTGAAAAAATTGCTGAAGGTAAAATAGTCGGCTGGGCGAGAGGCAGATCCGAGTTCGGGCCGCGCGCGCTTGGCAACAGAAGCATACTTGGAGACCCTCGACCTCGAGAAAACTGGCAACGGATCAACCTCGCGATCAAGCAGCGAGAGAGCTTTCGCCCATTTGCACCAGCAGTCCTTGCGGAGGACTTCAATGACTATTTCATCCCGCTACCATCGAATCCAAACATGGAACACATGGTCTTTGTGACCAAGGTGCGAGAAGAGAAACGAGCCGAACTCGGCGCCGTCACTCATATCAACGGGACAGCGCGGGTACAAGTCGTCACGAAATCTGCTAACTCCGATTTTTGGAGGCTCATATCGGCTTTCAAGGATAGAACGGGCTGCCCGGTACTTCTCAATACCTCGTTTAATAACCGATATGAACCCATCGTCCAAAACGTGACCGACGCCATTCGGACATTTTTGACGACCGATTTAGATCACCTGCTTATCGAGAACACCATGGCCGAAAAGAGCTCAGACGTGAGGAGCCTTATCGCAACCGCCAGCCTAAGACTTAGTGACGCTGCATGGGTAGAGGAGATTACGACGGTCAGGCAGCGTAGAACCCTCCTGAGGCGCGCTCCAAGTCATACCCGTGAGTTGAAAAACTGGCATTTAGCGCGATATTTGCGTGAATTCGGGAGCGAATTCTCGCTGGTAGCGCACCTCGTCGACAGCGTCTCGCCAAAGCATCGTGGTCAACTCACTGAGGAAATATTCTTGCTCTGGCGAGAGCGATTCATCGATGTGCGGCCAGAACGTGTTGCACATCTGCTCTAAACCACTCTTTAGCAGCTCTCTTTGCAGTATCTGTTTGGCGGCTCAACGGCCTAAAGCACGCGTTTGATCGAAGAGAAGCCTAAAACGCGCCGGATCGTTCGGCGTGCTTCGGATCGGGAAAGTCTAACATCATGTCGTACGTATATCTGTTTTCTCAGATGTGGAGATACTCATTCGGAGAGAGACGCCTAATAATAACGTTCTATATATTACATTCGCTCGCTAGCGCGTCTGAGTTACTTTACCCAGTTGTACTCGCACAAATTATCAATTCGGTCCAGCTATTAGATCCGAACGAGGTCTTATCCAGGATTATCTCCTGGCTCTGGGTTTGGATTGGCCTCTTTGTTACTTTTAACCTTTTTCACAGGTTAGGCCGTTATATTGAGTTCCACGTCGCCTATAACGCGAAAGCTAGCTTTATCCGCGATGCTTACCGAAATATCTCGACCCGCTCCGTTGCATGGCACAATAGTCACCACACAGGCGATGTTCTTGATAGAATAAATCTTGCATCTAGCGCTTTGTTTAACTTCACGACGATGCAATTTGTTTACGTGGAATTTTTTACCTGTTTCTTGGGTTCGTTTGTGGCGCTCAGTATTTTGGTGCCAGCTATTTCAATTTATACGTTATGCACTGCTTTTATAGTGCTTCTATTGATACGCCATTTTGATTTAAGTTTGGCTTACTGGTATCGCGTGATCAACGACAACCGGCATAAGGTATCTGCAACACTCGTCGATCTAATGTCGAACATAATCACAATTCTTGCCTATCAGATTCAAGAATATACGGAGGCGCGCCTGGCTGCGTCCATTTCCGACGGTTACGCGCCTAATATGAGGGCGCACGGCTTTGTAAACGCCCTAAAATGGTTTGCTGTTACTCTGCTAATGACATTGCTGCAGGTTCTTGGTGTCTTCTATTATGTTTATATACAAATCCGGTTAGAAGGCGCCGTACTGGCTGGCAATATTACTGCCGTATACCAATACATTGATCGGTTTACAAGTACGTTTCGATCGTTTGCTCAGGAATACCAGAAGATAATCCAATGGGAGATTGACATGGAATCCCTGGCCGATTTCGATTCCGGTAGTCACATTCAATCATCGTTCAGCGGATCAACTCTTCCCCGTCACTTTCGCGCTGTTGAAGTAAACGATCTTCGATTTATGCATGATTCGAAACGTTCATCTATCCGATGCTCGTTCTCTTTTGCGGCAGGCGAAAAAATTGCCTTGGTGGGCGAAAGTGGTTGCGGAAAATCGTCGCTATTGATGTTGCTCGCCGGCCTTTACACTCCGGATAACGCCGACGTTTCGATCGACGGGCAAAACGTTGAAAGCCTCCAGTCGATTGCTGCGATGTCGACATTGATTCCGCAGCATCCCGAGATATTCGAGGAGACAATCTTGCGCAATATCACGCTTGGAAGGCCGGCGTCCGAGGAGGCGATAAAACGGGCGCTTGCCTTTTCCACCTTCGATAAGGTTCTGAGTGGTCTGCCGGACGGTCTCGACACCGTAATGAGCGAGCGTGGTGCAAGCCTATCAGGAGGGCAGAAACAGCGCCTTGCATTAGCGCGGGGCATTTTTCATGCCGAAGACAGCATTGTGATACTGATGGACGAGCCGACCAGCAGCGTTGATTCCAGCAACGAGCTCTCAATTTATACGCATGTTATCAGAAAGTACAAAGACAATGTCGTGATCGCCGCAGTGCATAACATGAACGTAACTAAGCTGTTCGACAGGATATGCATCCTTGAAAGAGGCAGTATCATCGACGTCGGCACATTCAGAGAACTGAGTAAAAGGAGCAATGTATATCGCCGTCTTTTGGCGCAAGGAGATAGGCCGGAGTATCTCCATGATATTTGATCCTTGTGTCTATAGGCGAATTCGTTGAAGTTCGGAACCAGCGGCCTGCGTGGCCTGTCTATTGATCTAGTTAGCGCCGGGGCGTCGCTCTATGCGAACGCCTTCGGGCGATATCTCATTGGGAGCGGCAAGTCCAAGGTGGGGGATCCCATCTTCATTGGCCGCGACCTCCGAAATTCCAGCCCTGCGATTGCTAGAATTTGCTTCAACGCCCTTGGCGGCCTCGGCTTTAGGATATCCGACTGCGGGAATGTGCCCACGCCGGCGCTGGCGCTCTACAGCATGGCTAACGGAGCGCCGAGTGTGATGGTCACGGGATCGCATATCCCGCCTGATCGCAATGGCATCAAGTTCTACAAAGCGGACGGCGAAATCGATAAGGCGGATGAGGTGGCGATCACCGGATTGGCCGCTGACGTACATCCAGCAGATGCAAATGCCGGTGCACTTGCTGTCGCCGAAGACTATTCATCCGAGTGTCTCGATCTCTTCTATCACCGGAACGTTAGCTTGCTGGCCGAACGCGCGTTGGCAGGGTTAAAAATCGGCGTTTATCAGCACAGCACGGTTGCCCGTGATTTGATCGTCGAGATACTGGCTCATTACGGAGCGGAGGTCGTGCCGCTCGGTCGTTCCATGAACTTCATACCAGTGGATACAGAAGCGATTTCCAGTGAGGTAATCTCGCTTTTGGTTGGCTGGACTCGCGACCATGGCCTTGACGCCATCGTATCTGCCGACGCCGATGGCGACCGGCCGCTCGTTGCCGACGAGGGGGCATTCCGCTGCGCGGGGACCTTCTTGGGGTGATGGTTGCCGAATTCCTGAAGGCTGATGCGGTCGTCACCCCTGTTACATCCAATTCAGGGATCGAGACGCTTGGTTTCTCGGTCGCGCGAACCAGAGTCGGCTCTCCATTCGTCATCGGCCGTATGAAGGAGGCTATTGCTGCTGGAAAAAGGCGAGTGGTTGGCTTCGAGGCGAATGGCGGATTGCTGCTGTTAAGCGCATTTAAGGCGGGCCGATATACGATCGACGCCTTGCCGACTCGCGATTGCATGTTGCCCATCTTGGTCGCAGCCTCGCGTATAGCTGTCCTGAGAGAGCCGCTTTCTGCAATCGTTCGGTCGTACAGTCTGCCGTTTACGGCGTCCGGCCGGCTGGAGAATTTCCCCACCGAAGCGAGTGCTCACCTACTAGACCGTTTGCGCGCATCGGAGGCCAATCTCGCATTCTTCCTGCAGAGAATGGGCCAGGTCTCATCAACCAGCGACATCGACGGCCTTCGCGTGACTTTGAGGGACCAGCGGATAGTTCATCTTCGCGCTTCGGGCAATGCGCCGGAGATGCGCTGCTACGTCGAAGCGGCGACGGAAAAAGCCGCTGTGCAACTGCTCGATGCCGCTCTCGATCAACTGAGAGAGTGGATGAACGACACGGACGCGTAGCAGGCGAGCCTCGAGGGGATGTAATTGACCAAGAAAATTGTTCCGGTGATAATGGCGGGCGGCAGAGGCAAGCGGCTCTGGCCGCTTTCCCGTGCCGCGGCGCCAAAGCAATTCATCCGCTTCATTGGCAGTCAAACGCCATTTCAGAACACGTTAGCGAGGGTCTCCGATTCCGCGGTCTACGAGCCCGCGATTGTCGTCACAAACGAGAAGTACCGCTTCCTTGTGGCAGAACAGGCGGGTGAATTGGGTGTTGACCTAGCCAGCATGGTGCTCGAACCGGTGGCGCGTAACACTGCCGCCGCGATTGCGGCCGCAGCTTTCGAAACGTCGAATCTCTTCGGCGAAAACGCCGTTATGCATGTCCTGCCCTCGGATCATAGGATCGTCGTCGACGAGACCTATATAAGCGCAAGCCTCACCGCTCGCGCCGCGGCGGCAGACAGCAAGCTCGTGACTTTTGGCATCACGCCAACTCAACCTGCTACCGGTTATGGTTACATAGAGGTCGGAGATACCCTTCCGAGCGGGGCTCGTGCGGTAAAGCGCTTTGTGGAAAAGCCTGCTTTGGATGTCGCGATTGAAATGCTGTCCGCCGGCCGGTTCTGTTGGAATTCCGGCATGTTCATGTTTGCCGTCCCGATGTTGCTTTCGGAACTGGAAGAGTTTTCTTCCGATGTGCTCGCGGCTGCCAATTCTGCGGTCTCCCGGGCCGTGAGAAAGCCCGACTTTCTTCGTCTCGACCGCCAGGCTTTCGAGAAAAGCCCAAGTATTTCGATCGATCACGCCATCATGGAAAAGACCTCAAATGCGGCTGTGGTTCCCTCTGCCTTCAAATGGTCTGACCTTGGCAGTTGGGACTCAGTATGGAAGACAGGTATGCAAGATGAGGACGAAAATGTCACCTCCGAAGGTACAACGCTGGTCAGGACAAGAAGCTCTTTGGTCATATCTCATGGTCCGCATCTTGTCGTAAGCGGACTTGAGGATCTCATCGTTATCGCTAGCGAAGACGTCGTGTATGTAGGCCGCATGGAGGATAGCCAAAATGTCAGCAAGGTCGTCGAGCACCTAAAGACTAAGCCGACGACATCGAAGCTCACCTGACATGGAAAATGTATTGCCACGACCCTATCGAGCCGATCAGGCCGTTGGCGGCCAGTGTCTCGCGAGAGCCCGGCAGAACCACTGCGTGCCGCGATCGCAATGGTGCATCACACCTGGTGCGGCCTACCGGTCGATGCCGTCGACCACGACCGCCCACCCCATGCGTTTGATCCACCGCCGTCGTTTCAGTTGGAACTTCCGCGGCTAGATCGTCTTCGTTATCTCCTATGACGACGGGATTGTTCGTATCAGCAATTCAGCAATTCTCGCGCAGGTAGATACGAAACCCGACCTGGCCGATTTGCCCCTCATACCTGCCGTAGTGAGCGAGGAATTTTTGCAACGCGAGCCGAGCCTCAGAGGCATGATCCTGGTCTATCACCGCGTCGAGGAAGCCACTCTTGAGCAAAGTTCTATTTTCGGCCGTCAGCTCATGAGTGATGAACGTGATATTGCTTCTATTCGAATGCTGGAGGAATTCTGATATCTCTCTACTCCCCACGGATATATTGTATATACCGACGATATTTTTGTTTTTGGCTAACGCTGACTTCACCTGAAGCTCTGTCGAAACCTTATCCTCTCGGCTCTCGATTGGTTTGGCCAAGGTGCAGTTCGGGAATCGATCCCGCAAAACAGATCGAAAGCCCATCTCTCGCTGCTCGTGAGCATGGAAGGATTGAAGACCTGAAATCAACAGAACCTCGCCCTTCTTCGCGCCGACAAAGCGCCCCATCAACTCACCAGCAACCCTTCCTTCTGCACGTGCATCGACACCGATGTAGTCGATGCTCCCAATGTCGGGTATGTCTGAGGCCAACGTGAATACTGGCAGCGATGTGGCCAGTTTTGTTAGGAGCTCTCGAATTTGAGGATGCTCGAATACGTCCAACAGCAGTCCATCACAGGCGCGTGCTGCAGCTTCGATTTTCTCCACGACATCTCGATAATCGAGCCGTTCAAAGAAATAGAAAGCGATCTGAACATTTAAGTAGCTGTAGTCCGATGCGCACTGTTTAAGCGCCGAGACCATTCCCTCGTAGAAGGGATTTCTGCGGGTCTGCAGCAGAACGCCCAATTTCAAAATGCGAGTTGGTCGTAGGCTGAGCGTCCTGTCCAGGCGAAGCTCGCGCGCCCACTTGAGAACCTTTTGTTCCGTCTCCGCCTTCACATTCCCACGACCATTGATCACGCGGTCGACTGTGCCGATGCTGACGCCGGCGGCAGCAGCAACATCCGCAAATGACGCCCTTTTTCCAGCCATTGGAGCTCCATTGTTGGAATCCAAACATTATGGAAGTTTCTAACGCGATGCCAACAGTATAGCATTAGGGTGTTATAGAAGCCACAAAAGTGGCCCACCAGAGGATGGAACAACATGGATATCGATACACACACCGCGCCCTCCAAAAGACGGCGCTCGCTTCTTGGCAGGTTGTCGATCCTGATCGTCGGCTTGGCCTGCGCAACCGCGGTCGCATCGGCCGAAGAGCAGCGCTTGAAGATCGTTCACGTTGGCGTTGCGGCGCCCACCGGCTTCTTCGCTTATCTGAACAAGGGTGCGGAGGATGCGGCGCGCGATCTGGGAGTGGATTTCACTTATGTCTTTCCCAGCAACTCCACGCTCCCGGCTCAAGTTGAAACCATCACCGCCGCCATGGCGTCCGGAGCGGACGGGATCATCATCAACGGCATTGGTGACGACAAAGCCTATCATGACGTGATCGAGCAGGGCAAAGCTCAAGGTATTGCCTTCGGCAGCGCATTGGGTCCGCAGGCCGGCAAGGGAACGGAACTGCGCGATCAGAATGATCCCTTCCTGTTTCATGTCGGTGCCGACGAATATGCCGGCGGCGTCCTGATCGCCAAAAAGGTCCTAGAAACCGTCACTTCGGGCCATGTCGTCGTGGGCAATCCCCAGCCGGGCGACAGCGCGACATGCCAGCCGCGCGCCGCCGGTGTCGTCGACACGTTGAAAGCGGCGAATGTCTCGGCCGAGGTGCAGGAACTCACCCTCGATCCAGGCCAGATCGCCGAAACGATGAGCAACTACCTTCGCGCCCATCCGGACACCAAGGCGATGGTCTCCGCATGCTCGCCGATCGCTCCCTATCTGGAGGCGAAGGAAAGGGCCGAGCGGTCCGATCTCGCGCTCGCGGGCTGGGATCTCGACGAGACGGGTGTCGCGGCGATCAAGTCCGGCGAACTCAATTTCACGATTGACCAACAGCAATACTGGCGCGGCTACATGCCCGTGCTATTGATGGCGCACTACCTGAAGTATGGGCTCATCCCGGCGAACGCGTTCCTCACTGGTCCCGCGATCGTCGATCAATCCAACATCGACAAAGTCGCTCCGCTTGTCCCTGCGGGTTACCGGTAATTCGGTTCGGATCTCGGCCTCAAACTTATGCCGAGACCCCGTTCGTCATTGGATTGGATGCAAGATGTCCCAGAAACACCTGTCTAGCCGTTCCAGGGAAGCAGCAGAGCGAGCCCGTGAACTGCTGTTGCGGCCTGAATTCACCGCAGTAGGCGCTGCGATCGTGGTCGTTGCGGTCTTCAGCTACATGACGCCCTTGTTTTGGACGATACCAACGCTTGCCTCGATCAGCAGTGTCGCGGCCGAATTGGGTATTGTCAGCATTGGCATGACGATTCTGTTAATCGCCGGCCATTTCGACCTATCGGTTGGCGCGATCCTCGGGCTGGCCTCCTTCTTCGTCGTCACCCTGATGAACGACTTCGGTCTGTCGCCGATTTTGACAATTGTTCTGGCCGTCGTCGGGGCAACTTTGCTCGGTCTGATCAACGGCATTCTCCAGACGCGCACAGGCATTCATTCGTTCATCATCACGCTCGGCACGTCTCTCGTCTACCGCGGTATGCTTCTCGCCTTTACCGGTGGCTTCCCAAAGGCCGTCGAGATGCCGCGCGGCGTTTCCAACATCATCGCCGGACCGATGCTCTATGGCGGCATGAGAATGTCCCTCGTCTGGTTTGTCCTGATCACAGCTCTCGCGACCGTCCTGTTGCTCAGAACGCGCCTTGGCAACTGGATTCAGGCTGTTGGTCAAAATCCGAAGGCCGCCCATAATCTCGGCGTCAACGTCACACGCACAACCGTGATTGCGTTCATGTTGTCCGGCGGACTTGCCGGTATCGTCGGCGTCATGCAGGTCGCAAGGTTCGCCAGCGTGGACGCCATGCGCGGAACCGGCATCGAGCTGCAGGCCGTTGCGGTGTCCGTGATCGGCGGAACGCTGCTTTCGGGCGGCTACGGCTCCGCGATCGGCGCGATGATGGGCGCAATCGTGCTGGCCTCCATCCAGACAGGCCTCGTGCTCGTCTCCGCACCCGGCTTTCTCTACACAACGATCATGGGTGTGATCGTGGTGGGCGCGGTTCTCGTGAACAACTGGTTCAGCAGCCTCGTCTCGCGCATCGCGCCGATGACCGGCGAGGACACGGAAGGCGATCCCGCGCAGCGCGTCTCGGCGGTTCCGGATGGCAAGGGGCCACCTCAAGCACGAGAAGAGGGCGCGACCATCTTCCGGGGTGCGCTGTCGGTGAAGCGGGAGGTACAGCGATGATGACTCAATATCAGCCAAATGGCGCGGCCCAATCGCTTGAAGAGACAGCGCCGGTTCTCGAAGCCGTCAATATCGCCAAATATTTCGGTGCGACAACGGCTCTCTCCGACGTCTCTCTGAAGGCCTGGGCCGGCAAGGTGACGGTATTGCTCGGCGATAACGGCGCCGGCAAATCGACCCTGATCAAGATCCTCTCAGGGGTCTATCGTTCTGATGCCGGCGAACTCTTCTTCAAGGGGAAGAAAGTGACGCTCAGCGGGCCTGACGAGGCAAGGGCTCTCGGCATTGCCACATGCTACCAGGATCTTGCCGTCTGTGATCTGCTGTCCGTCACGCGCAACATCGTTCTGGGGCAGGAACCTACGAAGGGCTTCTGGAAGTTTCGCATCTATGATGCGAAAGCTGCCGATCGCCTGGCACGTGAAGCGCTCAACGGGCTCGGTGTCCGGCTGAGAGGCAATCTTCGCTCCCGCGCCGCGACACTGTCCGGCGGCCAGAAACAGTCGCTCGCGATTGCCCGGGCGATGTATTTCGGTTCGTCTTGCCTCATCCTCGACGAGCCGACCGCCGCACTCGCGGTCCGGCAGGCGACACGCGTCATGGAGCACATTGATCGGGCCCGGCAGATGGGCAACGCCGTCATTCTCATCACCCATAACTTCAACCACGCGCTGGAGATTGCCGATCACCTGGTGGTGTTCGCACGAGGGCGCGTCATCGGCTCGTTCGAAAGGGGCGAGGCGACAATGCAGATGCTGACCGAGTTGGTATCGCGGGAAGCCTGACGGCTTCCCGACCATCTCCGTCGGTTCCGAAAGGGCAATGCCATGCACTCCGAACTTGAAGAGTTCATCGCGTCCAGCACGCTTTGCAACACCCACGAACACACCGAATACGAGCGGTTCTATCGCGACTCCCGGCATGACGTGCTGACGCATCTGTTCGACAACTATGTCGTGTTCGACCTCCACTCCGCAGGCGCAAGCCAGAAGAGTCTCGATGCGCTTATTGATCCAAGCGATCCGGACGTCGCGCGGCGGTTTCGCGACGTCCAAACCTACTGGGACAGGATCCACTTCACCGGCTATGCGGAGGGGGTCAAGCTGGCGGCCAAGCGCCTCTTCGGCATCGATGTGTTGACTCCGGAAGCGCTTTCTGCGGCTCAGGAAACTAGCGCGTACAAGGGTGAGAAGGACGAGCGGCTCACGCTTCTCAAGGACGTTGCGAACCTGGATCATGTTCAGATCGATACGAATACCCGCCCATTCCCGCCGGAAATGATGGGGCAGGATTTCTTTCTCTACGATCTCAACATGTTCGATTTCTGCTCCGGTAGGCCGGACTTCGATGTCCTCGAGGGCCAACTTGGCACGGATGCGACATCGCTTGAGGAACTGGGAGGCGCAATCGGAAGGCTGTTTGACATCAGCGCCCGCTATGCGGTAGCGGTCAAATCGCAGCACGCATACGTCAGAACTTTAAAATGGGAGCAGCGGAGCGATGCAGACGCGGCAATCTCATTCGGCGCTGTCCGCCGGTTAGGAAAGGCCGCGCCGGAACCCGATCGCCTGTGCCTGGGAGATTGGTGCATGTCCCGCGTTGCAGAGATGTGCGCACGGCACGATCTGCCATTCAAAATGCACACCGGGTATTTCACCAAGAACAACTTCATGCCGACGGAGAACCTCCGAGCCGGAAACATGGACGTGTTCTTGAAGATGCATCCGAACACCCGGTTTGTGTTGATGCACATCGCTTACCCGCATTCCGACGAATTGATCGCGCTTGCCAAGCATTACACGAATGTCTCCATCGATATGTGCTGGGCATGGAGCATCAACCCTCTGCATGCCAGCGAATTTCTTCGGCGCTACCTACGCGGCGCTCCCAAGAACAAGCTCTTCGTATTCGGTGGAGACACCTTGCTTCCGACATCGTCGGTTGGCTATGCGATGCAGTTCCGCAAGTGGTTCGGCAGAACTCTAGGACGTGAAGTTGCCGACGGCACAATGTCCGAGGATGAAGCCGTTCAACTGGCTGAGTTCTTCATGATCGATAATCCCTACGACTATTACGATCTGATCAGAAGGAAAGAGATAGTACGCACCTCAGACGCCGACAGCATCGCAAAGCTCGGCCATCAGGGGGCGTTCGGCGCAACACCGAAAAGCATTCGGGACAGCGGGAGAGCCTAAGCCTCCCTACATACATGCTCCGGGGCTGTCGATGACAGAATTCCTCACCGCCTTTTCGCTGATCATGCACCCACTCACCGTCTTCGTCACATTGCAGGTCTGGAACGGCCGCTCTACCGGCAGTACGCCGTTCATTCGGCCATACGGTCGCCCGGCTGGAGGAGCTTCACCTTCGGACCCGGTCGCCGACACCTAAGTCCGACGGCTATTTCGAATCCGACCGTCACTGAACTGTAGTGGCCCCATAAATCCTCGAACGCGATCTCCCACTTGTTAAGTCCGAGGAGTGATTTCGTCGTTACGAGTAGTCTAACCCGAAGATAGAAGTGCTGTCCGGACCTGAGCGCCGCCGCTGGTCGACGGCCGAGAAGCTTGCCATAGGGCCAGGGAGACGTATGAGCCGGATGCAACGGTGAGCATCGTCGCTCGGCGTCACGGCATCCAGCCAAACCAGTCAATTGGCTCAAGCTCGCAGCCCAGGGCGCTTTCACGGCAACAGCATCTCAGGAAGATGCCGTTCCGGCATCTGAATGTCGAGCACTCCAGAACCAGGTCAAGGAACTGCAGCGCCTTCTCGGCAACAAGACGATGGAACGCGAAATCCTCGAGGAAGCGCTTGATCGCAACGGGCTCAAAAAAACATTTTTCGCGCTCGCTCTCATTGCCGAAGGGCAGTTCGCGATAACGGCTGTGTGCGAGACCTGTTGCCCAATCCAATTTTGCCGGGCGTGTGAAGCAAATCCCTTCCACTGTCGTGGCGGCTAACTTGCAGCGTGCCAACTGCTATGTCGGAACCTGAGACGGAGGCTTCATCGAACGCGCCGGAACCACTCGTTTTCCTGCATGACTCTGATCACTTCCAAATTGAAATGGGCGATAACAAGTTCCTGCTGTGTCCCACCCATGACGAGGACCTTGCCCAAGGGGTCAACAGCGAAGGACCGTCCATCATCTTTCGGCAGCGGGTAGTTTGCGACCGCTGCTCCTACGACCGATTGGAACGCAAGTGCACGCACCCCTGCCACGCGCACGTCTCCGACAGCGGGATCATCCGAAAGCCGGCAGCTGTTCGGAATAAGAATAATCTCCGCGCCCCCGCGCACGAGATCCGACGCAGCGTCGGGGAACTCTCGATCCATGCAGATCAGTATTCCAACGGCGACTTCTCCCGCATCGGTTCTCAATTTTGCGACGCTCGAGCTTTCGCCAGCAGCACACGCCTTCTCCGGAACGTCAAAGAAACAGACATGACGTTTCCTCTGGTGCAGGATGATTTCACCTGTTCTGTCGATCAGTACGGCAGAATTGAAAGGCTTGTTGGGGCCTAGCTCGAGGAAGGTCGCAACGACCGCTAGCCCGTTGCTGCGCGCAGCGTGCCTAAACTTCTCGACATAACCACCATCAATTGGAACTGCCGCGTCAATCCAAGCCAGCCGAGACTCTTCACTTTCAGAATCAAACCGGCTGTATCCGTTTGAAAACATCTCCGGAAATACGATGATTTCTGCGCCTGTTTCTGCAGCTGATGCGCAGATCGCGTCAATATCGACATTATTCATGACCTGCGCTAGCGCCACACGAAGCAGCTTGGCTGCCATTGCGTTCTCTCCTGATGATGACGTTGAATCCAGCCGCAGCCGGCTTTGCCCGCCTAGCGGCAATTCTGTCCCTGAGAAAGAGGGGCCCGGTGTGAGCTGCCGTCCACCACCGGGCCCAAGCCGCCAAGGGAGGAAGGTTTGGCGGATAACTTCCTCGCAATTTGCAGATCTTGCTTCGTCAAACGAAGCATATGCGATTTCAAGCCATGGCGAGGCAGATCGTACGTGTTCCGGTCGGCATTTCCGGAATGAGTCGCCGTCTGAAGCGTCGCCACCGCTGCAAGTCTGGTAAAACGGCGGACGTCTGCGCTTTGCCCGAGCGCACCGCAAGAGAGCCTACGCTAGTTGATAAGAGAATGCGGATCTGGCCCCGCTTCCACGATCCTCTCTGTGAGAATCTGGTAGGTGTCAGGGCGGCGGTGCCTTCCTCCCCAGATTGCGTTCTCGCGATATGAACGCAGCTCATCCAAATCGACGTCAAAGGTGAAGATACCTTCCTCGGGTCCGCCCTCAACCATCAAGATTTCGCGATATTGGGACTGCTTGTTGTCGTCAGAGCTCCTGGCATCGGTGTTTGAAAAAGCGATCGCGGATATTCCAACGGATCTGCCGTTCCCATGGCCGGCGGAACTGGGATAGTTGGTCATCGCAAGAACGATTTTGTTCTCGAATGCGCGCGTCTTCAATTGACCCAAACGGTGGTCATCGAGATGGCAGGCGTTCGGCACAAGGACAATCTCGGCACCCTTGAGCGCCAAAATACGCGCGGCCTCGGGAAACTCGCGATCGTAGCAGATCATCGCTCCGACAATCACGGGGCTCGATCTAGTATGGAGCGGCGCGACATAGAAGTCCTCTCCAGGTGCGCAATTTCTTTCCAGAGCATGTAGGCAAACATGCACTTTGGCATATTTCAGAACGATCTCTCCGCGCATATCGGCCAAAGCAAACGCGTTTCTCGGTCCTCGGTCTGAGGCTTCCAAGAATGAAAAGCCAATTGCGATACTCAGTTCCTTGGCAAGCTCTCGAAAACCCCGAACAAATTCGCTGTCCCAACTCATCGAAGAGTCGCGCCACTCTTCGAGACTTCCTTGCGTGGCAGGATCAAAGAACCGGTAGCCATGGCTCCAAATCTCCGGGAGGAGGCAGATATCGGCACCGAGTTTCTGCGCCCGACGACAACCTTCGGCGCCGATCTCAAAAGATTCCCTGGGCGACTCACCCGGATGCAGCTGCAAAAGCGCTATTCTGATGCTTGTCAACCTACCTACTCCAGCCATTGAACGATTGGCATCAGGATAGATGATGGTTTTAGATAACCAAGGGGCTTTTTGATCGGATTCCAACATTTTCTTCGTCCGCCGCTGCTTGCGCGACAACCACAGGCCGGCCTCCGACATCCATTGGCGCAAGGTCTCGCGCGACACCGTCAGACCATCATGCTCCGCAAGCTTCTCGGCCGCCAGCGTCGGACCAAAGTCCGCATAGCGCTCGCGCACGATCGCAATGCATAATCGCACACGCCGTCACAAATCCGATTGTTCGATGGGCGGCCGATCGCCTTGTGCCGGATCGACGCCGCACCGCCAGCGCTGATCCGATCCAGCAACCGACGCACCTGTCGGGTACTCAGATCAAGCACATGTGCCGCCGACACCAGCGTCATGCGCCCGGCGATCACCTTCGACAAAATCTCGATCCGCTGCAGATCGCGCTCGCTCATCGCAATCAATCCCATCCGCAATCTCCCACGTCATCAAAACGCGGGGAGAGTGACATTCTTACTTTGTAGGAACAGGACACTTTAACTTTGCGGCTACAAGATTTGTCAAAGCTGTTTAAAGACGCGACAAAGTAGGCAACTTAGAAACGCGACAACATCCTATCCATTACTACTGCATTTGCAAGTTGCTATATTTACAAAGTACGGAGACGCAAGCCGCCGGCCGGGTGGAGCTGGTCAGGGTTGCGCAGCCCGGTCGGCGGCGGATGGCTCCAGCTGCAAGATAAACTTTAGCTTTGACATCCCGATCACTCCGCCGCTTTCAGCTGCGCAAGGGCTTGCTGGCGCTTGGCGATGACCACCAGATCCTTGGTAAAATCCGTCTTCCGGCCAGGCTTCGTGCCGCGCTTTTGATAGCCATTGCTCTGGCTGCCGTCGCGAATGCCGAACATATGGTCCGTCTGGCCGGTGCGGCGCGGCCCGCCCTTGCTGCGCTGTTGCTCTCGTCCGGCCTGCATCTCGGCCACCACCGCCAGCATGTCATCGAGGCGCTTGTTCTCAACCACCTCGCAGCGGTGCACCGAGCGCAGCGTGTCGAAGGTTCTGTAGGGCAGGGACGTCCCCTCATGGGTGACCTCGAGGCGACCATCGGGATAGTCGCAGACAATGACCTTCTTGCCGGCCAGCGACGTGGCGAGGTCGGTCGGATCGAGGATGAACATCACCTTGTCATAGCGCAGCGTCAGCGACTGCGACAGCTTGCGGATCTCCTTGCGGCACATGGCGCCATCGAGGTTCTCATGCGCGGCAAACGGCCGGTGCATGTCCTTCGGATTGCGCGGCGCCTTGCCGAAGCGACGATTGAAGTCGGCCATGAACTCCGGCGCATAGGCATTGGCCGCGGCGATCGTGTCGATGCCGCGCAGCCGCAGCTCCTTGACGAGCCGATCCTGCAGCGTCTGGTTGGCGCGCTCAACACGCCCGTTGTCGCGAGGCTTTCGGCTGCGGGTTGGCAGGATCGTGGTGTCGTAATGCGGCCATCGCGGCAAAGGTCGCGTTCAGCGTCGGCTCGAACCACAGCGCCTTGGCGACCCCCGCCTTCAGATTGTCGCAGACGATCGCCTTGGTGACCCCGCCGAAGAAGGCAAGCGCCCGCACCTGGCCGTCGATCCAATCGGGCAGCTTTTGACTGAAGCTGGCAAAGGCGAAGGTCAGGTTGGAGGCGCCCAGCACCGCGACAAAGATCTGCGCCGGGAAAATGACGCCGGTCGCCGGATCGATCACCGGCACCGTCTGCCCGGCATAGTCGGTCTGCATCACCGCGGCCGCGGCATACCGGTTGCGGAACGTCGGGCTCGCCCGCCGCCGGAAGGCGGCGAACCGGTCGCAGAACCACGTGAAGCCGTAGCCGTCGGGATGAGCGGCGCGATATTCCTGCCACAGAAGCGTCAGCGTCACCCCTTCGCGCTTCAGCTCCCGGGCAACCAGCGCCCAGTCCGGCTCCCTCAGGTCCTGCGGCGGGCGGCCCATTCGGTGAAACAGACGCCGTTCCAGCGCCGCATCGTCATCGTAGGCCGGCGCCAACGGCCAGCTCGACAGCCCCGCCTCCCGCGCCCGCAGCAAATAGGTCGAAACCGAGGTCTTGCCGATTTTCAGCCGCTCGGCCACCTCGCGCACCGACAGGCCCTGTTCATAGGTCAGGCGCAGGATCGTCCGGATGTCCCTCACGCTCGTTCGTCTCGCTTGCTTCCGTCTTGGCATGGCCCCTCTCAACGTCTCGTGAGGGGCCAGATTGCCAGAACGGCGCAGCCGAGGACCGACCATCAAATCCGCCCGGTAACTGTCCGGGACTTAGCGGGATCGCTGTCCGCGACTTAGCGGAATTGCTGTCCGGGACTTACTGAAATCGGTGTCCGGGACTTAACGAAACACGCAATAGATCTCGGCAATCCTGGCAAGGATCGACAGCGCCTCCGAGGAGCCGGTCAGTTTGACGACATCGACGAACTTGCGCCGCGCATGGGCAAGGCAGAACGCCAGCCGCATGGGGGCGACATTGCTCTTCCCCGGCGCTTGGCCATGGTCTTATAGGCTTGGTAGCCATCGACTTGAAGCACGCCGCCAAACGACGATACTTGCCCCTCGACCTCACGGGCGCTGCGGCTTTCGGCAAAGATATAGGCGACCGCCGGTGGCGCCGGACCATTCCATGGGCGATCATCGATGGCCTGTGCCCATAACTGGCAGAGCTTGGTGCGTTTGCGCCCCGGATCGAGCCGCGGAAGCGGCGGGTGAGTAGCCCGGAGGGATTTCACCTGCCGGCCTCTCGTAGAACGGTGCGTGAACCTCTCGATTCACACCGCTCCCATCAGGCAAACAGGTTCGTTCCGAACGCCTGCCAGTGTACGAAGAGGCCCCGATTATCTCGAGCAAGTTGCCGCAAGAACTGCGAAGCCCGAGTTTTGTGGAACCGAAAGCGCTTGTACTTTCGCATAATCCAGGCCTTGAGCTTCCGATTGACGTAGTCAGCCAGAGAGAACAGAGCCGAACGACTGAACCGCCCATAATAGGCAATCCATCCCCGCAGGAGCGGATTGATCTGTTTGGCGATTTCAGCCAGCGTCCCCGGCGTTTGCCGCGGAATGTTCAAGCTCTTGATCGTGGCCCGCATCGACTTTAGCGCCGTCGGGCTGGCCGCCGGGGTGTAGCCGCAGAAGAACTCATCCTGCTGCGCCGTCGCCACCTGTCGCGGCCGGAATTGGTATCCAAGGAAGTCAAATTTGACGGTCGGATACCTTTTCCGACGCCGATTATCTTTGCAGTAGACGATCTGGGTCTTGATCGGATGCATCTGAAGTCCGCATTCTGCCAGCCGGGCTTGAAGCGCAGCCTTGAGGGCCTGTGCTTCTTGCTCGGTCCGGCAGTGCACAAGACCATCATCGGCATACCGACACCATGGAAGATCAGCCCGAAAGGCGCGCCCGTGTCGCATCGCCGACGCGGAGACGCTTCCAATGTTTACAGATACTTAAAGAAGGAGTGCGCAATGACTTCAGGCCCGGCTATGCCGCGTAGGGCGCGTTCGGCGGCATTGTTCGAGAGACAGACACGCCCGTCGTCGAGGAAGAGGGTGAAGGCAGGCCAGCGTTTCAGCAGGTAATCGAAGGCCTTGGCGAGATCATCGTTGCGAGACAGCTTGGCACGTTGAGCCTTCATCCACGCTTCCAGGTCGAGAACCAGAGGCAGGCTCCGATCCTGACGAACGGCCTTTCGGACCTCCGCGCTCTGACCGTTGATCTCGCGCTCGATGTCGAACAGGGCATCGATCCGTTGCACCATTTCCAGTGCGATCGGCGATATGACGGCCGGCTTCTTGCCCTGCGCTTTTCGGCGCGCATTCGCCTCGACGTCGGCCAGCTTCGGAATAGGGAAGCATTTGATGACGCGTCGTCGCTACGAACTGACTGATCACGAATGGGTCGATCATATCGCCGTTGTTGCCCAACAAGCCACGCGGCGTTGCCCGCGCTGTCTTGCAATTCCGCTTCGCAAGTCGAAGCACCCATGCAGCTGGTTTTCAAAGCGAATTTTAGCATTCTATCCGCCCCCATGAGCAGTTTTGCTGCGTATTTACAGCTTTTTTGCTCGAAAACGGCTGCATTGCGCCGTTAAAGTTACGATGGCTTACCGGAAGGCAGGCATGCTGGGATCGCGTAAGGCGGAAAGGGTGGACAATGAAATTCGAAAAAGCATTCACGGCGGAAGAATACAGACGCCGGGTACGTGACGTTAAGCGTAGAATGGAGGAGGCGGGCCTGGATTTGCTTGTCTGCCAAGACCCGGCAAACATGTGCTGGCTTACTGGCTATGACGCTTGGTCCTTCTACACGCCACAAGTCGTTTTGGTACACCATGATTCGGAAATGCCAATTTGGGTTGGGCGCCTCGTTGACGTGAATGGTGCAAGGGTCACCACCGACCTCCCAGATGAGAATATTCTACATTTCCCTGACTCTCTCCTTCATCACCTTGAACTCCATCCTTATGACGCTCTATGCGATATCATAAAGTCGAAAGGCTGGGGATCATGCCGGATCGGGGTGGAGCTTGATGCCCATTTCTACACCGCGCGTGCGCATCAGCATATGGTCAACGGCCTTCCAAACGCTACGTTTCTTGATAGCCGAACTCTCGTAAACTGGGCCCGATTGGTGAAATCGGACGCTGAGCTTGTTTACATGCGAGAGGCTGGCGAGATCGTGACCAGCACGATGCACGCGGCTATTGCGGCTCTACGTCCCGGCGTACCTGAATCGGACGTTGTCGCCGAAGTCTACGCGGCTCAAACAAGAGGCGTAAACGGCAAGTATGGAGACTATACAAGCATTTGCCCGTTAGTTCAGGTCGGCGAGAAAACGAATGCGCCCCACCTGACTTGGTCGGCTGAACCTTTGCCGTCGTCCGGCCTAGTTTCACTGGAGCTTGGTGCAGCACGCCGTCACTATCACGCCCCACTGACCCGGACCGTTTCTATTGGCAAGCCGGCTGATGAAGTTACAAGGCTTATTCATGCTATTGTCGAAGGTGGAGACGCTCTGCTGGCGATGGCAAAGCCAGGTGTTATCATTGATGAACTGAACTCGGTGTGGCTCAGCGTTCTCGGCCGATACGGCTACACGAAGAAAACCCGTTCTGGATACTCCATCGGTATCAACTTCCCACCGGACTGGGGCGAGCGTACGGTAAGCATTCGTGCCGAGGACAAAACTGAGCTTCAAGCGGGCATGTGCTTCCACTTTCAGTCGGGCGTAAGGCTAGAAGGCTTCGGCGCTGCCGTTTCTGAGCCCTTTGTCGTCACGGACAAAGGTGGCGCAAGGCTTTCTCACGTAGAACGCAGCCTGATCGTTGTAGATTGATGGTCAGGGGATATCGGCCACAATAGAATTGCAACGAGCGATCCTCGATCCGGCGTTGCAGCGCGACAACCAAGATGAGACGCGTATTGCCTCACCCAAGAGTGTTCCCAGAGAATAATGCCGTTGCCTCACTCGGATGTTCTCGAATGCCTCACGGGTTGTTCCGATCGTGTCCCCGCACCTGGTGCAGGTGACGGAGGTAGCGAAGCCGCTCGCGAGCGCGCCCTCAATAGCGCTGTAGCGAGCGGGCGGCTTCGCGGGCGGTCATCATGTTTTGCGTAGGGTCGGGTTGTCGAAGGCCAACCTGGCGGTATGAGCGCGGATGCCGATCCGGTATTGTTCGGTAACGATCTCACTGCACGACCTCTACGATTTGCGTCTGCCGCGCGACATCGGCGAATGGCCCGAACACCAGCGCATTGGCCTGTGTACTGCGCCAGATCTTCATTCGACGCTGCACGGTCCGAATGAGGCCGTCGGGATACACGCCGGGGTATTTGACCTGCAAGCGTTCAAGCAACTCTCGCGAAGTTCGCCAAGGCTCCGCCTCGAACCATTCCTCGAGTTCGGCAGTGACGGCGAGTAGAGGATCGGGCCTCCGCCGCTCTCGCTTGGCCGCTGGCTTGGAGCGGGCAGTCGGTTTCACTTCACCACCACGCCAAGCAATCCGTAAGCCAGACAGAAAGTCTTCGAGCGGTAATGCCTCGCCGTCGGTGGCAGGCGAACCATCAGGCTTGTCAGCAATTTCGACCAATCTCTTTTGCGCCAGGCGTATGTCGCGGAGCAGCCGGACCGGATCGAGTGTCAGGTACATCGCCTTGAGCCGAAGGCATGTATCCTCCGGCGTGCGTGGGTCGTCAAGCAGCCGCTGATAGGGCGTGGCGGGACGATGATAGCGCTTGACCACCTTGGCTCCGTCACGGTGCTTTTCTTTCAGCTTGAATGATGGCTGAAAGAAATTCACGAACAACCGCATTGACGAATAAAGCTTGGCCAGCTCCCGAGTGGCTCGCAGCCCCTCGAAGCGTCGGTATCCAACGATCTTGCGCACGATCGCGCCATTCTTCTGCTCGACAAATGCCTGATCATTCTTTCGGTAGGGGCGGCAACGGGTGAGTTCGATATTATCGCGCAAGCAATACTCATGAACACTCTCGTTCATGAATACACTGTCGTTGTCGGTGTCGAAGCCCAGCAGCGGGAACGGCAGCAACTTGCGCAGTTCGGCCAACGCAGTGATCAGTACCGTTTGCTCGCGAACCAGCAGCGGCGCGCATTCCGTCCAGCCCGTGGCTATATCGGTCAACACCAGCGTTTGAGAGAAGGCACCCCTCGCGTACGGGCCGGAATGAGAAACGAGATCAGCCTCGACAAAGCCGGGTGCGGGGTCATCCCAATCCGAGAAGGTTCGAACGGGAACACTACGCCGAATCGCCGTTGATCCTTTCCGGCGCCGCGGACCCGTGGCGTTCGCTTTAATCTCCTTGAGGACCCGATCAATCGTCGCTGGGCTCATCGTCAAGAGTTGCCGGCGCGTCTCGCAATTCATATCGCCGTGTCCATGACGTTCCATCGCTTCGATCAGTGTTGGCAACAGGGGGTGTAGTCGCTTGCCGCAAATTCGATCCGACGCCTCCCAAACAACGACGAGCGCTGCCCGCACGTCATCGCCGTAAACCCGGCGCCCTGGCCGAGGACCACCCTTCGCCGGTTCGCGGTCTCCTCGCAGCAGTCGCATCGCATGCTTGCGGTGAAAGCCCGTGAGCGCCACGAACTCGTCTAACATCCTCGCCTTCTCGGCCCGCCCACCTAATACATAGCGACAACTGATCGCCGCAACCAATTCCGCACGTGTCGCCATGCTTACCTTCCTCATCACAGCTCCCGAGGTTGATTCGTCGGGAGCAATTTAGATGAGGCAATAACCCATTCTCAGGGAGCAGTTCAGGCGAGGCAATGCGGATCTCAGCCAGATTGTCGCTCTACACGGCGTGAAGACCAGTAGCGCCGGATCCCATATACTTTTAGTTGGCAGGTCGGCGCTGACTTTCACTTCTCCAATGTTAATACGCGGTGAACGAACAGGCGCAAAGCCGCCTATCAGTTCCATAATAAACCTTATGCGATGTTTTACTGTAGCGGCAGTTTAGAGATGCGACATATGAGCCAGTTAGAGATGCGACAGTCGTCGCCTCTCGGGATGCTGGTCAAACGTCAACGTTTGGAAGGAAGACTGGCGACGTGAAGCGTGGTTGAGACCATGAGCGTTCGGAGTCGTCATGTCTTGTTTGATCACCATGTCGCAGAAGGAATTGCATCGTCTTGAACTCATACAGCGGATTCGCGGTGGCAGCCTGACCGTCGTCGAGGCGGCCGCGTTGCTTCGTCTCAGCCGCAGTCAGGTCCACCGGCTGTTGCAGGCCTATGACCTGGACGGCGCCGACGGTCTCGTGTCGAAGAAGCGCGGCCGTCCGAGCAACCGGCGTCATAGCGAGGATTTCCGCAACCTGGTGCTCGATCTGGTGCGTGAGCATTACGGGGATTTTGGACCTACGTTGGCCGCCGAGAAGCTGCTGGAACGCCACCGGATTGCCGTCAGCAAGGAGACGCTGCGTCAGTGGATGATGGAAGTCGGCCTCTGGGTGTCGCGACGCGAGCGCAAGAAGCGGGTTTTCCAGCCGCGCGGCCGGCGCGATTGTTTCGGCGAACTCGTTCAGATCGACGGCTCGCTTCATTGGTGGTTCGAGAACCGCGGTCCCAAATGCGCCCTGCTCGTCTATATCGACGATGCCACCGGCAAGCTGTTGCACTTACGCTTCGCCGGATCGGAGAACACCTTCGACTATCTGCACGCGACGAAGGCCTACCTGCAGCAATGGGGCAAGCCGATCGCCTTCTATAGCGACAAGCATGGCGTCTTCCGCACCACCCATGCTTCCAAGAAGGACAGAACCAGTGGCCTGACGCAGTTCGGACGAGCCCTTTATGAACTCAACATCGACATCATCTGCGCCAACACCCCGCAGGCCAAGGGACGCGTCGAGCGCGCCAACCAGACGCTGCAGGATCGCCTCGTCAAGGAACTGCGGCTGCGCGGCATCGACACGATCGCCGCGGCGAATGCCTATGCGCCGGAGTTCATGGCCGACTTCAATCGCCGCTTTGGCAAGGCGCCGCGCAATCCGAAGGACATGCACCGGCCGTTTGCCGCGCATGAGAACCTCGATGGCGCGATGTGCCGCAAGGAGATCCGCAAGCTGTCGCAGTCGCTGACGCTGCGGTATGACAAGGTGATGTTCATCCTCGATCCGACCGACCTCGCCACGGCGCTGGCCGGCAAGAAGGTCATTGTCTGCGACTATCCCGACGGTCGCCTCGAGGTCACCCATGAGGGGACGTCCCTGCCCTACAGAACCTTCGACACGCTGCGCTCGGTGCACCGCTGCGAGGTGGTTGAGAACAAGCGCCTTGATGACATGCTGGCGGTGGTGGCCGAAATGCAGGCCGGACGAGAGCAACAGCGCAGCAAGGGCGGGCCGCGCCGCACCGGCCAAACGGACCATATGTTCGGCATTCGCGACGGCAGCCAGAGCAATGGCTATCAAAAGCGCGGCACGAAGCCTGGCCGGAAGACGGATTTTACCAAGGATCCGGTGGTCATCGCCAAGCGCCAGCAAGCCCTTGCGCAGCTGAAAGCGGCGGAGTGATCGGGATGTCAAAGCTAAAGTTTATCTTGCAGCTGGAGCCATCCGCCGCCGACCGGGCTGCGCAACCCTGACCAGCTCCACCCGGCCGGCGGCTTGCGTCTCCGTACTTTGTAAATATAGCAACTTGCAAATGCAGTAATAATGGATAGGATGTTGTCGCGTTTCTAAGTTGACTACTTTGTCTCATCTTTAAATAGCTGTGACATTTACTGTAGCCGGGTACATTCTATTTCCAAGTGCGACATGCCAATGATTTCAACGGGTTCCCCTTGGAGATTTTGGAATGTCCCGACGCTATTCGCAGCTGAATCTGACTGATCGACGCCGCCTCTTCCACTTTGTCGAACGCAAAGTGCCGATCAAAGAAATGGCGCGCGAACTTGGTCGTCATCGATCGACGATTTACCGTGAGATCAGGCGCAACACCTTCCACGATCGCGAGCTGCCCGACTATAGCGGCTACTTCCCGACCGTTGCTGACGATATCCGCAAAGAGCGGCGGCAGCGTTTGAGGAAGCTTGTGCGGCACCCGCAATTGCGCGAACTGGTGATCGAGCAGCTGAAGGCACTTTGGTCACCGGAACAGATTGCCGGTCGTCTGCTCGCCGATGGCGTGAGCGCCGTGCGGGTCTGCACCGAGACGATCTATCGCTTCATCTATGGCAAGGAAGATCAGGCGCTGGAACTCCATCAGCATCTGGCGGAAGGCCGCCGCAAACGCCGCCCCCGCGGCTCGAGGAAACCCCGCGACGGCACTTTTCCTGCTGCCTGCAGGATATCGCAACGTCCTGATTTCATTGGTAATCGTTCGCAGTTCGGTCACTGGGAAGGCGACTTGTTGATCTTCCAGCGTGACTTGGGCAACGCCAACGTCACGTCCTTGGTTGAACGCAAGAGCCGCTACACCGTCATGATCAAGAACCACAGCCGGCATTCACGACCAATCATGGACAAGATCATCGAAACGTTCTCTCCCTTGCCAGCCTTTGCCCGGCAGAGCTTCACCTTTGATCGCGGCACGGAGTTTGCCGGATTCAGGGCTTTGGAAGAGGGCATCGGCGCGCGGAGCTGGTTCTGCGACCCCAGTGCGCCTTGGCAGAAAGGTGCCGTGGAAAACACCAACAAGCGCATCCGCCGCTTCATGCCTGGCGATACCGATCTCTCCGCTGTCAGTCAGCAACAGCTCGTCGCCCTCGCCCAACATATGAATGCGCTCCCGCGCAAGTGCTTGGGCTATCGAACGCCCACCGAGGTCTTCATCGCGCATTTGCGCGAATGCGCGTAGTGCCCTACTCTTCACCCGTCAATGTTGCACTTGGATTAGATTCTCCCCGCAAAGTTAAAGTGTCCTGTTTCTGCAAAGTAAGAATGTCACTCTCCCGGCGTTTTGACGGCGTGGGAGATTGCGGATGGGATTGATTGCGATGAGCGAGCGTGACCTGCAGCGCATTGAGGTTTTGTCGAAAGTGATCGCCGGACGCATGACGCTGGTTTCGGCAGCGCATGTCCTGGGCTTAAGCACGCGCCAGGTCCGCCGCTTGCTGGAGCGGATCCGGACGGATGGTGCAGCATCGATCCGGCACAAGGCGATCGGTCGGCCATCGAACAATCGGATTTGCGACGGTGTGCGGGATTATGCCCTAGCGATCGTGCGCGAACGCTATGCGGACTTTGGTCCGAGCTTGGCAGCCGAGAAGCTTGCTGAGCGCGATGGTTTGCGGGTGTCGCGCGAGACGCTGCGCAGCTGGATGGCGGATGCCGGACTCTGGCTGTCGCGCAAGCAGCGACGGACGTTTCATCAGCCACGATTGCGACGTGAGGCCTATGGCGAACTGGTGCAGATCGACGGGTCGGAGCATCGCTGGTTCGAGGATCGCGGGCCGCCGTGCTCGCTTTTGGTGTTCGTCGATGATGCGACCGGCAAGTTGATGCAGTTGCGGTTCGTGCGCTCGGAAAGCGCGTTCACCTACTTTGAGGCGCTGGCGCTTTACCTTAGGCAACATGGGGCACCTGTGGCCTTTTACTCCGACAAACATTCGGTGTTTCGGGTGGCGAAGAAGGATGCCAAGGGTGGCCAGGGCATGACTCAGTTCGGGCGTGCACTTTGCGAGCTAAACATCGAGATTCTTTGCGCAAATTCCAGTCAGGCCAAAGGTCGCGTCGAGCGGATGAACCGGACGCTGCAGGATCGGCTGGTCAAGGAATTGAGGCTGGCGGGTATCGACGGCATGGAGGCTGGCAATGCGTTTCTGCCTGGCTTCATGGAGCACTACAATGCGCGGTTTGCGGTTGCCCCTGCCCGACCCGATGATCTGCATCGGCCCATGAATCTGGCGCCCGATCGGCTCAAAGAGATCCTGTGCAAACGCGAGCAGCGCTATGTCGGATCGCAACTGACGTTTTCGTTCGAGCGCCAGCGGATCATGCTTGAGGAGACCGATGTGACGCGCGGTTTGGCTGGACGCTATGTCGAGACCTATGCCTATGCCGATGGTCGATTGGATGTGCGGTGGAAAGGCCATTGCCTGCCCTACCGGGTGTTCGATAAGGACCAGCGGGTGACGCATGCGGCGATCACCGAGAACAAGCGGCTTTCCGATGTGCTGGCCTACATCAAGGAGCGCCAGGACGAGCGGCCGCCGAAGGTGAAGACCAATAGCGAGAGGATCGGTTACAAACCGAGTGGCCGCAAGCCGGGACGTCGGACCGATTTCACGAACGATCCAGCGGTCATTGCCCGACGGCGACAAGCGCTCTCCGAGCTCGATGCGGCGGAATGATCCGCCGTCGCAAGGTCTCAAAGCTAAAGCCGGTTGGTGCGCCTCACCCGCCCCCTCCCTTCCCTTGCAATCCGATCCAGCCGGTCCGGTCGGGGGCTTGCCTCAGTGCCATTGGGATGTCGCGTGTCGCATTTCTAAATGGTTGGTGGCGCACTCACAGTGACATTTTAACTTTGCGCAACAGCGGACATTTCAACCTGGCCGCCACATTTACTGTAGCGGCAGTTTAGAGATGCGACATATGAGCCAGTTAGAGATGCGACGTCGTCGCCTCTCGGGATGCTGGTCAAACGTCAACGTTTGGAAGGAAGACTGGCGACGTGAAGCGTGGTTGAGACCATGAGCGTTCGGAGTCGTCATGTCTTGTTTGATCACCATGTCGCAGAAGGAATTGCATCGTCTTGAACTCATACAGCGGATTCGCGGTGGCATCCTGACCGTCGTCGAGGCGGCCGCGTTGCTTCGTCTCAGCCGCAGTCAGGTCCACCGGCTGTTGCAGGCCTATGACCTGGACGGCGCCGACGGTCTCGTCTCGAAGAAGCGCGGCCGTCCGAGCAACCGGCGTCATAGCGAGGATTTCCGCAACCTGGTGCTCGATCTGGTGCGTGAGCATTACGGGGATTTTGGACCAACGTTGGCCGCCGAGAAGCTGCTGGAATGCCACCGGATTGCCGTCAGCAAGGAGACGCTGCGTCAGTGGATGATGGAAGTCGGCATCTGGGTGTCGCGACGCGAGCGCAAGAAGCGGATCTTCCAGCCGCGCGGCCGGCGCGATTGTTTCGGCGAACTCGTTCAGATCGACGGCTCGCTTCATTGGTGGTTCGAAGGCCGCGGCCCCAAATGCGCCCTGCTCGTCTATATCGACGATGCCACCGGCAAGCTGTTGCACTTACGCTTCGCCGGATCGGAGAACACCTTCGACTATCTGCACGCGACGAAGGCCTACCTGCAGCAATGGGGCAAGCCGATCGCCTTCTATAGCGACAAGCATGGCGTCTTCCGCACCACCCATGCTTCCAAGAAGGACAGAACCAGTGGCCTGACGCAGTTCGGGCGAGCCCTTTATGAACTCAACATCGACATCATCTGCGCCAACACCCCGCAGGCCAAGGGACGCGTCGAGCGCGCCAACCAGACGCTGCAGGATCGCCTCGTCAAGGAACTGCGGCTGCGCGGCATCGACACGATCGCGGCGGCGAATGCCTATGCGCCGGAGTTCATGGCCGACTTCAATCGCCGCTTTGGCAAGGCGCCGCGCAATCCGAAGGACATGCATCGGCCGTTTGCCGCGCATGAGAACCTCGATGGCGCGATGTGCCGCAAGGAGATCCGCAAGCTGTCGCAGTCGCTGACGCTGCGCTATGACAAGGTGTGTTCATCCTCGATCCGACCGACCTCGCCACGGCGCTGGCCGGCAAGAAGGTCATTGTCTGCGACTATCCCGACGGTCGCCTCGAGGTCACCCATGAGGGGACGTCCCTGCCCTACAGAACCTTCGACACGCTGCGCTCGGTGCACCGCTGCGAGGTGGTTGAGAACAAGCGCCTTGATGACATGCTGGCGGTGGTGGCCGAGATGCAGGCCGGACGAGAGCAACAGCGCAGCAAGGGCGGGCCGCGCCGCACCGGCCAGACGGACCATATGTTCGGCATTCGCGACGGCAGCCAGAGCAATGGCTATCAAAAGCGCGGCACGAAGCCTGGCCGGAAGACGGATTTTACCAAGGATCCGGTGGTCATCGCCAAGCGCCAGCAAGCCCTTGCACGGCTGAAAGCGGCGGAGTGATCGGGATGTCAAAGCTAAAGTTTATCTTGCAGCTGGAGCCATCCGCCGCCGACCGGGCTGCGCAACCCTGACCAGCTCCACCCGGCCGGCGGCTTGCGTCTCCGTACTTTGTAAATATATCAACTTGCAAATGCAGTAGTAATGGATAGGATGTTGTCGCGTTTCTAAGTTGACTACTTTGTCTCATCTTTAAATAGCTGTGACATTTGTTGTAGCCGGGTACATTCTATTTTCAAGTGCGACATGGCAATAAAAACAATGGCTTGCCTCTTGGAGATTTTTGGATGTCGCTCTGCTATTCGCAGCTCACCCTTTCCGATCGCCGACGTTTGCATCAGCTCATGGAACGCAAGGTTCCTGTCGGTGAGATCGCCCGCCAACTCGGTCGGCATCGATCAACGATTTATCGTGAGCTGAAGCGCAATAGCTTTCATGACGCCGAGTTTCCGGAATACAGCGGCTATTACGGCGGCATCGCCAACGACATCTCGAAGGAGCGTCGGCAACGGCTTGGCAAGCTCAGGCGCCACCCGCAATTACGTGAACTTGTCATCGAGCAGCTGAAGGCGCTTTGGTCGCCGGAGCAGATCGCCGGTCGCCTGCTTGCCGATGGCGTAAGCGCCGTCCGTGTCTGCACCGAGACGATCTATCGCTTTATTTATGGCAAGGAAGATTATGCGCTGGAGCTCTTTCGGCATTTGCCGGAAGGCCGCCGCAAGCGCCGCCCACGCCGCGCCCGCAAGCCCCGTGACGGCTTGATCCCGTTTGACTGCAGGATCGCTCAACGTCCTGATTTTATTGCCGATCGCTCGCAGTTCGGCCATTGGGAGGGCGATCTCCTGATCTTCGAGCGCGCGCTCGGGAACGCCAATGTCACCTCGCTGGTCGAGCGCAAGAGCCGCTACACGGTGATGATCAAGAATGGCAGCCGCCACTCGCAACCGCTCATCGGCAAGATCGTCGATGCCCTTGCTGCAGAGGCACGGAAGGAGTTCAGTATGAACTGACACTGTGTCGTAAAGCTGTGTGAATGATGGAGGATGGCCCTCCGGGATCGGCTTTCAGGAGCGGGTCTCAAACCAGTCCGAGCTGCTGCGGTAAAGAGCCGTGGTGGTGAGCGTCGGATGAAAAGTTCGGACGAGATCCGAGCAGGTGCGTGTCCGAAAGACGAACGAAAGTGAACCCTCCGAAGACGCGTCGTTAAGAAATTCAAGCGTCGTCGAAACCAGGACCGTTTCGTCATCCTGGGATAAGCCCGCCAGGCGCCTGATGACTGGGCGGGCGGCGACCGGCGTAGAGGGGGCGTGAGTCGGACACAGGCTTTCACGCGGAACTGCAGGAACCAGGCTCCTGATGCCAAGGGAGAAGCCCAAGCGGAGCAAACCGCAAGGCGAGAGTACCGATGCAGGAGACTGGGGCGGACCGATCCGTATGAGCGTTGAGGGCCCTGTAATGGGGTCGGAGCAAAGGGGTCGGATCAGGTGGTCGTATTGCTTGGAACAACTGGAAACAGGATGACTTCGATAGATACGACAGACAAGCCGTTTCGAATTGAGAAGCGGCAAGTGTACGAAGCTTACAAAGCGGTCAAAGCCAACCATGGCGCAGCCGGAGTGGACGGTGAGACCTTGGAGATGTTCGAGAAAGACCTTGCGAGAAATCTCTACAAGATCTGGAATCGGATGTCGTCCGGGACCTACTTTCCGCCACCGGTGCGCGCCGTCTCCATTCCGAAGAAGACTGGTGGCGAAAGGGTTTTGGGTGTGCCCACGGTCAGCGATCGGATCGCACAGATGGTGGTCAAGCAGATGATTGAGCCGGATTTGGATTCCCTCTTTCTTCCGGACTCCTACGGATACAGGCCGGGAAAATCGGAGCTGGATGCCGTTGGGGTGACGCGTCAGCGGTGCTGGAAGTACGATTGGGTTCTGGAATTCGACATCAAAGGGCTGTTTGACAATCTTCCGCATGATCTCTTGCTGAAGGCGGTCAGAAAGCACGTCAAATGCAACTGGGCTCTGCTCTGGTCGCGCCCATGGAAAAGAACGGACCAGTCATTGAGCGCACACGTGGTACCCCGCAAGGGGGCGTGGTCAGCCCAATCCTCTCGAATCTCTTCCTGCATTACGCGTTCGACGTCTGGATGACTCGGACGCACCCTATCGCGGCTTGGACCGTCGCAGAAGCCAGGTCGCTGGCCCGGATTTGGTACAGCGCGCCGGGAACCACCTGCTCAGCAGACAACACCTTCGTCTTGATCAGGTGGCGTATCCGATGGTTGGTAACGCCCAAGGCCGCCGCAGCCTCTGTCATGGTCATCCACTCGCCGTCCTTGTCTGCTGATTTGTACGCGTGGATTGCGCGTACGCGCCTTACAGCAGCGACACGGTGTGCCGTCCAGGTTTTTCCTTGCCCCGTGGGCATGCCCATTCGATTGAGCGACGCGGCGATGTGTTCATCCGACCAGCGCCCGGCCATGCTGCGCATAACCGCCAGCGCATCCTCCGTGGTGGCACAACCGTGCTCGCCGCTCTGGGGTTTGCGTACTTTTAGCTCGGAATGCTGACCACCCTTCCAATGGATCGTCAGCACCACCTCACGCACCGCATCGTCGACATCAACGACAATGTCGGCAATCAAGGTACGGAGCAATTGCTGGCGCGCGCGCATGGTCACATCGGGTGAATCCCAGGCAGCCTGTAGATTATCGGCAAGGTTCGTGAAGGTGTCTGGGTCGACCTCGATGGTCGAAGGACTGTCGGCAGGCTTGCGCACCTCCAGGTCCCGCACGCGGCGTAACGCAGTCTCCCAATTCTTCTCAAGCTGCGCAGCAATCAGACGGTTGTCGGGGTCACATGCCGCAGAGCGCCGCTCGGCAAGGCTAGCCTCGTAGCGGGCCTGCCGCAGTTCCAAATCGTGAATGTGGCGCTGATCTTCCTGTCGCTCCCGGTGCATCCGCTCTGCTTCAAAGGTCGCCTCGATTGCTAACGGTTCTACCGCGCGCAACAACTCGCGCGCAACCGCCGCGTCGACCCGCGGGCCGCCGAACGTCATGCATCGCGGCAAGCCCATCATCAGATTTGGTTTGTCGCAGCGATAGACCGGCCGACTTTGCGGATTGCCCCTATAGGCAACACTTAGTCGCCGCCCACACCGTCCGCAGGTCAGGAGACCCGATAATAGCGCCTTGCCGCCGCGGCCCGATTTGGTCCCGCCCGAGCGGCCATAATTGTTGAGCGCCAGTTGCTGTTGGTTGCGCTCGTACTCGTCCCAGGTGATGTAACCTTCGTGATGGTCTCTGATCATTATCTCCCACGTGCCAGCCGGCTTGCCGTGCCCGTAAGTCCGCCGCGCCCGTCCATCGACGATGGCAGTCCGCTTCTCGCTCTTTCCATAAACATAGACGCCGGCATAGAAGGGGTTTTTGAGGATGCCGATCACATTACGGTAGCGGACTGGCGTCCAAACGAAGCTGGTCATGCGACCTTCATCGGACGGCCGTGGGAAATGGACCTGATCCTTCGTCATCGACAGCAGCACCTGACGTGCACTTCCAAGCTCATGGAAGCGGGTGAAGATGGATCGGATTACCTCCTGCAGACGCAGATCAGGATCAAGCCCGAGCCCGGCCTCTCTATGCCAGATGTAGCCGAACGGTACAGAAAGGCGCAATTCGCCGCGCCGCGCCTTCGATCTGGCGGCATCGAGCATTCGGGCTCTTAGCACACCCAATTCAAACTCGCTGATACTGCCCTTCATGCCCAGTAGCAGACGATCGTTGGGCCGACATGGATTGTAGACACCGTCATGGTCTATGACGCGGGCTTCAACGAGACCGCATAGTTCGAGCAGATGGTGCCAGTCGCGGCCGTTGCGTGCGAGCCGTGAGGCATCGAAACACAAAACGGCACCAACTTTGCCGGCGCACAACAAGGCGACGAGACGATCAAAGCCGGGGCGTGCAACCGTTCCGCTGGCAGAGCGTCCGAGGTCGTCGTCGATGACCTCAATGTCGCCGAAGCCGCGTTGTCGCGCGACGTCAACAAGATCATACTGCCGTCGCTGGCTTTCCAGATTGGTCATGACCTGCGACTGAGTGGATTGCCGCACATAAACGACTGCCTTGAGCGCGAGTAGCGCTGCCGGAATCAAGTCAGTGCTGGTCATCGTTGAGCTCCTCGACGACCAGACCGGCAGCCTGCATCAGCAGGCAAGCCAGTGTTGATGTCGCCTGCTTGCGCTCTTTGTCGCTCAGTCCGTCGAGTGTTCGCGTCTTGAATATCAGGTCGAGCTGTCGGCCCGACGCCGGCACCAGCGTATTGCGGGATCTCATCTTCTTCCTCCTGAGTGATTCTACGTCCACCTCGGAAGAGTGCAGGCATATCGCCGCCTGTGACCAGCCCGTTAAGTTCGATCAGCGCCGCAAGATCCACGCGTGCCAGACCCAACGTCATGCCGGCGCACACCACAGGATCAATCATCCGTCCGGCAATCGAAACCACGGCACCTGTCGGCCCTAAAACATGCAGAAACTGACCTGTCGCTCGTTCGTCGACGCGGCGAACGCTAACCTTTTGGCCAAAATATGGATGCCAGCGATAATGAACCTCGACTTCATCGCCGACATGGGCAGAATGAACGGGGGATGGCGCTGGGCAGGAAATCCTGGTTATTCGCCGGATCGGACCGCGGCGGCCAGCGCGCCGCCGCCATGTACAGCTTGATTGTCTCGGCCAAGATGAATGACGTCGATCCGCAAGCCTGGCTCGCCGACGTGCTTCACCGCATCGCCGGTCATCCCGCGCATCGGATCGACGAGCTCTTGCCCTGGAACTGGAAGAGCGCTTCGCCGGCGGCGCACAAGCTGGCAGCCTGAAAGATGCCGGCTTCTCTGGTCCGCCTGAAGGTCACCCTCGACCACGTCGAACCGACGGTGATGCGGCGCGTTGTGGTGCCGTTCCGCATCAAGCTCCATCGCCTTCACGAGGTGCTGCAGGCGGCGATGGGCTGGAGCAACAGCCATCTTTACGAATTCCGCATCCGTGACGTCGGCTTTGGTCTGCCTGATCAGGACTGGGGAGATGGCCCGCTCGATGCGCGCAAGATCTCGCTGCTGGCGGCAATCGAAGATATCGGCGCGAAATCGTTCAAGTACCTTTACGACTTCGGCGACGGCTGGACGCACAGCATCACGATCGAGCGCACCTGTCCCGTCATCGGCCTTGCGGAGCCCATGCTCCTCGAAGCAACCGGACGCTGCCCTCCCGAGGACATCGGCGGGCCATGGGCTATCAGGAGTTCCGCGAGGCGCTCGCCGATCCGACGCACGAGCGGCACGCCGAGTTCGTCGAATGGTGGGGCAGCGAAGATTACGATCCGGACAAGGCCAACTTCGCCGAGCTCAACAAAGCCGTCGACGATCTGGCCGCAAAGTGGGCCCGCAAATAACGCCGAAAAATCTGAAAGTCCTCCAGGCTGCGGTCTTTGCCGGATGCTTACCTCAATACGCCGTGTTTATCCACGATTGATGCAGACAACCTTCGGTTGCGTCATCTCTTCATAGGCGAAGCGGACGCCTTCACGGCCCATGCTGCCGTATTTCGAACCGCCGAACGGCATGGCGTCAAAGCGGTAGTCCGAGGAGTCGTTGATCATCACCCCGCCGGCTTCGATCCTGCTTGCAGCTTCAAGTGCGACAGACAAGTTGCTGGTGAAGATCCCGGCGTGTAGGCTGTATTCGGGTTCGTTGGCCAGTTCGATCGCTTCATCGAGCGTGGCAAATGGCGCAAGCATGACGACAGGCGCGAACACTTCCTCGTGCCACAGGCGGCAGGTCACCGGTGTGCCTTCCAGCACGGTCGGGTGATAGAGCGATCCTTCCCGCTTGTGACCGCAGAGCAGTTTCGCGCCGGCAGCAATGGCGTCATTGACTGCTGCTTCGGTGCGTTCGGCGACTTCCTTTGAGATCATCGGACCGACATCTGTGTCCTCCCTGAAGCGGATCGCCAGCCTTGAGCTCCTTCGTCGCGGTGACGAAAGCGTCGCGAAACCGCTCATAAAGCTCAGCCTGGACGAGAACGCGCTGGGCGCCGATGCAATTCTGGCCGGCGGCCCAAAAAGCGCCGGACACGCATCCCTCGACCGCCTTGTCGAAGTCGCAGTCATACATGACGATGACCGGCGCATTGCCGCCAAGCTCCATCGCCAGTTTTTTGAGGCCCGCTTTGCGGCTGATCGCTTCTCCCGTGGCGAACCCACCGGTAAACGAGACCATCCGGACGTCACGCGCGGACACCAAAGCCGTGACGATCTCCCTGTCACCATGAACGATCGTTATGATCTCGCGAGGCAAACCCGCTTCCAACAGGGCTTCGACAAGGTTGATCGAGGAAAACGGCGTCAGGTTCGACGGTTTCAGCAGAACCGCGTTGCCGCCGGCGATCGCAGGGCCAAGCTTGTGCGCGACCAGGTTCAGCGGATCGTTGTAGGGTGTAATGGCGGTGATAATGCCGAGCGGCTCTCGCGTGAACCAACCCTGGCGCTGTTCCGATCCAACATAGGCATCGAAGGGCACGATCTCACCGGCATTACGCTTTGCCTCTTCGGCAGACAGCTTTAGCGTGTTGACGCAACGAAGCACTTCCTTGCGCGCCTGGACGATCGTCTTCCCAGCTTCGCGCACGATGGTTTCGGTGAACGCTTCGCGGCGGCTCTCGACGATTTGCGCGGCCCCTTTCAGGATGCTGGCGCGCTTGTGTCTCGGCAGCTTGCTGGAGAGCTCAGCCCCGCGACGAGCGCGGGCGAGGAGTTCGCCAATTTCGCTTGCATCAGTGGCCTCAATCGTTCCCAGCACAGACCCGTCGTAGGGGCTGTGAACAGTGATCGGAGCCAAGCTGGTGGTGATATGAAGTTTGGCAGCTGTCATTGGCCGGCTTCCTCTTGCGTGTTGATGCGCCGTCTGCCTGACGGCTGAGCTTGTCGGTCGGGGCAAAGAGAATTCCCTGCCGTGCTCTCAGTTCGATCGATGCGATGGCTGCGGTCGGAGCTACCGACCGCCTTCCGTCAGATCTTCTGACCGTTGAGAACGAGGTCGTCGATGACGCAGCGCACGGCTTTCTCGGCGATGGCGACGATCTCGTCGATTTCCGCCTTGGTGATGACGAGCGGCGGCGCAAAGCCGAGGATGTCGCCATGCGGCATGGCGCGGGCAATCAGACCACGATCGCGAGCAGCCTTGGAGACGCGGGCGCCGACCTTCAGCCACGGATCGAAACGGGTCTTGTTCTCGCGGTCGGCCACGAACTCGATTGCGCCCATCAGGCCGACGCCGCGCACTTCACCGACGATCGGCAGCTGTGCGAACTTCTCTTTGAGCTGGGCCTGGAAATAGGCGCCGACCTCGCGGGCATTGCCGGGCAGGTTTTCCTTCTCGACAATGTCGAGCACCGCGTTTGCGGCAGCCGCACCGATCGGGTGGCCAGAATAGGTGTAGCCGTGCGAGAAAGCACCGACCCTGTCGGCTCCCTCTTCCATGACCTTGTAGACCTTCTCACCGACGATCGATGCAGAAAGCGGGAAATAGGCTGAGGTGAGACCCTTGGCCACGGTGATCAGGTCGGGTTCGATGCCGTAGTGCTGCGAGCCGAACATCGAGCCCGTGCGGCCAAAGCCGGTGATCACTTCGTCGGCGATCAGCAGAACGTCGTGCTTCTTTAGCACCGCCTGGATTGCTTCCCAATAGCCTTCAGGCGGGGGCGTAATGCCACCGGTACCAAGCACCGGCTCGGCGATGAAGGCGCCGACATTATCCGGTCCGAGCGTCTCGATCATCTCGTCGAGCTCGGCGGCACGGCGGGCAGAGAATTCGCGTTCGGTCTCGCCGGGGTTGGCACCCCAGTAGTGATGCGGGACGCCGGTGTGATCGATCTGCGGCAGCGGCAGGTCCATGTGGTCGTGATAAAAGCTCATACCGGTCATCGAGCCGGACACCACGCTGCAGCCGTGATAGCCGCGTTCACGCGAGATGATCTTCTTCTTCGTCGGCTTGCCGCGCAGGTTGTTGTAGTACCAGACGAGCTTGGCCTGGGTCTCGTTGGCGTCCGAGCCTGACATGCCGTAGAACACCTTGCTCATCCTGCCCGGCGCCATCTTCACAAGCCGGTCTGAAAGGATCGCGAGTTCGTCCGTCGTGTGCGCCGCATAGGTATGATAGTAGGCGAGACGATAGGCCTGGCGCGAGATCGCCTCGGCGACCTCGGTGCGGCCATAGCCGACATTGACGCAATAGAGACCGGCAAAACCGTCGATCAACTGGTTGCCGTGCGCATCCTGGATGCGGATCCCCCTCCCCGTCTCGACGATCGTCGAATCCCCGAGCTTACCAGTAGCGAAATCCTTCAAATTGGTAAATGGATGAAGGACAGCGTCGCGGTCCATCCGCGCTAATTCGGTAATATCAGAAGTCATAAAAGCCTCGAATTCTCATGGGGTTTACGCGTGTAAGTTGATCAGGCTTGTTTAGGAGAGCCATGTGATTGATGCTGATCGTAATAGTGCGGGCGCACAGTTTTTCTTCAGTTAGTGAAAATTTGTGCCTAATTCCTGCGTATTTTCCGCCGCTACGTGCAAAATCGGCAGTTACTTCCCTGCATATACGATTGTCGTTGACGGCACACACTTTAGCAGGTTTTGCGGCGCGTTGTGCGATCGCAGTTAGGTGGGTCAAGCTTTTCAAACTAGGCAAACGATGCCGGCCTGCTTAGACGAGGTATTTCAACCTCATCTTTTGCGTTAGCCCGCTCTGTCCCTGCTTCAAGTGGTTGGCCGCGCAATTATGCTATGCATTTGTGTGTCAAGCATTCCGCACGGTTGGAAGGTTTATGAAGCGCCTGGTGGATTAGCGCCGACCCGGCACGCTAGGCGGCGTACACGCGACAGCCAGCCGACTTGCTGCACTTGCGGCAGGGAATGTGCAGTTTTCCTGCATTCACAGCCGCAGTTCGGGCAACAATATCGATTTCGGCTACGCTACATTCTCATGGTGGGCAACGAACTATCCAGAACTAAAAAAAGAACTGTCCGGAACTGAAAACGGCACCTGCGCGCATTTCAATGGGAACCGCGGCATCATGATCCATAGAAATGGAAGTGAGCCTCGTCTCGGATTTGGTGAGACGAGCGGCACAACAAGGGAGGTAGTACTCGATGGAAGATCGGGCGCACGACAACAGCAGGAATAAAGCAATGAGACGCGCAATTCTTAGGGGAGTGGCGGTCGCCATGGTCTCGATGACCATGATCTCGGTCCCCGGTGCGGCTTCGGCACAGTCTATACGGGAGAAGATCCAGAACGGGGAAACAATCCGTATCGGGTTTTCGAACGAGGCGCCATGGGCCTACCCTGGCGGAAATAGCGAGCCACTTGGGTCAATCAACGCTATAACGCTGGACGTCTTGAAAAAACTAGGCGCGACCAAAATCGAGCCAGTCGTGACTGAATGGGGTTCACTCGTCCCCGGCCTGCAGGCCGGGCGCTTCGACATCATCACAGGCGGCATGTATATTCTGCCCGAGCGCTGCCGCAATGTACTGTTCAGCGAACCGGTCGGCAAGATAACCGATGGTCTAGTAGTGCCTACGGGGAACCCGGAAGGCCTCCATTCACTTCCGGATTTACAAAAGAAGGGACTTACCATCGCCACGGGTGCGGGCGGGAATGGCGTAAGGGAGGCGCAAAAAGTTGGCATAGCCGACGAAAAGATCATGCAAGTCGCCTCAGCGGTTGAAGCTGTGCAAGCAGTGAAGGCGGGCCGCGCCGACGCCGCCTACGGCGATTACCTCACGATGAAGAAATTTACCGGCAAGGACGACGGCATCGGTATGGCGGACCCATTCACTCCCCCGTCTGTCGGATACCCGGGCCTCGCGTTCAAACCCGGCGACCAGGCGGCGGTCGACGCCTTTAACGAGGTGCTGAAGGAGTATATCGGCTCGGAAGAGATGATGGAATCTGTCAGCAAGTACGGCTACGATAAGGCTACCCTGCCGGACGGCCCCAAAACCGCTGAGCTCTGCAAAGGATAGGGAGCCGGCGGTCGTCGCCCAAGAACTCACGCGTCTCCCACTTGGGGAGACGTTCAGGGGGAACAACATATTGAACGAATTCATAGTCGGCTTTAGCGTGGCGGCGCTCGCCAAAGGTGTCGTGAACACCGTTATCATAACCCTCGGCTCATCTTTGGTCATGACGGTGCTGTCGCTGCTCGTCGGGCTGGCCCGGGTTTCGCCTCGCTGGCCACTGCGTTGGATCAGTGTTGCCTATATCGAGTTCTTCCGCGGAACGTCGTTGCTGGTGCAGGTCTACTGGTGGTTCTTCGTTTTACCGGTCTTCGGCTTGTCGCTTTCGCCGTGGTTTGTCGCGGTTCTCGGAATCGGTATGAACGCCTCCGCTTACGGAGCTGAGGTGGTGCGCGCGGCGATCCAAAGCCTCGACCGCGGGCAATTTGAAGCGAGCACCGCTCTGAACTTCACACGTCTCACAATGATGCGCCGCATCGTGCTGCCGCAAGCAGTCCGCGCGATGCTGCCGTCTTGGGGCAACTTGTTGATCGAAGTGCTAAAAGGGACGTCGCTTGCTTTCTTCATCACCATCACCGAGTTTACGGCTGCCTCGAAACTGGCCGCAGACGCCACCGGTAATTACCTGCTGTTCTTCGCCGTGGCGCTAGGTGGCTATTACGTGATCGCACGCGCGCTCATAACGCCCTTTGTGCGCTGGCTGGAGCGGAGCCTCTCGGCTGGGTTCGTGCGGGAGGCGTTGGCATGAACATCTGGAACTGGGCCTACGTCTGGGAGGCCCTCCCGTATCTGTATCGCGGTGCAATGATAACCGTTCAGGCCACCCTGGTTGGGTTCACCATTGCGCTGGTGCTCGGGCTGATCATCGCATTGATCCGCCAGTCGCCAAACCGTTACATCTCCACCGTCATGGCTGAGATTGTGGAGTTCATCCGCTCAACTCCATTGTTGCTGCAGCTGTTTTTCGTCTATTTCGTCGGCCCGCAGTTCGGCGTTGTAATTCCGGCCTGGATCGCTGGCGTCGGCGTGCTAGGTATCCACTATGCCGCGTTTTGCTCCGAGGTCTTTCGCTCAGGCATCGAGAGCGTCGACGGCGGACAGTGGGAAGCGTGTACTGCACTGAACCTGTCGCAGGCGCGTACATGGCGAGCCGTCATTCTGCCGCAAGCGATTCCTCCAATCGTGCCCGCGCTAGGCAACTATTTGATCGGCATGTTCAAGGATACCCCTGTCTTAGCGGCAATCGCGATCCTTGAGATGCTCCAGCAAGCGAAGAACTTTGGCGCGGAAAATTACCGTTACGTTGAAGCGATTACCATGGTCGGCTTCTTTTATCTTGTGATTAGCCTCATAGCTTCGGCCATCGTGCAGTCGGTGAGTTTCTGGCTTAACCGCCGCTACCATCTATAATAGGAGTTCCGTCATGAGCGAACATATTGTCCAGTTCAAGGACACTTCGAAACAGCATGGGGCGTCCGCCGTTTCTAACCTCGCGAGCAACGACAAGACCACAAATCAGCCAATGGTCCGCTTCGAGAACGTCGCAAAACGCTACGGCAGTCTGACCGTGCTCGATGAGTTAAATCTCGACGTCGCGCGCAACGAGAAAGTCACGATCATCGGCCCCTCGGGGTCGGGCAAGACCACAGTGCTCCGCATGCTGATGACGCTGGAGCGCATCAATGACGGAGTGATCTGGGTTGGTGGCGAACCGCTTACGCACGTGCAGAAGAACGGCAAAATGGTGCCCGCAGGCGATCTTCACCTGCGGCGTGTCCGCGGTAAGATTGGCATGGTATTCCAGCACTTCAATCTATTCCCACACATGACGGCGCTGCAGAACTGCATGGAGGCGCCTATCTCAGTTCTCGGGCTGTCCAGACGAGAAGCTGAAGCCCGGGCCGCAGATCTGCTCGACATGGTGGGGCTTGCCGACAAGAAGAACCATTTCCCGATTCAACTCTCGGGCGGGCAGAAGCAGCGGGTTGCCATAGCCCGGGCGTTGGCGATGCGGCCGAAGGTAATGCTGTTTGACGAAGTAACGTCGGCACTCGATCCGGAACTCGTCGGTGAGGTGCTCAACGTCATCCGCAAGCTCGGCGCCGAATACGACCTCACCATGCTGATGGTCACGCACCAAATGGGCTTCGCGAAGGAATTTTCCGACCGCGTCTGCTTCTTCCACGGCGGCAAGATCGTCGAACAGGGCCCGCCCGAGCAACTCTTCGGTGATCCCCAAACCGAGCGGACGCGGCAGTTCCTCCGTGCCGTGCTCGAAGGTAACCGCCCGGTTGTTACCGCGGAGATTTCGCTTTGATGCGAGCGATGAGTTCCTGGTCATCGACGAAGTCTTCGAGGAAGTCGTTCCATTCGTCAGCGGTGCGACGAGCATGGGCAAGCATTTGCTCCAGCTCTTCGATTCCGCCGCGGGTAAGCGAGAGTTATTGCCTCGTCCTGCCCGGCGTAGACGCTGATGATGCTGCCGTAGCTCAGGTTATCATCGTTGCTGACGATCGCCTGAAGGAGTTCGGAATCTTCGTCGAGCAATTTGGCGACGTAATCGATGCTGAACACATGGGTCACGGTTGCCATCAGGCGGCCTCGGCGCAGGTGGCTATGACAGATGCCCAGTTCCAGGGCAGCAGCTCATCGAGCCTATTGATCTTGTGATCGTGAATGCGGTCGAGCACGTCGGCCAGATAGGCCTGCGGATCGAGGCCGTTCATCTTGGCCAGGGCCCGCTCGGCGGCATTGTTGTCGATGGCGACACGACCATCTTCCAGGAACAGGCAGAAAGACGACCAGCGGCTCAGGCCATAACGGAAGGCTTGCGCCAAATCGCCTTTGCCCGGAATACGGGCCAGTTGCGCTTCGGCCCAGACACGCAAGGCTTCGACCTTGGGCTTGCTCTGCTTCTGACGCGTAGCAAGACGGATGTCGACAGGCTGACCTGCAATCTCTCGCTCGATGTCGTAAAGCGCACCGATACGGTCGAGAGCCTCGCAGGCGATCTCGGATTTGTTCGATGTCCAGATATCGTGGAAGTCGCGTCGCCAGTGCGCCCAACATGCCGCTTCTCGGAAGCGAGATGTCCCATCCGCTCCAGGGTCATAAAGCTTCCCGTAACCTTTGTAGCCGTCTGCTTGAAGAATGCCGCTCGCCTGCCTGAGGTGATGATAAACGTGCTCTTCTTTCCAGTCGGGAGCAAAGTAGTAGACAGCGCCCGGTGGAGCAGCACCCGCCCATGGACGTTGATCGCGGACATACGTCCAGATCCTGCCCTTCTTCACGCCCTTGCCTAACCCCTTGTCTCGAAGAGAACGGTCGAGCACCCGGATCGGGGTATCATCGGCATGAAGAAGGTCGCTTCCCATGATCGCGGTCTCGATCCGCTCAATCAACGGCTGGAGCACCCGCATGGCGCGACCACACCAATCGACCAGCGTGCTGTCGGGAATGTCAGCGCCCATGCGAGCGAAGATCTCGTTCAGACGGTAGAGTGGCAGATGGTCGTCAAACTTTGAGACCAAGATGTAAGCCAGAAGGCCGGCACCCGCCATGCTGCCCGGTATTGGACGGCTAGGTGCTGGCAACTAAACCATCTTCTCGCAGCAACGGCAGGATTTCTTCAGTCGGGCGACCTCGATGACCTTCATCTGCGCGGCGATCATGTCGAGGATTTCGCTTACGTCTTCGCCCACAAGACGCAATTCACCGCCACAAGCGGGGCAACACGAGCCTGGATCCAGTTCTTTACGCTCGCGAACTGCCTTGTCCGACACGCGTGGGCGACGGCGCGTCACTGTCTGCTTTTGAGCATCCGTAGATGCGGCAACCTCATCAGCTTCGTCGATCGACCTGGTGCTGTTCTCCGACGCAGCGATCAACAGATCCTCCAGAGCCAATTCCAGCTGCTGGATTTCTCGCTCGATCTTTTCGGAGGACTTGCCAAACACCTGTTTCTTCAGCTTGGCAATGCGAAGCCGCAAGGTCTGGATCAATTGGTCATGCGCCAGCAATGTCGCGGACATCTTCGCATTTTCCGCCTGCAAGGCGGCGATCATCGCCTTCAGGAAGGCGGGATCGTCGGGAAGATTTTGGCTCGCGTTCGACATGAGCCTGACTAGCATAAGCCAGGCGGAATGGCCATAAAACGCGTAGATTCAGAGGCGTAAAATCAACAGACGCGTGCCGGCGGCGCACCCCAGTTGGGTCGTCGCCAATCGATCCCCTCCCACAGCATGGCCAGTTGCGCCGACGTCAGCCGAGCCGTTCCATCAGCGTGTCGACGGCCACGGAAAGCGGCCTCTCTGGAGGACCTTGTAATAAAGGCAGAAGCCCTGGCCATCAAAAAAAGGAGCTTCAAACGATCGCCACGTCGCCCCCGAAAGGCGAAGACCGCACCTCCTGTCGGCTTCTGGCGCAACACGTCCTGCGCAAGCGCAGCCAGACCTTCTATCCCCTTACGCATGTCGGTGGCTCCACAGGCAAGATAGACCCGAACCCCGGTCCCTGGTCCAATCATGCCGACTCCACCGCCCGGATAAGCCGCGTCAGCGTGGCGGCATCCACGCCGCTGTCGAAGCAAAGGCTGCGACCGCAGGCCAATCGCAACTCGATCATCCCAGAGGGGTCCTGCTGGTCCCCACGGCGCTCGGTCTGCGTCCCATTCATCTCCACGGGAACAAACACCGCATTCGCAGAAGGCGACAACAGTCCCTTCTTCTTCAGCTCACTGCGCCAGGTGTAAATCTGCTGTCGTGTCACACCGTGTCGCTGCGCAACCTCAGTCACCGTCGCCCCGCCGATCCCAACCGACATGATAATCTCGAGCTTCTGTTCGTCGCACCACCGGCGCCGCCGTTCCTGCCCAAGAATTTCCACCCGAATCGCAATCCTCGCCTACAGCGTAAACTCATAAAATTTCTTGGCATTTATCGGCCGCCGTGATTCAAGGCTTTGAAATAGGGAAGCATTTGATGACGCGTCGTCGCTACGAACTGACTGACCACGAATGGTCGATCATATCGCCGTTGTTGCCCAACAAGCCACGCGGCGTTGCCCGCGTTGATGATCGGCGGGTACTGAATGGCATCCTCTGGCGGTTTCGGACGGGCTCGCCTTGGGCGGAAGTTCCGGAACGCTATGGCCCGCCGACGACCTGTTACAACCGCTTCGTGCGCTGGCGCAAAGCCGGGGTATGGGATCGGCTTCTTGAAGCGGTGTCCAAGGCCTACGATGGCGACATTGTGATGATCGACTCGACCTGTGTCCGCGTTCACCAGCACGCGGCCACGGGAAAAAGGGGGTGGAGACGATGGTGGCATGGGACGTTCCCGCGGCGGGCTTACGAGCAAAATCCACGCGCTCGTCGATGCCGAAGGTCGCCCGGTCAATCTGCGTCTGACCGGTGGACAGATCGCCGATTGTGCCGAAGCCGACGCGTTGACGGATGAGCTTGGCGAGGGGGACATCCTGCTGGCCGACAAGGGTTATGACACGAATGCCATTCGGGCTAAGGCCGCCGAGCGAAAGGCCTGGGCCAACATCCCGCCGAAGAGCAATCGCAAGGGCTCTTTCGTGTTCTCGCGCTGGGTCTATCGGCAACGCAATCTCGTGGAACGGTTCTTCAACAGGATCAAGCAGTTCCGAGGCATCGCAACCCGATATGACAAGAGCCCGGAAAACCACCTCGCCGCCGTAAAGCTCGTCGCAACAAGAATATGGTGCCAAAGTTTATGAGTCGACGCCGTAAGACACGTCGCTAACGACGACGTTAAAGACGTCGTTAAAGACGTCTCTTTAGGCCATCACGACGATAGCCGGCAGGCGGTGACAACCGGTCGGTTACGCTCGAAGCGATATAGCCTGAGAGGCAGCAGCCGCGATCGATAAGTAAACGGGCATACTCAGGCAACGCACCCGCAATGCCATCTCATAGCATCGGCAGTGAGTTGACCGAATATGAGACCAGGTTCGGCGGGACGCGGGTGCAGCGCGACAACCAAGATGAGACGCGCATTGCCTCGTCGAAACTGTTCCCGAATATTCAACCGTTGCCTCACATAATTTGCTCCCTACCGAGGGGTATGAACAGGGGCGACTATGGGACAGCTGAGCATGGCGACGAGGAAAGAACTGACGGCGGCGGTTTCGGAGCGTTATCGTGCTTCGACGCGAACGGAGAAGGCGAGAATTCTGGATGAATTCGTCGTCATCACGGGTTTTCACCGCAAGCACGCGATGCGGCTGCTGCGGCGCCACGGGAGAGAGTCTACAGGTCGGCGAGCGCGGCCGCGGGTTTATGATGAAGCGGAACGCAATGCGCTCATATTGCTGTGGGAAGCGTCTGACCGGGTCTGTGGGAAGCGGCTGAAGGCGTTGCTGCCCGTCCTTGTCGAGGCGATGGAACGGCACGGTCATTTTAACCTCGCGCCTGAGATCCGCGGCAAATTGCTGGCGATGAGCGCGGCCACGATCGACAGGACGCTGGGACCGATCCGAGAGGGCTTGGGACGTCCTCGACGGCGGCCCGCGGCGCACGCCCTGCGACGGAGCATTCCCATTAGAACGTCGGCGGATTGGGACAATCCGGCGCCAGGCTTCGTTGAGGCGGATCTCGTCGCCCATTGCGGCCCTTCGGCTCGCGGCAGCTTCATCCAAACCCTTGTTCTCACCGACATCGCGACTGGCTGGACGGAATGTGCGCCGCTGCTGGTTCGCGAGCAGACGCTGTTGAGCAGCGTGCTCACAGAATTGCGCAAGCAACTGCCGTTCGCGCTTCTCGGCCTGGATACGGACAACGACACCGTCTTCATGAACGAGACGCTGAAGGCTTACTGTGACGCCGCCAATATCGTCTTCACGCGCTGCCGTCCCTACCGCAAGAACGACCAGGCCTTTGTCGAGCAGAAGAATGGCGCCGTGGTGCGCAGGATGGTCGGATATCGTCGGTTCGAGGGGCTGGAGGCCGCCACCCTGTTGGCGAAGCTCTACCGTTCAGCGCGGCTGTTCGTGAACTTCTTTCAGCCATCGTTCAAATTGATCGCGAAGCAGCGCGACGGCACGCGTGTGCGCAAGACATATAGTCCGCCAGCCACGCCGCATCAGCGTCTGGTTGCTGACGCTCGCACGTCAGATGCAGTCCGCTTCCGTCTGCAAGAAATCTACGCCGGGCTCGATCCTGTCCTGCTATTGCGCGATATCCGCGCCCTGCAGGAGCGACTCGCCGCGCTTGCCGACACTCCGCCGGCCATGCGCACTGACGGGGTAGCTCAGCCGATCGACCTTTTCCTGGCGAGTTTGCGGACTGCCTGGAAAGACGGAGCTACCCGGCCGACAGATCGCCCGATTGTAAAAGCCAAAAGAGGACGGCGGCGTCCTGACCCTCTCGTCAAGGCGACTGCCGACTTGCGAAATTGGTTCGAAGCCGAACCATGGCGAACCGGCAGTGAACTCCTGTCACGTCTGCAGGCCGAGTATCCCGGCGATTACCCCGACAAACTGCTTCGAACGCTTCAGCGCCGGCTGAAGGTCTGGCGAAGTGAACAGGCGGACGCGTTGCTGTTTGGCCCCTTCAATACGGAGCTGCCGATCCAGGAGCTCGCCAGGCCGCACTGAGGCGCCGTGGAGCTCGCGAAGGAGGCCGGGCGCTGCGAAACCCCTGCCATCTCCGCGCCCGACCTCCTTCGCTCCAAGTCGGGAGCAAAGTGGATGAGGCAACGTTCAAACCTCGGGGAGCATCGTTACGTGCGGCAATACGTGATCTCAGCCAGATTGTCGCTCTACACGCGGGACAGCTTCATTGATGGCGGCAGTCCGTTTGCCCATTCTTCGCGTTAGACCGGATAAGGACTTGCACGGCTGCACCAGCAACCGAAGTGATAGAAGCCACGGCTATGCCGAGTGCAGCCACAGAGCGTAAGATTACCCTCGTTGGTTTCCCAGCCTTGATCTTGTGGTGTTTACATTCAACCATCAAATTAGTCTCCGTTACGTTCCGTTAGTTTTGTTGATCGCGAGATTAGCAGGCTTAGAAAGGCCTATTCACGCAAACTAAGGACCTATTCGGCAGCAAAACGGCGTTATCCTTGAACGGCATTGAAGGAGACAGCTAACAGAAACAGCGATTTGAGCTAACCGCAGGAGCAATCGTTCGGCGCCTCTGACGGGGGATTAGCAATCAGCTCCGCTGAGAAACTTCGGCGCGACCGCCATCGCCCCAGCAGGTGCTCGGGGATGTTAGAGGAGACTCAGGTCGGTCCCTGCAGTTGTTGGCAGCTCCACGACTCGCGGGGGCAATTGCTCTGACGTGAAAATGAAGCCCTGAGCAGCTCGCGGTTCTTCTTGGAAGATTCACTACCTGCCGCCGACAAGCAGCTTAAAGAGTGGGTCCAACGAGGATCGCTGATCAAGACCGTCGACGAACTCCCCGATCAAATCGAGCTGTTTATCTGAGAACGGCAATAAGGCTGTTTCAGCGCAGGCTTTTAGTTTCCGGATGCCGTCTGCGAGCGAGGCTGGATTTTCGGGATGACCGAATGGCGTGTCGATGCGAATAAAATGTTCGGCACCACCCTTGAGCTTTACATGGATTGTTGTGGGGGATTCTGATGCCGACCGTGTGTCCGGTCGATCTCTGGATCGACTTCGACCCTAGTGGCCGCCATGATACGACGAACGCCTGGGTCCCCAAGTGTTTCGCGGCGAAAATCGCCGATGCCGACTTGGCCGTGTTGCGCGGCGACAGAGATGACGTATGGGAGACTAAAGCGCGCCGCTACGGGGTCCGTGGGATTCCATTTTTCCGCATGCGGCTGGACGATGTAGCTCTCAAAGGCGAGACGGTTTAGCCCTACTTCGATTGATTCAATATCTTCACCGGCGAATTTGTACTTCTCACGTAACTGAAGCAACCCGTCGACGCCGGGATGCATAGCTCTGCAGGTAGGCCAAGGCTTGAAGCTGATGGAAGTGTTCACATAGTCGTGGCCGAGTCCATCCATGAGCAAATGGAGGTCATACTCTGGCTCGAAGGCTTTGTAGAAGCCATACTTTCCAAAAAATGGCTCGCGCGGCCCGTTAAGACCGACCATAGCTGAAAGAGCCGACTCCAATCCCGAGCGGGCTCGCAATCCCTGCTGCAGGGACACCGTGTGTGCGCCTTCCTCATACATTTGCACCTCGCCCGCTGCATGGGCGTATGCGATACCAAACGCATTCCGCGTTTTCTCCTCGTCGAGCCGTAGCAGCTTGCTGCTAACTGCAGTCGTTCCCCAGACAGCGACCATATTGTCGCGCCCAGTACTTAAAGAGTTGGTGGTGACGCTACGTGCAAGACGCATGTGCAGATCCATAGCCGTCGCGAGAGCCGCGAGCAATTCGCCCCCAGTGATAGATGGATCGCGTTCGGCTAGCGCCAGCGCAGGCGGCACGTTATACGCACTAGCGTGGCAGCCGTTAATGCAAAGCTCGTAGGTATCATCAAAGTCGACCGCCCGGGCGATGGTGGCGTTGACAAGGACCGCCTGACACGCCGGCAGTTTTTCCCCCGAAACCCAGACGGTGCACTCTGGAATGCCACCCGAGAGAGACCCTAATTGTCGAGCATAGTGCGCGATCGGGTCGTTCGATCCGCCTATCGCGCTCGCGAGCGTATCAAGGATGGAGAGTTTCGCTCGTTCGATCGCCTCCCTGGGCAGTGTCTCCAAACGAGAATCTAGGACATGCTGGATAATTTGTGTCGTCGCATCCATTACCGATCCCTTTGGCTGCCAATGCACATTTGCGTTTTAGCGTTCTTCTGCGGATTCCCGACCGAAACAGCAAGTGACCGTCGCCGTTTCTCTGACATCTGAAACTCGTGCCGTGCCACGACAATAGCAATGCAGATGGGCCGCCGCGCGCAAATATGTCTATATCGGTGCAGGAAACCGGCGTTTTATCGCGTTCTGCGCACAGATGCAGCACGATCCAGAATCTATGCAACAAGGTGACGGGCAAGTCCGATGATGGTCTTCAGTCGAGATCGATTGGCAAGATGAAAGATGCTTTAATACGGTCCATGACAACGGTCGTCTTAAAGTTTTTAATGTCTGCGTTCTCATAAAAAAAACGCCGTGTGAAGGCTTCGTAGTCGTCCATGTCAAGTGCAGATACTATCAAAACGAAATCCGATTCTCCGGTAACATAGTAACCACTCGTTATTTCTGGCGTGCGGCGGATTGTCTGCTTAAATCTGTCAATAATGTCCGATCTCTCTCGCTCAAGGCTTACGGATACTAACATGCACAGAGGCCGCCCAATTGCTTTGGGCGAAATGATGGATACGTCAGCCTCTATGACGCCGATCTGCCGAAGGCGCTTTAAGCGACGCTGACATGCTGTCGCTGAAAGTCCAGCTAATTCGCCCAACTCCTCGGTGGTGAGACGGTTGTTGCGTTGCATGAGATCGAGCAGTTTCCGGTCAATTTTGTCAAGGTTCATCGAATTCTTCACGATCGCTTTTCTATCCGCAGGAAATCTGCGGCCAAGCAGGATTTTATACCGATAAACGCCTCGGATAAAAGGTAATACTGCAGCATTCGAGAGTCAATTTTTGGCTGAATGAGTCCCAACTCCGACGGGTCGGAATTCCGTCATTACCGAGAAGAGCTTAGATGAGCGCCACCCAAAGTTCCCTGCGTTCGATCGACAACATCCGCAGTGAGTTTCCAGCAACTAAGAAATACATCTATATGGATGTTGCGAACCAAGGTCTTATTTCCAGAACCACATTAGGTTCGTTCGAAAAGCACCTCCAGAATCGGCTAAGCGGCGTCAACGATGAGCTCTTTCAACTCAGAGAGGTAGAAAGAACACGTGCTCGTTTCGGCAGCTTTATCGGCGCTGATGCCAATGAGATCGCTATCACGAAAAACGCGTCCGAAGGGATCAACATTCTAGCGAACGCCTTCGACTGGAAGGCCGGGGACAACGTAATTTTGTGCCCTCAGCTGGAACACGCCAACAATATTTTGCCTTGGCTGCAGATCAGAAAGAAATTCTGTATTGAGCTGCGAACCGTCGAGTCAGTCGACGGGTCGTTCCCAGTCGAGGCCGCCATCAATTCAATAGATCGGTCTACACGGATCGTTGCTCTGTCAACTGTAACAATGGTTCCTGGCTACCGCACGATGATGCGGCCAATATCCGACGCTTGCCGATCCAACGGCACTTTTCTCCTGGCTGACGGGACACAGTCTGTGGGGATCTTGGACACGAATGTGGACGACCTCGGCGTCGATGGCTTGTCCGTGTCGACTGTAAAGGGCTTGATGGGTTTATATGGATCAGGTTTCTTATATTGCCGCCGGGATTGGGCGGAGCAGCTTGAACCGGCATATTTGACGCGATTCAGCATTGATCTTGGTGATGCGCCAGAATCGGCGCCTATCCTCGACATACCAAAGCTTCGCGCGGGCTCTCCCAGGTTTGATGTTGGGCATTATAACTTTCCCGGGCTGATTGCGGTTGATTCTTCAATTCACCAATTAGCTGAAATAGGGACTGACGTGATAGATGCACACGTCACCAAACTGGCGGAACGTCTATCTCAAGGCTTGATGGAGATGGGGCTGCCCGTCTGCCATTCTTCAGGCGGTCATCAGCCAGGAAGCATTGTAGCGGTCGGCGACGTGGGGACCGCATTGGGCAAGGCAGAACCTGCTCCTATGGTTCGTGAGCTCCATAACTTCTTGCTTGAACGAAACGTAGCAGTTTCCGTGCGGCGGGGGCTCCTGCGATTTTCCTTACATGTCTACAACACTTCAAACGAAGTGGACCAGGTACTAGATTTCTCCTCCGCTTGGCTCAAGAAAGCTTAGTCCAGACTACCCAACGAGGTTTGTTATGCAGCCACATTTCAGTAAGACGGTCGCACTCCTACAAGATTTGGTAAAGATCGAAAGCATTAACCCGTCTCTCGCCGCCACAGGGAGTGGAGAGCAGCGGGTCGTAAACTATCTCAAGGGCTTCTGCGAGTCGCTTGGTCTGCCTTATGACATCCAAGAAGTAAAAGACGGTCGGCCCAACTTCCTGACGTGGGTTGAGGGAAAAAATCCAGACCGGAGACTGCTGTTCATAGCACATTCGGATACCGTTCCTATCGATAACTGGACTTCCGATCCGTTCTCGGGGGAGGTCAGGGATGGCCGGCTCCATGGTCGCGGTAGCTGCGACACCAAAGGATCGCTCTCCGCAATGTTGACTGCACTGGCCTCGATGGCCGAAAAGAAACCAAGCTGCACCATTGTTGTCGCCGCTAGCATTGACGAGGAGTACAGAAAGATCGGAGCACGCGCTATCGCCCTCTCTGGAACTTCTTATGAGGCGGCGGTCGTTGGCGAGCCGACAGAGCTTCAGTTGGTTGTGGCCCATAAGGGATCAGTTCGATGGCAAGTTGAAGTTGAGGGTGTTCCCGCCCACACATCAAAACCGCATCTTGGAGTAAACGCGATTACAGGAATGGCAAAAGTCATTCTAGCCCTGGACGACCACAACAGAGAACTTTCGGCTCGCCAGCAGGCTCTTGTAAGTCCTCCAACTCTTACCGTTAGCTTGATCGAAGGAGGTCTCGAACTTACAACCGTTCCGCCGTCCTGCAAGATCTGGATAGATCGAAGGCTGGTGCCGGGTGAGCGGCCGGATGACGCTTTGCGGGAGGTCGAAGCAATATTCCATACCTTGCGGGAGAAAGAAGGCGTGAAGGTCAGATCGCTGCTGCCGGCACTTGAAGATCCCGCTCCCACCAGCGCCGAAAACAGCCAGATCGCTCTCAAAGCGGCACAAGCATGCGCGGCCGTGGCGGGCACCGGCGAATATATTGGCGTACCTTATGGAACAGATGCTAGCCAGTTATCTCTCGCGGGAATCCCCTGCATTGTTCTTGGTCCCGGCAGCATCGATCGAGCGCATACAAATAACGAATTTGTTGAGTTGGACCAATTGGAAAAATCGGTCGAGATTTATCGTCGGATCATGGTGGAGTATTGAAGGATCTGTTGTGATTTGCTCTGATAGCTAGCCCAAAAGTGCCAATTTTCATGGAAGCTGATGGGTTGGCTGATTGCCGCGGGGGCACGAAGACCTTCGCGGCAGCACTGTCGGGTGCTAAAGCGTGTGAACGGTCGACATCAGTCTTCGCATGATGGCATAGCGGGACGAGCCATCATCAATGGATGACGCATTCAACTGAACAGCAAGCAACCCCATCAAACGGAGGTGAACTGCGATCCTTGGTCTTCCGTGTTGAAGATGTCAGGCTTGCCGTAACGAGCAAGCCCTTCCTCGACACCTTCAATGCAGAAGTCCGCTTCAATCGTGATCGAGAGCCGCCACGATAGAACTGCCGAGCTGAAGTAGTCCACGACAGCGCAGAGATAGTCGAAGCCCGCGCCGTCGGAACATAGGTCAGGTCCATGGCCCAGACTTGATTGGGTCCGTTGACCGCCAGTTTCCGAAGAAGATAGAAATAGACCTTGTGCCAGGCGCTTGTTTTGACGTATTGGGGCGATGGTAGATCGCCTCGATGCCCATCTTCCTCATCAGCGTGGCGACGTGCAGCCGCCCAATCACCAGCTCCCCTCAAAAGCCGTTGCAACATCCGGCTTCCCACAAACGGGTATTCGAGATGCAGTTCGTCGATCCGGCGCTTCCCGCTTCGGCAACGGCAACGGAAATGTTATGGACGTCCAGTCCAATATATGCATCGTAGTCACTCATGACGGATACATCCTTCTCCCGACCGAAATGGCCGATGGCCATGCTGCCTTCAAAGCACGGCTTTCCAAGAAGAAATGGTCATAGCATCTGGCTCTTCGCCGGCTCGCACAAGGGCGGCGAGCGCATCGCGAATATCCTGACACAGCCAAACTGCATGGCCACAATCCGGTGACCTACCTCACGGATGCCCTGAACCCGGATCAAGGATTACCTGGTAGACAGACTTGAAGACCTGCTGTCGTGGAATATGCTTCGGGCGGTCTCCACTACGCAAAAGGCCGTCTGATGGCGCGTTCGATGCACATTCTATACGATCGAAGACGCGGCCGCCATGATCGGCGAAAGCCTCGAGCTGCTCAGAGTGATCTCCGCCAACTCGGAAAATATCGATTACGGCGAAATGGTGCACGTCCACAACGGGACCGAGGAAGGCACAACCGGCTTTACGGATCGCGGCGTCGAAAGCCTCCAGGAACTCCTGGCTGATATCAGGACATGGGACGGAGGAATTCGTAACCGACCGGTTGTCACCGCCTGCCGGCTATCGTCGTGATGGCCTAAGAGACGTCTTTAACGACGTCTTTAACGTCGTCGTTAGCGACGTGTCTCAGGCGACGATTGCGATTCGGGTGGAAATTCTTGGGCAGGAACGGCGGCGCCGGTGGTGCGACGAACAGAAGCTCGAGATTATCATGTCGGATGGGATCGGCGGGGCGACGGTGACTGAGGTTGCGCAGCGATACGGTGTGACACGACAGCAGATTTACACCTGGCGCAGTGAGCTGAAGAAGAAGGGACTGTTGTCGCCTTCTGCGAATGCGGTGTTTGTTCCCGTGGAGATGAATGGGACGCAGACCGAGCGCCGTGGGGACCAGCAGGACCCCTCTGGGATGATCGAGTTGCGATTGGCCTGCGGTCGCAGCCTTTGCTTCGACAGCGGCGTGGATGCCGCCACGCTGACGCGGCTTATCCGGGCGGTGGAGTTGGCATGATTGGACCAGGGACCGGGGTTCGGGTCTATCTTGCCTGTGGAGCCACCGCGACTTCCACGATATCTGGACATCGAACAAATCCGAGATCGCCTGCGAGGCTCTCGACCGTATCGGTGCGCTTTACGACATCGAGCGAGAGATTGCAGGTCAGCCTGTCGACATCCGTCTTGCTACGCGTCAGAAGCAGAGCAAGCCCAAGGTCGAAGCCTTGCGTGTCTGGGCCGAAGCGCAACTGGCCCGTATTCCGGGCAAAGGCGATTTGGCGCAAGCCTTCCGTTATGGCCTGAGCCGCTGGTCGTCTTTCTGCCTGTTCCTGGAAGATGGTCGTGTCGCCATCGACAACAATGCCGCCGAGCGGGCCCTGGCCAAGATGAACGGCCTCGATCCGCAGGCCTATCTGGCCGACGTGCTCGACCGCATTCACGATCACAAGATCAATAGGCTCGATGAGCTGCTGCCCTGGAACTGGGCATCTGTCATAGCCACCTGCGCCGAGGCCGCCTGATGGCAACCGTGACCCATGTGTTCAGCATCGATTACGTCGCCAAATTGCTCGACGAAGATTCCGAACTCCTTCAGGCGATCGTCAGCAACGATGATAACCTGAGCTACGGCAGCATCATCAGCGTCTACGCCGGGCAGGACGAGGCAATAACTCTCGCTTACCCGCGGCGGAATCGAAGAGCTGGAGCAAATGCTTGCCCATGCTCGTCGCACCGCTGACGAATGGAACGACTTCCTCGAAGACTTCGTCGATGACCAGGAACTCATCGCTCGCATCAAAGCGAAATCTCCGCGGCAACAACCGGGCGGTTACAGGAATTCGGCAGTTCTTGGTCGATGAACAGTGCGATCCTGAAATCATCGCGCGCATCATTCCGACGAGTTAAAGCGAGACCCTAAACTACGCCTCGACGAAATCAGAAAAATGCATTCGCGGGACGCTCACCATGAACGTTGAAGCCGACCTCACCATGGAAGACAAGGCGCTGATGAAGCAGCAGCCCGCCGGCCAAGTGCCAAGATTGCATAGCCTATTCAGCCTGAAGCGACGGTGGCGGCAAAACCTAGGCGACAATCGGAACGCTTCTGCAAACAGCAAAGATGAATGCTGTTGATCCGCAAGCCTGGCTTACTCAGGCACCCGAGCGCCTCGCAAATGGATGGCCCAGCAGCGAAACCGACGGCTTGATGCACGCCGCCTACACCGCCCTTCCGGCTCGAACAGACCGAGGCTCATTTTCAGTTCTTGGTCGCTGCGCCGTTCAGTCATGCCTTTACTAAGCCGGCTCACATACACATGCCCGCATTCTCCTGCAAGAACAAGCAGAGAAAGCTTCAATAACAATACTGTGAACGTGGAGGAGGCGCCTCACTTCCTAGTAAGTGCTCGTTACTGGTGAAGTATACGACGCTCGCCTACTCGGCTGGATTTGAACCAAGAACTGCCTTGACTTCGAGATATTCTTCGAGGCCGATCTTGCCGTTTTCTCGGCCGTTGCCGGATTGTTTGTATCCACCGAAGGGCCTCGCCGCGTCCCGTATGGGGTAATTTATGTGGATCATTCCGGCGCGTAGACGGCCAGCGACCCTGCGCGCTCGGTCAAGGCTAGAAGATGCAACATAGCCAGCTAGGCCGTAGACGGTGTCGTTTGCGATCTCGACGGCCTCATCCTCATCAGAGTAAGGTATTATCGTCAGCACAGGGCCGAAGACTTCCTCGCGAGCGATCTTCATTCTGTTGTTCACACCAGCGAAAACTGTAGGTTTTACAAAGTAACCACTGCTGCGCCCAGAGGGCCTACCCAGTCCGCCAGTCACGAGCTCAGCTCCTTCCTCAATGCCCGACCGGATCAGATGCTGCACTTTGTCGAATTGCGCCTTTGTGGAAACCGGGCCTAGGCTTGTCTCGGGGTCCGACACGTCACCAACGCGCAAGCTTTCCGCAGTGTTTTTTGCAATAGCCTTGGCGTCGTCGTGGAATTTGGCTGGAACGAGCATTCGTGTCGGCGCGCTACACGCCTGACCACTATTGCGCATCACCCGATGAACGCCATTTGACACCGCCCATTCTAAGTCTACATCGGGCAGAAGAATGTTGGCTGACTTACCGCCGAGCTCCTGGCTAACGCGTTTTACCGTTCTCGCAGCAGTCTGAGCAATACGTATACCGGCGGCTGTCGACCCTGTGAACGACATCATGTCCACACCTGGGTGCGCCGACAGCGCTTCACCAACAACTGCCCCTTGCCCCTGGATCATATTATAGACACCCGCAGGGACTCCCGAGGCATCAATAATCTCCGAGAAAATAATAGCGCATAGGGGCGCCATCTCGGACGGTTTAAGCACCATCGTGCATCCAGCTGCAAGCGCCGGAGCAACTTTAGTGATGATTTGACCAACCGGCCAGTTCCAAGGCGTAATCATGCCGACGACGCCGATAGGCTCCCGCAAGATGCTGTCGAAACCCTGCGTTTCCTCGAAATCATAGCTTTGCAAAATTTCGATGGTTTTCTCTATTTCAGCAGACGCGTCGTGCCAATCGCGAGCGACTTGTAGCGGAGCACCCATTTCGCGGCAAAGGACGTCAACTATATCGTCCTTTCTCCTTCGATATTCATGCAGTATGTTACTCAACAACTCCGTTCGATCACGTTTTGATGTCCCCGAGTACAAAGGGAATGCGGCCCGTGCAGCGGCCACCGCCCGTTCAACATCATGCGATCCACCACCTGCAATCCAAGTCAACGTCGTCTCGGTCGACGGGTCGACGACCGGCAGCATAACTGGTTCTATCGGGTCGACCCAGCTTCCATTGACATAGTGCTCTTTTTCGTGCTGCACGAAGCTTCTCCAAACCGGAATTATTTTGCAGATGGATGAAGTAGATTTCTCTATTGGCTAAGCCGTTGACGCCTGCATCTGTCGGATCAATTTAGCGACTGTGTCGCTCACTGTGGCGGCCTCGACTGGCCCTGGGGTCGCGTCCAGCGCCAATCGAGCTTCGCGCTGTATCGCTGCGCGCAATCCGGAGGGCGCCTGCAACACAGCATTCGCAAATGCTGCGCTCGCTTCGGCCGACCAATGTGCCTCGTACTCGCCTCGGGCATGTCCATACACAAATAGCGGCGCTTCAGTCGGAGGCGTTTCGGCACGCCGTCGCTCCGTTGCCGCAACGTCCAGCACACCATCGCGGATTATCACACCGTAGATCTTTGCAGCCTCCTGCTCATCCAACATTCCGTTTGTAACGTCCTCGACGACCAACGCAACGGTGCGTTTGGCCGGATCGCCGAACCCTCCACCCGATGGGGAGATCATTCGGAGCACATCGCCGCGCTGCACTTTCAGCAGGCCAACCTGTCCCAGAGCCTTTTCTTCGCCGGCGCGCAGTAACCAGGCCTCGCCACTTCTACCGGGATGTCCACCTAGAACCGCCCAAGGCTCAAACCGTTGCCGCTGCAGTCCACGCACGTTAATCTCGGCCTGATCGATCAGGCATTCCAGCTCTATGCATACCGAAGCCCCACCTCGGTACTGTCCATGTCCATGACTGGACGGCACCAGCGCATGCTGGCGGACCAGCAGCGGAGTTTCGGATTCCACACTCTCGATTGGCGTGCTCTTCAAAAAGCCGAGCATTGTGTCGGTCGCATCGACGCCATCCGCACTAACACGGCCGCCTGAGCCGCCAGAAAACGGCTCCACAACCGAAACGCGCTTACGACCAGCGGTGTCTTTCCAAGCCACGCTAATAATACCGGCCTGGCCGGCCCCACCTGCGGTGATGCCGCCGGGGATCGCTTGGTTCAAACAGCCCATCAAGGCATCATAGCAGCGCATGGCAGTCACCCAGCGATTGCCCATCGCTGCGGGAAACTCAGCATTCATTACCGTGCCAGAAGGTGCGTGAGCACGAATTGGCCGCATTACCCCACCGTTGGGCGGGATCGAAGGCTCCATCGTCATGATGTAATTTACAAGTGCCCCGCACAGCATCGAATGCGCGAGACCACCTGAATTGAAGTTCAAGGCGGCGTTCACCTGTGGATCGCTGCCTGCAAAATCGATCTCTGCCTCTTCACCCCTAATGCGCAATTGGCAGTGAATATGGATGGACTCATTCACAGTGAGGCCCTCGAGATAGTCGGAGAACCCATATTCGCCGTCATGCAGCCCTGCGATCACTTGACGTGCTTTCGTCTCGGCATAGTCCAACACGTCATCGATGCCCCGGCGGAACGCGTCAATGCCGACACGCTCGCACAACTCGCCCACGCGCCGTTCAAGCAGACGCATCGCCGCCATCATTGCTTCCAGGTCGCCCCACACTTCTTCGCCAATGCGAGAGTTGTCTTTTATAAAGTTGGCCACGTCATGGTTCAATTCGCCGGCCCACATCAGTTTGGTAGGACGGATGCGAAATCCTTCCTGGAAGCACTCATTTAACTCAGGCGAGATGCTAGTCGGAACCGCTCCGCCGATATCAGTGGCGTGGACAAAAGACCAGGCAAATGCAATGAGCTCGCCGCGATAGAAGACCGGCTGAGCCATATGAATGTCCATCTGGTGCGTCACCAGCCCCCTGCTACTGAAGGGATCGTTGGAAATCACGACGTCGCCCGGTACGAGATCAGAGAAATGCTCGATCAGCCCAATAATCGAGTCTCCGGCATTGTCGGTAGTGCCGCTGAGCAGCGGGAATGCAAAAAATTCGCCGCTCGTCCGTGCCAGCGCGACCTGGAAGTCCTGCGTCTGCTTCACAAAGGTAGTGTGTGCAGTCCGGTAGGCGAGCGTGGCGGCTTCTTCTGCGATGGCAGAGAAGCGGTTTTTCATAATTTCAGTGCGTGCAATGTCCATCGCTCAGTCCTCTTTCGTCAGCATGATGTCGCCGAGCGCACCGATCACGGCGCGAAAGCCCGGGGGCACCAAAACAGTCGACAAATCGTGTTCAATTACGGTCGGTCCGGAATGTGCCCAGCCCTCTCCGAGATCCGCGCGGGAAAATATTGGGCAATCCGGCCACCATTTCCGTTGGAACCGTAGATCACGGTGCGATTTGGGACTTGCAGAATGGTCGGCAACTTTCCCCTCCGGCGTCGCATGGGGTTTCACCTGCCGGCCATAAGTCCTCACCATCAGTTCATTGACAGCTACAGGGGCATTTACATCCGCATAGCCAAACAGTTTCTCGTGTTCGGCATGGAAAGCGGCCGCAAAAGCGGCCAAACCTGCGCCGCTAACCACAGCATGAGTTACGTCCACCGGAATGGTAAACGACTGTGCCGCATAACGCGCTTCGGCCAAATACAACGTGTCGATTTGCTGGACCTGACCCCGCGGCGCCTGGTTCACCACCCAGTCTTGGCCCTCACGCGCCAGTTCCTCGAAGATTCGCAGCATCGAATCTGCGTTCATAGTTGTGCCAGCAACGCTCCGAACTGCATCGTGCACCAGATCAGCCGCCAGGCAGCCAAACGCACAAAAGACCGAAGAAAGCCGGGGCACAAGGACGCGCTTGATGCCCAGCTCTTCGGCGAGTAGCGGTCCGTGGATGCCACCTGCGCCGCCGAAGATCATAAGGGTGAGATCGGCCGAACCAATGCCGGCGCGCGCTAGGAAGGGTACCACCTTCGCCAGCATATTGCTCGTGCCGATCTCAATGCAGCTTTCTGCTGCGGTGATTGCATCACAGTCACCTGCTTTCGCGATAGGCGCCATTGCTTGTTCTGCCAGCTCCCTAGACAAGGGCAAGCGTCCGCCCAGCAAGCCGCGCGGCGAAAGATAGTTGCAGAGCAGGTATGCGTCAGTCATCGTCGGTGCGGTGCCTCCAGCCGCATAACAGGCCGGACCGGGCTTTGAACCAGCACTGCGCGGACCCACTTTCAGCACCTTGCCGTCCAGCCACGCGATTGATCCGCCACCCGCGCCCATCGCCTCGATGGCAGTCACAGGAAGAAGCAACGGGAAGTCGCCTACTTCCGCTTGAGCAGTAAGAGTTGGGCGCCCCACCTGTACGAGTGCTACGTCGGTCGACGTACCTCCCATGTCCATCGTAAGAACGTGGGGGTTCTCGGTCCACTCTGAAAGCGCGCGTGCAGCGGTCACACCGGCCGCCGGACCTGACAGCAACGTGTGCACGGGCAGGCGGCAGGCCTCTGCCGCCGACATCACCCCGCCATTTGATTTCGTGACCAGTAGACGCCCATTTGGCAGACGGCGCTTCAGGAAACTATCGATCTCCCCAAGATAGTCTTCCATCACGCGCTTCACGTAAACATTCAGCAACGTGAGCATCGCGCGCTCATACTCAGACTGCTGCGGCCAGATTTCGTGTGACGCCATAATGTCAAGATCGGGGAAGTTATCGCGGGCAATCTCTAGCAACTGCGCCTCATGAACGGGGTTACGATAACTATGCAAAAGGCACACCCCAACTGCGGTGGCGCCACGTTCGATTGCCTGAGAAAGAGCTGCTATAACAGAATCAGCGTCCAACGGCGTTTCAACGCTGCCATCGGCGCGGAGACGCTCATTCACCTCGAATGCCATTGGCCGGGGCACCAGGGGTGTCGTTCTACCGTTGAATAAATCCGTCGGCTTATCTAAGCGCAGACGAGCGATATTCAGGATGTCCCGATAGCCCGTCGTGGTGATCAATGCGATCGGCGGCTCTGATCGTTCGATAACCGCGTTCGTACCGACAGTGGTGCCGTGTACAACCAGAACCGGGTCGTCCGGCCCCACGCGGTGGCGCTCGACAATGCGGGCCAGGCCCTCGATAACCGATTTGGCAAATTGAGGACGGGAGGTTGGAATCTTTTCTGCATCGATTTGCCGATAACCGTCGGCTTCATCGCGCCAAATGGCAAAATCGGTGAACGTGCCACCGATATCAACTCCAATCCTTAGCATAATCTGTTCCTATTGCTATGCGGCTTCAAAATCGCGCCTCGAAGGGACTTGACGATCCTGGATACCTAGCGATCGGTACCCATTTGCTGAATTCTAACGGTAGAAAGAGGCGATTTACCTCGATATCGGCTCTACGTGCGCCGGAAACCAGCGTTTTTACGCGCGTTTGCGCATTTATCTTCCTACATGGCCTACGGCGCCATCGGCTTGAGTTTCGACCCGTCTGAGAACCGCGACCATCTGAAGTCCGTAGGATCGACGGTCGGGGGCCGCCCCGTGACGATATCCGCGATCAACTTCCCTGCTGCTGGTGCGATTCCGAACCCATGACCTGAAAAGCCGGTTGCAACATGAAAGCCGGGGACGGCATCCACCGCGGATATGACCGGGATGGCGTCGGGCGTGACATCGATATAGCCGGCCCAACGCTGCGCAATTCCAGCCTTGTTCAAAAACGGAAATGCCTTGCGGGCGTTTGCAAGGCCGAGCTCGCAGCTTTTCTTCGAAGGCATTGGATCAAGCACGCGGCAGTATTCAAAAGGGCTCGCCTCATCCATCGTCCACCGATTCGGCACTCTCGCCTCTTCAACGAAACGACTTCCCAGACGGAAATTCAGCCCTCGCCACTCCGTCCGCAGGGCCGGGAGAAAATCGCGCGCGTAACGAAATGAGCTGGGCACTATGTCAACGACACTGGTGGTCGAAGCGACGGTGTATCCCCCATCTTGGCGTTTGCGAATGGCAAAATTGCTCGCCCACACCGCCTCCTCCGGGCCGTCTTCGACCGGCGTCGTACGCAGGACGGTACTCATGACGTTCAACTGCGGCAACTTGAGACCAAACCTCCCGCAAAACAGGTTCGACCAGGCACCTCCAGCAAGCACGACCGCCTTGCAGGCAATGAAGCCTCGTTCAGTGATGACGCCCGAGACGGCGCCGTTCGTTGTCTCTATACCACGAACCGCGCACTCGGTGAGGAGGACGGCACCGCGCTCGCGCGCGGCCTCCGCAATAGCCGAGGCGGCCTTCTGCGGCTCAGCGCGGCCGTCCCCCGGCGTATAAAGCGCTCCTTTAACATCAAGATTGGAGCCTGGGAGGAGGTTACGCAGTTCCGAAGCTTCTAACATGCGTGACTCGATTTGGTATTCCTTCAGAAGGCGTCCCCAACGTGCGTGCTCTTCGAACTCTTTGTCGCCCGCACAGGTGAACACAATTCCCGCCCGATTGTAGCCCACATCCCGACCCGTGCGGGCCGAGAGCCTATCCCACATGCGCAACGCTTCAGCCATCAGTGGAATCTCACGCGGATCCCTGCGGGAGATGCGTACCCAACCCCAATTGCGACTAGACTGCTCTTGGCCGATCCCACCCTTTTCGCACAAAGCCACGCGCAGACCACTTTCGGCGAGTTCTAGTGCAGTGGACGCGCCGACAATGCCGCCGCCGATGACGACGCAATCCACCTCCTTTGGTAATTCAATGTCTCCCTGAACAGGAACAACGAACGGTCCGGGCATACTCAAGAACTCCTCGAGCTAGTAGATGATGGAAGATTCTGCAACGCTTTAGATTGGTGACCTGCGAACCTCATACGAGCGGATCTCAGCGTATAAGGCTCCAGACGCCGATGCTGCCCTGACGGATCGCTGGCCCTTTGTACCAGCCATCTGACCCGAGACGAAACCGATCGTCTCCCGAAAGCGCCGGATTGTCGATCGACGCCTGATGCCATGCAGAGCCGCTTTGCCGCCGCTGAGCACGACAGCCCCTGATGCTCAGAACGAGGTCTCGCTCGCCAATTCCGGCTTGAGCAGTGCTGCTAGTCGATCGGTCACGCTAACAAGTGTGATCAGACAGATCATAAAAGGCTGCCGACTACCCCGATAGCCGCCTAGGCTGGCTTTGGAGCGCTAGTCTTCCGCCGCTGAATACGCACAGCCAAGTCTGTGCGATAGTGTATAACTCGTTTTCAGACCGGCATCGGCGCTTATCCTGGTGACATAATCGACGACCTGCTGGGCTTTTGGATCATCCTTCCTGAATGGAATGGCGTGATTTTCTTTATTGATCAAACACGGATAAAAACCAGCCGATTGCAAGGACTTGCCGTCGAAATCGCAAGCCGCAACCATCGTCATCCGAGCGTCTGGGTGAAACGGCGAAAGCGGATAACCTTCGCGCGGATAAATTGCGTACTCACTTTCCTTCTTCATTTTGTCTAGATGTGGCTCCATCAGTTCTAGCCCGGGCAAATCAAACACAAAATGCCCGAGCCCGTAATAAATCGGCTTTCCTTGATAAATTTCGATACCGCGAACGAAGTGGTGATGGTGTCCGAGGATGATGTCAGCGCCAGCTTCAACCGAAGCATGCCCTAATATTCTCTCATACTCGGTAATATACGAGGGAACACACAAGCCCCAGTGATGGCTTACAATTACAACATCAACCTTCTTTCGAAGGTCCTCAATCAAGGATTTCATGTATTCGACGTCTTCCGGCCACGGAAATGTTCTAACGGCGGGAACTGTCCCCGGGTCGAAGTAGGCCCATTCAGGAAGGTAATAGTGCGAGTGAACGCGGATAGCTGAAAGCCCGGGTGCTGAGCCGCGAGCCTCATAACCGGGACAGTATACGCAGGCAAAGCTAAGGAAACCAACGGAAACCCCGTGGTGGTCAATTATAGCGGGCGCAGTCGCTTCAGACTTATTAGCGCCGGCGCCGATCGTCGCTATTCCTTGCGATTGTAGAAGTTTGATGGTGCCGCTCAAGCCTTCGTACCCGGCATCAAGGATGTGGTTGTTCGCTAGTGCCATCACATCAAAGCCGGCTCTTCCGAGCCCGCGGCCATTCGCCTCTGCTGAAACCACCCGCCACCCCGCGCTGGGAGCAAACCGGGGCTGGTCAGTATATGCGCCCTCGCAGTTTCCAAACACAAGGTCCATGCTGCCCAAGAGCTGGTCGCAGCCATTGAACGCGTTCGCCGGATTGTCACGGTTTACAAAAACGTCGCCCACCGCGCCTAAGGTCCAAATCATCGAGTTCGTCCTTTCTTAATCATCTTGAGGTCGCCAGCTGCGCCACCGGCACGGGCATCATAACGGTGCCAGAGACGGTCTCTTGACTTGCTTCTTATGAGCTATCCGGATCCTGATGGAGTCCAGAGTGGCGCGCGGCGTCGCTGCAATAAGCATTTTGGTATAACTATGTTTCAGGGTCGGCAAAGACTTGCTCGCGGGGGCCATGTTCAACCGCCTCACCGTGATACATCACCATCACATCATCGGCGATGTGCTTCACGACCGACAGGTCGTGGCTGATGAAAACATAAGTCAATTGAAACTCATCCTGAAGGTCGGCCAATAGATTCAGCACTTGCGCCTGTACAGAAAGATCGAGCGCTGACACAGGCTCATCAAGCACCAGCAGGCTTGGGTTGAGCATCAACGCTCGCGCAATAGCTATACGCTGGCGCTGGCCCCCAGAAAACATGTGCGGGTAGCGATTGAAATGGATTTCCTGGAGACCGACCTTTTTCAGCATCGCCATCGCGCGATCCCTGCGCTGGCTAGCCGAAATATCAGTATTGAGCCGCAGGGGCTCGGCGAGGACATCTCCTATCTTCTGGCGCGGGTTGAGCGAGCCATAGGGGTTTTGGAAAACGATCTGGACTTTGCAACGGAGCTCGGGCGTAAGCTTGCGCTTGGCTATATCGATCCTCTGGCCGTCGATGAAAAGCTCACCGGAAGTCGCTGGATCGATCAGCGTGATGATACGGGCCAAGGTGGATTTTCCACAGCCGCTCTCACCAACGATCGCGAGGGTCTTGCCCCTTTCGATAGAGAGGTTGATACCCTTGACCGCGTGGACAACTTTGGCCTTCTTGAGCATGCCAGGAGTAAGCTGATAGTCGCGAATAATGTTGCGCCCTTCAAGGACGATCGGTCTGGTCATAGTGGCGCCCCCACCGGCGGTGTCTGGACTGCGGTTGTTTCATCAGCCACGTAATAGTCGATAAAAAGTTCGGTGATGGTCGGCAGCCGATCGCCGGTCGCATTCTCGGGCAATGCAGCGAGCAACGCCTTGGTGTAATTGCTTTTGGGATTTTCGAAGAGCGACAGCACGTCGGCCTCCTCCATTTTTCGCCCCTTGTACTGCACTACCACGCGATCCGCCGTTTCGGCCACGACCCCCATATTGTGCGTGATTATGATAAGGCCCATGCCGTGTTCGGACTGCAGCCGCATCAAAAGGTCGAGAATTTGCTTCTGTATAGTCACGTCGAGTGCAGTCGTCGGTTCGTCTGCAATGAGCAGCTTTGGGTTGCAGGCGATTGCAATGGCGATCATGACGCGTTGACATTGTCCACCCGACATCTGATGGGGGTAGTGACTGATCCGCTCGGCGGCATCGGGTATACCGACGTCATTGAGGAGTTCGATAGCCCTCGCGCGTCGCGCTGTCTTGTCCAGTCCCATGTGTAGGCGCAACACTTCCTCTATCTGGAAACCTACGGTGAAGCACGGGTTGAGACTGGCAATCGGTTCCTGGAATATCATGGCAATGTCCTTGCCAATTAGCCTTCGCCGGTCGGTGGAGCTCATCTTGAGCAGATCGCGCCCATTGAATGTCATCTTGTCCGCGCTTACCTTCGCCGTCCACGGGAGCAACCCCATCGCGGCCAGCATTGACACCGATTTCCCCGAGCCGGACTCTCCGACAACAGCAAGCACCTCGCGTTCACTTACCATGAGCGACACTCCGTCGACGGCGCGAAACGTGCCCGCAGCCGTTTGGAATTCGACCACCAATTTCTCTATTTCTAGCAGTGCCATCGTCACGACCTCTTCAGCTTGGGGTCAAGAGCACCACGCAAACCATCACCCATCAGGTTGATCGCGAGCACAGTGATCAGGATTGCAAGGCCGGGCAGTGTGACTACCCACCAAGCACGCAGGATGAACTCGCGCGATTCGGCAAGCATGGTTCCCCATTCCGGCGTCGGTGGCTGTGCACCCATGCCCAGAAACCCCAGCGCCGCAGCGTCTAAGATCGCGCTGGAGAAGGAGAGAGCCGCCTGGACTATTAAAGGCGACATGCAGTTTGGAAGAATGGTTTTGAACATCAGATACAGCGGACCCGCGCCGGCCACCTTAGCCGCCACCACATAATCGCGAGTTTTTCGGCCATGACGGCAGCCCGCGTTAGGCGCACGAAATGCGGCTGAAACACTAGCGCGACTGCGATCATCGCGTTGGTGAGACCGGGCCCGAGCACGGCGACTAGACCCAGCGCCAGCAGGAGAGACGGAAAGGCGAGGGTGATGTCCATGACGCGCATTATCACGGTGTCGATCAAACCGCCGAAATAACCGGCGATGACGCCGATGAGTATTCCGCCCACCAACGCTATAGTGGTAACGAAGACGCCGATGAATAGCGAATAACGGGCACCGTAAAGCAGGCGCGAGAGCACGTCACGGCCAACCGGATCCGTGCCGAAGAGATAGGTCGCATGCCCCCCATCTTGCCAGAACGGTGGAAGCAATACCGCGTCCCGATATTGTGCGTTGGGCAGATGGGGAGCAATCATTGGCGCGAGAACTGCGACGATCACCAAAGCGATGAAGATGAGAAGACCGATGACGGCGCCTCGGTTTGCCGAGAAATAGTACCAGAATTCGGCCAGCGCTACCTGGCGCGGCGATACATCCCCGGCGGCGGAGACGCTTGTGGCGGTGTTAGCCATTGTACTTTCCTTCTCAATGCCGGATGCGTGGATTGATTAGCCCGTACATCAGGTCAACGATGAGATTAACCATCATGACAATGCCGGCAATTATCAAAAACCCGCCTTGTATGACCGGATAGTCACGTCGAAAGATTGAATCGACAATCCACTTGCCGATCCCGGGCCAGGAGAAGATGGTTTCAGTCAGGATCGCTCCAGCCAGTAGAACGCCGACCTGCAGCCCGATCGTCGTGATGACAGGAATCATGGCATTGCGCAGTGCGTGAACTCCGATAACGCGGAAAGGGGTGAGACCCTTCGCGCGCGCCGTCCGCACATAGTCCTCGGATAGGACTTCAATCATCGCCGAGCGTGTTTGACGAGCGATCACGGCCACCGGGATAGTGCCAAGCACGACAGTCGGAAGAACGAGGTGACTGAGTGCCGACCTGAACGCGCCTGCTTGCCCGGAAAGGAGCGAGTCTATCAACATGAATCCGGTGACGGGCTGGAAGAAATACGTCAACGAGATGCGGCCGGACACCGGTGTCCACCCCAGAACCCCCGAGAACAGAATAATCAGCAGCAGACCCCACCAGAAAACAGGCATGGAAAAGCCAACAAGGACAGTTCCCATGATAGTCTGATCCCAGAACGAACCACGTTTTACCGCCGCCAGTACACCGGCCGGAATGCCAAGCATGACTGCAACCAAGATAGCGCAGAACGAGAGTTCGAGTGTTGCAGGAAACAGTTGCAAGAACTCGCCCAAAACAGAAGTCTTGGTAGTAATCGAGGCGCCAAGGTCACCATGTAGAATATCTACAATATATTGAAAATATTGAGTGACATAGGGCTTGTCGTAGCCAAACTGCTTGGTCAGCGCCTCATAACGCGCAGCCTCCATGACGCGTTCACCAGACATCAGCATGACAGGGTCGCCAGGCAGAAGGCGAATAAAGCCAAATGCAACTATGGTGACCCCGAGAAAGGTTGGAATCAGAACTGCCAGACGGGCGAAAACAAATCGCAGCATCCGTTACGCCCCCGTCCCACAGGCCTTATTCGTGTTGCCGCCTATCCAAAGTCCAGCGTCAACCAGCGCCGCCGCGAAGATCGGTTCCTGCATTACTCACCTCCCTGATTGGCCAAGCCCCTCCGAGGCTCGCAAGCTGATCTTAATCAGAACTATCGGCTGGAAGCAGGCGAATATGACAATCACATTGCAGTTTTTCTTCGCCAAATCGGTTGATTCCGCTGGAGATGACACGCCGACCAGATACCCGTCTACTGGACAGACGATCCTGAAAGTGACTTAATGGCAGGGAAAAACGGCTTTCGGCCACCTAGCGCATTAATGAGGGCGTCGGTCGGGCCGACCTTTCGTGCCAGCGCTGTTAGGAAAGAACCGCGGCAGAGAATAGATCGCTCTGATCCTTTTCGGCTGATTTGCCGACATTGGCTTGACACGTAGAGATGTATCCCGGCCAGGAGACCGGATAAATCCCTCATCGTCATTCCTCTTCCCAATCATGCGAGGGGTCGAAATGCTCTAACAATAGCAGTGCCAACAAACGTTCCTCTGTCAAAACCCGTTTGTTAAGTTGTTTAGGCCCGGGTAACCGAGCGAAAAGTGAGCCCTTTACCAGCTTGTTGGAAGATCGAGCACATATGACTGATTACAGCCGATGATCAATGCATCATCACGCGCAGGGATCCATGATGCGTTCACGGACATCAGATTGTCAGGTCGCCGCCAAACGACGACAGAAGGCAAACGCAATGATGGGAGTCCGGAGGGAATTTCGGTGCTGCCAGCCGGGCGAATAGACGCTGAGTATCCTCAGTGCTTCCCATGGGTTCGTTCGGCGCACGCGACAGAAAGGGACATCCGGTGCGGATGTCCCTTCGACGGATGTGGCAGACTATTCCTGGATGTCGACTTCGGTGAATATGAAATCACTAGTTGGCATCTGGATGAAGCCGTCGACATTCTTGCGCATCGGAACAGCTATAAGCGAGTGGGCGATGGTCAGCCATGGCGCTTCGCGTTTGAACACGACCTGAGCCTGTTCATAGAGTTTGATCCGCTCTGCTCGGTCTCCGGATTCCCTGGCCTTGGTCACCAGTTCATCGAATTCTTTGTTGCACCACTGCGCTCGGTTATTGCCGCCAACTGCACCACAGCTCAATAGCGTATAGAAGAAGTCGTTCGGATCGCCGGTTCCCGTCCAGCCGAGCGTGACTGCGCCGTCACGATCTTTCGCGGCTGACCTCTTCCAATATTCGCCCCAATCCATTGTAACGATCTCGGCTTTGACACCGATATTCGCCAGATCCGCCTGCATCAACTCGGCGGCACGGCGTGCGTTCGGCATGTATGGGCGCGACACCGGCATCGCCCAAATCTTCATCGACAGGTTCTTCACGCCTGCTTCAGCCAACATCTTCTTGGCCACTTCAGGGTCGAATTTGTCGTCTTCTATTGCGTCGTTGTACGACCACATAGTCGGCGGGACCGGGTTTTTAGCAATCGTGGCCCGGCCTTGAAACACAGCATCCACAATTGCCTGTTTATTGATCGCCATGTTTAGCGCCTTGCGCACCTCGCGATTGTCAAACGGAGCCTGCGTGGTGTTATAGCCTAGGTAGGAGACATTTAGGCCCTCCTGCTCGAGAACCTTGAAGTCCGCATCTTCCTTCATCGCCGCGACGTCGGCAGGATTCGGGTTTGACATGATCTGGCATTCGTTGGCCTTCAATCTCTGATAGCGAACCGAAGCGTCGGGGGTGATGGCGAACACCAGATCATCGATCGGCGGTTTGCCTCCCCAATACTCCGGGTTTGCCCTATAGCGCACCACCGCGTTCTGCTGGTACTCGACGAACATGAAGGGGCCGGTGCCAAGCGGCTTTTGGTCCATCTGGTCCATCTTGCCATCGGCCTGAAGCTTCTCGGCATATTCCTTTGAAAGAACCGATGAGAACGGCAGCGCAAGATTGACGAGGAAGGGGGCTTCCCTTCGTTTAAGGGTGAACTTGACGGTCATGTCGTCCACCTTCTCGATCTTGTCAAGCACATCAGGCATGCCCGAATCCGCAAACCACCCCCACGAACCCGACGGAATATACTTATTCCACGGATTGTCCGCTTTCCACTGACGCTCAAACGAGAAAATGACATCGTCGGCATTCAACGCTCGGGTCGGCGTGAAAAAATCGGTGGTCTGGAATTTTACGCCCGGACGAATCTTAAAGGTGTACTGAAGGCCGTCGTTGGAAACTTCATAGCTTTCGGCCAGGGCCGGCTGGACCTCGGTTGTGCCTTTCTTGAACTCGAGAAGGCGATTGTAAATCGTGTTTGCGGAAGCATCAACTGTGTTGCCGCTGTAGTAAAGTCCTGGGTCGAAACCTTCAGGTGATGCTTCAGAGCAGTAGACGAAGGTCTTGGCATTCGCTATGCCTCCAAGCAGTGTGGCGGCCAGCAATGCCGCCGTGAAATTTTTTTTCTCATCGCGCTCTCCCTGTTTGACCAAGCCCCTCTGAGGCTCACAAGCATGTTAGTTGGAACCCTAAGCGGGAAATGACCGAATGTGGCGCTCAGCGCGCAGCTTTTCTTCGTCACAGGGAATATTTTTGCGTAGATCGTGCTCTGATCTGGCTTGCATCGAGTGTGGCTCACCCTGCCCTGCCACCGGTGGTTTTCTCCAGATTGGTCAGAGTCCGGCGTATTAATGATCTGAACCCTTCAAACTGGACCTCTTTCGGTTAGAGTTCCTGGCGGGAAAAGGAACGGACGACGATGAAGGCATCTCAGTTTTCGGACGCGCAAAAGGTTTCATTCTGAAGCAGGGTGATGGGGGCGTGCCGGTCGCGGAGATCTGCGGCGAGGCGGGAAACAGCCAGGCGGCCTGTTTCAATTGGAAGAAGAAGTATGTCTGCATGTTGCCGCCGGAGATGAAGAAGCTGAAGCAGCTTGAGGACGATCGGTCGAAGAAGATCGTTGCGGACCTGACGCGGGACCGCGAGATGCAGCAGGATGTCATTCGGCGAAAGCTTTAAGGCCTGCTCGGAAGCGGCAGGTAGTGAAGGGCATGTGTCAGGATTGGGCGATCTCGATCCGGCGAGCCTTTGGGGCGCTGAATTCTGATCGGTCCACCTACCACTAGACCTCTCTCCGTTCCGCCCCAGGCCGGTCTGGAACGACGCATCCGCGAAATTTGTGAGACCAGTGTGCGCTACGGCTATTGTCGCGTGCACGTACTCTCGGAACCCGCGAGCGAACCTATCGTATTTATAGGGACTTGGGCCTGGAATTGCGGAACAAGACGCCGAAGCGCCGGGTCAAGGCCAAGCTGCGGGAGGACCGGCAGGTGGCGACAGGCCCGAACGACGTCTGGGCCGTGTGCTTCGTTCACGACCAGCTCGCCACCGGCAAGAAACTGCGGGTGCTGACGGTGGTCGATACCTTCTCGCGTTATGTACCGGTGCTCGATCCGCGCTCAGTTACCGCGGCGAAGATGTGGTGCAGACGCTGGAACGAGTATGCCGGCAGGTCGGCTATCCGAAGACGATCAGGGTGGATTAGGGCACCGATTTGTGTCCCGCGATCTCGACCCGTGGGCCTAGGCCAAGGGCGTCGCCCTGGACTTCTCACGACCGGGAATACCCACGGACAACGCCTTTATTGAAGCCTTCAACGGCGGCTTCCCGTGATCAATGAACGCACTGCCCTTCTGGGTGCGAGTGGCCGCCACCTCAACGATCCGTTCGATTGGCGATCTCGCCATTTCATCACAAGCTTGCCGGCATCCAGTACTCAGACCGAAATCGCGGAAAATCGCCAGGACGGTCTCAACGATCGCCGGAATTGTCGACATTGGGCGCGCATCGCCGTTCAACAGGACCTCAGAAGCTGATTGAAATACGTCGCCCTTTGGGGCCGGGGTCGCGCCCTGCGATCAGTCGCCAATCGTCTCCTCGCCGTCGCCTGTGCTGTGCTCAAAGCTGGCACCACCTTCGAGCCCTCTCTCGGCGCAAAAAAATTCGCTTGCTTAACGGCGGGTGTCCCCCGATCAGCCATTATCTCCTCAAGATAACGCGGGTTGATATGCAGGCCAGATACCAGCGCACACAAAGCAGGGCACTGAATACGGCTCTTACATCTGGTCCTCGAGATGTCGAAGGAGGCTTCCCATAGCGACGGTGGTCAAAACGTTTCAACACGTCCAACATATCTTGTCTACGACAAGGTCCCTGACAGCGGCAGTCGAACTCCAACGGGCTACTCCCAGTTCATCGCTGCGACCCGCATGAAATTGCCACCGAGGATTCCGCTAATGTCCTTGTTCGAGTAGCCCCGAGCTGACAAGGCGGCGGTGAGTTTCGGGAATACTTCAATGTCGATAAAGCCAAGGTCAGATCCACTTGGATAATGTTCCGGCGGCCAGTAGTTTTTAGCGTTGTCGAATTGCAACGCGTTCGTGATTTCTGCAAAGTCAGTTCCGATGCCCACATGTTGCGGACCGACCAGCTCACAAAGATAATCGATGTGGCGAGCGAGAAGATCGAGGTCCGACGTATTGTCGCCTGCTATTGTCAGGTAGATTCGAATTCCTGTGACGCCAATCACGCCACCCGTGTTGGCGCAGGCAACGGCTTGTTCATTCCAAATATTCCGCGGATGCTCATGCAGCACCCGGCTATTTGCGTGAGTGATGACAATCGGTTTGGACGAGGCTTCGGCCATGTCGATCGACGTTTTGGCGCTACAATGAGATCCGTCCACAAGCATGCCAACACGGTTCATCTCTTTGATAACATCGCGACCAAAGGGTGTTAGTCCAGTATTTTCGCCGTGGCAGCCGCCACCCGCCTCGTTGTCCAGATTGTAAACAAAGCTGATTTGACGCACGCCCAACCGATGGTAAACCTCAACAAGATCCGTCGTCCCATTTAGCGCGGACACGCCCTCAATATCCATGGACACCGCGAGTTTCCCGTCTCTCTTGGCGGCGACAATGTCGCCAACGTTGGACACGAGGGTATATTTGTCGCTGTTTTCGCCTAGCCAACGCCGATAGGCGCCGATCACCTTAAATGCCTGTTGCCAGGCTAACACATCGTATCCAACATTGGTGCTGACATATGTAAATCCAGCCTTCCGGATGCGTTCCAACGAGTTCATGTCGAGTGGTACCTGCGGGTCGATCCCGCAATGTGCATCCCAGATGATGCTGTTTTGGAATAGGTCATCTACGTTCAACCGGCTCACATCCATCGAAATTCACTCCTTCCGCCAACTGGGGTCCTACAATTTTGCGCACCTTTCGATGCCTCCAACCGCGAATTGATATGCGAAATTGAGATCGTCGCCGAAGGGTCAGGCAACTGAGCGTCTCGGCATTGGCATGGTGGAGAAGGAGGGTAAACCGTTCCATCGTCCTTTGCCTTGCGGCTTTCCCTACGCGCTCCAGGCTTTCCCGGCTCTGTGCCCCGTGCGTGTGTTGCTGATCCGCGTTCCCCTTGGGCTCTGGCCTTGGCTCCACCGACTCCACCGCCGGTTGCCTGGCGCAGGCTACACAGCTAATACTCCGGAGCATCGGCTACGGCTCCTCGCCTTCCGGATGCTGACCGGCGTGGCTATCGCTGCCCGGCCGAGCAAGAGATCTCCCACGCTCGGACGCGTTCCCTTAGGACGTCATCGGGTCTTAGACCCAAGCAGGACGTCAGTACCTCGCATAGCGGTGTCACACATATCGCCCTTGGGGCAGTTCAACAGAACTCGGCCTCTGCGAACAGCGATTGCGGGGCTCGATATCCGATCCCGCCCGATTGCCATACACGTCCCGTGCCACCGCCGACGCGGCCGCACTAATGGGCGGGGCGCTACCCCTTAGGCCGGACTGACCGGCTGGAACGCGCCCCCCTGGAGCACTGAGACGCGCTCCTGAAACCTGGTTCCGAGGAGCCTACCCTCATCTTTCGGGCTTCTCAGCATGTTGTCAGTTCATTACGGACGGAAACAAAACATGTTAACCGACTGGCTGAACTCCTGCCTTAGCCGCAGCAGTGATCTCGACGGAGCCGCCCTTACGATTCGGAACCCGAAGTTCCGCAGGTCGAGACATGTGCCCATACACGCCACCGTCATAGCCGAGCTACGGCGCCATGCATTGTGCGCCCACCGTGGACTCACCGCTGTTTCTGTCTTCGGCGGGCGGAATGACCTAAAAGCCGTGCTCATCGCGGCAGAAACGCCCCTACTCCAAAAGCGCGGGCCTTTCTGATCGCCAATCCTGCCAAGGCCAAATCGGCGACCCCAAAACCTTGGAAGCCGAACAGGGCTCTCATTGGAGGATGTGGCCGCGACGAACCAGAAGCAAGATGAACAAGATCATCCTCAAACTTTACAGAATCCACAAGTGTTCCTGATGCATCAAGTGGGGATGTATATTGCTCCAAGCTGTCTGTGACAAGTCGGTCGAAAGCAGCGAACGTGTCCGGCCGCCAACTTCTACCTCCGTCGACAGCGCAGGCGAATGCAGAAGACGGTAGAGACCGAGCGTCCAGAAACGGTTTCAATCCGGGCGAACCCGGAACCATGGAGACCACGATCTCGCTTTGACTCAACAGCTCCTCGGGACCGCTTGCAATAATCGGATCTAGCTGCTTTTCGGAAGCAGCAGTCGCAACTCTCTCAGCTGAGCTGACGCTCCGACTTAACAGATAGATTCTGCGTAGCGACGGAAACAGGTCGACAAACGAGTCAAGATGGCTAAAAGCCTGCAGACCGCAGCCAATCAAGCCAATCGTTGCAGGTGTCTTAGGCGCGAGATAAATCGCTGCCGCCGTCGACATCGCCGCTGTCCTTATTAGCGTAATCGAATTGCCATCGAGAACTGCAATGGGCGCTCCCGTGTTGTAATCGCTCACACAGACTAAGCCGTTAACTGTTGATCTTGCTTGAGTCCCCTCAACTGGAATAACCGCCACCCATTTTACCGCCGCGATGCTGTCGCCCTCGGAAGCAGAGCTCATCGAGATGAACCAAGAATACGGGTTGATGGTTATGATGGATTTCGGCAAGCCGATATTGCGGCCCGCCGCGTTGTCGCGAAAGGCACTAATAATTGCCTCACGTGCCTCGGAAGGGGTAATTTGCAAGTCTTGCAGATTCGCACTCGAAAGATAAAGTAGTTCTGTCGACATCTCTGGTACTTTCTTTTCATCAAAATGGCCCGCGAACATCTCGGGCAAGACCTTCTGCGCCTTTGGCTCGCTTTAAGAGTAAGGCTGTGCCATCGAATCATTTTTGTACGGCTATGGAATGGGTCTCCGTTGCCTGCTATGCTGCCGTCGGGCCCTACCAATTGGCACCATTCTTCAAGCCTGTCTTTTATCCGACCGTGCGGTGAACATACCATCGTACCCGATTGGCGGCTGCAAAATTTCTGTTAATTCAATTTGCATGTTTTATTGCAAGGCTGAAATACAACGACAAGAGAGCTGGCGAGTAGATGGGCACTGGGCGAGACTGTGACGTGATCCGCTAGCTAGTGCCCGTCCATAAACGGTAAACTGCTGAATTTATTGAGTGAATCGCGATATCTGCGCGGGCAAATCCCGACGGTTTCAGGTATACTTTAGATCAAGCTACTGATTCTAAAGACAAACCCGTAACCGCCGGAACCGACAATGCGCCAAGAACGCACCGTCCAAGATGGGGTATTCGGCCTGGTGTCCAGCCGTTGAGGAAGTGCGAAGGAGGTGTTGCGCTCCTGGCTGATGGTAAAACGGGACTGCATGCAACAGCCACAAGCATCAGGAAAGGAACGTAGCGTGAAGCACTATATTGGCCTCGATGTGTCGCTGAAAGAGACCTCCGTTTGCATCATCGACGAGACCGGCAAGATCTGCCATGAGGGAAAGGTTGTCAGCCATCCCGACGACCTCATCGCTGCTCTCAAGGATCCGAATTGGCGGATCGAGCGAGTCGGGCTTGAGGCCGGGCCTTTGTCGCAATGGCTGTTTGAAGGCTTGGCGAAGGCCGGCTTGCCGGTGATCTGCATCGAGACCCGGCACACCAAGGCGTTTCTCAAAGCACAGCCGAACAAGAGCGACCGCAATGACGCGCGCGGCATTGCCCAGATGATGCGCGTGAGCCTTTACCGCCCAGTGCACGTCAAGACGCTAACGAGCCAGAAGCGCCGGGCGTTGCTGACTGCGCGCAAGCTGCTGCAGGAAAAGGCCCTTGCCATCGAGAACGACATCCGCGGGCTGTTGCGCAACTTCGGGCTTAAGGTCGGCATCGTCGGTGCGATCAAATTCGAGCAACGCGTCCGCGCGCTGACCGAAGGTATGTCAGATCTGTCCGAAATCATCGAACCGCTTCTCGACGCACGCGGCAAGCTGCATCAGCACTTTGCCACCCTTCACCGCAAGCTCCTGGCGATCGCCCGCGATGATGAGGTTTGCCGCCGGCTGATGACAATTCCCGGAGTTGGCCCGGTCGTGGCGCTGGGCTATACCGCGACCATCGACATTCCGGCCCGCTTCCGCAATTCGAAAGCGGTCGGGCCGGTTTTAGGCCTGACACCAGTGCTCCATGAGTCGGGCGAAAGCCGCCGTATCGGCCGAATCTCACTGTGCGGTGAAGATATGATGCAGACGCTGCTCTACGAAGCCGCGCAGGTTCTGCTGACGCGCGTCACGAAATGGTCCTGGCTGAAGGCCTGGGCGATGAACATCGCCAAGCGGCGTGGCCGGCAAAAGGCGATCGTCGCGCTGGCACGTCGGCTGGCGGTGATCATGCATCGCATGTGGAGTGATGGCACACCGTTCCGCTGGACAAAGGAGAGCACACCGGTCGCCGTCTGACCGGGCCCGTTGAGGGAGGACACGACAAATTTCCACTTGCCGGTGGCAAGATGTCCCTTCGCGGGACGATGGATGAGATGAGTTCGCTATGCTGGCAGTACCGTTCCTGGATCAGGACGCGTCCAAGATTGTTCCATCTCGTTCTGCGGATTCCCCATACTGGGAGGGCCAAGGCGCCGATCCCGAAGAGAAGCAAGGCCCCGCGAAAGACGTCAGACGCAGGCGAAGCGGAAAAGCTCAAAAGCGCTTGACCTCAACGCGCCGAATAGAGAAGCCAGCATATTTGATCTTTTCGCCGAACACGAGATCGGTCGTGAACTGAAGGCGATGTCGGAATGGCTGGATGAGCATGGTGATTTGCTCGGGCTGGTGGCGCGGGACCTGCGCCGGCATGGTCTCAGACAGACCGGCCGCGAGGGGCTACCAGCCGAGGCTGTGCTGCGCTGCGCGCTGCTCAAGCAGCATCGCCAGTTGAGTTACCAGGAACTGGCCTTCCACCTCGAAGACTCCGCCTCGTTCCGAGCGTTTGCCCGGCTGCCGTGGGGCTGGAACCCGAAGAAGTCGGTCTTGCACAGACGATCAGCGCGATCCGGGCGCAAACCTTTGAAGAGATCAACGGGGTGCTGCTGGCGAGCGCCCGGCAGGAGAAGCTGGAAAGTGGCAAGGTCGTGCGCGTGGACAGCACCGTTACCGCCGCACTGATCCATGAACCGAGCGACAGCAGCCTGTTATGGGACGCTGTCCGGGTGACGGTGCGGCTGTTGCAGCAGGCCGAGGCACTGGGTAGCGCCATTCCATGGCACGACCATCGCCGCGCGGCAAAGAAGCGGGCTCGGGCGATCGAATATATCCGCGGCCGCCCCAAACGGATCAAGCACTACCGCGAACTGCTCAAGATCACGCGCACGACCTTGAGTTATCTGCAGCAGGCCAGTGAACAGTTGCCGCTGACGGCGGGCCCGGCCGGCGAACTGTGGCAGGCCCAACTCCGCCACTACCGGCCGCTGATCGAGCGGATCATCGCCCAGACCGAACGGCGGGTCCTGGCCGGGGAGCCGGTTCCGGCCGGCGAGAAGGTGGTGAGCCTGATCGAGCCGCATGCCGACATCATCGTCAAGGGCAGCCGCGACCGTCGACTACGGCCACAAACTCAATCTGACCACCCGGCAGAAGCGGACTGATCCTCGACCTCGTCATCGAAGCCGGCAACCCGACCGACAGCGAGCGCTTGCTGCCGATGCTGGAACGCCACATCGCCTTTTACGGCGAGCCGCCGCGTCAGGCGGCGGCCGACGGCGGCTATGCCAGCCGCGAAAATCTGAGCGGAGCCAAAGCCCGCGGCATCCGCGACATGGCCTTCCACAAGAAGCGCGGCCTCAGCATCGAAGACATGGTCAGCAGCCGCTGGGTCTATCGCAAGCTGCGCAACTTCCGCGCCGGCATCGAGGCCGGCATCTCTTGCCTGAAACGCGCTTATGGCTTGGGGCGCTGCACCTGGCGTGGGCTCGACCACTTCAAGGCTTATGTCTGGTCCTCGGTGGTCGCTTACAATCTCGCCCTCTTCGCCCGCCTCCGGCCGACCTGACGCTCCTGATCCGGTGGCGTTCAGAGCAAGCCCGGCGAGCGTCGGCCGATACCCTATGACCTATTGCCGCCAGATCGCTCTTCGGGCCATAACCTGCGCCGCCTTGTGCCATCACGCGTCCCAAGAAACGGTGTCAGCCGGCAAACAACCTTTCAAAACCGCCGAAAAACAGGCGTTTATGGACGGGCACTAGCTAGAACTTAGGCGCAGCGGCATCCTGGAAACAAGGAGTTGCCGGCACGAGCCGCTACGTCCGATCCGCGCAACGGAGGTGCGGGCAGCGAATTTTCCCGAAGATTCCTCATGAGAGAACGCTCCAGCTCGCTGAGGCGTCGTCGAAGTCTGCGATACTCGGGATGAATGTGCCGTGCTCCGCAAGAAGGCCTCGCACCTCGTTTACCAGCTTGATCTGATCCGAAACGATCCGGCAAGTTCCGCAGGTTAGGCAGCTGATCTCGTAGGGACTTCGGCGGCTCCCAACTCCAAGGACGTGATTGCTCCAGCTTAACGGTCGGCGTGTCTCGTTGAACACTGCGCGGTTCGGACGCCCCGCCTGCAGGCCAGGGATGAGCGAACCTCATTCCGTCACGCGCGGCTCGACTTTGGTCGTACCGACATCTTCAATATGTCTAGCGCCATCACATTGACGAAGCCGCGCGGCTCATTAATTCTCGCCGAGATAGGCTCAGGGAATCTCGTTGGAAAAGCCGCTCCGGATCGTCTCTCCATTCTCAAGCAGCGACTGCTGCCGAAGGTGAATCGGCGAACCATGCGATCGGTAAAGCGACGCCGAGTGCAGCCATCCCCTCACGATTGTGCGTCTCAAGAGATCAATTGTGTTTCTCTCCGTTTTGAATCGCAACGAATTCCACCGAAGCACACGTGAGGAGAATATATTTCAATTCGTTCACACGAGAATATGATGCGGCAGTTCCCATTTCTCTAGACGCGAATAACGTGTCAAGCGAATCGAGGAATTGACCCCGCCTATTGCCTCACCCAGGAATGTTACCGAAGTTTGGTGCGCTGAGATGGCCGTTACCTTCTCCTGCCGCGGCGGGAGAAGGTAACGGCGCGCGCTTCATCCAGTCTCCATCGAGAATAATCTGCCCGGCTGTTTCGATGCGCCAAGCCTTGACGGCCATTTGCACCGTCCGCAGGCTTTTCTTCGTGAAGCGTGACGGATCGGCGCTCATTAGACGCTCTAGGACCGAGGCTGCCGAGACCGCCGGATCCGCCTCAAGCCACGCTCGAATCTGGGGCTCGAATGGCTCCAGCATGCTCTGCCTTTTCGGGTAAGGCTTGGTCCGACGATATGGCCTCCGATGTGTCGGCCGTTTCTCCCCAACCTGCCAGGCGGTCTTCAGGCTCAAGGTGAAGCGTTGCGGATCGACGGCGACCGGTTCTTCGGATCTGGCGTTTAGGCCACGCCGAGCGACCCGCCTTCCGAGCTCCTCCTGGGCGGCGCGGATCCCGGCAAACAGTATCACTGGATCCGCCCTTTCCAACATCGCCTGCAGCCGATCCTTGTCGGCCTCGGCCACACCGGAATGGGCCAGCACCCGCGCAACAGGCGGCACGGGCGGATGGTAGCGTTTGATGACACGAGCGCCGATCCGCGTCTTCTCCCGCAACTTGAACGAAGGTTGGAACAGGTTGCCATGCAGACGCACCACCTCATAGAGGCGAGCCAGCGCTGTCGTCGCCTCCGCGCCGACGAACCTTCCGTAACCGACCAGCCGTCGCACGATCGCACCGTTCTTCTGCTCGACCCAGGCTTGATCGTTCTTTCGATATGCGCGCGAACGGGTCACCTCCAAGCCCTGGCTTCGACACCAGCAGACCACCAGTTCGTTCATGAAGGCGCTGTCATTGTCGAAGTCGACGCCAAGCAGCGGAAATGGAAACTGCGAGCGCGCCTGCTTGATGGCAGCGATCACGAGCCCGCTTTCGCGCGTCCGCACCGGCACGCACTCGGTCCAGCCCGTGGCGATATCGGTCAGCACCATCGTCTGCGCGAAGCTGCCGGACGAAGAGGTACCCGAATGGGCCACGAAATCGACCTCGACGTAACCGGGCAACGGGTCGTTCCAGTCCCCGAAAGTGCGCACCGGGACCGACCGGCGAACCGCGGAACTCATTCCGGCACGCCGACGCTGGCCACCGCGACGCCACCACACGTACCTCTGACAACAACCGATCCATCGTTGCTGCACTGACCATTAGCAGTTTATCGCGAAGCTCGCTGTTCAGCTCGAGCCGGCCGTGACGCTCAAGGGCTGGCAGTAAAATTGGAATCAGCGGCTTCAGGCGTTTCGAGCAAAGACGATCGGACGCTTCCCATAAAGCCACCAGCGCTTCCCTGACGTCGGGACCATACTGGACAACATGCTGCCGAGCGGAAGGCGGCTCGGACCCACGATGGCGGAGCACTCTGATCGCATGCTTGCGGTGGTAGCCGGTAACCGCGACGAACTCATCTAGGATCCTATGCTTGTCCGCCCGACAGCTCGATCGATAGCGCTCGATGATTGCCTCAATCAGTTCCGTCCGTGTCGCCATGCTGATCCGCCGTGCCATCCATCCCCCGAGCCGGGACAGCGAACCATGACCATCCCATCGGGAGCATCAACACTATCGGTAACATTTTGCTTGAGGCAATGCGGGGGTTAGTTTTTCATTTCGCCCGACATAACGCAGGAAACTGCGTGCTCAGGCTTTGCGAGTAATTCCCTAAGTCTAGGTTTCAATGAGTATGTAGCAGATTTAGTGATCAACTGACGTCCGGGTATTCTAGAGCCTAGGCAATATCATCCAAGTCGGTTGTTGATCCGCACGACCAAGCTTGGTAGGTTGGCAATCGGCCGCAGGTTGTACACCGACTCGACCCTCGGAGCGTTCAGTGCTAATGGAGTGGCGTGGATGTCAGTGTTTGGCAAAAAGCTTCCGGGGTACCTTTGATAGGCACTCATTTCCGTCAGATGTAATGAGAACAGTTTCCGTGATTTCGAAGCCCCAATCCTCGTACCAAAAACCGGTCATAAAGTGGAAGATCATACCGGGCTCAAGCACCGTCCTGTCCCCGCGGCGCAGGCTCATGGTATGTTCGCCCCAATCCGGAGGATACGACAGCCCGACTGAATAACCTGCCCGAGTCGTTTTCTCCAGTCCGTATTTTTCAAGAACATCAAAGAATGCCACGGCCCAATCTTCGCAAGTTGCGCCGGGCTTGGCAACTTCAAGGCCCACTTCCATACCTTCAAGAGTGGCCTCCTCTGCGTCCAAGAAGTGCTGCGGAACCTTGCCCAGGCAATAAGTTCGCGCGGTCGGGACATGATAGCGCTTATAAACGCCGGCTATTTCGAAGTACGTTCCTTCGTTATTGCGAAGCGGCTGATCGTCCCATGTGAGATGACATGCGGATAGCTCGGAGCCTGATGGAAGCATCGGTACGATGGATGGGTAATCGCCTCCGAATTCAGGTGTTCCGCGGAGCGCCGCCTCGTAGATTTCGGCGACAAGATCACACTTGCGCATCGCCGGTTCCATTTTTTCCAAGATGCGCTCGTGCATGCGAGTGACTATTTGTCCCGCATTGCGCATGTATTCGATCTCCCGAGGGCTTTTGACCGCTCGCTGCCAATTAACGAGCACCGTCGCATCGACGAATTTGGCGTTGGGCAACCCTGCTACCAAAGTCTCAAAGGCAGTCGCAGAAAAATAATAATTATCCTTTTCAAGGCCAATGACGCCCTTGTCGAGCTTGCGATCCGCAAGAACCTTGCAAAGATCTTCCATGGGATGACAAGCAGGCGTCTGGACATAGCTATCGCAGTAGCTCACACAATTCTCGTCCGAGAAATAGACCGTCCGCTTGGCGCCGTTCTCATCCGAGCACCGACCCCACCAGATCGGGTCACCTTCTGGGGAGACAATAACTGCTTGGTGATTGTAAAAGGACCAGCCATCATAGCCGGTCAGCCAAGCCATGTTCGCAGGCTCGCTAAGGATAAGGGCATCGATTCCGCGCCTCTGCATCTCAAGACGCGTTTTCCTGAGCCGCGTTTGATACTCTTCCAAGCCGAAATTCAATTTTGTTGCAACCATTGTTTTGACTCCGTGTCAAGCAGCCTGGAAGTTTATGTCCATCGGCCATGGAAATGGGCGCAGACGAGGCCATCTCGTATTGCGTCTGGTACCGTTATCAGGTCAACGTCGTGCGGTGCTGCCCAGTCACGAGAGACTCGGCTGCTGGCAAAGTACTATCGCCAAGCACCTGTGATCTCGAAGTACGCGAAAGCTTCGTCAACAGTTCCTCTCGCGTCAGCCAAACGATCCAATCGTCGTCGTCTATCCCATGAGCAGGCAAGTGTAGTACTGAGCCGTGTGGCTCTCGATGCCGATAGCCGTAGCGATCGACAACACCTTTTTCGATGTGCCAGCCGGCAACTAGGGCGTAGATGAAGTCTGGCGACCATTTAGCCCATGCTAGTCCGAATGCAATGCGACCGACAACGGTAGAGAGACGGCAGCCTCTAAAGTCCTCGCGCAACCAGATGTCGCCCTGATAAGCCACCAGCCCGGTTATGCTGCGAGCACTCGGCGCATTGCACCGAGATGAGGAGTCAACCCCGGCTTTGAGGTTTGGATCCGCGAACCAGGCTTTGAGCGATCCAAGGTGCTCAGCAAGGTTTGTGTTGGACAGATGGTCTAAACGCATTGCCTGGACATGCGCCACTCTTCCTTCCCGATCCCGCCCAACGATCCAAAAGGCCTTTCCAGGCGGAAGATCAGAACAGTCAGGACGGAAGCTGGGATACGTCGGTGACTTTCCCGGAAGTTTGCTCGTGATCTCCACATACTCCTCAAAATCGTCGCCCATCGTAATATGGAGACCGGATGTGCGCCCCAGCTCGTCTGCTGCACAGATGTACTTGGAAACCTCTAGCGTGGTCACATTGCTCTGCATGCCAATGAACCCCGTTTAGTGTTTAGTGCGATGAACATACATTGCTTTTTAGAGGTTCCGGGCGAGCACCGAAACTACGGGGTCTGATAGTTGACTAACACTCATTCCCGCAAAAGCGCCCTGCCCTATGGGCCATACGAGTGTTCCCCACGGAAGCTCTGTCTCGGCACCACGCAGTTGCAGGCTGTTGTCAATTGCAGTTTATAAATTCAAAGGCGCCCTTCCTTCGAGGCCATCCGGATCGCTATGACTGGCGCGCCGGTTGAAATCACATGGGCCCAGCACCCCGGTGCTTTCCACCTTGCACTCGCGCAGAACGTGCAGAAGATTCGATCGGATGTATTTCAAGGCCGAAGGCGTGTCGAACGCCGCCGGAATCTGTTTACTCGACGTTGAATATGGCGTCTGGGTGTATCGCGAAGGTGACGACCTTCGGCGCGGGCGCGAACCCCAATCGTGATCATAGTTCCCAGGGTTGCGTCAGATCGCGCGCTGGCGAGTCCTAAGCCGAGTCGCATCGATCTTACGTCATCGCTCGACTGCAACTCAAGGTCACCGGCGACCACGGGAATTAGTTAATATCTCCTCCTCTCACTTCTACGGAGGTGACATCATTGGGGTCGAGGTTGGGGACGCTGGAATCGCGTCCCGAGGCCTTTGCGCAGGGATGCAGGAGCTGGTTGAAGCTTTCGTAGTGATCCAGGATCACATCGAACACATCGCTCTCGGCAACCGCGCGCAGGCTGCCCATCCGCTCGGCTGACCGCTGACCATAGGCTCGTCTGTGGAAGAATTCGTTCCTCAGGTCCGTTGCCGTTTCAGCCATCCGTTGGATTTCCATTTGGTGGAGGGGGGATGCCGAGGACTCGACATCGGGCGAGCGAATCTTTTCATGAGACGGGCCAACGAATCCACCTGTGTGGTCATGGAGTGCGCCTGTTGGTGGACTGCGCCCCTTAGGGGTGGACAGATCGGGATGAGGAATTGACCGGCCTACCGGGTTTTCGGAAGGAAGACCCATGGCAAAGCACCGCAGTCACAGCGTCGAATTCAAACGTCAGGTCGCGCAGGAACCAGCTTGGGGTAAGCGACATCACCTATGTTTCATCTACGTCGCCATCGTCCTCGATGCCTGGTCGCGTTGATCGTCGGTTACGCCATCGGTCGGTCGATCCACGCACGGCTGACGGTGGCAGCCTTGAAGGCGGCCATTGACAGAAGAAGGCCGCCGCACGGCGTGGTCCACCATTCGGACCGCGGCTCGCAGTATGCTGCCGAGCTCTACCGCGAGACACTGGCCGCCAACGGCCTGATCGGCTCGATGGGTCGCCGGGGAAACCCTTACGCCAAGGCCGAGAGCTTCATGAAAACGCTGAAGGTCGAGGCGGTCTATCCGATGGCATTCGAAACCTTCGAGGACATCACTGAACATCTTCCCCACTTCATTGAGGAGGTCTACAACAAGCGCCGGCTCCATTCAGCGCTCGGCTACTTGAGCCCCAAACAGTTCGAGGATCAACACATCCGGCAGACTGGCAAATCAGCAGCCTGATCCTTGTCCACCCCAAGGGGCGCACTTCAAGTGCCGAAGTAAAATTCCCCAATTAAGCCGACGGGGTCGTCATGGAGAGATGGCCATTTTTCGGCGGCCGTCCCCTCGGTTTAGGCGGAGGGGTGAAGGCTGGAGGAGTGATCAGCGCCTTCGAGCGGACATGCTCCGGCATGAGCTCGGCATGCTGACGCAATCGATAGCTTGATCCCTCGATTTGTACGACAACGGCATGGTGCAGAAGCCTGTCGAGCAGCGCAGTGGCAACGACCGGGTCGCCGAAGACATCGCCCCATTCGGCAAAGCCGCGATTTGAGGTGAGGATCATTGCGCCACGTTCGTAGCGGGCGTTGACGAGTTGGAAGAACAGATTGCCGCCGCCGGCGATGACCGGCAGATAACCGATTTCGTCGACGATCAGCAGGCTTGGCCTGCAGAAGAAGCGGATGCGCTCCTGCAGTCGACCTTCTCGTTCGGCTCGTGCGAGCGCGGCGATCAGATCGGCGAGCGTCGTGAAGTAGACGCTCTTTCCGGCCTTGACGGCCTCGACGCCGAGAGCGGTGGCCAAGTGGCTTTTGCCCGTTCCCGGTGGGCCGAGGAAATGCACAGCTTCACACCACTCGATGAAGCCGAGCTGTGCGAGGGTGAAGATCCGATCCTTGTCGAGCGATGGCTGGAAGGAGAAGTCGAAGCCGGCCAGCGTCTTGATCGTCGCAAGCCGCCCCATCCGCAGCGCGGTCTTGATGCGGCTATTCTCGCGCAAGGTCAGCTCCTCGGAGAGCAGGATGTTGATCGCTTCCAATGCCGAGAGTTCGCCATGCTCGAGGCGCCGAACAACATGATCGAGAGCCTCGAGCGCCCGGGGCATCTTCAGGCCGACGAGATCGTGGCGAATGCGATCGATCATTGAGGATGCGGTATCGAGGGCGGCGCTCATGGGCGGTTCTCCCGTGCCATGGCTTTGCCGACGGCGTCATAAAAGGCCAGCGACCGATGAGTCACTCTGTCGCCAGCGCCCTGGAGAACGACGCTGCTGTCCGTCGTCGGTGGCCGCGAACGCTGGGAGGCCACGCTTCGACGATGATCGGGGTGGACGCGTCGTTGTCTGCGCCCCTCCAGAACAGGGTGGACGGCGATCAGCGTGCCGTTCTCGAAGATGCGGACCTCGTCCGCGAGCGAATGGACTTCGACCATCCGGCTGCGGGTCGCGTCGGGAACACTGTAGGCATTGCCGCCGACGCTGACCATGCCTTCGCGCGAGATCCGGCGCTCCAACTTCAGAACCGAGCGGAAAGCGGCGAGCGGAAGCGGGCGCAAATGCGGCCGTTCTTCGGCGAAGGCCTCATTGACGACGCGTAAGGTGGTGGCATGCTTGCGCGGATTGGCGATGCTGTCCAACCAGTGTCGCAGTTGAGCGTTGAGGTCGTCGAGGTTGCGGAACGAGCGCGCCAGGAAGAAGTCTTCACGAATATAGCGAAACGGTCTTTCGACCTTGCCCTTCGTCTTGGCCCGATAGGGACGGCATGCCCTCGGATGAAAGCCGTAGTGACGCGCGAGATCAACAAGCGCACGGTTATAGACAATACCCTCTGTCTCGCCTTCGCCGATGACCGCGGTCTTCATGCGATCGTAAAGGATCTCGCGCGGAACGCCCCCAATCGCCTCGAACGCGGCGACGTGGCAACGCAGCACCGTCGGCAGGTTCTGATGCATGACGAAGCGCGCCCAGATGAGGCGGCTGTAGCCCAGCACCATGGAAAACAACCAGACGATCCTCGGCGTCGTCGGTTCGTCGGTGAAGACGACATGAAACTGGGCAAAATCGACCTGCGCCTGCTCACCCGGCGGTGTCTCGAAGCGAACCTCAAATCCTTGTTCGCTCGGCGGCCGGATGTCGCGCAAGAAGTCGGTCAGCGCCGTATAGCCGCCGGAATAGCCGAGATCCCTGATCTCGCGGAAAAGCCGCCGCGCTGTCAGGCCGGGATAGGTCTGCACGCGTTCGCGAAGATAGGCCGCGAACGGGTCGATCACCGTCGCTCTCGGCTTGCGCGGTCCATAGACCGGAGCCTCCAGCCCGCGCTCGATGTACTTACGCACCGTCTTGCGATCGATACCAGCCTGCCTGGCGATCGCCGACACCGACAGACCTTGCCGATGTAGATCCAGGATCATCATCATCTCCCTCAGCTTGATCACCGAAATCCCCCTTCCGACCATCGGAAGCAGTATCGGTGATGACATGTGACCGATCTTCCGGGGCGCGCCCCGGAAGACCGGTCACGGCGCAAACTGGGGAAGATTCAAACGGCACATTTGGGGAGTATTGTTCCGGTATCGACATTAATCTATCCCGGAGCCGGAGACCCCACGTGCGCAGGCTGCTGCTGGCTGAGCTGTGCACTCTGCTGGATCAGCGTGCCGATTCCGATGAAGCCGCCCCTTTGTTCCGAGATTATTGCGCCCCCGGATTCCGGGATGATCTCGCCCCCTGGGGATGGGGTCTGCTGGCAGTGACTGTTGTCAGTTCATTCGCATGGTGAGTCAAGATTTCCGACGTTGATTTCGGCGGAGGCTCTCGCCGTTCAGATCGATGCGATGGGCGTTGTGGACCAAGCGATCCAGGATCGCGTCGGCATAAGTTGGATTGCCGATAACCTCATGCCAGGCTGATACGGGGAGCTGGCTGGTGATGATGGTGGAGCGACGTCCGTAACGGTCTTCGAGGATTTCGAGGAGGTCATGTCGCGCTTGATCATCGAGAGGTTCGAGGCCCCAATCGTCCAGGATCAAGAGCTGAACATGGCCCAACGTGCGCTGCAGGCGGGCATATCGCCCGTCACCACGAGCAAGTGTCAGTTGGGCAAATAGCCTTGGGACGCGCTGGTAAAGGACGGAGCGATCATCGCGGCAGGCCTTGTGCCCGAGCGCGCAAGCCAACCAGCTCTTTCCGACGCCGGACGGCCCGCAGATGGCCAGATTGTCGTGCGCATCGATCCAGTCGCCGCCAATCAGCTTCATGAACAGCGCGCGATCGAGACCGCGTTCGCTGCGGTAGTCCACATCCTCCGGGGTGGCCTGATGGCGAAGCTTGGCGAACCTGAGGCGTGCGGCGAGCTTTCGATCGTAGCGCGAGCTCCATTCCCGTTCGAGCAGCAATCCAAGCCATTCGGCGTGAGAAAGTTGTTCGCTTTCGCCATTGGCGGCCAATTCGCTGAACGCCTTGGCCATGCCGGTCAGGCCCATGGCATTCAGTTTATCGAGGGTTGGATGGGCAAGCATCTTTCGTTCTCCTTAGTGGTAATAGCGGGGTCCGCGAATGTTGGTGTGATGGATCGGCTCATGCGACGTCGCTCCAGCTGACGCAGCGGTTCGGTCGAGATGATTGTCGAGGATGGAACGGACCGAGCCGTAGGTTCGCGCTCCGATTTCCAAGGCACGAGCGCAGGCGGCATTGACCCTTTCGCGGCCAAAGCTCTTAACGAGGCGGATGATCCCGAGGCAGGCTCTGAAGCCCTGTTCCGGATGCGGCCGATCATTGAGGATGCGCTCGCACAAAAGCGCGACATCTGGCCCAAGGGCGGATGCTTCCCGGTGGATACGTTCTATCGTCCAGTCGGCAAAGCGGCGATGCGACGAGGGCATGTGCTCAGGGATCGTCGTGTGTTTGCCGTTGCCGCTGGAGCGCCTGTGGGCCGCGATGCGCTCGCCTTTGTGGAAGATTTCGATCGTATTGGCGGTGATGCGAGCCTCGACCTGCTCACGGGCAAATCGGTAGGGGACGGAATAGTAGTGACGCTCGATCTCGACGTGATAGTCGAGCCCGGCGCGCCGGATGCGCCATTCGGCAAAAACGTAGCGTTCAACGGGTAGCGGTCGCAACGCCGGCTGATCGATTTCTTCGAAGAGTTGACGCCGCGTGCAATTGACCCGTCGTAACACCCGTCGCTCGTTGAGATCGCCGAGCAATTCCATGATGGCCGCGTTGAAGTCAGCCAGACTGTAAAAGACGCGGTGACGCAGACGTCCTAACAGCCAACGCTCAACGATGCGAACCGCCGCTTCAACTTTTGCCTTCTTTCAAGTCCCGGACTGCAGTTCGTGCTGACACTCAAGCGCGCATAGAGTTCGAGGTCACGCACCCGTTCCATCCGTGGCGCGGCTTGCGCTTCGTGCTGTCGACACGCAAACAGAACTGGGGCGAAGACCGCGTCATGTTCTACGACGCTCAAGGACGGTTGCGTTCGCTGCCGGCCTCGTGGACCGATGTCAATGAGGCCGACCTGTTCAGTCAGGTTGCTGCAGATCGGTCCTTTTCCCGCCCAGACGATCTGTCGGCGCTGGCGTCATTGATTGATCGCATTAAGAGCCGTCAGGAAGAGTGACGAAGCGTCAAGTAATTTACGCCGCACATGTAAGGATAATTATGCCGCGCGCGCGATGCCATCGATCAGAATAAGGGCATATCTCTTGCATCAATAGGATGTCAGCGACGATAGAGATATAATTTAATTGACGTGCGATTTTTGTGCGGCATAATTTAGCTTACAAAAGGAGGCTCCCATGACCAAAGAAAGCAAGCCCGATCGCCTGCGCCAGGTGGGCGCTCTGAACCCCAAGCCCGAGCGCGTCCGCGCCCCCTGGTTCCGGGAAGCAGGTTTCTTTGATCCGCTCGATCTCGTGCAAGTGAAGTATGAGATGCTTCGGCACGCCCGCAAAGACGGCACCAACAAAGCGGATGCGGCCGCGCTTTTCGGGCTGTCTCGGCAGACCTACTATCAAGCGGAGGCCGCGTTCGAGCGCGATGGCATGTCCGGCCTCTTGCCGCGCACCCGCGGGCCGAAGTCAGCCCACAAGCTTACTGGCGAGGTCATGCGTCTCGTCGAGGAGCATCTCGATGCGAACGGCCAACTGCAGGCCCGTTCTCTGGCGGACCTGGTGCATGCGAGACTGGGCATCAGCGTCCATCCTCGCAGCATCGAACGTGCGGTGGCGCGTAAAAAAAACGATGACAAGCCGACGCACGCAATCGCCATGTCGGAGAACGGCAAGGATGTTTACGAAGCGCTCCGCGCCGATGTTATTTGCGGCACGGCTTGCGCGAGGCGCATGGGCGCCATCGTCTTTCACGGACTGTGGCGCGGCCTGGCAGTGCTCATCGCACCACATCAATCCGCGATAGCGCGACAGCAGTCGACGCCTCGGCTCAAGACAACTTCACTGGTCGCGCACGATCGCCAGCTCGTGCACATGCTCGCCAATATGGTGCTGGCAGCAGAGACAGGAGGAAGCCATGTCTACTGATAATGCCATGAAGATTAACGCCGATCACCTGCGGCGCGATGCGTTTCTCTACGTCCGCCAGTCCTCCCTTCGTCAGGTGTTCGAGAACACCGAGAGCACGAAGCGGCAATATGCACTGCGGGACCGCGCGGTGGCGCTGGGTTGGCCGATTGAGCGTGTCCACGTCATCGACAATGACCTCGGCCTTTCCGGTGCACAGTCGCAGGACCGCGACGGATTTCAGCGCTTGGTGACCGAGGTCGCGATGGGGCACGCAGGGATCGTGCTGGGGCTGGAAGTATCTCGCCTGGCTCGCAACAATGCTGACTGGCATCGCCTTCTGGAACTGGCCGCCATGTCGCGCACGCTCATCATGGACGAAGATGGCGTTTACGACACCGCGTCGTTCAACGATCGTATGCTGCTCGGCCTGAAGGGCACGATGAGCGAGGCCGAACTCCACATCCTGAAGTCTCGACTGCAAGGCGGCATTCTCAACAAGGCGCGTCGTGGCGAGCTCGAGTTGCCGTTGCCGATCGGACTGGTCTACACGCCTGATATGCGCGTGGTGCTCGATCCGGATCGCCAGATCCAGGACACGGTGCGCATGCTGTTCGATACCTTCCGGGAGGTGGGCTCAGCCTGTGCGGTCGTGCGTCGCCTGCGCAGCGAGAAGATCCTGTTTCCCCGTCGTATCCGTCGCGGCATCGGCAAGGGCGACGTGCTGTGGAGCGAGATCGACCATTCTCGCGTGATCCAGATTTTGCACAATCCACGATACGCTGGTGCTTTCGCATACGGACGCACACGCACGGTCTACAATGCCAAGCTTAAGTCCGTACAGCAGAAGATGCCGAGGTCCGACTGGCAGGTGCTCATCCCTCAGGCCCATGAAGGCTACATCTCGTGGGACGAGTTCGAACGCAATCAAACAAGTCTCGAACAAAATGCAGTCGGTTTTTCTCCGGGCCTGCGGGGTCGTATGCCTCGCCAAGGCAACGGCTTATTGCAAGGAAGAGTTTTGTGCGGTCGTTGTGGCGCTCGCATGCGGGTCCATTATGAACAGTTCGAGGGCAATCTTCGTCCCTATTACATCTGCAACGAGGCCGTCGTGCGCCACGCGGGCAAGGCTTGCCAATGGGCAAGAGGGCCAGCGATCGATGAAGCGGTCAGCGCGTTGCTGCTCGAAGCAATGGCACCAACGGCGATAGAGGTCGCGCTTGCGGTGCAGGAGGAGATCTCACAACGTGTCGAGCAGGCTGCCTCGCTGCGCGACAAGCAGTTACAGCGCGCCCGGTATGAGGCTGAACTCGCACGCCGTCGCTATCTGAAGGTCGATCCCGACAATCGCTTGGTTGCCGACGCACTCGAAGCGGACTGGAATGGCAAGCTTCGCGACCTCGATACGCTTCAGCGCGAACATGAGCGTCAGAACGAGACAGACCAGTCATTGCTGGACGGCGCTATGCAGGAACGGATCCGAGCGCTGGCCGCAGATTTTCCGCGCATCTGGAATAACGAGCGCACGAGCCCGGTCGAGCGTAAACGCATGCTTGGTCTCCTCATCGAAGACGTGACACTGCTCGTCGACGAGAAGATCAACATGCACATACGCTGGCGCGGAGGTCGCACGCAAAGTCTGGCAGTAGCTCGTCCCCGGCCCATGGCCGTGATCCGCAAGACCCCGGAAGCGGTTGTGGCACTGATCAACGAACTGCTGGAGACCGACAATGACCAGCAGATTGCCAGTCGTCTCAACGCACTCGGGCATCGTAACTGGCGCGGTGAGGCTTTTACCTTGAAGAAAGTCATGCTCGTTCGTCGAGCCTATGGGCTGAAGACCCGGTTCGAACGGTTGCGCGAGAGCGGCATGCTAACTGGCGAGGAAGTGGCTCGTCGATTTGGCGTAAGCGCCACAACCGTACACCAACTCGGACGCGATGGTGTTCTCAAGCGCCATCGCTACGCTACCAACCACCGCTACCTGTATGAGCCACCGGGCAACGTCAGACTCGCAAAAGGAGTCGGCGGCCGATATGGTAGCCGCCAACCCCGGTTAATTGACGCTCAACAAATCCAACAAGGTGCATCGTGATGTCTGCTCCTTGTCTCGCGGGCGGCGCGGCCGCGTCGGTAGAACAGCGCTGCCGTAATGAGCCGCCATGCCAGCGTAAGTGCGGTTGACCTGCGGATCAAAGTGGCATGCCTTGATGATGGCCACCTTGGCATTGTCGGGAACCAGCAAGGCCGGTGCGCCGCCAAAAAACTCAAGAGCCAGGATATGGCACTCGATCCAGTCGGGAAGGGTCTCGCTCCAGCGCGCCTGCGCAAACGATAAGCTGGAAGCGCCCAGGACAGCTACGAACAGATGCGCCTGCCGTGTCTTGCCCGTCAAACGATCGACGATCACCGTAACCGTATCGCCGGCATAGTCGACGAAGAGCTTGTCGCCGGCAGCGTGATCCTGGCGCATCGTCACAGGCAGCTTCATCGCCCAGCCGCGATAGAGGTCACAAAAACGGCTGTAGCGATAACCATCCGGATGACGGCTGATATATTCGTCCCAAAGGATCTGCAGCGTCACGTGCTTGCGCTTCAGCTCGCGGTGAACCTGCGCCCAGTCCGGCTCGACGCTGCGACGATGCCCCGTCTTCGTCCCGGCCGCCTTGTAAAGCGCGGCTTCCAGAACAGCGTCACTGACATCGTCACCCAACGGCCAGGAAAGGCCAGCAGCGGCCGCACGACGCAGCGTCTCGCGCACCGTCGAGGGTGCAGCTCCAACCCGGACCGCTATCGACTTGTGGCCAAGCCCCTGCTCAAAGCGATATCTCAGTATCTCGCGGACACGCCGCATCTCCAATCTCTCCGCCGGCATCCCGTTCCTTCCCTCATGACAGTCGAAGGACGGAACTTCACACCAGCAGAAGACCCACTCCAGAGCCGTCCGACAGGGGGCGGCATCATCTCGGAATCAGGGGGCGACTATTGTTCGGAATGAGGGGGCGGAATGATTTCGGAATCAGGGGGCGGATTGCCTCGGAATTTGCAATCAGCGGTGCAACCCCATCAGCGGAATGGCTCGGCCCACGTCCCGGCAGGGACGTTTCAGGCGTTCAGATGCTGTAGGCTATTCGTAAGATCTCACGCTGCGGCTCCTACATTTGGGTCAAAGAACTCGCCTGCCTTAAGCATGGCATGCATGATCACCGCCAATTTCCGCGCCAAAGCGACGGCGGCCCGTTTGAAGCCAATCCTATCCCGGAGCCGGAGACCCCACGTGCGCAGGCTGCTGCTGGCTGAGCTGCGCGAGTCCTATGTGAAGCCATACGCGAAGCGCGGCAAGACGGACGCCGCGTGCCGTCATAGTCGACTTCCCCGGATTGATAGCGCCGGGTGGTCAGGCCGACCCAAGCGCCAACGGACCGGACTTCCTGAAGTTGCCCGGGTCCTCAAGGGGGCGCAGGCTTCAGGAGATGGGGCATGACGTCCGACTGATGAAGGCTCTTCCCGCGAAGCTCCATCATGCGGCGACTGCTGCCACCCGGCCGAGATGACCGTCATGGGCTTGGGTGTAAGCGGGGCCATGGCGGCGGAAGATCTCCGCCACCTCCAGCGCCGGTCGCATGGCGCGATCTCAGGCCGGCGGGACGACCTCGAGGCGCAGGCGATCGAGCGGGCTCTCGGTCCGGGAGATCGTGGTTGTCGCCACCTGCGTGTAGCGCGCCGTCGTCGACAGGCTAGTGTGCCCGAGCAGCACCTGCATGATGCGGATATCGACGCCGCTCTCGAGAAGATGGGTGGCAAAGCTGTGCCGCAGCGTGTGGACGCTGACCCGCTTGGTCAATCCCGCCGCCTTGGTCGCCGAACGGCAGGCGGCATAAAGCACCTGCACATCGATCGGCTTGTCGCCCCGTCCGGGAAACAACCAGTTCCTCGGGCGCGCCAGTCGCCAATAGGTGCGCAGGATGCCAATCAGCTGCGGCGACAGCATCACCGTGCCATCCTTGGCGCCCTTGCCGTGACGGACCTGGATCACCATGCGCTGGCTGTCGATGTCGGCGACCTTCAGGCTCACGGTCTCCGAGGCGCGCAGGCCCGCAGCGTAGGCGGTCGTCAGCGCCGTGCGCGCCTTCAGCGACGGCACCGCTTCGAGAAACCGCACGACCTCGTCGGCGCTCAGGATCGCCGGCAGCTTGCGCGGCGTGCGCGCATAGGCGATCCGCTCGGGAATCTCCGCCCGGTCCAGCGTCACGCCGTAAAAGAACCGCAGGGCGCCGACCGTCTGGTTGAGCGCCGGCCAGGAGATGCCCTGCGACACCAGGTACACCTGGAAAGCGCGCACATCCTCCAGCCCCAGACGATCCGGGGAGCGGCCGAAATAACGGCTGAACTTTGTCACGGCATGCAGGTCGGATCGTTGCGTAGCGGCGACAGGTTACCGAGCGTCATGTCGTCGATCATGCGGCGGCGCAGCGGGCTCACCGCTGCCGGAGTGTCGGTCATCGGTCGGTCTCCTGGTCAGGGTTGGTTCTCGACACCCCAACATCCCATCAGGAGACCGCGCCTCCAAACGCCCACCGCTCCCGCGTCAGCGGGTTAGTTCAATCCTGAATGTCGATTGCACCTAGTCTCTCATGTTCCCTGTCAAGGCTGAAGGCGAGCGGCATCGGCCACTTGGCGCGAGCGTGCGAAGCAGTCGGATTGGCTGAGGCTGCACAGGGCCGGGGTTGAGCTCAGAGACGACGGTTGATCAGACTCTCATCCGCGGGTTGGGTACCGCCTTCCGTGTCTTCGTCTCGGGGCTGTCCTCGGTCTAGAGGGCGGGCGTCGAGCGGATTGGCTCGGCCACATAACTAGCGACGGGAGTTCCCCACCGTGGCTCACCCCCGGCCCCTTTGCAGCGGGCTGGGTCGAAACTCGTCTATGACGGTGCGACCTCCTGCCCGATGGCCCACAGGAAGGCGGCCATCTCGCGTGCGATCGCGGCCACGACCACCGGTGGCTTCTTGCCGGCGGCGTTGAGGCGACGATAGCGAGCGCAGAGCCTGATTTGCGCCTTCCAGGCGATGTCGCGGACAGCCTTGGGCAATCCCTCGAGCCGGACCCTCAGAGCCTCGCTGACCCTGGCTGGGTAGCGATAAGTCCAAGCCGCTTCGACCAAGGCGCGGCGGGCGCGTCGATTGCCGGCGAGCGTGAGGCTCGACCGGCGCACCGTGTCGCCGGTCGAGCGCTCTCCCGGAACCAGGCCGAGGAAGGCCATCAGCGGCGGCGGACTATCGAAGCGGCGTACATCCCCGATCTCGGCCGCGAAGATCACCGCGACCAAGAACGAGGCGCCGCGCATCGCCTAATAGGCCTCGACGAGCGGCGCCATGGACCAGGTTGGCACAATGGCGCGCACCTGTTCGTCCAGGCGGCGTAGCCGTTGAGCCGCGTCCTCGATCGCGTCGATCTTCTCCCGGAACACGATCTGCTGCGCCGTATGCTCGAAGCTCTGGCGGGCAAGCCAGCGCCGGTGCGCCAATGTCCAATGGCCGCCGCCTTCGTAAATCCGCCCATGGCGCAGGAGGAAAGAGAGTAGTTGCTGGCGTTTGCGGCGCAGGTCGTCGGCGCTGGCTTCCCGAGCCCGGACCAGATCGCGGACAGCCTCGTGGACGACGTCCGGCACCCATACCCCGGTCAGCTCGCCCGCTCGGTGCAGCCGCGCCAGCGTGACCGCGTCCCGCCGGTTCGTCTTGACTCGCTCGCCCGACCGCTTCGGGATCAGGGCCGGCGCAACCACCATGCAGTCGTGCCCAAGATCGCGGACCTGACGGTACAAGCCGTAACCCGTCGGCCCTGCCTCGAAGCAGACGTGCAGTCGATCATACTTTTTTCCCAGCTTCTTGATCGTCCGCTCTATCGTCGCAGGATTATTCTCGACCTCGCCGACGAACCGAACTTCGCCCGGCCGGCCGCCCTCTGCGATCGCCACCGCGTGCTTCTTCTTGGCCACGTCAAACGCGACAAATGCTTCGTTATACTCCCCCATGGCTCGCCCTCCGTGCGTGAGGATCGGCTCGGCCCATCCGAGCAACCCTCGTCTTTCAATCGCACGAAAGGGCGGGCCACCGATCTCCGCCACGGAACATGACGTCTAGCGGGCTGGACAAAAGGAAATTCTTTTTGAAATCTCCCCGGCAATCGGCCGGAACCCTGGAGGTGGTTCCTGTTACTCCGCATTCGGTGCCAAACGTCATAGTCGCCATGGGGATTATAGCAAGGCACGATTAGCGTTGCGCCACAGACACTATTGCAAACGGTTGCCGTTGCAACACATACAACGGCAGCCGAGTGGCCCTGCGAAGCTGGAATAATGCCGTTCGCAGGGCGGGAGCTTGTTAACATCGACGCTGACGAAGGTCGACCGCCGAGATTGCAGCAAAGGAGATGTCCTTGGACGTACGGTGCAAGCATTGCTGATCTGCGATCTTCTGCCTCATCTCAAGCGCACGTCAGGGACGTGAGACATGCGTTATCGGCTGGCTACGTGTGCGAACCGCGGTCGTCGTTCGCTCGATCGTCAAAACGGTTTCAGGTGCGCCGCTCCCATCATGAAGCGCGGCAAGTCGCTCGCCGAGCTCGTGGTCGGCCGCCGAGAGGCGATGGTTCAGACGAAGAAAGTCCGTCCATGTAGGCGTCCGGAACGTCTCCGTCCATAGGGTCGGAGTCAGCAAGTTGCGCTGGAGCGTCCAGTTTCGCGCACCCGCTTGGCTCTGGATGCGCCGCCGCTTGCGCATGCACTCAAAAAAGGCCTCAAGGTCCTGTTCGGCTATGACATAGTCAATCTTGACGACGATAGGACCGCTTCTCGGCGTCAAGTCGAGTGCGAGCGACGGCGGTACGAACTCCGAAGCCTCTTTCTCCGACTCCTCCCACAACTCGATCGGCAGCGCGAATGCTGCTGCGGCCACCAGGATTAGAACCGCGGCGGCCCCCTCGAAAGCTACGGTCAAGGAGTAGTTCTGGGCAACCGTGCCCCAGATCCAACTGCCTGCAGCCATGCTGCCGTAGGAGAGGGCGTAGTAGATCGAGAGCGTCCGGCCGGCGACCCATCTCGGACTCGACATCTGTATCGAAACGTCAACTCCGGTCCAGGTGAGGAGCCAGCCGGCGCCACCGATCGCCGACGCAAGGGCCGCAACGGGGATCGAAGTAGTGAGAGGAAGCAGAAAGCAGCATAGGGCACAGGTAACCGATGCAAGTACGATAAGCCGGTCCTGAGAGACAATCCGTCTCAGGTAGCTGCTGCTGAGACCAGCGGTAAAGGCACCCACGCCGAATGCTGCCAGGAGGGCGCCGTAAGCGATCGGCCCGCCCGCCAAATGATCCCGGACGATGAGCGGCAGCAGAGAGAGGATGGAAATGCTCGCCACGCCGAACAACGTCCCGCGCACGATTGCCGCCTTGATTTCCGAGGACATCGCCGTGAAGCGCAGCCCATCCTGAATGGCCGTAACGACGCGCTCGCGCGGCAGCGAAGACGAGCGCACGTGCCATTTCGAACGCGAGATAGCGGCGAGCGGGACGAGACCACTCAGCGCCGCCAGGATGAACGCGGCAAGGGGTCCGAAGAAAGCTAGGATCGTGCCGCCAATGGCAGGGCCTGTGCTTCGAACAATGTTGTAGCCGAGCGACATCAGCGTGACCGCCGCAGGGATGTCGCGCTTTTCCAGAATATCGCCGACAGACGCGTGCCAGGCCGGATCGTTCAAGGCAAATCCGCATCCGGCAAGGAAATTCAATCCCAGAATCAACCAGGGACTGACAATCCCAAGTGCAACCGAGATCGCCAGCGTCAGGTAAGCTAGAGCGATCACGAAGTGTCCGGCAAGCATCACGCCCCGCCGGCTGAAACTGTCAGCGACGGCTCCGGCGAGGATGGACAGGAAGAATGCGGGCAGCGTGGACGAGGCCTGCACGAGCGCCACCATCAGATCGGAGGCCGAAATCGTGGCCATCAGCCAACTGATTGCCGTCGTCTGGACAAGCCATCCAAGGCTGGAGATCTGCGTCGCCGTCCAGATCGCACGAAACGCCCGGTTCCGGAGAGGAGCCAAGGTGGTCGAAACGGCCGGATGCGGATCTTCACGCTGCATTTGTTGTGTCTTTCTCAAGCTCCTACCGCGCTGCTTCGACGCAGCAGAATATCTGCTGCCGAAAGTCGGATCTCGGCATTATTCTGCCAGCCGGTGCAGGAAACCGGCTTATGATCAGGCCTGCCGCCGTCGTCCGCGACGACTGCATCGCCCGCAGCTCCTTCGGCGTCACCGGATTGGCATAGGGAATGCGCGCGACATAGACGCCGATCCTATCCGAGGCCACCAGTCGCTGAAAGTCCACTTCCGTGGTGTGGCCGGTGGCAAGGATGACCAGACCGATGCTTTTTTCCAGCGGCTGGTGGTCGAGGCGCGGCTTACGCGCTGCCAACGAAAGTTCGACAGGTTTTTCCATTAGCGTTCGTCCACTCGTGCGTAGCGCTCTTCGAGCCAGCGCAGGAAGAAGACCGAGATCAGGCTCATGATCAGGAAGAACACGCCGACCAGCGTCATCGGCTCGATGTAGCGATAGTTGCTGTTGGCGATGCTCTTTGCCTGGTTCATCAGTTCGAGCACCGTGATTGCCGAAAGCAGCGGCGTCTCCTTGAACATGGCGATCAGGTAATTGGCGAGCGCCGGTATCATCGGCGGGATCGCCTGCGGCAGGATCACATGGATCCAGGTCTGGCGCGCCGTGAGGTTCGTCGCTTTGGCCGCCTCCCATTGGCCGCGCGGAACGTTCTCGATGCCGGCACGATAGACCTCGGCGGCATAGGTGCCGTAGTGGATGCCGAGGCCGATGACGCCGGCGAGCAGCGCCGGCAGCCGGATGCCGATGTCCGGCAATACGTAGAAGATGAAATAGAGCTGCACGAGCAACGGCGTTCCGCGGATGAACTCGACGGCAAAGCTCGTAACACGCGCGATCGGCGCCGGCGCTGTCATGCGCAGGATCGCGAAGACGAGGCCGACGACCGCGGCGACCGCCGCGCCGAGAATGGTCGCGAGAATGGTGATCTGCAGCCCCTCGATGAGGGTCGGCATGATCTGGCGGACGAATTCCCAATCCCATTCCATGGTCAAGCCCTCAGGCCGTCGAGGCCACGGCTGACGCGCCGCCCGAGCCAGCGCATGCCGAGCGAGATGAGCCAGGCCATGACGAAATAGAGTACCAGGATGGTGGCGAACGGGATCAGCGTGTTGCCCGTCTGCGCCCTGACCACCTGGGCCTGGAAGGTCATGTCGGTGAGCGAGATCAGGGAGACGACGGCGGTTCCTTTGAGGAGCTCGATCGCATTGTTGCCGAAGGTCGGCAGCATCAGCGGCAGCGCCTGCGGCAGGATGATGTGACGCATCGCCTGATAGCGCGAAAGATTGAGCGCGATACAACCTTCGCGCTGCTCGCGGCCGATCGCCTTCACGGCACCACGCACCACTTCAGCGCCATAGGCGCCGACATTGAGCCCTAGCGCGAGCACGCCGGCCTGTAGCGGCGTCAGGGTGATCCCGGCAAAGGGCAGGACGAAATAGGCCCAGAAGAGCTGGACGAAAATCGAGGTGCCACGGAAGAACTCGATATAGGTCGTGGCAAGCGCTCGCACCGCCATGAAGCGGCTGAGGCGCCCGAGCCCCGCCGCAAAGGCGACGACGACAGCGAGCGCCGAGCCCATCAGGGTGAGCTGGATCGTCACCCAGGCGCCCTCAAGGATCAACCCGATATAGCCGGACCAGTCGATCATCGTTCAATTATTCCAGTCGGAATCGGTTGCCGGATCGCGCCTCCCCTCCGCCGGTCGCGGAGAGGAGACTGGTTCAGATGAGAGGTCCGGGCCTACTTCGCGGCGCAGAGTTTCTCGCGCGTCGTCGACATCGCCGCCTTGGCCGAGAAGCCGTAGGGTTCGACGATCTTTGCGAACTCGCCCGATTCCTTCATCTTCGCAAGCTCGACATCGAAGGCGTCGCGGAGCGCCTCGTCGCCCTTTCTGAAGGCGGCGCCGTCGCAATAGACCGGGGCGCCTTCGACCGGAGCGACCACTTCGATATTCGGGTCATTCGCCTTCGATACGAGGTCGTTGATCGAGAGCACCGGCAGCGAATAGACGTCGATGCGGCCGTCTTGCAGCATCTTCATACCGCTCTGGCCGTCCGGCACGACGATGACGCGGTCGCGCGGCACGCCGGCTTCGAGCGCCAGCTTCTCCTCGGTGCCGCCCCCGACCTCACCGAAATTCGCATCCGGATTGTCGGCAATGTCCTTGTAGCTCTTGAGTTTGAGCGGATTGCCCTTCTTCAACGCGAGTGCCTCGGCATCGCAGAGGATCGGCTGCGAATAGGCGACGGCGGCGCAGCGCTCCGGGATCATGAACAGGCCGGCGGTGATCGCGTCGTGACGTCCCGCCTGCAGGCCCGGGATCATGGCGCCATATTCGGAGATCGAGGCGACGATCTCCGGAACGCCGAGGCGCTTGAAGATCTCGCGGGCCACGTCCGGCGCGGCACCGGAGACCTTGCCGTCGGCGCCGACGGCGGTAAAGGGCGGCTCGTTGGCGATGGCGACGCGAGCAAAGCCCTGCTCCTTCAACTCCTCGAGTTTGTTTTCATCCGCCGCAACGGGCGTCGCCGCGGCAACCGCCATCAAGGCCGTCGCGCCTGCCGCCATTGCCATCAAAGCTTTCAGTGTCATCGTTCCCAACTCCTATGTTGTTCTCTTCACGTTGTTGCTCGCGGCATTTGTCGGCCCGAGAGGTCAGACGCGGTGCCCTGCCGCTAGGATCTTGCGCAGGAAGGTCTGCGTGCGTTCCTGTTTCGGATGCCGGAAGATGTCTTCGGGCTTGCCCTCCTCGACGATCTTGCCGCGGTCCAAGAAAAGCACCCGATCGGCGAAGTCATGGGCAAAGCCCATTTCGTGGGTGACGAGCAGCATCGTCATGTCCGTCTCGGCCGCCAGCTTGCGCATGACGTTCAGGACTTCCTCGACGAGCTCGGGATCGAGCGCGGAGGTGACCTCGTCGAAAAGCATGATCTTGGGTGAGAGCGCCAGCGCCCGGGCGATCGCCACACGCTGCTTCTGCCCGCCGGAAAGCTGTGCCGGCATGCTCCTGGCCTTGTCGGCGAGCCCGACCATGTCGAGAAGCTCCATCGACCACTCTTCGGCTTCCGCACGCGGAATATCCTTGGTCAACATCGGCGCCAGAGTCACGTTGTCGAGCACGCATTTATGGGAAAACAGGTTGAAGTGCTGGAAGACCATGCCGATCTTCTCGCGCATCTTATGAAGCTGCATTTCGTTGGCCCGCACAAGGCGGCCCGTGTCTTCCATCTCGTAGAGCCAATTGCCATCGACCTCGATGGAGCCACCGCTAATCGTCTCGAGCGTCATCAAGATGCGCAGGATCGTCGTCTTGCCCGATCCCGATGCTCCGATGAGAGCAACCTTCTCTCTCGACATCACATCCATGGACAACCCGTCGAGGACGGTCAGCGGACCGCATCGCTTGACGATGTTATCGATGCAGATGATCGGGCCGGACATTCGGACCTCTCCACTTGAGGGCGGCTAACGTTCTGAGGATAGTCCACATCCTGTTGCGATGCAGTGCGGAGGCAGTCGCTTCAGAGCTGCAGACATTCTGAAACCATGTCGCTCTCGTTTGCTGTAAAGTCATCGGAAAGTAGCGCGCACCCCTGATCTTCTGCCGGCTGGAGTTGAGCCTGCGGACGGACGCTGAAGACGTCCGGCCTTCTGCGAGCGCCCAACGTGGCGACCACCTGTTCGCCTAGTCTGAGCGCGGTGGGCTCCTTCTCGGTTCGTGCCACAGCGTGGTCGCAAATTACTAAGCAATTGCTGGGCCAAGTCGGAAAACCATGTAAATCAGCACGACCACTCGAACAATCACTGTGCTTCATGTCCGCGTTGTCAGAGATTCAACAACTTGGGCTTCAGGGTGACGTGTCGATACCGTTTGCCTTAGTGGTCGTAACGAAGAACGGGCGCTTCAGCGTAATAGCATGCCTGTCTCCTTCGATCCGCCCGCGTTGGTAAAACTGCAAGCGGCTGCGGTAAGGCGAGTTTCCGGGATCAAGTGCCCGATTTCACATGGTCTGCACAGCCTGAAACATCGCTTCGTGTAGCCTCCTGACATGCGCGAGGTCGGGTGGGTGGCGTCCTATTTCCTGGCGGCTTCGGAACGGACATCTCTGCAAGCTCTTCGGAGGTGTGCCGTTATTCTATGGTTGGGAGAGCTGCGTCGACATGATCAAGCGCTGTCGATTTCCTGCGTGTGAGCAAGAACAAAGCAGTATTTCTGCTCGCCACCTCGTCATGCGGCGGTGAATTGATTAAGCGAATGCAATAAGAACTCCTCGCGAATGGACATCGTCAAGGAGTTCCTGCATGCGAGTAAAGCAGTCAGCGCATCTCCGAGTAAGCCAGCCCGCCTGTGACCCTCATAGGCACTGTTATCCACGACCGGCTGTGAGTTGAAAGGTATAACGCGTGAAGCGGTTATAGGTTACGAATTGGCACGTCCATCGTTCCTTGCTTATGCAGCCAAAACAGGAGATGTGAAATGACTGAAGTGAAATATCCATGCTACTGGCAAAAGAAGGACGGCCGCGGGCAGTGGTATTGGATCTACTACGCAAAGAACGCGGAACCGATTGCCCGAAGCAGCGAGAGCTACATCCACAAGAGCGACTGCACCCACAGTGTCTCATTGATGAAGGGGTCTAGCGGAGACCCTCTTTCTCTGAGTAATGGCAAGCGGCTGATGTCGCAAACTCTACCCTCACCGGAAGGCACAGATTGAGACACGGGTTAACCCGGAAGCGCCGTCAATCGCTTCCGGGCAACGTACATTTGTGCGGCAGACGAGTTGGGGCGCAAGTCCGGTCTCCAGATCACGATGGGAGACGCTGTTAAGGAGTATGTTGCAATTGCCAGCAGACTCCTTGGGAAGTCACGGACGTATCCAAACTTCCGCCCGCACTGTTCTGATCTTCCGCCGGGAAAGGCCTTTTGGATCGTCGGGCGCGATCGCGACGGAAGAGTAGCTGCTTCTCCATGCAGCGCGACAATCCAGATTGTCGCTCTACATTTAATTTATGCGCTGGTTGCCGGCTGGCAGATCGAAAAGGGCGTTGGTGACCGCTACGGCTATCCGCATCGAGAGCCACACGGATCATTGCTACACTTGCCCTCTCAAGGAATAGACGATGACGATTGGCTGTTTGGCTGACGCGAGACGAACTGTTGACGAAGCTTTCGAGTCTTTCGGCATCACAGGCGGCGTGACGAAACCGCTGGTAACAGCCGACTCGCTCATGATTGGACAGCAGCGCAAGATGCCGACCTAAACTATCATTAGGCGCACACTGCTGAATGGTCTCCGAGTAATAGGCAGCCAAGAGCCTTCCTGTAGGAAGCGCGTAGGCTACCCCGCGTGAACCGCGCCGGGTTTGCCGGAGGCCGTTTGGTTTAAGTTATGCGGCCATGGCTGGTTCGTCCAGCGTGGCGTAATACTGCTCCTCGGCTTCGGCTGGCGGATGTTGGCCCCTGAACATTAAAGGGGCACAGATATACGGCAGTAATCCGAAACTCTCGAGAAGAGTTTATGGGATCGTGTCTCAGGGAGTGGTGTAGCTTGCGGCAAGCGGCCGTGCTTTCCGGCGCTGGCCGGAGGGGATATCAGCGTGCGACTGCAGGCAGGCTGATTTGCGGATCATCGCTCATTGATGCCATTGTCTCAAGTGTCATGTACCTGGCACGCTGCACCGCCCATTTGATGGCATGGACCGCTCCCTTCCCCTCAGCGAAGAAGCTGTTCGTGGATTGGTTGGTGAGTTTGGACTCATCACCGCAAAAGGCCGCTACCGCATGTCAGAGCTGCGGCAGCGAATGAACGCGATGACGCCAGACCACCTGCCAGCGATCGCCTGCCAAGCTATCAATACCCTCTTCGATCATATCGATAAGCTTGAAGAACAGATCGCTGATGTCGAACGACAAATTGTCGAATGGCACAAGAACAACGAAGATAGCCGCCGGCTGGCGACTGCACCCGGCGTAGGCCCGATCACTGCGAGTGCCATCGTCGCAGCTGTGGGAGATGGTCGTCAATTCCAATCCGCACGGCACTTTGCGGCCTGGCTCGGGCTGACTCCGAGGATGCATGCGAGCGGGAAGAAGGAGCGTATAGGCAGGATCAGTAAGGGAGGCGACAGATATCTGCGGGCGCTTCTCATCCATGGCGCGAGAGCGATTGTCGGAACGCTGTTCCGCAAAAATGTTCCGCCTCGTCCGTGGTTGCTTGCCCTCGCGGCACGCAGACCGGCGAACGTCACCGCTGTCGCAGTCGCGCACAAAACGGCACGCGCCTTATGGGCAATGCTGACGCGTGATGAGAAGTACCGCAAGCCAATTGCTGCGACACTGTCTGCAGCATAACAGCTTCAGCACTGTTCCCACGACCAGTGCCGGCTTGCGAGGGTAAGCGAATGTGATGGCAACCGGTATGATCCGGGTTCGGCAAAGGCCCATGAAACGATGCGAGCCAGATGAGCTCGTCCATTTGTCTGGCCGCCGATCCGCGAATACCATCAAGGCCTGCGGCCGAGTGGCTCGCGCAAATAGGCCGGATACACGACCGCAAGCACCGTGTCTGCCGTTATGTTCAATTTCGCCTTGCAAACAGGGAGCGGTCCATACACATCGTTCTGCTCGAGCAGGATCGCGCCGACGAGACGGACGATGGCGTCATCATTGGGAAAGATGCCGACGACCTCGGTTCTGCGCTTGATTTCGCCATTGAGACGTTCGATCGGATTTGTCGAATGCAGCTTGGCCCGGTGCTCTTTCGGGAAGGTCATGTAGGCGAGCACATCCTCTTCGGCATCATCCATGATGGCGGCGAGCTTCGGCACTTTCGGCCGGATCTGGTCGGCGACATGCGCCACTGGCTGCTCGCTGCCTCTGATGTATCCTGAGCAAAGGCGGTGGCGATGAAAGCGGAGACGACGCGCCTGCTCTCTTTCCGGCATGTGCCAGCACGTTCCTCATGAAGTGAACCCGGGGGCTGTTGAAGAACCAATCGTCGGCGGAGCTATGCGGAAGCCACCAACAAGCCGATTCCAAAAACTTTTCCTTGCCTGAGGGAATGTCGGGCTGAACTGGTGGCTTCTTGGCTGTACACGAACAGCAAAATTGACAGAAAAGCACTCGCCAGTCGTTTCAAGTTGACTGCCGCGGCCGTCAGATACGCTTGGATTTTCATATTTATGAGGCCGCGCCGGATCGCTCTCGATAGCCCGTGCCAAGTCTTCGCTTCGCCGTGATATCCCTCTGAGCGCCAGCGGTGACGTCGGTACAAAGCTCGGTCCTCGTCCGACCATCGTTCTCTTCGGCGACGAGCTCGGAGAAGCGCAGGAAAGTCGTGTCCGAGCACTACAGCTTTGTTGACGCGTCCCTTCGAAAGGCAAAGTCGGGACATATCACAGTGTCGGCAGTCGGCGGCTCGCAATGTAAAGAAGCGCCCATGTTTAACGGCACGGCCCGCCTTCAGCATCTTGCCACGCGGACATTTAGCCTAAGGGTATCGTGCTTGGCGTCATAACGAAAGCGGCGCATAGGCACAGGGCTACGGATTGGCTCTGCCTTTGCCGGAATAACCGCTTCGATCGCGCGTTGCTCCATACCTGCGAACACCTTAGCGTACGCATAGCCGGCGTCGGCCGTTGCCGTTTTGATTGTCGTGCCGGTCATCGCGGCGACCGCGTCGAGACGACCGAGTATGACTTGTCCCTCATTAATCTCGCCTGTGGTGATCTCCACATCTAAAATTACGCCGCAAGCATCGTCCACCACGGCATGTTGCTTGTAGGCGGGTTCTAACCGACGATTGCGCCCGTTGGTCGCCATGGATGCGTCTGGATCGGTAACGCAAACCTTCTTGTATTTGCCTGTTTTGCGGCTTTTTCGTTCGGTCTCAGCGGCTTCGTTGGCGTCGGTGACCGCATCTATGTGGCGGACCGCAAGACTTTCCCAACTGACGTCGGCCCGGATGAGTGAGGCGTCGACATCAACGACCTCACCCTTGGCGACTTTGGCCGCTACGCAGACCTTTACCGTCCGCTCAAAGATAGTTCGGAAACGTTCTGCACCCCAGCGCTGACGGATACGGGTTAACGACGAATGGTCCGGGAGAGCTTCGTGCAGACCGACGCCGATAAACCAGCGAATAGCGATGTTTACCTGAGCCTCGCGCATCAGCCGACGGTCATGGACAATCCCGAGAAGAAAGCCTGCAATCATCAGCCGGACTGCTACTTCCGGGTCGATGCCGGGTCGGCCGAGGCCCGCCGCATAAAGCTCAGCCACCTCATCGTGTAGCCAGGAGAGATCGAGAACTCGTTCGACCTTGACCAATACGTGATCGTCAGGGACCAGATCCCGAAGCGAGCCGCACATGTACAGTTCAAGCTGATCGCGTTCCTTACGGCCGAGCATCGTGGAGGCTCCAGAGAATCAACGATTGCTCAATTGAATCAGACGCATGAGACTTCTTCAACAGCCCCACCCGGCAGCGCTGCCAGGTCGCGCTGAGAACCTTGGTGACGGCGGCCTTGAGGCCCTCATGGGCATCGGAGACGACGAGCTTCACGCCGCGCAGACCTCGGCGCGTGAGCCTACGCAGGAACTCCGTCCAGATCGGCTCGGCTTCGGAAGTGCCGACTTCCATGCCCAGTACCTCGCGCCGGCCATCGGTATGGACGCCGACGGCGATGATCACGGCGACGGAGACGATCCGGCCGCCGCGACGGACCTTCAGGTAGGTTGGATGAGTAGGCGATACGCGCCTTACCGCATTACGGCGGCAGGTCTCGCATCGCCTCTCGCCGAACCGGACGTGCGCCTTTCGTTACGCATCCGGCTCTCCAGAAGACATGGCAAAGTCAGGCGTATCCATCCACGCGAGACGATATCTTTCGACAGGTGTCCAGCAGAGCACGTGCTGCTCAATGGATCCCTCTCTCCAAACTCGCCTCGTCGCCCGGCGTTTGCTTGGCTGTTTTGAGCCCCACAGTTCGCTCGGTGTTGCCTTTGGACGTTTCTTACGTAGCCAGCAGCACAGACGCAGGCCAATGTACCAGTCTAGAGCGACAAATACCCGGCCGGCACCTACACAGTAGCGATAGTAATTCGCCCATCCGCTAGTGATGGCATTCACCCCTCGAAGCTTTTCGCAAGACTGACGGATATGCTATCACGTTGCGTCAGTTGCTTGACTTTGTGACGCAGGTTCGCGGCCTTTGCCTTGGGTATTTCAACGCGCGGGCCGTAGCCATAGCGTTTATCCCAATGCACACTGAAGCGGAATCCGAGAAACTCGAAGCCCTCTGTCATGGCCGTAACCTTCGTCTTTTCCGGCGACAGCGTCAGTCCGGTTGTCTTGATCATGTAGTCGGCCAGAGCAGATTTCTCTGCCATTGCCTCCTCCAGCGATCCAGACACCAGAACCACGAAGTCGTCGGCGTAGCGCACCGGCAGATAGACACAGCGTCCTGCTATACGATCGCTGTCCCGGGCGCTCGCCGCTGCCGCCACCCCGTTGCTTTTGCGACGGGCTTGGGTCTTTTTGCGGTGATAGGTCCACCTTTCATACCGCTCCTCGATCGCGCTAAGGGCGATGTTTGAGAGCAAAGGTGAGATGATCCCGCCCTGAGGAGTACCAGCATCCGTTCGGAGAAACTGATCCTCCGTCAAAACGCCGGCCTTTAAGAATAATCCGACCAATCGCACCACTCGTCGATCACCGATGCGCTTTCGCATCCGCTCGAGCAGGTGATGATGATTGATATTGTCGAAGCATCCTTTGATATCCCCCTCAATAACCCAAGGGTATGGCAGCCGGTCTCGCCGGGTGTCCTTGTCCCGCTTCTGCGGCAGGCTGCCCGGCGAATGTACTCCAAGGCACCATGGGTGTTTCTGCCAGGTCGAAACCCGTAAGAGACATGCCAGAACTGTGCCTCGAAGATTGGCTCCAAAAGGATCTTAACCGCGCCTTGTACGACGCGGTCCCTGATGGTGGGGATGCCCAAGGGCCGGAATTGCCCCGGTTTCCCGGCCTTTGGAATGAGCTTGCGTCTGGCCGGACTTGGCCGATATGCGCCGCTGCGCAGATCCGCTTGGAGATCGACCAAAAAGCGCTGTTCACTCCTGTTCCGGATGCGCCCCACCGTCATCCCGTCAACCCCAGCCGTGCGCCCACCTTTGTTGGAGGCAACGCGCTGCCAGGCGTGCCGCAGCACCCTGAGGTCGGTCAACCAACCCCACATGTCGCGCCACTGGTCGTCGGGATTAGCCTTACTCCACTGATAGAGTTTGCGTTGAATGCCGAGTACCCAGACCTTATCGGTCCGATGATCCGTGTCCACAGATCACTCCTCCGTCGTTACAAGCCTATCGTCTTCCTGCTTCCCTTCGCCCTGTGCGTGGCTTTCCCACACTCCGACTACTACGAAAGCTCCGCCCTTGGTGTTGTCCATATCTGGCCGTCGCAGCGAGCCCGGCTTCCAACCGGGCAGACAATCCAAGTTCCCGTGTTCCGACTTCCAACCTTGTGCCGTTAGGCGGTGAGCTCTACCCCGTGCGATGCGGGAGATGGGGCATAGGAGCCAGTCCCATCTCGGGGTCTCGTCGAGAACCCGGCCGTAAGGATCGATGAGCCTTACCGCCTCTGATCGCTTTTTTTGTGCTCCCACGCCATCACGCTAATGGAAGCGATATCTGTGTTTCGAGGCTTCTGACGCTCACTTTGTTGTCTCGCCATGGGCATTGCGGTAGCCCGGCCTGCGGTTGATGGCCCGCATCCGGTACAGTTAAGGCCGATCTGCTTATGCAACCCAACCGACGACGCCCGGTCGAGCTTCTTGGCCCCCTTCGATCCACTGCTCCTGTAAATCGGGCGGCATCGCAGCCGCCGGTTAGAAGTCGGCAAGCTTGAGAGGTCACGCTAACTCATGCGCACCTCCCGCGCCGCACGGCGCACCATCGAGCCAGAGATAGGGCCAATCGCCCTCGATGGGTCTTTCGAGGAAGGCCTTCACCTTGACATCGATCTCTTCGCTCAGGCGGCTCACCTGGCTCTTGGAGATGCCGCTCATACCCATCGCCTTGACGAGATCGTCGACGGAACGCGTTGAGATGCCTTGGATGTAATCTTCCTGGATGACCGCCGTCAGCGCCTTCTCGGCCATGCGCCGCGGCTCCAGGAAGCCCGGAAAGTAAGAGCCCTTCCTGAGCTTCGGAATGCGCAGCTCGACAGTCCCGGCGCGCGTCTCCCAATCCCGCTCGCGGTAACCGTTGCGCTGGGCCGTCCGCAGCGGGTTCTTCTCGCCATAACCGGCACCGGTGGCGGCGCCCACCTCCAGCTCCATCAGCCGCTCGGCGGCAAAACCGATCATCTCGCGCAAAAGATCGGCGTCGGCACTCTTCTCAACAAGCGAGCGCACGTTCATCATATCGTCGGTTATCGGCGGTCTTTCCATCAGGTTGGTCTTGAACAACCCGACCCTGCCGGAAAAACACTGATGGCCACCTAATCCTCAGGACCTACACCACCTGACGGGACACGATCGTTTATGGTGCCTCGAGCGCTCCAGCCACCCGAACAAAGGCAGCGAATAGGGGTTGTTGGATCATTGGTGTGCTGCCCAGCCCGTGCCATTGATGTGAGGGCGATTGCTCCCGGCGTGCTTTCGTGTGGTGCTGCCGGTCGACTTCCGCAAGGGAGCCGCGTCCTTGATGGCGCCGGTCCGGGATGCCGGTCTCGACCAATATTGCGCTTTACGTGTTCCGGTCGAAGCGGCCCGAACTGTGTTCACATTATCTGGTGCGACGGTAAAGCTGGCCGAAAAATATCAGTGGTGCGCATCATTGAATGTGCCGCCAGGCTTTGGCCAGCAGGCACGGCTAAGCCGCATGTATAATGTAGTCGCGAAATATTCGTCAAAGATTTATAACACCATTAGAATGGAATGTACGGCAAAAAGCAAGAAAATAAGCCTTCATTGCTCTATATGTGACGTTGATCAAAAATGCGACGCATAACTTTAACTTATAATTACTTAGAATCATATGCTAGACCATGCCTGCTTGCCAAGCCGCAGAGGCCCACGCAGCGCCAGTGAGATGTAGTGCAAATTCGCTGCGGAGCAGAGTGACCGCGGCCGATGACTCCTGTCTCCCAACTTCGAGGGTTGGCAAGCCAGTGTCAGACGAGCGTTATTTGGCCGCGCCGATGCATTTCCCGACGGCGACCGCAGAGGCATTTCCAGTCGAGTTGGGACGATTTGTCGACCAAACTGTTGGCGTTGCTCAAGCCGAGCAGTTGTTCGACCTGTTGTGTGCATTTGCCCTGAATTTTGACTGCCCGTGGATTGCCTATGACTATCTTACACCCGACCAAAGATTTCTGACGCCGGTCCGACGCAATCAAAGGGTCATCCTCAACTATCCTGACAAGTGGCAGGAGCGCTATTTCGAAATGGGCTATGACAAGATAGATCCCATCATCAAGGCCAGTCGAACGCGGACAGGTGCCTTTCGATGGAGTGATGTGTACAGAGACGCATGCACGTCCGAAGATGAGCGGCGCGTCTTCGATGAAGCCGCGAAGTTCGGATTAAGGTCAGGCATTAGCATTGCAATGCACGGCCCCAATGGCAGCTTTGCAATCATGAGCTTTGCTCGTGACCGTGAGTTCCAAAATAGAACAGTCACATACTTGCAACTTGCCGCATTTCATTTTCATCTAAAGGCCACGAGGTTGGAGAATTCGAGTGACGTCGAAGAGACCCCTGACCTCTCAACAAGAGAAAAAGAATGTATTCTGTGGACGGCGAGAGGTAAATCGTCCTGGGAAATAGGAACGATCTTGGGAATATCCGTAAACACCGCCAATTTTCATATCAAAAATGCAATGCAAAAATTGGATACCTCCAGCAGAACTGTCGCTGCCATAAAAGCCCTGCAATTCGGAATCATCTCGTTGTAGAGAATGGGCGAAACAACAAGCATCTTTACTTCACAAATTCACGTGTCGTAAGATCGATTGTGCTAAAATGTCACCTTGAACCTGCATCTCCGTGATGTGGTCGAGGGGTAATATAGCAGTCGACAGCTGCAGTGCTTCCGACGCAGGCCTAGCGGCAGTCAGGTCGACACGGCGGCACAGGCTGATTCGCAAATCCTGGCTCATCGCTGCGATCGTCTCCACTGTCCTGGCATCGCGCTCGCGACTGCAATCGTGCTGAGCGAGCCGCAAAAAGCGCGTCCCGCCCCGTCAGTGTGCTGACCTGGGCCGAATTCGATCTCCATCAGCCGCTCGGCGGCAAAGCCGATCACCCTCTCGCAGCAAATCAGGGTCGGCGCTTTTCAGTTTCGTCCTCGCGATGCTCGTGATGGTCCTTCTTCGGTTGTTCCTCAACAGCCCGGCCTATCTGAAACACTGATGACAAGCCTTCCTCTGCTACATCTCCCCGGCCCTCTTGCAGGCCAAGCCGGTCGATCGCTGCGACAGACCAAACTCAAGTCCACCACAGAACCAGATCTGGTCGCGCAAAGCCGAAAAAGCTGTTCAGCACCAGTCGAGGCTTTTCACCGCCTGATTTACTGGTGACGCCGTGAATGAAACCGCCGTCGATCAGGGCGATATCCCCGGCCCTGAGCTGCAAGTCTTGGTACGGAACGGTTTCGAGGTAGGTTGTCGAATAGGGATAGCCCGTGGTCTCCACACCCTGTGCCTTTCGGTCGCCAGCTGTCGGTTTGTGGCTCCACATACGCAAATCGCCACCTTCCTTGGCCATGCTCGGATAGAAATTGAGCGCCCCAACGATGTTTTCCGCCACCGCGGAAAGCTCGAAATCGCTCCCAGCACATAGGACTTGAGCGACATCATCGTGAGGCGCAAGAGCATACGGTCCGCTACCACACCAGCTGATAGCACGACAAATATTGGCCTGACCGTGCTCCGACTGAGCCAGCCGCAGCTCAATACCTTGATGCTGTAGATCGCGCTTTAACGCGCCGAATATTCCGCGAACTGGATCAACGAGATCGCCAAAAAGCATGTCGATGAACGGACGCGCATCTTCCGAGTCCGAGAAATAGTTGACCGCAGTCTTTCTGTAATGAGATGCGCCGACATACTGTCCGGGAACTCCATCTCTGCGTTCATTGAGACCGGGACTGCGACTGAACTTCTGGGTGATCTCCTCGGCTACTTCGTTACTAAACGCGTTCTTGATATGCAGGGCGGTGATCTCGCCTTTCAGGACTGAGATGATGTCCGTAGTACTGATCAAGCCTAATCGTTCTCTGATCGTAACGGGGGAGATGGCCGGTGAGTGAGACACTTGGTTAGTCGTCATTGGCTGCTCCTGTAAGGCGCGATCGAGGATCCCGATGCCATGATCGAGTTCGTCATCCGCGATGGTTATCGGTGGAAGGACTTTGATGACGTCGCGATTCGGGCCTGAAGCTTCGATCAGCAGACCATTTTCGAAAGCGACATCATGCACACGCGCGACAATCGCCTGTGAGCGGCACTTGAGACCTGCCATCAGACCTCGGCCACGCTTTTGTTCGATGCACTTTGGAAATTTCTCAACGAGGCGATCAAGGTGTCGTTGCAGTTTAGCGGCTGTCTGCTCGACGCGCGCGATAAACTGCCCGTCGGACCACATTTTGCACATAGCGCCTGCGGTCACAAAGGCGAGATTGTTGCCTCTGAAAGTCCCGCTATGTTCACCGGGCTTCCATATGTCTATCTCGGGACGGATCAGGACAATCGAAAACGGATTTCCTGAACCACTCAGAGATTTCGAAAGGCAAACGATATCGGGTTCAATTTTCGCGAACTCAAATGAAAAGAAGTCACCGGTTCGTCCCGCTCCCGCCTGAATGTCGTCGACGATCAAGACAACATCGTGCTTTCGGCAAATGCGCTGAATTTCTGCTAACCACGCAGCGGATGCGGTATTCATGCCGCCTTCTGCCTGAATGGTCTCCAGAATGATTGCGGCGGGCTTCTCTACGCCGCTGCCTGGATCACCCAAAACGGAGTCGATGTAACCTGCGGAATCGAAAGTTTGGTTCGGATAGTTCTCGTAAGGGACGCGGATTACATCGTGGCGAGCAACGCCACCAAGCTCCCTAGTTGATGCCGAACCCGACACGGCCAGGGAGCCGAGCGACATGCCGTGGAACGCATTCGTGAAGGCCATGACACTCGAACGGCCGGTATATTTGCGCGCCAGCGCCAGCGCCGCTTCGTTAGCATTGGTGCCCGTCGGGCCGGGAAATTGTATCTTGTAAGACAAGCCCCGAGGCTTCAGGATGGAATTGACGAACACTTCGATGAAGTCGCGCTTCGCCGCTGTATACATATCAAGTGACAAAAGGATATTTTTGCCAGCAATATATTCAACTGCTGGACCAAGAATTTGCGGGTTGTTGTGCCCATAGTTGAGTGCGCCAGATCCTACAAGGAAATCGATATAGGGCTTGCCGGTCTCGTCCCAAATTGTCGCCCCAAGAGCTTTGGTAAAAACTGTGGGAAAGGACCTGCTATAGCGACGAACGTTAGACTCATGAGCTGCGAAAGCATCGGTTTTCATCTCAGGATCCTCTCTGCACATACGCATCGCACTCACGAGATAGCGACCTTGGTTGGCTGTGGTTGCTCTTCAGTTCCCTGTGGAAGATGAGAACAGCCCGAGCGGAGCTCGGTTCGGTCAGTGCCTTCTCGGCGAGACTGCCGGTAGTCCCGACCGAATTCTCCAAATCGTCGGCGATAGTAATGCGGAGGACTGCCGCCTCAGCTCGCCTGCCGAACAGATGTAGGTTTGAGACGTCGAGCGTAGTCACACTACTCTGCATGCCTATACCTTGGTGCGATTGACAACTTGGTTTCTACAGTCCTAGGACAAGCGTCGATACTACGGCATCTGGTAGTTGACGCATCCGCTCCGCCCACAAAAGCGTCCGCTTCTCCATGAAATCAGACGCTTAGCAGCGATCATGTCCCAGGGAGTTCTCTAATCGCGGTTGTCAAGTTGATCGCCGAGGGCGTCACAGGTCAGGCTCATGGTTCTCTTCGAGGTCGGCACTTTGGGCCGGCTCATCATGGCGTTGGATAGGCTCGGTCAACCAATGTGGTGTTCGCGGTTGCCTGTATCAGACAGCATCGCATTCCTGGGATCGGTCTTGACCGCGCCATCGTCCTGACCGGACGATCTCGCTGATCTCAGCTAATCATGGACATCACTGTAAGGATGCCAGCTCGCCCGGCTCTTGCGATGACCAACGGAAGGGTTCACCGGATATCCACATTGCGTGAAGGATCACGGCCAGCTTTCGGGCTACAGCTACCTTAGCTTTTCGATAGCCGCCACGCCGCGCGATGCGTAACCCCCAGCTCTTCAAAGCGGAGAACCGCGGAATACGCGTCAGCATCGCATTGGCTGCCTCATACAGGCTGCGTCGGAGAAAGTCGTCGCCCCGTTTCGAAACGCGCCCGGATCTCATCGTCTCACCGGAGGCATAGATGCGAGGTGTTAGACCAAGGTAGGCTCCGGCGCTGGACGATCGTTTGAATCGTGTCGGATCATCAATGGTTGCAGCGAAGCCGAGCGCAGTGATAACTCCCACACAAAGAACCGACATCAGCCGTCTGACGACCTTGTTCTGCCGTGCTATCAAGCGAACCTTCGCCTCGAGATGACGGATCTGCTCAAGGATGTTGGCACGTGCCCGCATCAATGCTTCCACGACAGCCTGGATTGTTGGCGACGCATCGAGCTCGCCATCGATGATTTCCTCGGCACGCTTGGCGAACCCACCAACCCGTTTGCCAAACAGGATACCAAAGGTGCGAAGGACACCTCTGATCTGGTTTTCCAGGTCGCAGCGGGTTCGCACAAATTGGCTACGAGTGGCAAGGAGTGCCCGAGCTTCGTGGCTTGCCGTCGACTTGACATGAACGCTCTTGCACCAACCCGTACGAACGATCTGCGCCAGGCCGATGGCGTCGTTGCGGTCCGTCTTGGCAGGCATCATCTTTAAGGCCGCATTGGCATGGCGAGCATCCATGCAGACGATGGGAACGCCGCGTTCCTTCAATCCATTCCATAGCCAGACCGACAGGGGACCGGTTTCCAGTCCTGCACGGGTTACCGCGAACGGCTCAAGCGCTTCACTAATCGCCTCTGGGCACGATCCCACCTTCCGTTCGGCAACAGTCTTGCCCTCCTCATCAACGATGCAGATTGAGGTCGTTTGCTGGCTGACATCCAGTCCGGCTTAATACTTCATGGCGGTTCTCCTCATAGCTTCGGCACACTGGCACAGTTGACAAGGACAGTGTGGAGAGCCGCCGCCTCGAAGGCTAGGCCCTGAGCGATTACGCTATGTGGTGTGGTGTAGGTGGCGGCTGGGTGGCCGCGTTCTCCGGCATGGGCCGGGACGATCAGCGCGCCACGGCTGGCAGGCTGATGAGCGGATCATCGCTCATCAGGCTGATGGTTTCCAGCGTCATGTATCTGACGCGCTGGACAGCCCATTTGATGGCATGGACCGCTCCCTTCCCCTCAGCGAAGATGGCGGCCGTCTTTTAAGCAAGAAAGAACGTTTCCATGCCTGTTGTTGCCGTTGGTCTTGATCTCGCAAAGACAGTCTTCCAAGCTCACGGCGTTGATTACGCCGGTCAAACCGTTCTACGCCGACGCCTTGGACGAAGCGAGTTGCTCGCGTATTTCGCTGAGCTGCCGCCTTGCCTGATTGCGATGGAAGCATGCTCGAGCGCTCATCACTGGGCTCGCGAATTGGTCACTTTGGGTCACGACGTTCGGCTCATTCCGCCGCAATATGTCAAACCCTATGTCAAACTGAATAAGACCGACGCGGCAGACGCAGAGGCGATATGCGAGGCGGCGACTCGGCCAAACATGCGCTTCGTTCCAATCAAGACCCGAGACCAGCAAGCCGTGCTCGCTTTACATCGATCTCGTATTGCTGGTTCGCCAACGAACCGCCTCGATCAAC